>NZ_AWQQ01000103.1 GCF_002607855.1 Desulforamulus profundi
AAGGAAATAATCATATCAGGGCCCAAGGAATCCCCGTTCCAATATTACGAAGAGAAGCAGAATGTTAAAAGTCTGCCCAAATGGAGGAATCTTTCAATTCCCGTCGAACTTAGAACTGTGCAATACCTTGAAAAACTCAAGGAACGGATGAATTATGGTCAGGCAGGGGCCAAAAGAATTGCTGAACAAAAGGCTCTGGAAGAAGTGAACGCCAAGCTGCCCCAGGGGGCAAAGATCATGGAACGCCGGCTGGAACAAGTGAATACCGGCAGAGAGGAAGAACTTGTCAGAATAAAGGCTTTTGTAGAAACGGTAGAGGATATAGGCATTATCAAACCCTTCAAGGCAGCTGAGGAGGATAACGATTGACCGAACGTACTGAACAAAAGGTAGTTATAGGGGATCTTGAGGCAGCAGCCGAGATTTTTGGCAAACAGGACGAAAATATTAACTTGATTGAGCAAAGTTTAGGCATCCGGGTGGTGGCCAGGGGAGAAGAACTTACCCTCATTGGCACCCCGGAGCAAGTGGAGCAGGGGGAAGAAGTATTTTCCCAGTTGTTTGAATACTATAAGTCCGGCAACCATATTGGCAGGCATGAAATTAATTATGTGCTAAGGTCCGTAAAATCCGGCGTCAAACAGGCTCTGACCAATTTGGCCAAGGATGTTGTACTGGTTACTGCCAGGGGAAAGCAGGTTAAGCCCAAAACTTTAGGCCAAAAGGATTACATTCAAAATATCAGGAAAAACGATATTGTCTTTGCCATTGGCCCCGCCGGCAGCGGCAAAACCTACCTGGCGGTGGCCATGGCGGTGAATGCTTTGCGGAAAAAAGAAGTCAACCGTCTTATTCTCACCCGCCCCGCCGTGGAAGCGGGGGAAAAGTTGGGGTTTCTGCCCGGCGATTTGCAGGAAAAGATTGACCCCTACTTGAGACCTCTCTACGACAGTCTGTACGACATCTTAGGCTTGGATCACACACAAAAATACCTGGAAAGAAATATGATTGAAATAGCGCCCCTTGCCTACATGAGAGGCAGAACGTTGGAGGATGCCTTTATTATCCTGGACGAAGCCCAGAATACCACACCCGAGCAAATGAAAATGTTTTTAACCCGGTTGGGCTTTGGCTCCAAGGCAGTGATTACGGGAGATATTACCCAAATCGACCTGCCCAAGGGAACCAGCTCCGGTCTGGTAGACGCCAAAAGAGTGCTGGAAGGAGTCAAGGGCATTGCCTTCCAGTGGATGACCGGGGCGGATATTGTGCGCCACCCCCTTGTGATGGAGATTATCCGGGCTTACGAACAGCAGGCTGAACAGTAGGACAGGCCTCTTTGTAGGTCGGGGAGTGATTTTATGCTTTCATGGCGAGAAATCGGAGGAGGCCTTGTCAGAGGCCTTAAATATCTTTTCAAAAACAAAAATTTTAGACGTTATGTTGCAGCAGGTTTGTTTTTCGTGCTAATGACCTTACTGGTATCCTTTGAATTTGTCCCCCAAAAGGTGAACCTGCAGGTGGGGCAGATTTCTCCTTCCACCATTTATGCTCCCAAGAGCGTGGTTTACGTTGACCAGGAAAAAACCGCGGAAGAACGTAGGAGGGCTATGGAGAAGGTACCCCGGGTGCCGGAAATCAATGAGGGCATTTCCGCCGCCGTACGCCAGGATATTACCCAGGTATTGCAGGATGTCAAGTCGGTTCAGGCAGACGCACAAACCGAAACGGCTGCAAAAATGACCCGGTTAAAATCACTGGTGCCTTTTCATTTAACGGAACAAACCCTGGAAAAGCTGGCCACCGGCAACCCGCTGAACACCGACCAGCTGGCCGAAGGGATTTCCGCTGTCCTGACCGAGGTGCTGGACCAGGGAGAGGGCATTACGGCTGACCGCCTGGCGGAGGCAAAGGATGCGGCCGCAGGTAAAATTGCAGCCAGGCAGTTCTCAGAGCCCTATCGACTGCTGGGTCAGGGATTGGTCCGTCATTTTCTGCGCGCCAATGCCTTTTTTGATGATGAAAAATACCGCCTGTTGCAGCAGGAGGCAGCCGAGAGCGTGCCTCCGGTGCGGGTGAGTATTCAATTTAGAGAAAGAATTATCAGCCAGGGCGATGTGGTAACGGACGAACACATCGCAAAACTGCAGGCCCTCGGTTTATCCAGACCCCAGCATACCTTTGCCACACTTTTTGGCACGGCATTACTGGTGGCCTTGTTAATGGCGGTGGTGTTGCTTTATACCTATATCCATCATAAGGATATCTACCGCAATGGCAGTTACCTCAACCTAATCGGTATTATCAGTCTGATCACACTGATTGTGTCCCGGGCGGTCATGGCCATCAATATGAGCCAGTGGCCGGAGTTTGGGGCTCTCTTTGGTTATCTGGCCCCTTTGGCGGCGGCCGGCATGCTGATCACCATTTTGCTGGATTCAAGACTGGCGCTGCTGCTGGTGATGAACCTGGCCCTGCTGTTGGGGGTTATGTCCGGCAACCAGTTTCACTTTGGTTTGGTTGGCTTTGTAGGCGGCGTCAGCGGCGTCTACAGTGTTTCCAAGTTAAGCCAGCGAGGAGACCTGGTGCGGGCCGGTATTTACGTGGGAGCCACCAATGTGGTGATTATCGCCATTGTAGGGCTTATTACCGGAGTCCCCTGGTACCTGCTGGTGACCTCGTCCCTGACCCTGGGCATCGCCAACGGGCTGCTGTCCTCCATCCTGACCAACGGGGCCCTGCCTTATTTGGAAACCAGKTTTGGCATTACTTCAACCGTCAGACTGYKGRRKTKKYCMAACCSRAMMAMCCCGCTGCTGAARAAGCTTTTAACCGAAGCCCCCGGGAGCTATCACCACAGTATTTTAGTGGGTAATCTCGCCGAGGCGGCAGCTGAGAGTGTGGGGGCGGAGCCGCTGGTGGTCCGGGTCGGGGCCTACTATCATGACATCGGTAAGATCAAGCGGCCCTATTTCTTCATTGAAAACCAGTTGGGTGAAGACAACCCTCACGACAAAATAGCCCCCACGTTAAGCACCTTGATTCTGACGTCCCACGTCAAGGATGGGGTGGAACTGGCCAGGGAGCACAAATTGCCCCAGCCGATCATTGACATTATCGAGCAGCATCACGGCAAAAGCCTGGTCAGCTATTTTTATCATAAGGCTCTGGAAGGAGACCGCACCGAGTCTGTGAATGAAGAAGATTTTCGCTACGAAGGGCCCAAGCCCAGAACCAAGGAAGCGGCTATCGTGATGCTGGCCGATAACATCGAGGCAGCCGTCCGTTCTTTGCAAAACCCCACCGCAGGCAGGGTGGAAGGGTTGGTGCGAAAAATTATTAAAGACCGGCTGATGGACGGCCAACTGGATGAGTGCAATCTGACCTTCAAAGACTTGGATGCAATCGCCAACAGTTTCCTACGGGTACTCTCGGGTATTTTCCATAACCGCATCGAGTACCCGGACATGAAACAGGAGATGGAAAGGAGAAAGAACCCGCATGCCGGTTCTCGTAAGTAATCTGCAGGAAAAAATAACAGTGGCGACACCCTGGTTAAACTGGTAGAAGCCGTGATTATGGAAAGTTTGCAGTCTGAGGGCTATTCGACGGAAGCCGAAGTAGGATTAATTTTTGTGGACGACAATTACATACGAAGTTTAAATGCGGAATACCGGGGCATTGATAAAGTAACCGACGTCTTATCCTTTGCTTTAAACGAAGGAGAGGCCATGCCCGAAGAGGAGGAAGCGGAAGATCTGCTGGGAGATATCGTGATCTCACTGCCCACCGCCCGGCGTCAGGCAGAGGAATACGGACACAGCTTTGAACGGGAAGTTGCTTACCTCACCGCTCACGGATCTTTGCATCTCCTGGGATACGACCATCAAACCGAAGAGGACAAGCAGGTTATGCGGGAAAAGGAAGAGGCAATTTTGGACCGGCTGAACATTTTACGCTAAAGGGTATTTCTTTGGGATCAGGCCATTAGCCTTTCAGGCATTCCCCGGGGTCCTGTTGTTAGACTTTGTGGTAATGCTTTAGGCCCAAGTATTTTAATTCAATTGCTAGCAACAGGACCCAAAAGAAATACCCCAAAGGAATGCAGTATTAGTCCATATACTGAAAGGTTAATCGTCAATGTGGTTTCTAAAAAGTTTTGGTCATGCATTATCCGGGATCCTTTACGCGTTACGGACCCAAAGAAATATGAAGGTTCACTTTGTTGCCGCCATGCTGGTCGTAACCGTGAGCCTTTTTTTGCGTTTATCCTCTTCCGAATGGGTGGACGTTATTTTTGCCATCTTTTTTGTACTGGCTGCCGAGTGTGCTAATACGGCCATCGAAGCGTGGTGGACTTATCCTCCCCACAAAAACACCCCCTGGCCAAGACAGCCAAAGACTGCGCCGCCGGGGCCGTGCTCCTGGCAGCCATCAATGCTTTAATGGTAGCATATTTTGTGTTGTGGCCGAAAATCTTAAAAGTATTTCTTTAGAATCCAGCTTTTCCCCAAAAGGGGTTAGCCCCCCTACTGATCAAAAGAAATAATCCAAAGGCTATCAACTTAACCCCAAAGGAATGCAGCATTAGTCAAGGAGGTGTTTAAATGACTGTCTCAGCGGAGAAACTTATAGAGATGGCCAGGGAGGCCAGAGAAAAGGCCTATGTTCCCTATTCCAAGTTTAAAGTGGGAGCTGCTCTGTTAACCAAAGACGGCAAAATTTTTACCGGCTGCAATGTGGAAAATGCTTCCTACGGCCTTACCTGTTGCGCCGAACGCACGGCGGTTTTTAAGGCTGTTTCGGAAGGATGCAAAGAATTTGACTCTATCGCCGTGATGGCGGATGTGCCGACCCTCTGCAGCCCCTGCGGCGCCTGCCGCCAGGTATTATCCGAATTTGGCGGAAAAATCAAGGTACATATGGCGAATCTGAAGGGCGGTTATGTCAGTAAAACGGTAGAGGAACTGCTTCCAGGTTATTTTACTGCCGAAGACATGGAAAAAGTATAAGGACACAATGCTACGGGGTATTGCCTTTAGCCCTCAGCTCTTAGCTAAAGAATAAAAAAGCCGATGGCTGATGGCCGATGGCAAGACCCCAAAGGAATACCCTTAAGCCAACAGCGAACAGCCAAACAGCTGTGGGACTACCTTTTTGCAAGGAGGTTATTAAACCATGCTCAACACTCCGGAAGGATACCGCTCCGGTTTTGTAGCTTTAGTAGGGCGGCCCAATGTAGGGAAATCAACTTTGTTGAACAAACTGGTTGGTCAAAAGGTTGCCATTATGTCGGACAAACCCCAGACCACCCGGCATAAAATCCACTCGGTGCTCAGCCGAAATGACGCCCAAATTGTTTTCCTTGACACGCCGGGTATCCATAAACCAAGACATAAACTGGGAGAATACATGGTGGATGTTGCCCTGGGAGCCCTCAAGGAAGTGGACGTGGTGTTATTTCTGGTGGAAGCCACCGGTCCGCCCGGTTCCGGAGACCGGTACATTGCTGAACAACTACAGGGAATTCAGACACCTGTTTTTCTTATGATCAATAAAATAGACCTGGTCAAGAAGGAAGCGGTGCTGGGTTTAATCAACAGCTACAAAGACCTGCTGCCCTTCGCGGAAGTCATTCCCGTTTCTGCTCTGGACGGGGAGAATGTGGACCGGTTGATCGACACCATTATTCGATACCTGCCGGAAGGCCCCCGGTATTACCCGGCGGATATGGTCACCGACCGGCCGGAACGGTTCATTATGGCCGAAATCATCCGGGAAAAGGTGCTGCAGCTTACCAGTGAAGAAGTGCCCCATTCGGTGGCCGTGGTGGTGGAACAGATCCAGGAGAGGAACAACGGTGTGGTGGCTATAAACGCCGTCATTTATACCGAGCGGGATTCCCAAAAGGCCATCTTGATTGGCAAGGGTGGTTCCATGCTCAAGGAAGTGGGGCGTCGCGCCAGGGAAGAAATAGAAAATCTGCTGGGGTCAAAGGTTTATTTAGAGCTTTGGGTGAAAGTGAAAAAGGATTGGCGAAACAAGATGGCCGATCTCAGAAATTTCGGCTTTATGGAGGAAGAATAACCGGGGGGATGCAGATTTGCAGCGGCCCGTAGGGGAAAGAACCCTAACAGTTGAAGAATGCTTACATCAACTTAATGAAAAGAAGCTGCGGGACTGCTTGGAGGACCTGCATCCCGCAGATGTTGCCGAAGCCCTTCCCCGGGTATCCCTGGCCCAAAGGGTTCGTGTTATGCGGGCGGCCGGACCGGAAAGGGCCGCTTTGATTTTGTATGAGCTGGACCGGGATATCGTCCCCCCCTTAATTGAGGCCCTGGGGCCCAAGAGGCTGGCGGAAGTATTAAACGACATGTCCGATGATGATGCAGCCGATATTCTGGCGAACTGCCGGAAAGCCAAAAGGACCAACTTCTGAACCTGATGGAGGACGCCGAGGCTGAGGATGTGCGGGAGCTTCTGAAATACGGCAAGGATACCGCCGGCGGCATTATGACCACCGAGTATGTGTCCCTGAAAGAAGATATCACCGTCGCCCGGGCCATTGAACACCTGCGGGAAGAGGGTTCTGAAGTTGAGACCATATATTACGTTTACTCCATCAACGAAAACGCAGAGTTAACGGGCGTCATTTCCCTGCGGCAGCTTATTACGGCCCCGCCCGACGCCCGGCTTGAGCAAGTGGTAACCCGGCGGGTCGTCAGCGCCAACGTGTGGGATGACCAGGAAAAGGTCGCCCGGATGGTGGCGAAATATGACATTATTGCCATCCCGGTGGTCAACGACCAAAACCAGCTGCTGGGAATTATAACCGTGGACGATGTGCTGGACGTTCTGGAAGAGGAGGCCACCGAGGACATCCTGAAGCTGGCCAACCTGGATGCGGAAGGCCAGGATTTGGTGGAGACCGGCCCCTGGCAGAGGGCAAGCAAACGACTGCCCTGGTTGGTGGGTCTGTTATTCGGGGGACTCATCGCAGGCAATGTCATTGAGAGTTTCTCAGGGACTCTGGAAAAGGTTACAGCGCTGGCGTTTTTTATGACGGCCATGGCCGGTGGCCCGGGGAATGCGGCCACCCAATCCCTGGCCCTGGTGGTGCGGGGACTGGCCACAGGGGAGGTGGACCAGCGGCGTTTGCTGAAGGCCATTTTGAAAGAAGCCCAGGTGGGGGTTATCGTGGGTATCGTAAGCGGTTCGGTCCTGGCCCTGGTGGCGGTGCTGTGGCAGGGCCAACCCACCCTGGGTTTTGTTGTGGGTTTGGCTCTGGGAATTAATATCACCATTTCCACCATACTGGGCAGTTTTTTTCCGGTGATTATTCATCGTTTAGGCGCTGACCCGGCAGTTGCCTCCGGCCCCTTTATATCCACCCTGATGGATGTCACCAGCATGTTCATCTACTTCGGCCTGGCCACCTGGCTGCTGCTCTAATATCCCTTGCTTTATCAAACGGCGAACTTAGACTCGCCGTTTTTGCTTTTGGGACTAAAAAATAGGACAAATGGACTAGAACAAACCCCATCAAAATGTGATAAATTTTCGTAATAAAGAACATAAGAAAATAATTCCAGATAAAGGAGTGTTTTTAATGAGCAAACTCAGGACAGCCATAATCACGTCAGCCCTGGTAGGAGCTCTGCTGGT
Source organism: Desulforamulus profundi (assembly GCF_002607855.1). The sequence goes on from NZ_AWQQ01000103.1 coordinate 7,666, forward strand.
GGGCGGCGCTGCAGCGGATGCGGCCCCGGGACAAGGAAAAGGGTCCTCCTCCAAAGGCGGTAACCCTTCCGGCAGCCAGGTGCAAAAAGGCGGCAACCATGTAACCGTTAAAGAGAAAAAAGAAACTGCCATTCAGGCCAAGCAATCTAACAAGGCAGACCGTGCAGTAAAGTTCCAGGCAAAGAAAGAAGCCAAAGCCTTTAAGGACACCGGCAAACACTGGGCCCAAGTTCCTATTCAACGGCTGCAACTGCTGGGTGTTGTTTCCGGTTTCCCCGACGGTGGTTTCCACCCCGAGGACCCCGTGACTGAAGAGCAGGTCATTGCCATGGTTATGGGCGCTCTGGATACCCAGGAGACGACCCTTGAAGAAACCATCGGTACAGCGGAACAAACCGGCGCCACTGCAGAGCAGCCCACCGAAGAGGAAACAGCCACCGGAGAAACCGGCACAGAGGATGAACTCAGTGATGTTCCGGACTGGGCCAAGGGAGTTGTAACTAAGGCCAAAGCCAAGGGAATCATTAACCTTAACCGCTTCCACTCCGGCGTTCAGGCCAGCCGGGTGCAGTCTATGGTCTGGGTTGCCAAGGCCATGGGATTGGAGCCGGTGGACACCTCCAGCCTACCTTTTAAAGACGGTCTTTTAGTATCCCCGGAAGATATCGGCTATGTCATGGCCCTGTATAACGAAGGAATTGTCAAAGGGGGCCCCGGCGGCATGCTGAACCCCAACAGTTCCATTACCCGGGCCCAGATTGCCGCTCTTATTGACAGGGTTCTCACCGAACAACAGCAGCAAAACCAGGACGCCAATGCACTTCAGGCAGTTGAAACGGTGGACGGCAACCAGGTGCTGAAAATTGGCACAGGCGATAATGCCAGCGAAGTGGTTCTAGCTCAAGATGCCGTCATCTTCGTTAACGGTCAGAGGGCCGAAGCATCCGATCTGGTAGCCGGTTCCCCGGTAAGAGTGGTGACCAATGAAGAAGGCCAGGCCGTTTTAATTGAACAAACCGTTGAGACAACTCAGCAAGAGAATGCATCAACGGATACAAATACAGATACAACAACTGAGGAGAGTACCGAGGGCAATACAACCACTGCCGGTGAGACAGAAACTACCGGGGAAAATGCCACTGCTGACACGGGTGCTGCTTCCTAACGACAAGTAAAATATAAGGTAAACATAATTGAGCCACGCAATGCGTGGCTCAAAGTGTTAATAAATAAGGGTTACTCTCTCCGAATTGGCAAGAGCGTTCCGTTATCCACAGCGAACGACTTAACTGTCTTGTACCCATGAGGCACTTAACAAGCGGCGTAATCACTCAGTCCACCTTTTCACAAGGTCGTTCTCCAGTCCCAAGCGGTCCAGAATACGTCCTACCGTCTGGTCAACGATGTCCTGGACGGATGCAGGCCGGTGGTAAAACGTAGGCATGGGAGGCAGAATCACCGCCCCGGCTCGCGCCAGTTTTAGCATGTTTTCCAGATGAATGACGTTTAAGGGCGTTTCCCTTGGCACCAAAATCAAAGGCCGGCCTTCCTTCAGAGTGACATCGGCAGCCCGGACGATCAGGTTTTCAGCGTAACCATGGGCCAGTCCCGCCAGCGTTTTCATGCTGCAAGGGGCGATCACCATCCCCTGGTGCCGGAAGGACCCGCTGGATATGGCAGCCGCCAGGTCATCCTCAGCATAAAAAACGTCTGCCAGTTCAGCCACTTCTCCCGGTGTATAGGATGTTTCCAGCTCAATGGTGCGCCTGGCCCACCGGCTCAGAATAAGGTGGGTTTTCACATCCATTTTTTTTAATTGCTTTAAAAGGGTGATTCCGTATAGTACACCGGTAGCCCCGGTGATCGCAACAACAATACGCAAGCGCATCTCCTCCCTCCACCATTGTACAAGAATTTCAAGAAAATTCAAAGCAAGGAAAGAAGAAACGGCTAAAATCTCCAGAACCGTCATAGAAGTGCGCAAAACCACGGCGGCCTTAATCATTTACAAGATTCTGACCAGATGGGGTTATCTAAATAATCTGCTATTATTTTGTCCCGAAGAATACCGTAATTTACGTTATAATAGGATTAAAATAACGTAATTCACGATATTTTTCTAAGTAACTTCAGAAAGGTGACAGGGTCTCCCGATGAAACTTTATAAACTAGACGCCATTGTTTTAAAATCCAGGGATATGCGGGAAGCGGATAAAATTATCACCTTATATTCTGTCCAAAGGGGAAAGCAAAGGGCGGTGGCCCACGGGGCCGCCAAACCAAACAGCCGTAAGCGGGGGGCTGTGCAGCCCTTTTGCTATTCCACCTTTATGATGCACCAGGGTAGAGAACTGGATTCGGTGAGCCAGGCCGAGCTGCGGGAAGCCTTTCCGGAAGTAAGGCTGGAATTGAACCGGCTGACCGCAGCCTCCTATGTGGCGGAGTTGACGGATGGTTTTGTGGGAGAAGGAGAGCCCAACCAGGGCATTTTCGCCCTGCTGCTCAGCACCCTGCACCTGCTTGCCGCGGGGGAAACGGAAATGGCCATGCGGGCCTTTGAGGCCAGATTAATCGGCCTGGCCGGCTTTAAGCCGGAACTGAATGCCTGCTCCGGTTGTGGGGAACCCCTGACAGAAACAAAAATTCGTTTCAGCGCCAACCTGGGTGGCCTGCTTTGCCAGGCATGCGCATCTGCAGAAAATAAAATCACGGTATTTAACCGGGGAACATTGGAAGTGCTGAAGACACTTTACCGCTGGAAATTAACAAAGCTTCATCAACTTAAAGTGCCGGAGATTCTCCGGCAGGAACTAAGCGCCCTGCTCCGGGCATATATTGAATATAACCTGGAAAAAAGACTTAAAACGACGGAATTTCTGGATAGATTGTATAAAAGTAGCCCTGGCAGGGGTACAAATATATAGTACAAAGGACTAAGGGAGGAATGCTCTGTGACCAGTGAATTGGAAAAAATAGACCTTCTGCGTGCCCGGCTGGGTGTTGGCTACAAAGAGGCGAAAGAGGCCCTGGACGCAGCCGAGGGAGATGTTGTACAGGCCTTGATTAAGCTGGAAGAGAAAAACAGAAACTGGAATGAAAAACTGCACGGTAAAGGCAATGAGGTGGTAGGGCAATTTAAGGCGCTTATTGAAAAGGGTCAAAAGACGAAAGTAAAAATTAAGAAGGATGACAATACCGTTGTGGAATTTCCCGCCACGCTGGGGGCCCTGGGGGTGCTGGGGGCGATGGCCAGCACGCCGGTGTTAATTGTGGGCGCCCTGGGCACCATTGCCGGGTTGGCCAATAATTACCGCCTGGAGTTTGGCGAGCAAAAAGATAACTGGCAGCCCGAGGTGGAGATACCCGAGGATGAGGTTCCGGGTGAATCTCCCAAACATTAAAACTATTGACATTACCCCGGTCTTTTGGTAGATTTTTTGGTATGGTGAATTGAAAAATTCGCGATGAAGGAAAGGTTATTTGGCAGAACGTTTTTTGCAGCGAGCCGGGACGGTGGAAGCCGGTAAAAGCAGGCCAAATACGGGGGTTCCCGAGCGGCAGGGGGAAAGCCTGTTTATCAGGTCAGTAAATCCTGCAAACAATGAAGGCGGGCTGTGAAAACAGCCAAACAGGGTGGAACCGCGGGAAGCATCTCCCGTCCCTGACGTACTGTCAGGGGCGGGAGTTTTTATTTTGAAGCTTGTCACATTACAACCAAATAAGAACAGGAGGAAGATGAATTTTGAATTTCCAGGAATTAATATTGGCCCTCAATAAATTCTGGGCCGAACAAAACTGCATTATCCAGCAGCCCTACGACATTGAAAAGGGCGCCGGCACCATGAACCCGGCCACCTTTTTACGGGCCCTGGGCCCGGAACCCTGGCGGGTGGCCTATGTGGAGCCGTCCCGCCGTCCCACCGACGGCCGTTACGGGGAAAACCCCAACCGGCTGCAGCACTATTTCCAATACCAGGTCATTCTCAAGCCCTCCCCGGATGATGTCATCCCTGTTTATTTGGATTCCCTGCGGGCCATCGGCATCGATCCGGACAAGCATGATATCCGCTTTGTGGAAGACAACTGGGAGTCCCCCACTGGGCGCCTGGGGTTTGGGTTGGGAAGTGTGGCTGGACGGCATGGAAGTCACCCAGTTTACCTATTTCCAGCAGTGCGGCGGCATCGACTGCCGTCCGGTCAGCGCTGAAATCACCTATGGCCTGGAAAGGCTGGCCATGTTTATTCAGCAGAAAGACAGCGTCTTTGACATCCTTTGGGTGGACGACATCACCTACGGGGACGTTTACCACCAGAACGAAGTGGAGCAGTCCGGCTACAACTTTGAAGTGGCCAACACCGAAATGCTCTTTGATTTATTTGACATGTATGAGACCGAGGCCAACCGCATCCTGGAAAAGGGACTGGTGCTACCTGCCTATGATTATGTTTTAAAATGCTCCCATACCTTTAACCTGCTGGATGCCCGGGGAGCCATCAGTGTTTCCGAACGCCAGGGCTTTATTGCCCGGGTGCGGCAAATGGCCCGCGCCTGTGCCCAGGCCTATGTGGAACAGCGAGAAAAACTGGGATTCCCCCTGCTAAAGAAAGGTGGCAAAGTAAATGGCTAAAGACTTTTTACTTGAGATTGGCATCGAAGAAATGCCTGCCCGCTTCCTGGGACCGGCTTTGACACAATTAAAGGAACTCGCCGCCAAGACCCTGCAGGAGCAGAGAATTGAACACGGCGACATCCAGACCTGCGGCACCCCCCGCCGGCTGGTGCTTTACGTAAAAGGGGTGGCTGAACATCAAGCCGCTCTGGAAAAGGAAGTGAAAGGACCGGCCCAAAAGGCTGCTTACGATGTGGACGGCAATCCCACCAAGGCCCTGTTAGGATTTACACGCTCCCAGGGGGTCAGCCCGGAGGACCTGGTGGTGCGCAGCATCGGCCAGGTGGAATACCTTTATGCCCTGAAGCGGGAGGAAGGCCGCCCCACTGCCCGGGTGCTGGCGGAAATTTGTCCCGGCCTGATCACCGGCCTGCATTTCCCCAAACCCATGCGCTGGGGGGACCTGGAACTGCGTTTTGCCCGCCCCATTCGCTGGCTGCTATCCCTGTTCGGGGAAGAAGTGGTGCCCTTTGAACTGGCCGGTTTACAAGCGGACCGCTATACCTGCGGTCATCGATTCCTGGCCACCGGAGACCTGTCCATCTTGAATCCTGCGGACTACTTCACCAAAATACGGGCTGCCTACGTGCTGGTGGATCCCGTCGAGCGCAAAGAAATCATCTGGCAGCAGGTGCAGGAGTTGGCCGCCGCCGAAGGCGGCATGGTGGAAATGGACGAAGGCCTGCTGGATGAGATCACCAACATCCTGGAGTGGCCCACCGCCCTCTGCGGCAGCTTTGATCCGGACTATTTGAGACTTCCCCCGGCGGTTCTGGTGACTCCCATGCGGGAACACCAGCGCTATTTTCCGGTTTTAGACAAGGATGGAAAACTTTTAAATAAATTTATTGCTGTAAGAAACGGCACCAACGCATATATAGAAATTGTTACAGCCGGTAACGAAAAGGTACTGCGGGCCCGCCTGGCCGACGCCGCCTTCTTCTTTGAAGAGGATTTGAAGCAGCCCCTGGCAGGCAAAGTAAACGGCCTGAAAAAAGTGGTCTTCCTGGAAGGATTGGGCTCCATTGCCGACAAAGTGGACCGCATCGGTGCCCTGGCGGATCACCTGGCCGGGGAACTGGGGGCCGGCGAACAGGAAAAGGAAAAAGTCCAGCGGGCTGCCCTGCTGGCCAAGGCAGACCTGGTTACCAACATGGTTTACGAGTTTCCGGAGCTGCAGGGTGAAATGGGACGCGAATACGCCCTGCGCAACGGGGAGGACCCGGCGGTGGCCGAGGCCATCTTTGAACATTACCTGCCCCGTTTTGCCGGTGACCGCCTGCCTGAAACGCTGGCAGGCCGTGTCCTGAGCCTGGCCGACAAGATGGATACCATTGTCGGCTGCTTCGCCATCGGCATTCAGCCCACCGGTTCCCAGGACCCCTATGCCCTGCGCCGCCAGGCCCTGGGAATTTGTCACATTTTAATTGAAGGGAACATCCACCTTTCCCTCAAGCAGCTTATTGAATGGGCTTATCAAGGTTACAGCGAAGAAGTGGCATTAAAGCATGAACTGGCCCGGGTGACCGGTGAAATCGAAGAGTTCTTTAAACAGCGGCTCAAGGGCATCCTCAGCGACAGGGGCCTGTCCTATGATATCGTCGATGCGGTGCTGGCCGCCGGCTTTGACGACCTGGCCGACGTGGTGGACAGAGGGCTGGCCGTGGCCTCTTTCCGGGAGTTGCCGGCCTTCGGCGCCTGATGACCGCCTTTAACCGGGCCAACAGCCTGGCCAAACATGCAGCTTCCACGCAAATTCAGGAGGCCTATCTTGAGCACCCGGCGGAACAGGAATTGTACAGCCGGTTATCAGTTCTCCAAAAAGAAGTGCAGCCGCTCCTGGAAAAAAGGGATTATGCCGCCGCCCTGCAGCACATTGCCGGTATCCAGAAACCCCTGAATGCCTTCTTTGAAAGTGTCATGGTGATGGTGGAAAACGAGGCAGTCAAAACCAACCGCCTGGCCCTTTTAAAGAGGCTGGTTGAATTAAGTAAGAGTGTGGCAGATTTTAACAAGATTGTGGTAGAGGTTAAATAATTTTAAAAAATAACCCAAAAAGTTTCGTAAAAGTAGGGATTTTTTAAGCAAAATATTATATATTATAGGTATTGAATTTCAATTAGTATGTCACATTTAAGGTTGGGGATGAGGGGATGGAACTTTCCAAACGGCAGGAAACCATTATAGAAATCGTCAAACAGCATGGTCCCATCACCGGTGAGCAAATTGCGGAACAGCTCAACCTGACCAGATCGACACTGAGACCCGATTTATCCATTCTTACCATGGCAGGGTTGCTGGAGGCCCGTCCGCGGGTCGGGTATTTTTACAGCGGCAAAGCCGCGGACCGGGTGCCGGCGGATAAAATCACCCGCATCAAGGTAGGGGAGGTTAAATCGGTCCCCATTGTGGTGCCCGAGAACTGCACCGTTTATGATGCAGTGGTGACCATGTTTATTGAGGATGTGGGAACCCTGTACGTTGTCCGGGAAGGTGGCTTGCTGGAGGGCGTTGTGTCCCGCAAAGATCTTTTAAAGACCACCCTGGGTGGGCATGACATTCACAAGCTGCCGGTGGGCGTCATCATGACCCGCATGCCCAACGTCCACATGGCCCTGGAAAACGATTCGGTCTGGCTGGCATCCCACAAGCTGTTAACCCACGAGGTGGATTCCCTGCCCGTGGTAAGAGCTGTTCCAGGTACCAGAGATAAAGATTATGAAGTCACTGGGAGATTTTCTAAGACCAACGTAACCAGGCTCTTTATTGAATTGGGAGAAGGGTCTTGAGGAGGGGTTAACCATTATTGCGCCGAAAGACGATAATCCGGTGATCTACATCGTTTCCGATTCCATTGGTGAGACGGCGGAACTGGTGGCCAAGGCCGCTGCCAGCCAGTTTAACGGTGGGAACGTGCTGATTCGCCGGGTTCCCTATGTAAATGATCCCCAGGGTATTGTAGAGATTGTGGACGAAGCCCAGGGACAAAATTGTATTATTGCCTTTACCCTGGTTCTGCCGGAACTGCGGGAGGTTCTGGTACGGGAAGCCGATAAGCATCACATTCCCACAGTGGATATCATGGGCCCTTTTCTGGATGCCCTGACGCTGATCACCTCCGGTCCGCCCAAATTGGAACCGGGCCTGGTGCACAAGCTGGATGAGGAGTATTTCCGGCGGGTTGAGGCCATTGAATTTGCCGTAAAGTATGATGACGGCAAGGACCCCCGGGGCATTCTCAGGGCAGATCTGGTGATCTTAGGGGTATCCCGCACTTCCAAGACACCCCTCAGCATGTACCTGGCCCACAAGCGGATTAAAGCGGCCAACGTTCCACTGGTGCCGGAAGTGGCACCGCCCCAGGAGATTTTCAACCTGCCGCCCCACAAGGCCATCGGTTTAACCATTAAGCCGCAGCAGTTAAACGTCATTCGCACCGAGCGGCTGAAAACCCTCGGCCTGACATCCCATGCGGACTATGCCAGTCCGGAGCGTATTCTGAAGGAACTGGAATATGCCGAGGGAATTATGAAACGGGTGGGCTGCCCGGTCATCGATGTTACCAACAAGGCTGTGGAAGAAACCGCCAGCAAAGTGCTGGAGATTTATTACCGGGGCGAACGACACAAATGAGAAGTGAGATGTGAGAAGTTACTAGGAGGGAATTGAATTGGCAAGCAGAAAATACGTATATGCGTTTTCTGAAGGAAGAGCTGATATGAAAAGCCTTTTGGGCGGTAAAGGCGCGAACCTGGCGGAAATGACCAACATTGGCCTGCCGGTTCCCCCGGGCTTTACCATTACCACCGAGGCATGTAAAGAGTTTTACATAGCCGGGCGCAAATTCCCCGCGGGCATGGAAGAGGAAGTGGAGCAAAAGGTGGCCTGGCTGGAGCAAACCCTGGGCAAGAAATTCGGCGATCCCAGCGGACCTCTCCTGGTTTCTGTCCGCTCCGGCGCAGTCATATCCATGCCCGGGATGATGGACACCGTTCTGAACCTGGGCCTCAATGACCAAACCGTCACCGGTCTGGCTGCCAGCAGCGGCAATGCCCGCTGGGCCTATGATTGCTACCGCCGCTTTATTCAAATGTTTGGTAATGTTGTGCTGGATATCGAACATCACAAATTTGAAGCCTTTTTGGAGGAGCAAAAATACAAGAGAAACGTCCAGTTTGACAATCAATTGACTGCCGAAGATTGGCAGGAAGTAATTGAAAAATACAAGTTTATCGTTTGTAAGGAGACAGGAAAAGATTTCCCGCAGGACCCCAAGGAACAGCTCTACAGAGCCATTTATGCGGTATTCAATTCCTGGGAAAATGACCGTGCCATTATTTACCGCAAGATTCACAGAATTCCCGACGACCTGGGAACCGCTGTCAATGTACAGGCCATGGTGTTTGGCAACATGGGTGACGATTGCGGTACCGGTGTGGCTTTTACCCGCAACCCTTCCACCGGCGAAAAGGTTCTCTACGGCGAGTTTCTGACCAACGCCCAGGGGGAAGACGTGGTAGCCGGCATCCGTACCCCCCAGCCCATTGCCAAATTAGAAGAAGCAATGCCCGATGTTTACCAGCAGTTTGCCCGCACCTGCACGCTGCTGGAAAACCATTATAAAGATATGCAGGACATTGAATTCACCATTGAACGCAACCGGTTGTGGATGCTGCAGACCCGTAACGGCAAGCGCACGGCCCAGGCTGCCATTCGCATCGCAGTGGAGATGGTAAAAGAAGGCATTATTGGTAAAGAAACTGCCATTCTCCGTATCGATCCCGCTCAGTTGGACCAACTGCTGCACCGCCGCATCGACCCCAACGCCAAATTGGATGTGATCGCCAAAGGTTTACCGGCATCTCCTGGCTCTGCTTCCGGCTCCGTTGTGTTTAATGCGGACCTGGCAGAAAGTCTGAATGAACAGGGTCAAAGGGTAATCCTGGTGGGGACCGAAACCACACCGGACGACATCCACGGCATGGTGGCGGCCCAGGGGATTCTTACCTCCCGGGGCGGCATGACCAGCCACGCGGCCGTTGTGGCCCGGGGGATGGGAAAACCCTGTGTCTGCGGTTGCGAAGCCATCAAGATTGATTACGAAAACAAACGATTTATCGTTGGAGATATCGTTGTTAAGGACGGCGACATCATTTCCATTGACGGCTCCACCGGTCAGGTCATCCTGGGTGAAGTGCCCATGATTGAGCCCGAGCTGTCTGCGGAATTCCAGGAACTGTTACAGTGGGCCGATGAAATCCGTGCCCTGGGTGTCCGGGCCAACGCCGACACGCCGGAAGACGCTGCCAAGGCCAGAGAATTTGGTGCCGAAGGAATTGGCTTAACCCGTACCGAGCACATGTTCATGGCCCAGAACCGCCTGCCCATTGTACAGCAAATGATCCTGGCCACCGACATTGAAGAAAGGGCGGAGGCCCTGGCCAAACTGCTGCCCATGCAGGAAGAGGACTTCTACGGCATTTTGAAGGCCATGGAAAGCCTGCCGGTATGCATTCGCCTGCTGGACCCGCCGCTCCACGAATTCTTGCCCAATGCGGAAGAACTGGCGGTGGAAATCAGCCGCCTCAAACTGACCAACGGCAGCCCGGCGGAAATTAAACAAAAGGAAGACCTGCTGCGCAAAGTCAGTTCCCTGTCCGAGTTCAACCCCATGCTGGGTCACCGGGGCTGCCGCCTGGGTATTACCTGGCCGGAAGTATACGCTATGCAGGCCAGGGCCATTTTCCAGGCCACTGCCCGTTTGGTAAAGGAAGGCTTCAAGGTTGAACCGGAGGTGGAAATTCCCCTGGTAATTGAAGTAAAGGAACTGGCTTACCTGCGTCAACTGGTGGAGGGTGTAGCGGAAGAGGTAAAAGAAGCCACCGGCGTGGATTTCCACTACACGGTGGGCACCATGATCGAGGTACCCAGGCTGCACTGCTGGCCGATGAAATTGCTGCCCAGGCGGAATTCTTCTCCTTCGGCACCAACGACCTGACCCAAACCACCTTGGGCTTTTCCCGGGATGACGCCGAGGGCAAGTTTATGCAGCCCTACCTGGAAAAGAAAATCCTGGCGGATAACCCTTTATCGTGCTGGACCGCAAGGGCGTCGGCAAACTCATGCAGTGGACGGTCGAAAACGCCCGCCGGGTGAAACCCGACCTGTTAATCGGCATCTGCG
>NZ_AWQQ01000104.1 GCF_002607855.1 Desulforamulus profundi
CGGAAAGAACCTTCCCCCGGCCTTCACAATAGGGACAGGCTTCTGCACCACCTCCGCCAGGGATGGGCGCACCTTTTTGCGGGTCATTTCCACCAGCCCCAGTTGGGTGATGCCCAGAATATTGGTTTTGGTTTTGTCCTTTTTGATTTCCTCCTCCAGGGTAGCCAGCACCTGGTTGCGGTGTTCTTCTTCCGCCATATCAATGAAATCGACAATAATGATGCCGCCGATGTTTCTCAGGCGGAGCTGCCGGGCAATTTCCACCGCCGCATCCAGATTGGTCCTCAGGACCGTGTCCTCCAGCGTAGTGCTGCCCACAAACTTGCCGGTGTTGACATCCACCGCCGTCAGGGCTTCGGCCTGGTCAATCACCAGATAGGCCCCGCATTTGAGCCAGACCTTCCTCTTCAGGGCCTTTTCCAATTCTGTAGAAATACCATAGTCTTCAAAAATATTTTCACGCTCATCCAGGAATACCTTGAGCTTCAGCTTCGGATCGATCATATCCAAAATTTCCAGGGTTTTTTCGTATTCACTGCGGGAATCCAGGGTAAGACGGTCCACATCTTCGCTGAAAATGTCCCGCAGCATCCGCTGGACCAGTTCCAAATCCCTGTGCAGCAGGTTGGGGGCGGAACTGTTGGCGGACCGGCTCTGTATTTTACGCCAGAGTTTGCTGAGCAGCAGAATGTCCTGCCGGAATTCTTCCTCATCCACCCCTTCGGCCACCGTCCGGACAATGACACCCATTCCCTCGGGTTTTACCCGGGCGGCCAGTTCCTTTAATCGCTCCCGCTCCTTTTCTGATTCAATGCGCCGGGAAATGCCGATGTAGTCAACGGTGGGCATTAGAACCAGATACCTGCCGGGCAGCGTAATATGGGTGGTAACCCTGGGTCCTTTGGTGCCGATGGGCTCCTTGACGATCTGAACGATAATCTCCTGACCCTGCTTTAAAATGTCACCGATATTCACGTTAAGACCCGGCTGGTTGGCTGCTTCCGGATTCCTGGCCGGCTGCGCGTCTTCCACATAAAGAAAGGCATTCTTCTCCAACCCGATATCCACAAAGGCTGCCTGCATGCCTGGAAGGACATTTTCTACCTTGCCCTTGAAGATGTTCCCCACCAACCGCTGGTTTTGGGAACGCTCTATGTACACTTCCATAAGCACTCTGTCTTCCAGGACCGCAACCCGCGTTTCTTCTTCCTGTACATTAATCACGATTTCTTTTAACATAGCTGACTTCCTCTCCTACCCTGCCCCTAAACCTCCCAAAGGGAGATGGGACCAGTGTCACCCTCGGCAAACAGGGCGGTACGGCGAATACGGAAATCCTCCGGGTCAACGGGTACTCCCCCGTCCCCGGATAGCCTGAGTAAAACCTCTTCAGGACGAACATTTCCTGTACTGCCGATTAAAAGTTCCATATTTATTTCTAGTATATGCCCTTTTACTCCACCTGCCAGCCTAAAAATTCCCGGACGAATGTCGACTTCTTTTCTTTTCCCTTTTACTTCTCGGGTTATCATAATTTCTTCTTGATCCATCAGGTGGTCAATGGCTGTATTCAGTTCTACCTCCGAATACCCGGCGGGCAGGGTGGCCGTCGCCCGGTAGGCAGCCCTGGCAATCCTGGACATTAGGGCAGGAGCACGGTCCACCACTTCTTTGACATCTAATATTTTATACTTCGGGCAGATTGGATTCCACCGACGGGCGATCTCAGCTGGCTCCAGGTACTCTTTAAGCTCCATGTCCATGTATTCTTCCAACCCCGCAACCCCGACGGCAGCGGTGCGGCAAAACTAAACTTGGGGTGGGGATTAAAGCCCTCGGAAAAGGCCA
>NZ_AWQQ01000105.1 GCF_002607855.1 Desulforamulus profundi
GAACGAAAAGCCCCGCAAGACCGTTGTAACCGGTGTGGAAATGTTCCGCAAACTGCTTGACTATGCTCAGGCCGGTGACAATATCGGAGCGCTGTTGCGCGGCGTAGACCGTAAAGAAATCGAGCGAGGCCAGGTACTGGCGAAGCCCGGCAGCATCAAGCCCCACACCAAATACACCGCGGAAGTATACGTACTGACCAAAGAAGAAGGTGGACGYCACACCCCGTTCTTCAACGGCTATCGTCCCCAGTTCTACTTCCGTACCACCGACGTAACCGGCATCGTTCACCTGCCCGAAGGTGTGGAAATGGTTATGCCTGGTGACAACATTAAAGTTGACGTTGACCTGATCACCCCCATCGCCATCGAAGAAGGCCTGCGCTTCGCCATCCGTGAAGGCGGCCGTACCGTAGGCGCCGGCGTTGTAACCGGTATCCGCGAATAATCACGAATAATATTGAAGCTTTACATTAAAGGGAGTGGGTTAAAGTCCACTCCCTTTTAAACTATCCTTGCACATTTCTTTTAGGTAAACAAGTAAACGGGTCTAAGGGGTACGGTGTTATCCGAGTGAACGACTTGCGCAGCACCGGATACAGCACTTAATAAATAGCAAACTACAACCCCCGCCCCCCGGTAACCCCCTAGACATATGGCAAACTACAACCTCTCACTTCTTAAATGGTATATAAAACCAATTTATGAGACAAAATACGAATATGGGTTGTTGCCACAGGTTGAGTATTGACATCCAACAACACTTGTGATAAATTTGTTAAGGTATATTACCAGACAATATCGGTTCAAGTCTTTTTTCGTTTTAGGGAGGTGGCAACAGTGCGAGTAGGCGTAACTCTGGCTTGCACCGAATGCAAACGGCGCAACTACACCACTAACAAGAACAAGAAGAACGATCCCAACCGGATCGAACTGAAAAAATACTGCAAGTGGTGTCATACCCACACAACACACAAAGAAACCAGATAGTTTGGGCCGGCTTAACCCCAAGCGTTATTATATGCCGCATTCCGTATGGGGTTTTATTCGAGGCACTACTGGAAAAAAGAAAAAAGTTAAGGATGTGGCGTTTTTCAATGGCTGTGCAAAAGAAGACACTTAAAAAGGCAAGCGCTGCCAAGGAAATAGCGGCAACCAAAGAAACCAGCGGGGCCGAGAATAAAAAGGATGTGGCCCCCAAGGATGCTGCTAAGGCTGTGGCCAAAAAAGAACCGGCCAAGGCACCGAAGTCGTCCTTTTCGGATCGTGCCGGCAGCGTAAGCAAATACCTGCGTGGCGTTCAGAATGAGTTGAAAAAAGTTCATTGGCCCACCCGTAAAGAAGTTGTTACCTATACCGCGGTTGTACTGGCTTCCGTTGCCGTAGTGGCTGCTGTTATCTGGGTCTTAGATTCGCTTCTCAGTTTGGGCGTTGGAAGCATTGTTTCCTAATTGTAAACGAGGGGGTGGGGAACCCACGGGGTTAAAGGGTTCCTTCTGTTGATGAGTAAACAGTGGTATGTTGTGCATACTTACTCCGGGTACGAGAACAAGGTCAAGGCCAACTTGGAGAGGCGAATTGAATCAATGAATATGGAAGATAAAATCTTCCGTATTCTTGTGCCCATGGAAGATGAAGTAGAAATTAAAAACGGCAAGAAGAAGATCTCAAAGAAAAAGGTCTTTCCGGGCTATGTTCTGGTGGAAATGATTATGACCGATGATTCCTGGTACGTCGTACGCAACACACCGGGGGTTACCGGTTTTGTTGGCTCGGGCTCGAAACCCATCCCGTTAAGTGAAGAAGAAGCAAAAGCCATCATTAAACAAATGGGGATCGAGGAACCGAAGACCAGGATGGACATTACCGTTGGCGAAAACGTCAAGGTTACTGACGGTCCCTTTGAGAACTTTGTTGGTGTGATAGAAGAAATTTACCCTGAAAAGGGTAAAGTTAAAGTTATGGTATCCATGTTTGGACGTGAAACTCCCATCGAACTTGATTTTTCACAAATTGAAAAGATGCGTTAAGCTTGTAGGTTGTAAGGAGGTGGACTGGATATGGCCAAAAAGGTAGCTGCCATTATTAAACTGCAAATTCCGGCCGGCAAAGCCACCCCAGCGCCCCCGGTAGGCCCTGCTCTGGGTCAGCACGGGGTTAATATTATGGGGTTTGTTAAACAATATAATGAAGTCACCGCCGCACAGGCTGGCTTAATTATTCCGGTTGAAATTACTGTTTATGAAGATCGGTCCTTTACCTTTGTTACCAAAACTCCTCCTGCAGCAGTATTGCTGAAGAAGGCCCTGGGTATTGAGACCGCTTCTGGCGAACCTAACAAGAAGAAAGTGGGCAAAGTGCCCCGCTCCAAGGTTAGAGAAATTGCTGAATTAAAGATGCCTGATCTCAACGCTGCCAGCGTAGAAGCTGCCATGCGTATGGTTGAAGGTACCGCCCGCAGCATGGGCATTGAAATTGTAGAAGGATAACTTCATCCGGTGGGAGGATGTAGTCCGCTAGTACCACAAAGGAGGAAATTTTATGCCGAAAGAAGGCAAAAAGCTCCTGGAAGCCAAAAAGCAAGTAGATAAGAATGCACTCTACGAGCCAGTTGAAGCCATGGAGCTGGTGAAAAAGGTTGCTTCGGCCAAGTTTGACGAAACCGTTGAAGTGGCCTTCCGTCTGGGCGTCGACCCCCGTCATGCTGACCAGCAGCTGAGGGGCGCCGTTATTCTGCCCCACGGTACCGGTAAAACCAAGACTGTTCTGGTATTTGCCAAAGGCGACAAAGCGAAGGAAGCAGAAGCTGCCGGCGCTGATTTCGTGGGTGCCGAAGACCTGGTAGAAAAGATTCAAGGTGGTTGGATTGGTTTTGATGTAGCCATTGCCACCCCGGATATGATGGGTATGGCCGGTAAACTGGGCCGTATCCTGGGTCCCCGTGCTTAATGCCCAACCCGAAAACCGGTACCGTCACCTTCGAAGTAGGAGCTGCCGTAAGAGACGCCAAGGGCGGTAAAATAACCTATCGTACCGATAAGGTCGGTATCGTTCACGCTCCCATTGGCAAAGCTTCCTTTGATGCTCAGAAACTGGCCGAAAACTTTAAGACCCTGGCTGACACGCTGGTTCGTGTTAAACCCGCTGCCGCCAAAGGCCAGTACATGAAGACCATTACGGTATCTTCCACCATGGGCCCTGGGGTTCGCATCAACCCGAACAAAATCTAGTTACCACTTGCCCGGTTTCTACAACAGAATAGTTCCAGTCGTAGACAGTTGGTGTCATTTGACTTAATGGCATAAGCCGCCAGCCGAGGCCGGGTGAATAACTGCAAGCTTACTAAAGATTGCGGGGAATTCTGGCATTGTCTGCGCGGATTCCCCGCAATGTTTTTTTATCCTACCGGAAGGAGGTGTAGCTCATGCCGACTACAAAAGCCCAAAAAGCAGTCATGCTGGAAGAGATCAAAGAAAAAATGTCCAGTGCCCAGGTCACCATTCTGGCGGATTTTCGCGGTATTTCCGTAGCGAAAATCACCGACCTGCGGTCCCGCCTGCGCAAGGCCGGCAGTGAAATGAAAGTAGCCAAAAACACCATCGCTGGCATTGCCGCTAAAGAAATTGGCGTTGAAGGATTGGACCAGTACTTAGAAGGTCCTACCGTTTTTACCTTTGGGGTGGAAGACCCTGTGGCCCCTGCCAAAATCCTTTCGGATTTCGCCAGGGAAGTAAAACAAGGCGTTGACATTAAAGCCGGTATCCTGGAAGGAAAAGTGATCGATGCCAGTGGCGTAAAAGCTTGGCAGACCTGCCTTCCAGAGAAGTTCTGCTGGCCAAAGTTCTGGGCGGCATGCAGGCTCCCATGTACGGCTTTGCCAGCGTTCTGGCGGCCAACCTGCGCAACCTGGTTTGTGTCCTGGATCAGGTCCGTCAGCAAAAAGAAGGGCAAGCTTCTTAATTCGATCCGCAGCGTAAACTATTATTTTATAAACCCTGAGGAGGTTATTAATTACTATGTCTAAAGTAGCTGAAGTATTAGAAATCGTGAAAGGCCTGACCGTACTGGAACTGGCTGAACTGGTAAAAGCTTTTGAAGAAGAATTTGGCGTATCCGCTGCTGCTCCCGTAGCTGTTGCTGCTGCTCCCGCAGCCGCTGCTGCCCCCGTTGAAGAAGAAAAGACCGAATTTGATGTTATCCTGGCCAGTGCCGGCGACAAAAAGATCAACGTTATCAAGGTTGTCCGTGAAATCACCGGCCTGGGCCTCAAAGAAGCCAAAGACCTGGTTGACGGCGCTCCCAAGCCCATCAAAGAGAAGACCAGCAAAGAAGATGCCGAAGCCATCAAGGCTAAGCTTACCGAAGCCGGCGCTACTGTTGAAATTAAGTAATCACTTATTTACTTCCTATTATTAAAGAAGCAAAAACGCCGCCCCACCACTGGCGGCGTTTTTGCTTGCACCATAAAAATGAATGAAGTTTTAAGATTATCATAGAAAACGTGGATAATATTTCGTTAAGATAGAATTATTCATAAAAATCGACAGTGCAGGCGAAAAAACACCTTGACAAATCAAGGTACGTATGCTAACATTACAAAATGTCATTCTATGGTTATTTGTTAATATTTTTCGTTAGGTGGCAAAAATTGTGCATATTTTTCTGCATAAATGGCCAAAATAAAGTAGATAAGGCATTATAATGTTTAAGGGCGAGGGATTGTTGAAAAGGCAAGACCTTGCTTTTCGTTGTCTCTGCTTTTAAGTGATTGCGTATTTATGTTAAATATTTAAGGGGTGTGATGCGTTCGATGGCTTACCCGGAACAAGTAGGAAACAGGGTGAGGTGGAACTACGGCAAACTTCGTGAAGTGCTGGATTTGCCCAACCTGATTGAAGTTCAGCGAAACTCTTACGAATGGTTCCTGCAGGAGGGCCTGCGGGAAGTGTTCCATGACATCTCTCCCATCCAGGACTTTACAGGAAATTTGGTATTGGAATTCCTGGACTACACTCTGGGAGAACCCAAGTACTCGGTGGAAGAGTGCAAGGAACGCGACGTAACCTATGCTGCTCCCTTACGGGTGAAAGTCCGCCTGATTAACAAGGAAACCGGGGAAGTAAAGGAACAGGAAGTCTTTATGGGAGACTTCCCTCTCATGACCAGCAAAGGCACTTTTATTATCAACGGCGCCGAGCGGGTTATCGTAAGCCAGTTGGTCCGGTCACCCGGTGTTTACTTTGCAGATGCAATTGATACCAGCGGCAAAAGACTGATCACCTCCACTGTGATTCCGAACCGTGGGGCCTGGTTGGAGTTTGAGACCGACGTTAACGACCATATCTTCGTCCGCATTGACCGCACCCGTAAAATCCCGGCAACTGTGTTGATCCGGGCTCTAGGCTATGGCTCAAATGCTATGATTGCCGAATTGTTCGAAAATGATAAATTCGTACAGGAAACTTTGACCCGGGATAATACCGATTCCGAGGAAGAAGCCCTGGTAGAAATTTACAAGCGACTGCGACCAGGCGAGCCGCCTACGGTGGAAAGCGCCCGCTCCCTATTAAATACCTTATTCTTTGACCCCAAGCGTTATGACCTGGCCCATGTGGGACGCTATAAATTACAGAAGAAACTTAAACACGGCATTCTCTACCGCTATCCCAAAGGAGAAGACGGCCCCAAAGAATGGGACCGCTATTTAAATAAAGAAGTTCCTGTGGAACGCGAATTTATCCGGGAACTGACCAAAGAAGACATTATCGCCACCTTCCGTTACCTGCTCGGTCTGATGAAGGGGGAAGGGAACGTTGACGATATTGACCACCTGGGCAACAGAAGGCTTCGTTCCGTAGGCGAACTGCTGCAGAACCAGTTCCGCATCGGTTTGTCCAGGATGGAACGGGTTGTCCGGGAAAGAATGACCATTCAGGACGTGGATGTCATCACACCCCAGGTGCTGATTAACATTCGCCCGGTGGTTGCTGCCATTAAAGAATTCTTTGGCTCCAGCCAGCTGTCCCAATTTATGGACCAAACAAACCCGCTGGCAGAATTAACCCATAAAAGACGTTTGTCTGCACTGGGTCCCGGTGGTCTGTCCCGGGAGCGTGCGGGCTTTGAGGTGCGGGACGTGCACCATTCCCACTATGGACGCATGTGCCCCATTGAGACCCCGGAAGGTCCCAACATCGGTCTGATCGGCTCCCTGTCCACCTACGCCCGGATCAACAGTTTCGGCTTTATCGAGACACCCTATCGCAAGGTGGAAAAGGAAAACAAGCGAGTTACCGATGAAATTGTCTACCTGACCGCCGACGAGGAAGAAGGCCATATCATCGCCCAGGCCAACGCTCCTTTAGATGAGAATGGCTACTTTGTGGAAGAGCGGGTCAATGCCCGCCGGGGCCACGATACCCTGCTGGTCCCCACCGACCGGGTGGATTATATGGACGTGTCGCCCAAACAGGTCTTCTCGGTGGCCACCGCATTGATTCCCTTCCTGGAGCACGATGATGCCAACCGGGCCCTGATGGGCGCCAACATGCAGCGTCAGGCCGTGCCCCTGCTGAGGTGCCAGGCCCCTGTGGTGGGTACCGGCATTGAACACAGGGCGGCCAAAGACTCCGGGGTCGTGGTGGTTACCAAAGACGGCGGCGAAGTGGCCAGGGTGACTGCCAATGAAATTGTTATCCGTACTGATGAGGGAAGAAACGAGTCCCACAAACTGCTGAAATTTACCCGCTCCAACCAGGGCACCTGCATTAACCAGAAGCCCATCGTTGCCAAGGGTGACAGGGTGGAGGCGGGGCAGATTATTGCTGACGGGCCTGCCACCGACAAGGGCGAACTGGCCCTGGGCAGAAACATTCTGGTGGCCTTTATGACCTGGGAAGGCAACAACTACGAGGACGCCATCCTGATCAGTGAAAAGGCTGTCAAAGAAGACTTCTTTACCTCCATTCACATAGAAGAGTACGAATGCGACGCCCGGGACACCAAACTGGGTCAGGAAGAAATTACCCGGGATATTCCCAACGTGGGTGAAGATATTTTAAAGGACCTGGACGACCGGGGCATTATCCGGGTGGGTGCCGAGGTCAGGCCCGGCGATATCCTGGTGGGCAAAGTGACCCCCAAGGGCGAAACCGAACTGACCGCAGAAGAACGCCTGCTGCGGGCCATCTTCGGCGAAAAGGCCCGTGAAGTAAGGGATACTTCCTTACGGGTGCCCCACGGGGAAGCCGGCAAAATTGTAGATGTTAAGGTCTTCTCCCGGGAGAACGGCGATGAACTGCCGCCGGGGGTCAACCACCTGGTCCGCGTCTACATTGCCCAAAAGAGAAAGATCTCCGAGGGCGACAAGATGGCCGGACGCCACGGTAACAAAGGGGTGGTGGCCCGCATCCTGCCGGAAGAAGATATGCCCTTTATGGCGGACGGCACCCCGGTGGAGATTGTGCTGAACCCCCTGGGTGTGCCTTCCCGTATGAACATCGGACAGGTGCTGGAGACGCACCTGGCTGGGCCGCCAAGACCCTGGGCTTCCATGTGGCCACCCCGGTATTTAACGGCGCCTCCGAAGAAGCCATCTGGGAATCCCTCATTCGTGCCGGCCGGCCCGAAGACGGCAAAACGGTGCTCTATGACGGGCGCACCGGCGAACCCTTTGATAACCGGGTCACCGTTGGCTATATTTATATGATTAAACTGCACCACCTGGTGGACGACAAGATCCATGCCCGCTCCACCGGTCCCTACTCCCTGGTCACCCAGCAGCCCCTGGGCGGTAAAGCCCAGTTTGGCGGCCAGCGTTTCGGTGAGATGGAAGTTTGGGCCCTGGAGGCCTACGGTGCTGCCTATACCCTGCAAGAAATCCTCACCGTCAAGTCCGATGATGTGGTGGGCCGCGTCAAGACCTACGAAGCCATCGTCAAGGGAGAAAACGTTCCTGAGCCCGGCGTGCCGGAATCCTTCAAGGTATTAATCAAGGAACTGCAATCCCTTGGCCTTGATGTTAAGGTGCTGTCCGAAGACGAAGAGGAAATTGAGATTAAGGAAATTGAAGAAGACGTAACCGAAACCGCCAAGGAATTAGGTATTGACCTACCGGAGGAAAGACGTCCCGGCGCTCCCAGAATGGAGAACGACGAGGAAGATGAATACGACGAAGACACCGACGAGTTCGACGAAACCTTCCTCGAAGAGGCCGAAGATGAATTCAGTCTGGATGACGAGGACTAAAACGAGCGGCATTGCAACCATCTACCAAATCCGCTATAAGGGGGAGTAGGTCCTTTGTTAGAATTAAATAACTTTGATAGTATTCGTATCGGCTTGGCTTCACCGGACAAAATCCGCCAGTGGTCCAGCGGTGAAGTCAAAAAACCGGAAACCATCAACTACCGGACCCTGAAACCCGAACGGGACGGCCTGTTCTGTGAACGGATTTTCGGCCCCACCCGGGACTGGGAATGCCACTGCGGCAAATACAAGCGTGTCCGCTACAAAGGCGTCGTCTGTGACCGCTGCGGCGTAGAAGTCACCCGTTCCAAAGTACGTCGTGAGAGACTGGGACATATTGAACTGGCCGCCCCGGTATCTCATATCTGGTACTTCAAAGGTATTCCCAGCCGCATGGGGCTTTTGTTGGATATGTCCCCCCGGGCACTGGAAAAGGTATTGTACTTTGTTTCCTATATTGTGATTGAACCGGGCGATACACCCCTGTTGAAAAAGCAACTGCTGACGGAAACCGAGTACCGGGAGTACAAGGATAAGTTCGGCAACAGCTTTAAAGCAGGCATGGGAGCCGAAGCCATTAAAGTCCTGCTGGAAGAAATTGAACTTGAGGAACTGGCCAGAGAACTGCGCCAGGAACTGAAAGAGGTTTCCGGCCAGCGTAAGATCCGTGCCATCCGCCGCCTGGAAGTGGTAGAGGCCTTTAAAAAGTCCGGCAACCGCCCCGAGTGGATGATCATGGACGTGGTTCCTGTTATTCCCCCGGAACTCCGGCCCATGGTTCAACTGGACGGCGGACGCTTTGCCACCTCCGACCTGAACGACCTGTACCGCCGGGTGATTAACCGCAACAACCGCCTCAAGCGCCTGCTGGATCTCGGTGCGCCGGATATTATCGTACGCAACGAAAAGCGGATGCTGCAGGAAGCGGTGGACGCGCTGATTGATAACGGCCGCCGCGGGCGTCCGGTCACCGGCCCCGGCAACCGTCCTTTGAAATCTCTGTCCGACATGTTAAAGGGCAAGCAGGGGCGTTTTCGCCAGAACCTGCTGGGTAAGAGGGTTGACTACTCCGGCCGTTCGGTTATCGTGGTGGGTCCCCACTTAAAGATGCACCAGTGCGGCCTGCCCAAGGAAATGGCCCTGGAACTGTTCAAACCCTTTGTCATGAAAAAGCTGGTCAACGACGGCCATGCCCATAACATCAAGAGCGCCAAGCGAATGGTGGAAAGGGTACGGCCTGAAGTATGGGATGTCTTAGAGGAAGTCATTAAAGAACATCCTGTCCTGTTGAACCGTGCCCCAACCCTGCACCGCCTGGGGATCCAGGCCTTTGAGCCGGTCCTGGTGGAGGGCCGGGCCATCAAGATTCACCCGATGGTCTGTACAGCTTACAACGCTGACTTCGACGGCGACCAAATGGCCGTTCACGTGCCCCTGTCCGCCGAGGCCCAGGCCGAAGCAAGGCTGCTCATGCTGGCTGCCAACAACATCCTCAACCCGAAGGACGGCAAGCCTGTGGCCAGTCCCACCCAGGACATGGTTTTGGGATGCTACTACCTGACCATGGAGAGAGAGGGAGCCAAGGGCGAAGGCAGTCTCTTTAAAGACGAAGAAGAAGCAATCCTGGCCTACGATAACAAAGAAGTTTCCCTGCATGCCAGGATTACCGTCCGCCGGAGAAACGGTGAAAGACTGCAGACCACCATCGGCAGAATCATCTTTAACGAAATCATTCCGCAAGAACTGGGCTTTATCAATAAAGTTTGCGATAAAAAGACCCTCAGTAAAATCGTGGCCGACTGCTACCGCAAATTGGGCAACTCCTATACCGCGGAACTGCTGGACGGCATCAAGCCCTGGGTTACAAGTTCTCTACCCGGGCCGGCATTACCATCGGCGTTGCCGATATCATCATTCCGGAAGCCAAGAAGGAAATCCTGGCCGGGGCCGAGGAACAGGTCAATAAAATTGAAACCCAATTCCGCCGCGGTCTGATTACCGAAGACGAGCGTTACCGCAAGGTCATCGGCATCTGGAACGATGCCACCGATCGGGTGACCAAAGCACTGATGGACACCCTGGACAGATTTAACAACGTCTATATGATGGCCACCTCCGGTGCCCGCGGCAACATCCAGCAGATTCGACAGCTGGCCGGCATGCGGGGTCTGATGGCCGACCCGTCCGGTCGAATTATCGACCTGCCCATCAAGGCGAACTTCCGTGAAGGTCTGACGGTTTTGGAATACTTTATTTCCACCCACGGTGCCCGCAAAGGTCTGGCCGATACCGCCCTCCGTACCGCTGACTCCGGTTACTTGACCAGACGTCTGGTGGACGTGGCCCAGGACGTGATCGTACGGGAAGATGACTGCGGCACCACCGAGGGCGTTGAAGTCAGCGAAGTCCGGGACGGCACCGAAAGCATCGAGAAATTAGGGGAACGCCTGGAAGGCCGGGTACCCATGGAACCGGTGGTCCACCCGGAAACCGGCGAAGTGATTATCTCCCAGGAACAGGTTGACAACCACGGGTTGATCTCCGAAGACCAGGCCCAGGCCATTCAGGAAGCAGGCATACAGAAAGTCAAAATCAGATCCGTTATCACCTGTAAGACCCGCTACGGCGTGTGCAAACACTGCTACGGCAAAAACCTGGCTACCGGCGGCACCATTGATATCGGGGAAGCGGTGGGCATTATCGCCGCCCAGTCCATTGGCGAACCGGGCACCCAGTTAACCATGCGTACCTTCCACACCGGTGGTGTGGCCGGTGACGACATCACCCAGGGTCTCCCCCGGGTTGAGGAACTCTTTGAAGCCCGCCGGCCCAAGGGCCAGGCCATTGTGGCCGAAGATGACGGCGTCGTCGCCATCCGGGAAGTGAAGGGCCGCCGGGAAATTGAAATCACCAAGGACAACGGCGAAAAGAACGTCTACGCCGTACCATACGGTGCTCGCTTGAAGGTGAAAGAAGGCCAGCGGGTGGAGGCCGGGGATGAACTGACCGAGGGTTCCGTAAACCCCCACGACCTGCTAAAAATCAAAGGCCCTGCCGGCGTGCAGATCTACCTGCTGCAGGAAGTGCAGAGGGTATACCGCCTGCAGGGCGTAGAAATCAACGACAAGCACATTGAAGTGATGATCCGTCAAATGCTGAGGAAAGTGAAGATCGAGGAAGCCGGCGATACCGAACTGCTGCCGGGCGGTTTGATCGATATCTTCGAGTTTGAGGAAGAGAACCGCAGAGCTGTGGAAGCCGGCGGGGAACCGGCCGTTGCCAAGCCGGTGCTGCTGGGCATCACCAAGGCCTCCCTGGCCACCGACTCCTTCCTGTCAGCAGCCTCCTTCCAGGAGACCACCAGGGTACTCACCGAAGCAGCCATTAAAGGGAAGATGGACCGCTGCTGGGCCTGAAGGAAAACGTCATCATAGGGAAGCTGGTACCTGCCGGCACAGGGATGTCCCGCTACCGCAACATTGAGGTGGCAACCCAGGGCCAGCGGGAAAGGGAAGAGGACTTTGACATCCTGCTGCCCACCGGCGACCGCAACCGGGATTACAACATCCTGCCGGAAGAACCTGACGATTTCGACCTGGTATTAGAAAAATAACCCTGGAGGAACTAAAACTACAAATTGTTGACACCGGTTATGGTAAATGATATTATATGTAAGTGTTTGATTGCTGGAGGTGGGATTGCCATGTCTTTGGAGCCTTTAAAGTCGGCACGCAAGAGAACTGTGGGAGCAAAACAGACGATAAAGGCCGTGGAAAAGTCCCAGGCAAAGGAAGTCTACTGGGCCTCTGATGCCGAGGCTCGCGTGGTGGATCCCATCCTTCGGATTTGTTCTTCTAAAAACATACCCACCGTCAAGGTAGAGAGTATGAAAGACTTGGGCAGGGCCTGCAACATTGAAGTGGGCTGTGCCATTGCTGCTATCACGGAATATTAAGCTTCTACTTAAATATGCAGAACTTCGAGAGGAGGTGTAGAGAGATATGCCTACCATTAACCAGCTGATTCGTAAGGGTCGTGAAGAGGTTGTTTACAAATCAACTGCCCCTGCTCTGAAAGAATGCCCCCAAAAGCGTGGCGTTTGCACCAGGGTTTACACCACAACCCCCAAGAAACCCAACTCTGCCCTGCGTAAGGTGGCCCGTGTTCGTTTAACCAACGGCATTGAGGTTACATCATACATTCCGGGTATCGGACACAACCTCCAGGAGCACTCAGTGGTACTCGTTCGTGGTGGCCGTGTGAAGGACCTGCCGGGCGTACGTTACCATATCGTTCGCGGCGCTCTGGATTCTGCCGGCGTGCAAAACCGCAACCGTGGACGTTCCAAATACGGGGCCAAGCGTCCTAAAAAATAAGCGATTTAACCTTTACTTCATAATTAAAAGAATTACTGCGTAAAGGGGGGAAAACTAGTGCCAAGAAGAGGTGGAATCCCCAAACGGAAGTACTTCCCGATCCCGTGTATGGCAGCAAGGTAGTTACAAAGCTTGTTAGTCAAATGATGCTGGATGGTAAGCGTGGCGTAGCCGAAAAGATTGTCTACGACGCTTTCGAAATTATTCGGGAGAAAACCGGCAAAAATCCACTGGAAGTGTTTGACGCCGCTATGAAAAATGTCATGCCCGTGCTGGAAGTAAAAGCCCGCCGTGTTGGTGGCGCCAACTACCAGGTTCCTGTTGAAGTTCGGGCAGAACGCCGTCAAACCCTGGGCATTCGCTGGCTGACCATGTTCACCCGCAAGCGTGCAGGGAAATCGATGGCTGAAAAGCTGGCTGCCGAATTAATGGATGCAGCAAACAATGTCGGAGCAACTGTTAAAAAACGTGAAGATACACATAAAATGGCGGAGGCCAACAAGGCATTTGCTCATTACAGGTGGTAAGGGGGAATCATTATGGCCCGACAGTTTCCGTTGGAGAGAACCCGCAACATTGGCATAATGGCCCATATTGATGCCGGAAAAACCACTACCACAGAGCGTATTTTGTTCTACACCGGGAAAGTTCACAAGATTGGTGAAGTACACGATGGCGCAGCCACCATGGACTGGATGGTACAGGAGCAGGAGCGGGGTATTACCATTACGTCTGCTGCTACAACCGCCCGGTGGAATAATCACCGTATAAATATTATAGACACACCCGGGCACGTGGATTTTACAGTAGAGGTAGAACGTTCGCTGCGGGTGTTAGATGGTGCTGTGGCTGTGTTCTGTTCGGTCGGTGGGGTAGAACCCCAATCTGAAACTGTCTGGAGACAGGCCGATAAATACGGCGTGCCCAGAATTGCTTACATTAACAAAATGGACCGTGTGGGAGCAGACTTCTTCAACGGTCTGAACATGATTAAAGACCGCCTGGGTGCAAACCCGGTGGCTATTCAACTGCCCATCGGCAGTGAAGACCAGTTCCGCGGTATCGTGGATCTGGTGACCCAAAAGGCCATCTTCTATGTGGATGACCTGGGTACCAAGAGCGAAGTGTCTGAGGTTCCTGCCGATATGGCAGATCAGGTCGCTGAGTACCGGGAAAAACTGCTGGAAGCAGTGGCTGAATCCGATGAAGAACTGATGATGAAGTACCTCGAAGGGGAAGAACTGACCGAGGAAGAAATAAAACTGGCCATTCGTAAAGCCACCCTGGCAGTTAAAATCACCCCGGTACTTTGTGGTTCTTCCTTTAAGAACAAAGGTGTGCAGCCCTTGCTGGATGCCATTGTGGATTACATGCCGGCGCCTACAGATGTACCGGCCATCCAGGGGGTTAACCCCGACACCGGAGCCGAGGATCAGAGAATTTCCAGCGACGCGGAACCCTTCTCTGCCCTGGCCTTTAAGATTATGACCGACCCCTATGTTGGTAAGTTGTCGTTCTTCCGGGTCTATTCCGGTGTCTTGAGTTCCGGTTCCTATGTTTTCAACTCAACCAAGGGTAAGCGTGAGCGCATTGGCCGTATTCTGCAGATGCACGCCAACCACCGGGAAGAGATTCCCGAGGTCTATGCAGGCGATATTGCAGCAGCCGTGGGTCTGAAGGATACCACCACCGGTGATACCCTGTGTGATGAAAAGAATCCCATCATTCTGGAATCCATGGAATTCCCCGAACCGGTTATCTCCGTGGCCATTGAGCCGAAAACCAAGGCTGATCAGGATAAAATGGGTGTTGCCCTGGGCAAACTCACCGACGAAGATCCCACCTTCAAAGTGCATACCGACCATGAAACCGGGCAAACCATTATTGCCGGCATGGGCGAACTGCACCTGGAGATCATTGTGGACCGTCTGCTGAGGGAATTCAAGGTAGAGGCCAACGTTGGACGGCCCCAGGTTGCCTACAAAGAAACCATTCGCAAAGCCGTTAAGGCCGAAGGTAAATTTGTACGGCAGTCCGGCGGTAAAGGTCAATACGGTCACGTATGGATTGAACTGGAGCCCCTGGAGCCAGGCGGCCCCGGCTATGAGTTTGTAAACAAGATTGTGGGCGGTGTGGTTCCCAGGGAATACATTGCCCCCGTTGATAACGGTATCAAAGAGGCTATGGAAAACGGTATTCTGGCGGGCTACCCCATGGTGGACATTAAGGCAACCCTCTATGACGGTTCCTACCATGAAGTGGACTCCTCTGAAATGGCCTTTAAAATCGCAGGTTCCATGGCTTTCAAGAATGCGGCCCAAAAGGCCAACCCGGTCCTGCTGGAACCAGTTTTCAAGGTGGAAGTGGTAGTTCCGGAAGAGTACATGGGGGATGTTATCGGCGACCTGAACAGCCGCCGGGGACGCATTGAGGAAATGGGCAGTCGTGGTAATGCCCGGGTGGTAACCGCCTTTGTTCCTTTGGCTGAAATGTTTGGCTACGCCACCGACCTGCGTTCCAAGACCCAGGGTCGTGGTACCTACAGCATGCAGCACGACCACTACGAAGAAGTACCCAAAAACATTGCCGAAGGCATTATTGCCAAGCGAAACGGCTAATTTGTAATATTTGCGATTGAAGCAAGGAGGAAAGTTTTTAAAATGGCTAAGGCTAAATTTGAGCGTACTAAACCCCACGTAAACATCGGCACCATCGGTCACGTTGACCACGGCAAAACCACTCTGACCGCTGCCATCACCGTTGTTTTGTCCACCACCGGCGGCGCTGCCGTTAAGCGTTATGATGAAATCGACAACGCTCCCGAAGAGCGTGAACGCGGTATTACCATTAACACCGCCCACGTAGAATACGAAACCGCCAACCGTCACTATGCCCACGTTGACTGCCCCGGCCACGCTGACTATGTGAAGAACATGATCACCGGTGCTGCTCAAATGGACGGCGCCATCCTGGTTGTATCCGCCGCTGACGGCCCGATGCCCCAGACCCGTGAGCACATCCTGCTCTCCCGTCAGGTAGGCGTTCCTTACATCGTCGTCTTCCTGAACAAAGCCGACATGGTTGATGACCCCGAACTGCTCGAACTGGTCGACATGGAAGTTCGCGAACTGTTAAGCTCCTACGACTTCCCCGGCGATGACACCCCCATCGTAGCCGGCTCCGGCCTGAAAGCCCTGGAATGCGGCTGCGGCAAGCGCGAGTGCGAATGGTGCGGCAAGGTATGGGAACTGATGGACAACGTAGACAACTACATCCCCACTCCCGAACGTGCTGTAGATAAGCCCTTCCTGATGCCCGTAGAAGACGTGTTCTCCATCACCGGTCGCGGTACCGTTGCCACCGGYCGTGTAGAGCGTGGYCAAGTAAAGGTACAGGACGAAGTAGAAATCGTAGGTCTGAACGAAAAGCCCCGCAAGACCGTTGTAACCGGTGTGGAAATGTTCCGCAAACTGCTTGACTATGCTCAGGCCGGTGACAATATCGGAGCGCTGTTGCGCGGCGTAGACCGTAAAGAAATCGAGCGAGGCCAGGTACTGGCGAAGCCCGGCAGCATCAAGCCCCACACCAAATACACCGCGGAAGTATACGTACTGACCAAAGAAGAAGGTGGACGTCACACCCCGTTCTTCAACGGCTATCGTCCCCAGTTCTACTTCCGTACCACCGACGTAACCGGCATCGTTCACCTGCCCGAAGGTGTGGAAATGGTTATGCCTGGTGACAACATTAAAGTTGACGTTGACCTGATCACCCCCATCGCCATCGAAGAAGGCCTGCGCTTCGCCATCCGTGAAGGCGGCCGTACCGTAGGCGCCGGCGTTGTAACCGGTATCCGCGAATAATTTCATTCAAATAGATTTGTGTACGCTGTGCATCCTGCAGCGTGGCTAGCGATGAAGTGGAAGGTTGCTCGCACCCCGAGGTAATTTTCACGGAGCAGTCCGCACAATCGGACGAAGGGAGAGTAAGACCAAATGAAAAGCCAAAAAATCAGAATCAGGCTAAAGGCCTTTGATCATCAAATGCTTGACCAGTCTGCCACCAAGATTGTGGATACCGCCAAGCGGACCGGTGCTCAGGTAGCAGGTCCCGTACCGCTGCCGACCGAGAAAAGCATTTACACCATTTTGCGTTCCCCCCACGTGAATAAAGACTCCCGGGAACAGTTTGAAATGCGTGTGCATAAGCGTTTAATCGATATCCTTGAGCCCACCCCGAAAACTGTTGACGCTCTAATGCGCCTGGACCTGCCTGCCGGCGTGGATATTGAAATAAAACTGTAGTTTGACCCCGAGAGTGTATGTTAGAAGCCCTGGGGACCCCACGGGCTTCTAACCTCTGACTATAACAGGAGGTGTTTGCCATGCCAAAAGGTATTCTTGGCAAAAAAGTGGGCATGACCCAAATTTTTAACGAAGCAGGCGTTGCCATCCCCGTGACTGTTGTGGAGGCCGGCCCCTGCTTGGTAGTGCAAAAGAGAAGTCCCGAGAACGACGGTTACAGCGCCGTTCAGCTGGGTTTTGGTGAGAAGCGTGAAAACCTGCTCAACAAGCCCACCAAAGGTCACCTGGCCAAGGCCGGTGTGCGTCCGGTGCGTTTTTTACGGGAACTCAAGGTAGAAAATCTTGATGAATATCAAGTCGGTCAAGAAATTAAAGCGGACATCTTTGCCGAAGGCGAAAAGGTGGACGTTGTAGGAACTTCCAAGGGTAAAGGTTTTGCCGGTGGCATCAAACGTCACAATTTCCACCGTGGACCCATGGCTCATGGTTCCAAGTATCACCGTCGGCCCGGTTCCTCCGCAGCCAAAGGCCCGGCTCGAACCTTTAAAGGCAGAAAACTTCCCGGCCACATGGGTGTTGAACGGGTAACCGTACAAAACCTGCAGATTGTTAAAGTGGACCCTGAACGTAATTTACTTGCCATCAAAGGTGCAGTGCCCGGTCCACGGGGCGGCCTGTTACTGGTTAAAAACAGCGTCAAGGCCAAGTAGCGGTGGCGCAGCGAAAGGAGGACTGTGAAGAATGCCTAAAGTAGCTTTATATAACATCAACGGCGAACAGGTGGGCGAAGTGGAGCTGAAGGACGAAGTGTTCGGCATTGAGCCCCACGAGTCTGTCCTGCATGATGCCGTAACCATGCAGCTTGCCAACCAACGGCAAGGGACTCATGATACCAAAACCAGAGCGGAAGTGCGCGGCGGCGGACGCAAACCCTGGCGCCAAAAGGGCACCGGTCGTGCACGGGCAGGTAGCACCAGATCCCCCATCTGGCGTAAGGGTGGTATCGTCTTCGGACCCCATCCCCGTGATTACGCCTATGCCCTGCCCAAGAAAGTACGTCGCCTGGCCCTTAAATCGGCCCTTTCCAGCAAGGTTCTGGATCAAAACATTATCGTACTGGATCAACTCATCATGATGCTCCCAAGACCAAAGACATGGTCCGCATCCTGAACAACCTCAATGCAGAAAAGGCCCTGGTTGTAACCGCCCAGCGGGACGCCAACGTTGAAAAATCCGCCCGCAACATTGAGGGAGTGAAGCCCTTAAAGGCTGAAGGTGTTAATGTTTACGACCTGTTGAAATACACCAAGCTGGTTATCACCAAAGACGCCGTTGCTAAGATTGAGGAGGTGCTGGCGTAATGAAAAATCCGCGCGACATCCTCATCAAGCCGGTGGTTACCGAAAAAGTACCGGTTTATTAGCAGAGAACAAGTACACCTTCATCGTAGATTTGAATGCTAACAAAACCGAAATCAAGAAGGCTGTTGAGGACATCTTTAAGGTCAAGGTAGAAAAGGTAAATACCATGCGGGTGAAGGGCAAACTGAAGCGTGTTCGTCAATTCACCGGCAGAACCCCTGACCGTAAAAAAGCCATTGTTACCTTAAAAGAGGGCGACAAGATCGAGATCTTTGAAGGACTGTAAGGAGGGAAGCCCAGGTGGCAGTAAAAAATTACAAACCTACCTCACCTGGCCGCCGGTTTGTTACCGTCTCCGACTTTAGCGAGATCACCAAGACTGAACCTGAAAAATCTCTGCTGGAGCCTCTAAAGAAGACCGGAGGACGCAACGCCCAGGGCCGGCTGACCGTTCGGCACCAGGGTGGTGGCCACAAGCGGATGTTCCGCATTATTGATTTCAAGCGCAACAAGGACGGTATCCCCGCCAAGGTTGCAGCCATTGAATATGATCCCAACCGTTCCGCCCGTATTGCCCTGCTGCACTACGCAGACGGTGAGAAACGCTACATTCTGGCCCCCGTGGGCCTGACCGTGGGCATGACCGTAGAATCCGGAGCGGAAGCCGACATTAAAGTGGGTAACAACTTACCCCTGCGCAACATTCCCGTCGGTACCATGCTGCACAACATTGAACTGTATCCCGGAGCCGGTGCTCAAATGGTCCGCTCTGCCGGTGCCGCAGCCCAGCTGATGGCAAAGGAAGGCAAATACGCCAACCTGCGTCTGCCCTCCGGTGAAATGCGCCTGGTGCTGCAGGAATGCCGGGCCACCATTGGCCAGGTAGGCAACCTGGAACACGAAAACATCACCATCGGTAAAGCCGGTCGCTCCCGTCACCTGGGGATCAGACCCACCGTTCGCGGTAAAGTGATGAACCCCGTTGACCACCCGCACGGCGGTGGTGAAGGCCGTAACCCCATCGGTCGCAACCCATCCACTCCCTGGGGTAAACTGGCAATGGGCGTTAAGACCCGTGGCAACAAGAAGAGCGATCGCATGATCGTAAAACGTCGCAATAAAAAGTAAGTCAGAGTAGGGGCTGCAACACACCCGGCCCCGTGAGTATGGACTATGAGCATGATCCCGGAAGGAGGTTCATAATGACTCGTTCTCTTAAAAAAGGACCGTTTATCGACGATCACCTTTTGAAAAAAGTTGAACAGATGAATGAGAAGGGCGAAAAGAGGGTTATTAAAACCTGGTCCCGCCGTTCCACCATCTTCCCGCAGATGATCGGCCACACCATCGCTGTTTATGATGGCCGCAAGCATATCCCGGTTTATGTAACTGAAGATATGGTCGGACACAAACTGGGTGAATTCGCACCCACCCGAGCATACAGGGGCCACGGTGGCCACACCGAGCGGTCCACTGCGCTTAAGTAACCACAAGAGGGGGCTAAACGATGGAAGCGAGA
The DNA here is from genome assembly GCF_002607855.1 of Desulforamulus profundi. The sequence goes on from NZ_AWQQ01000105.1 coordinate 19,805, forward strand.
GCAATCGCCAAATTTATCCGCGTATCCCCGCGTAAAGCCCGCATGGTAGTGGATTTAGTCCGGGGCAAAAAATTGGAAGAGGCCTTAGCCATTCTGCGCTATACTCCCAATAAAGCTGCCGCCGCTGTGACCAAGGTGGTCAAATCTGCTGCTGCTAACGCGGAACACAACTATGAAATGGATAAAGAGGAACTTGTAATATCCCAAATTTTCGTAGATCAGGGTCCCAGCCTGAAGCGTGTGATGCCCAGAGCCATGGGGCGTGCGGATATTATCAAAAGAAAAACCAGCCACATTACAGTCGTGGTGTCGGATAAAAAGGAGGGATAAGTGCGTGGGCCAGAAGGTTAACCCCAAGGGTTTGCGTATTGGCATTATTAAAGACTGGGAAGGTAAATGGTTTGCTGATAAGCGCAATTACTCCAATTTACTGATCGAAGACGTAAAAATTCGCGAGTTTATCAAGCGCAAGCTTTATCAGGCCGGTATCTCCAAAACCCAAATTGAACGTGCCGCCAACCGGGTCAAGATTTCCATTCACACTGCCAAGCCGGGCATCGTTATCGGCCGCGGCGGCGCTGAAGTAGAAGCCTTAAGAAAAGAACTGGAAAAAATGACCGGCAAGCAGGTTCATGTAAATATCGTAGAGATCAAGACCCCGGAAACAGACGCTCAACTGGTGGCAGAAAACATCGCCTCCCAGCTGGAAAAGCGGATTGCTTTCCGCCGCGCCATGAAGCAAACCGTACAGCGTTCCCTGAGACTGGGTGCCAAGGGCATTAAAATTGCCTGCAGCGGACGTCTGGCCGGTGCTGAAATTGCCCGTACCGAGTGGTACAGCGAAGGCAAGGTACCCCTTCACACCCTGCGTGCTGACATTGACTATGGTTTTGCCGAAGCCAACACAACTTACGGTAAAATTGGCGTAAAAGTATGGATCTATAAAGGAGAAGTTTTGCCGGAAGCGAAAAAACCCGCAGCCGGTCAAGGAGGCGAGTAACCGATGCTTATTCCGAAAAGGGTTAAATACCGCAAGCAGCACCGTCCCCGTGGCAACGGCGGCGTTACCAAAGGCGGCGGAGAGGTAAGCTTCGGCGAATACGGAATCCAGGCCCTGGAGGCCGGTTGGATTACGAACCGTCAAATCGAAGCTGCTCGTATTGCCATGACCCGTTATATTAAACGTGGTGGTAAAGTATGGATTCGCATCTTCCCGGATAGGCCGATCACACAGAAACCGGCTGAAACCCGTATGGGTTCCGGTAAAGGTGCTCCAGAGCACTGGGTAGCCATTGTAAAGCCTGGTCGTGTTATGTTTGAAGTTGCCGGCGTTCCCGAGGCAACTGCCCGTGAAGCGATGAGACTGGCCATGCACAAACTGCCCGTGAAGTGCAAGTTCGTAAAACGCGGGGAAGTAGGTGAAGCCAATGAAAGTTAAGGAATTCAGAGATCTCACTGATGCCGAATTGGCTAAGAGGTTAGATGACTCCAAAGACGAGCTCTTTAAACTGAGATTTCAGTTGGCCACCGGACAATTGGATAACCCCATGAAGATTAAAGAATGCAAACGGAAGATTGCCCGTTTAAAAACCGTAGAGACCGAAAGAAAACTGGGCATTCGCTAAGCAGCAATCTGGTAAATTGTCATCGACCAGGAAGGAGGTACGATGGTGGAAGAGCAGCGTAACATGCGCAAAGTTCGTCAGGGTAGAGTGGTTAGCGACAAAATGGATAAAACCATTGTTGTGGCTGTAGAAGACCGTGTACGTCACCCGCTGTACAACCGCACCATTCGTCAAACGAAGAAATTCAAGGCCCATGATGAGGAAAACAGCTGCCGTATCGGCGATACTGTTCGTATCATGGAAACCCGCCCGCTGTCCAAGGATAAGCGCTGGCGTGTGATTGAAATCCTGGAACGGGCCGAACAACTGTAAGGTTTTGGCTTATACCGGGCACGAAGGGAGGTCAATTCCGTGATTCAAGTTCAAACGATCTTGAAAGCTGCTGATAACACAGGGGCCCGTAAACTGATGTGCATCCGCGTTCTGGGTGGATCCCTGCGTCGTTATGCCAGCGTTGGAGATATTATTGTCGCTTCTGTTAAGGAAGCTACACCCGGCGGCGTTGTTAAAAAAGGTGATGTTGTAAAGTGTGTAATTGTGCGCACCAACAAAGAAGTTCGCCGTCCGGACGTTCCTACATCAAGTTTGATGAGAACGCAGCTGTCATCATTAAAGACGATAAAACCCCCAGGGGTACACGTATCTTTGGACCTGTGGCCCGGGAGTTGCGTGAAAAAGACTTCATGAAAATCGTTTCACTTGCACCCGAAGTTATCTAGTCGGACTCAAGCAAGAGGTAAGAGTGGTAGGAGAGTAAATCGATCCAACCTCTAACTTCCCATCTCTCACCTCTCAAACAGGAGGTGTATGTACTACATGCCGAAAGTTCACGTTCGTAAGGGCGATACTGTCATGGTGATCACCGGTAAAAGCGCCGGCCAGAAGGGTAAAGTGGTATCCGTTGAACCGGCCAAAAGCCGTGTGATTGTGGAAGGCGTAAACATTGTCAAGCGTCACCAAAAGGCCACTCCCCAGATGCCTCAGGGAGGCATTACGGAAAAAGAGGCCCCCATCCATAGCTCGAACGTTATGCTGTACTGCTCCAAATGCAACAAGCCCACCAGAATCCAAAAGAAAGTTCTGGGCAACGGCAACAAAGAGCGGGTTTGCAAGCATTGCGGAGAAACACTCAGCTAACAGGAGCGTCGGAAAGGAGGAGAACACGTGGCAAGGCTAAAGGATAAATACCTGAATGAAGTTGTACCGGCTTTAATGCAAAAGTTCGGTTACAAGAATATAATGCAGGTACCTAAAGTGGAAAAAGTGATTATCAACGTTGGACTGGGCGAAGCCATTCAAAACAGCAAAGCCATTGATGCAGCTGTTGGCGATTTAATGACCATTACCGGTCAGCGTCCCATTACCACCAAAGCCAAGAAGTCCATTGCTGCCTTTAAACTCCGTGCAGGCATGACCATTGGCGCTAAAGTGACCCTGCGCGGCCAGCGGATGTACCAGTTTGTTGACAAACTGTTCAACGTTGCGCTGCCCCGGGTAAGAGATTTCCGTGGTGTATCCGACAAATCCTTTGACGGCCGTGGCAACTACACCCTGGGCCTGAAGGAACAGCTAATTTTCCCGGAAATCGAATACGATAAAATTGATAAAGTGCGGGGCATGGACATTACCTTTGTCACCACCGCCAAAACTGACGAAGAAGCCAGAGAGCTGCTTAGACTGATGGGCATGCCCTTTGTTAAAGCAAGCTAAACTTCCGGTAAAGGAGGGTAATCGATGGCAAAAAAATCAATGATCAACAAGGCAAACAGACCACAGAAATTCACAGTACGCGCCCATAATCGCTGCAAACTGTGTGGTCGGCCCCACGGATATATGAGAAAGTTTGGCATTTGCCGAATCTGCTTCCGTGAACTTTCCTATCGTGGAGAGATTCCTGGAGTAAAGAAAGCCAGCTGGTAATCAGGAAGGAGGTTGCATCACATGGTCATGACCGATCCCATTGCGGATTTCTTAACAAGAATTCGCAATGCTAACACTGTTTACCATGATAAAGTAGAAGCCCCGGCCTCCAACGTAAAAAAGGCTATTGCTGAAATCCTGAAGCAAGAGGGCTACATCAAAGAATACGAAACTGTGGAAGATGGTAAACAAGGTATAATCAGACTTTATCTGAAATATGGCAGCAATAAGCAGCGCGTGATCACCGGGCTGAAGAGAATCTCCAAACCCGGGCTGCGGGTGTACGCCAAGAAAGACCAGATCCCCAAGGTATTGGGCGGACTGGGTATCGCAATCGTCTCTACTTCACAAGGAATTATGACCGACAAACAAGCGCGCCAGTCCGGCCTGGGCGGCGAGGTTGTTTGCTACGTCTGGTAGCGTTCGTAACAGGAGGTGTGATAGATGTCCAGGATTGGTAAAAAGCCCATTCCGGTACCGCAGGGGGTTGACATTCAGATTGACGGCAACCTGATCAAAGTAAAAGGCCCCAACGGTCAACTGGAGCGGGAAGTCCACCGGGATATGATTATTAAACTGGAAGAAGGCAATCTGGTGGTTGAGCGCCCCAGCGATGCGAAGCCCCACCGGTCTTTACACGGTCTGACCCGCACCCTGTTAAGCAATATGGTGGAAGGCGTCACCAAAGGCTTCCAGCGCAATCTGGAACTGGTCGGCGTCGGTTACCGTGCTGCCAAGCAAGGGAATAAGCTGGTATTGACCGTCGGTTATTCTCACCCGGTAGAAATTGAACCCCCGGCAGGAATCGATATCGAAGTGACGGCTCCCACTAAAATCGCTGTCAAAGGCTCCGACAAGCAAGCAGTGGGCCAACTGGCAGCCAACATTCGTGCCGTACGCGAGCCCGAACCCTACAAAGGCAAGGGGATCAAATACGAAGGCGAAGTGATCCGCCGCAAGGCCGGTAAAGCTGGCGGTAAAGGTAAGAAATAGGGAAGGAGTTGAACTCGGTTGCTTACCAAAATTGACCGTAAAGCGATACGTGCAAAGCGTCGTCGCAGAGTACGGAATAAGATTGTGGGCACTGCGCAAAGACCGCGTCTTAACGTATTCCGCAGCCTGAACAATATCTACGCCCAACTCATCAACGATGAAACTGGCGTGACCGTGGTTGCCGCTTCAACCCTATCGCCGGAATTAAAGGATCAGGTGAAAAACGGTGGCAACGTTGAGGCTGCCAAGGCTGTAGGAATTTAGTCGGCAAACTGGCCCTGGAAAAGGGCATTAAAGAAGTGGTGTTTGACCGTGCAGGCTACCTGTACCACGGTCGTGTAAAAGCTCTGGCGGAAGGTGCCAGAGAAGCAGGGTTGGACTTCTAGTCTGTTTGACAAAGGAGGGAAGCAACGACTCATGCGAGAATTGATGCCAGCAAGTTAGAACTGACCGAAAAGGTTGTGTATATAAACCGTGTTGCCAAAGTTGTAAAGGGTGGTCGGCGTTTTAGCTTCTCCGCTCTGGTGGTTGTCGGCGACGGCAACGGCCACGTTGGCGCCGGTTTAGGCAAAGCTTCTGAGGTTCCCGAAGCTATTCGCAAGGGAATCGAAGACGCCAAGAAAAACATGATAAAAGTACCCTTAAACGGTACCACCATTACCCACCAAGTACATGGTCGTTTCGGGGCAGGTAAAGTCCTGATGAAGCCTGCCGCCAAAGGTACCGGTGTCATTGCCGGCGGTCCTGTGCGTGCGATCCTGGAACTGGCAGGGGTAAGGGACATCTTAACCAAGTCCTTAGCTCCAACAACGCCAATAACATGGTTAGCGCCACCATGGAGGGACTTAAACTGCTTAAGACCCCAGAGGAAGTGGCCCGTTTACGCGGCAAGACCGTGGAAGAATTGTTAGGTTAGGGGGACGGACAATGGCCAAGCTGAAAATTACGCTGGTTCGCAGTCTTATCGGCAGGCCTGAGGCACAGCGGAAAGTTGTCCGCGCCCTTGGCTTGGGTAAGACCAATAGTGTAGTCGAACATCAGGATATACCCAGATACGGGGAATGATCAATAAAGTTGCTCACCTGGTCAAGGTTGAGGAAGCCTAAAGGAGGTGTACCGGTTGAATCTTTCTGAATTAAGACCGGCTCCCGGCGCCAGAACAAAGCCAACCCGTAAGGGTCAGGGCATCGGCTCGGGTTTAGGTAAAACTTCCGGTAGAGGCCATAAAGGTCAAAAAGCCAGATCCGGCGGCGGTGTGCGCCCTGGTTTTGAAGGCGGTCAAATGCCTTTACAGCGCCGGTTCCCCAAGCGGGGCTTCACAAACATCTTCAAAAAGAAGATTACTGCCATTAACTTGGACGCCCTCAATGTATTTGAACCCGGCACAGAAGTAACGCCCGAAGTATTATTAGAAACAGGAGTCATCAAGAAGATCGGCGACGGTGTAAAGATCCTGGGAGAAGGAACCCTGGAAAAAGCTTTGACCGTAAAAGTTCACGCCTTCAGCAAATCGGCAGCTGAAAAGATTGCCGCTGCAGGCGGTAAAGCCGAGGTGATTTAAGGGTGCTAAACAGCCTGAAAGCTGCGTTCAAACTGGACGAACTGCGGAACAAGCTGCTTTTTACCCTGGCGATGCTGTTCCTGTTCCGGGTCGGAGCTCATATTCCGGTACCCGGTGTTAACCCGGAGGCATTTGCCAACCTGTTGACAAAAGGTCAACTGCTTGGATTCTTTGACGTCATTTCCGGGGGTGCCTTTAAAAACGCCAGTATTTTTGCTATGAGCATTACCCCCTACATCAACGCCTCAATTATTATGCAGCTCCTGACGGTGGTCATTCCTCACCTGGAAAGACTGGCCAAAGAAGGAGAAGAGGGACGCAAGAAAATCACGCAGTACACCCGTTACTTTACTGCCGTGCTGGCCTTCATTCAGGCCATCGGCATGTCAGTGGCCCTGCAGGGCGCCATGGTGAACCCCACCGTCCTGAACTACTTAATCGTAGCCATCACCTTTACAGCCGGCACTGTACTGTTGATGTGGATTGGTGAACAAATTACCGACAAAGGGATTGGCAACGGTATTTCGCTGATCATATTTGCCGGTATTGTTTCAAGAATACCGTCGGCCCTCGTCAGCATTGGAGAATATTTAAGTGCAGGAACCATTAATATCCTGAGTGTGCTGGCGCTGCTCATTATTGGCGTGCTGGTAATCGCCGCCGTGGTGGCAGTACAGGAAGGCCAGCGCCGTATCCCTGTGCAGTATGCCAAGCGGGTTGTGGGCCGTCGCGTTTACGGCGGTAAGACTTCCCACCTGCCATTAAAAGTGAACCAGGCCGGTGTAATTCCCATCATCTTTGCCTCTTCACTTTTAATGTTCCCGGGCCAGATTGCATCCTGGTTTACAGGCAACGCCGTGGCAGACTGGTACCTCAAGTGGTTCGCCTGGGGCGGCGTGTTAAACAGCATTTTATACGCCATGTTAATCATCGGCTTCACCTACTTCTATACCGCGGTGATTATGAACCCCGTTGATATGGCGGAAAACATTAAGAAGTATGGTGGATTCATCCCGGGACTGCGACCTGGTCGTTCCACGGCTGAATATATCAGCAAGGTGATGAGCAGGATCACCCTGGCCGGGGCGGTATTCCTGGCACTGATTGCGATCATGCCGAACATCATACTTCCCCTGACTCGGATTCCCAATATATACTTTGGTGGTACAGCGCTGCTGATTGTAGTGGGTGTTGCTTTAGATACCATGAAGCAGATTGAATCTCACCTGCTGATGCGGAGTTACCAGGGTTTCCTGAAGTAGCGGGTGGATTCAGATGATTACCATAAAAAGCGAACGAGAACTGAACTACATGCGGGATGCCGGCCGGGTGGTTGCGCAAACCTTTGAAGAAATCAGGGATATGGTGAAGCCCGGTGTCACTACCAGGGAACTTGACTTAAAGGCCGAAGATTTCATTGTTGGTAAAGGCGCCAGGCCGGCTTTTAAAGGGTACGGCGGATTCCCGGCCACCCTGTGCACCTCTGTGAATGAAGAAGTGGTGCACGGAATCCCCGGTTTAAGAAAATTGGAAAATGGGGATATTATTAGCATTGATTGTGGTGCGGTAATAAATGGTTTTGTTGGTGACAGTGCCCTTACACTGCCGGTCGGGGTTATCAGCCACGACGCCCGGGAACTGCTAAGGGTCACCGAAGAATCGTTATACGCCGGCATTGCTCAGGCAGTGGAGGGGAATCGCCTTACGGATGTTTCCCACGCCGTTCAAAAATGGGTGGAGAAACACGGTATGTCAGTTGTTCGGGACTATGTAGGGCATGGTATAGGAGCCAAAATGCATGAGGACCCGCAAATACCCAATTTTGGACCTCCCGGCCGGGGGCCCAGGCTAAAAAAAGGTATGACGTTAGCCATTGAACCAATGGTAAACTTGGGCACCTTTGAGGTTCGCACGCTACCGGATAATTGGACGGTTGTCACACTGGACGGTAAGTTGTCGGCCCACTTTGAACACACAATAGCCATAACCGATGATACACCAGAAATTCTAACAAAACTTTAAGTGGCTAAGGACGCGGAGAGGTGTTGGAGGTGCAATAGGTTTGGTAGATCAAGTGAGGCCCGGACAGCTGGTAAGTTCGACCCAGGGGCGTGACGCAGGAAGGTACTACCTGGTTCTGCATCAGTCTGATAATGGTTTTGTAGTGGTTACCGACGGTGAATATCGGGGGACGGAAAAGCCAAAGAAGAAGAACCCCAAGCACCTTAAAGTTTGGCCGCTGGTTTCTGAGAATATCGGAGTAAAGCTGGCAGCCCAAAGCAAGGTAACAAATGCAGAGGTAATGTCGGAACTCGCTGAGTTGATGAGGAAACTCCAGGAGGAACCTTTACTCAAAGGTAAGGAGGTTGGGTAAAGAGCAATGTCAAAAAATGATGTGATAGAAGTTGAAGGCAAGGTTTTAGAGCCGCTCCCGAACGCCATGTTTCGGGTGGAGCTTCAGAACGGACATAAAGTACTGGCCCATGTATCCGGAAAGATTCGCATGAACTTCATCCGTATACTACCTGGCGACAGGGTTACGGTGGAACTGTCTCCCTATGACTTAACCCGGGGTCGCATCGTTTACCGCTTCAAGTAAAAGATCCCCCAAAGGAGGGTTACATTATGAAAGTGAGACCATCGGTCAAGCCGATTTGTGAGAAATGCAAGATCATCCGCCGTGAAGGTAAGGTTATGGTTATCTGCGAAAACCCCAAGCACAAGCAAAAGCAAGGGTAACACGGGAGGTGTAATCGAAATATGGCACGTATTGCCGGGGTGGACCTGCCGAAGGATAAAAGAGCAGAAATCGCTCTTACCTATATTTACGGTATCGGTAAGCCCACCGCTCAAAAAATTCTGGACCAGACCGGCGTTAACCCGGACACCAGAATCAAGGACATGACTGAAGAAGAAATTAATAAACTCCGGGATTATATCGATAAAAACATCAAGGTTGAAGGTGACCTCCGCCGGGAAGTTGCACTCAACATCAAGCGACTGATTGAAATTGGTTGCTACCGGGGCCTCAGACACCGTCGCGGACTGCCTGTTCGCGGCCAGCGTACAAAGACCAACGCCCGTACCCGCAAGGTCCCAAAAAGACCGTTGGCGTACGAAGGAAGAAGTAAGGTGAGAGGGGGTAAAGAACAAACATGGCGCGTCGCCAAGTAAGAACAAAACGTAAGGAAAAGAAAAACATTGAGCAGGGTGTGGCTCATATCAAGTCCACCTTTAACAATACCATCGTGACCATCACCGACCTGAAGGGCAACTGCCTGGCTGGTCCAGCGCCGGTCAGGTTGGTTTCAAGGGTTCCCGTAAAAGCACTCCCTTTGCCGCCCAAATGGCTGCCGAAGCCGCTGCCAAAGACGCAATGGAACACGGTCTGAAAGAAGTGGAAGTGACCGTTAAAGGACCCGGTTCCGGTCGTGAGGCTGCGATTCGTTCCCTGCAAGCCGCAGGACTCGAAGTGAACATGATTAAAGACGTAACACCCATTCCGCATAATGGCTGCCGGCCGCCGAAGCGCCGGAGAGTGTAAAGGGAGGTGCGTGAGTTTCCATGGCAAGATACACTGGTCCACACTGCCGTCTGTGCCGGCGTGAAGGCCTGAAACTGTATTTAAAGGGAGACCGCTGCTACACCGGTAAATGTGCAATTGACCGTCGTAGCTATGCTCCCGGACAACATGGTCAGGGTCGTAAAAAGATTTCCGAATATGGCATTCAGCTGCGTGCCAAGCAAAAGGCGCGCCGTATCTACGGCGTATTGGAAAAACCTTTCCGTAACTACTTTGAGCGTGCAGAACGCCAGCCCGGTGTTACCGGTGAAAACCTGCTGCGCCTGTTAGAGCGCCGCTTGGACAACGTAATTTACCGCCTGGGCCTGGGCGCTTCCAGAGTGGAGGCCCGGCAACTGGTCCGTCACGGACACTTTACTGTCAACGGCAAAAAAGTAAACATCCCTTCCTTCCAGGTCCGTGTAGGGGATGAAATTGCTGTTCGTGATAAAAGTAAAAATTCTCCACGGGTTAAGGAATTAATGGAGAGAGCTGCTGACCGTACTTCTCCGGCCTGGTTGGAGTATGACGTTCAGGAAGCCAAAGCAAGAGTGGTTGCTTTACCGACTCGGGATCAAATCGACGCTCCTGTTGAAGAGCATCTGATCGTTGAATTGTATTCCAGGTAATTGGTCGGTTTTATGTTAGTTCCGGTCCGGCCAAAGGAGGGTTACCGAATTGTTGGAGATTGAAAAGCCGAAGATTGAGATTGTGGAACAAAGTGAGGACAATACGTACGGTAAATTTGTGGTAGAACCGCTGGAGCGTGGCTACGGGATTACCCTGGGCAACTCCCTCCGCCGGATTCTGCTTTCCTCCCTGCCTGGAGCAGCTGTTACTTCCGTGAAAATTGACGGTGTACTGCACGAATTCAGTACCGTTCCGGGTGTTCGGGAAGACGTTACCGACATTATCCTGAACCTCAAAAATCTTTGTCTTAAGATTCACAGCGACGAGGAAAAAGTTCTTCGGGTGGAAGCACAAACCGAAGGTCCCGTCACTGCCGGTGACATTATTCATGACGCCGATGTAGAAATTTTAAACCCCGAATTGCACCTGGCTACCCTGGATACCGGCGGCCGCCTGTTTATGGAAATTACCGTAAACAAAGGCCGGGGCTATGCTTCTGCAGAGAAGAACAAGAAGGGTGAGCACATTATCGGGGTGATTCCCGTCGACTCCATTTATACACCGGTACGTAAGGTCAACTACACTGTGGAAAATACCCGTGTAGGTCAGATCACAGACTACGACAAGCTCACTCTTGAGGTCTGGACCAACGGCAGTATCCGACCGGACGAGGCCACCAGCCTGTCTGCCAAAATTTTAAGCGAACATTTACGACTGTTTATTGGTTTAACCGAGACGGTCAACGATGTTGAAATTATGGTGGAAAAAGAAGAGGAGCAAAAGGACAAGATCCTGGAAATGACCATTGAGGAACTTGACCTGTCTGTTCGCTCCTACAACTGCCTGAAACGGGCTGGTATTAACACCGTCGAAGAACTGATCCAGCGTAATGAAGAGGATATGATGAAGGTGCGCAACCTTGGTAAGAAATCGCTGGAAGAAGTGGTAAACAAATTACACGAATTAGGCCTGTCGCTAAGGAATGACGACGAGTAAGGGAGGGACGACTTGTGGGTTATCGCAGATTTGGTTTAACCACTGGCCACAGAAAAGCTATGCTGAGAAACCTCGTTACCTCTTTATTCCGGGATGAGCGGATTCAGACCACCGAACCCAGGGCTAAAGATGTACGCAGTATAGCCGAGAAGCTGGTTACCGTTGCCAAAAGAGGCGACCTGGCTGCTCGCCGCCAGTGCTTAGAATATATCTACGAAGAAGATGTAGTAAGAAAACTGTTTGATTCCATTGCCCCGAAATATACCGAACGACAGGGTGGCTACACCCGTATCGTGAAGGTAGGTTATCGCCGGGGTGACGCAGCAGAAATGGTGCTGTTGGAACTGGTATAATTTCCACGGCGTAAGAATTGGCGGAAACCCCGGGACGTGCGGTTTCCGTTTCGCCTTGCCTGAAGGAAAGAGGAAAAGCCCCGGGGGTAACGATTGTGTGTAACCCCGGGGTTTTTTATTAGTGTAAACGCTGCGGATATTTATGGGGATCTACTCTTAGTCCTTCGCCGTTCGCTATTCGCTTTTGCCTATGGGGTATTCCTTTTGGGTTCTGTTGCTAGCCTTATCCTGCTTTTCTATTGGGTCTTATTGCTTTAAGTAAGAACCGTTAAAGTAAATTCTAGGATTTTGAACTATTAACCCTTTGAGGAATGCCCTTAAGGCGAAAAGCGAACAGCGAATAGCCGGACATGTATGAAAGCCTACGGGGCACAGGTGATATATAATGATAGAAAACCGTAAGGTTATCAATATCCAAGGGGTATCCTTCAGTTACCCCGGGACAAACAACCGGATTGTGCTGGATAACATCAATCTGGATGTTTATGCCGGGGAAATGCTTGTTTTGCTTGGCCCCAACGGGTCGGGCAAGTCCACCCTGGCCAGGCTTATGAACGGGCTGCTGGCGCCAACCGGCGGTCAAGTGCTGGTGGACGGCCTGGATACCGCCGATGAGACTTCCCTGTGGCAAATCAGAAAGCAAGTCGGGATGGTGTTTCAGAACCCGGATAACCAGTTGGTGGCGGCACTGGTGGAAGAGGAACTGGCCTTTGGCATGGAAAACCTGGGCTTCCCTCCTGAAGAAATGAAAAAGCGCATCAAGGAGCTCAGCGCCCGCATGCAGTTGGAAGAGTTTCTGGATTTTCCGCCCCACCGTTTGTCCGGGGGGCAAAAACAGCGGGTGGCCATTGCTTCCGTCCTGGCCATTGAACCGCAGGTGCTGGTCCTGGATGAACCTACGTCCATGCTGGACCCTGCCGGACGCCGGGAAGTCTTGTCAGAGCTGGCTCGCTTAAAGCAGTCCGGCAAAACGGTGGTCCTTGTGACCCATGATATGACCGAAGCGGTGGCGGCGGACCGAATTGTCGTGTTAGAGCAGGGAAAAACAGCCTTCGTGGGAAGCCCCCGGGAATGTTTTTCCCGGGTTGACTGGCTCAGGGAAATCGGACTTGAGATCCCCCCGCCGGCTGAATTGGCCCGCAGGATGAGGGAGCGAGGACTGGCTGTTCCGGAGACCCTGTACCACGTAACGGATTGGGTTGAGTATTTATGTCAAAAATAGTGGAGATAAAAAACCTGAGCGTGTCCTACGTGCCCGGCACTCCTTTACAGCGGGACGCCTGCGGGATGTCAGTTTTGTCGTAGAAAAAGGGGAATTCAGAGCGATCATAGGCCCCCAGGGGTCCGGCAAATCAACCTGCTGCAGGTGATGGCCGGGCTGCTGCAGGGGGAAGGCAGGGTTGCTATATGTGGCCAAGACATGAGTAACAAAAAAACAGGGCCGGTCTCTGGCGGCGGGTGGGCGTCATCTTCCAGTACCCGGAACGGCAGCTGTTTGAGGATACCGTTTTTAATGATGTTGCCTACGGACCCATAAATCTGGGTCTCAGCGAAGCTGAGGTGCACCGGCGCGTAAAAACAGCCCTGCAAGAGGTAAACCTGGGGGAAGAGGTTTATCACCTATCCCCCTTTAAACTCAGCGGTGGACAGCGGCGCAGGGCTGCCGTGGCAGGAATCCTGGCAATGGAGCCGGAAGTTTTACTGCTGGACGAGCCCACAGCCGGACTGGACCCCCGGGGGAAGCGGCAGTTGATGGACCTCTTCTCCAACCTTTGCCGAAAACAACAGGTTCCCGTGGTATTAGTCAGCCACGACATGGAAGAAGTAGCCCACCGGGCCGATCTTGTCACCGTGTTGTACCGCGGTAAAATTGCCATGGAGGGAACCCCGAAAGAAATCTTCAGCCGAGGCAAGGAACTGGCAAGCCTTGGCTTATCCACACCCTTTGCCTCCCAACTGTCCATGGCCCTGCAAGAGAAAGGCCTGCCGGTACAGAACATGACCACCCTGCCGGAAGCGGTACGGGAAGTGGAGAGATTGCTGAGGCTTAAGGGAAAAGTACAGTAGAATTGTAGGTGTTGGCCTTGTCTCTGTTTTACAACATCACAATCGGACAATATTACCCGGGAGATTCTCTGCTGCACCGGATGGATCCCAGGGCAAAAATCCTGGCGATGCCCCTGGTGATGGCTTCGGTATTGCTTGCCGGCGGCCCGGTTGGGTATTTGGCGGCGGGGATACCGGTGCTGTTGGCCCTAGTGCTGGCCGGGATTCCCCTGGGGACCTACTGGCGGGGCATGAAACTGCTCTGGGTCGTCCTGCTGATCAGCCCGGTGCTCCAATCCTTGACCTATCCCGGGGAAGCGCTTTGGCAGTGGGGAATGATCCACGTCAGCCGGGAGGGCTTCACGTTGGGGATGCAGCTTTTTTACCGCCTGAGTTTACTGATCCTGTCGGTCATGATCGTAACCATGACCACCACACCGGTGAACTTGACTGCAGCCATGGAAAGGCTGCTGCAGCCCTTTAAACGATTTGGGTTACCGACCCATGAACTGGCCATGATGATGACAATTGCTCTGCGCTTTGTCCCCAGCCTGTTAGAGGAAGCCGAAGCGATCATGAAGGCCCAGCAAGCCCGAGGGGGCTCCATCAGCACCGGGAGCTTCAACAGGCGGCTGCAGGCATCGGTGGCGCTGCTGGTGCCTTTGCTGGCAGGTTCTCTGAGGAGAGCCGATGAACTGGCAGTGGCCATGGAAGCCCGCTGTTACAGGGGAGATACCGGGCGGACCCAATTAAAACAATTTAAATACCGGCTTCCGGATATTATTGTATTAGGGGTTTTACTCACATCCGCCATTGCCGTAGCAGCAACCAGGGGTCAGGCTTGACTTATTATTGACTTTTCCTTCGAAGTTCGAACTGGAGTTAGGGTGGTGATAGGAAAACTTGAAAAATATAAAATTAACGGTGGCTTACGACGGTACAAATTACCACGGCTTTCAGGAGCAGCGGGGGACGGGGCTGGCAACCATCCAGGAGGTTTTAGAAAGCACCCTTGGTAAAATTGCCAAAACACCTGTTCAGATCATCGGGGCCGGACGTACCGACGCCGGCGTCCATGCCCAGGGGCAGGTGGTCAATTTCCGTAGCGAAAGCTGGCCGGTGCCCACGGAAAAGATCCACCTGGCCATGAACACCCTGCTGCCGGAAGACATCAAGGTGCGGAAGGCGGAGGATGTACCCCCGGACTTTCACTCCCGGTTTTCTGCCACAGCGAAGACCTATCGCTATTCCATCTACCATCACCGGGTCATGTCACCGCTGCACCGCCTGTATTGTTATCACGAGCCAAGCTTCTCAATATTGAGGCCATGAAGGAAGGCGCCAAATATCTTTTGGGAACCCACGATTTCAAATGCTTCCAGGCCCAGGGGACACCGGTGAAAGACACCGTCAGAACCCTTTACCGGGCAGAAATTATTGAAGCCCCCCCTGTAATCCACCTCTACCTCAGAGGGAACGGCTTCCTTTACAACATGGTACGCATTATCACCGGGACCCTGCTGGAGATCGGTATGGGAAAAATAAAGCCCGAAGAAATAGGACAAATCATCGCATCCAGAGATCGCACCCAGGCAGGTACCACCGTTCCACCCCAGGGACTTTGTCTAATGGAAGTGGAGTACTAATAAGTCATGCTCTTCCACTTGACACTCCATTTTAATCGATTAAAATACTATTATGTGTGGCCAGTTGCGATTCCCGCCCCGTTATCGTAATTTGGCCCAGTGCAGTAAGGAGGGTATACGGATAATGAAGACAACATTCATGGCCAAGCCAGCTGAAATACAGCGCAAGTGGTATGTCATAGATGCTGAAGGAAAGCCCCTTGGTCGTGTGGCTGCAGAAGCTGCTCGTATTTTGCGTGGTAAGCACACTCCCATGTTCACTCCCCACGTAGATACCGGTGACCATGTAATTGTAATCAATGCTGATAAGGTAGTCCTTACCGGTAATAAACTGGATCAAAAAATGTACACCCGGCACAGTGGTTATCCCGGCGGTCTGAAGCAGTTCACCTACCGGACCATGATGGATAAGCGCCCGGAGCTAATTATGGAAAAAGCCATCAGAGGCATGCTGCCCCACAACCGTTTAGGCGAACAGCAGAGCAAAAAGCTGAAGGTCTATGCTGGCGGCGAACATCCCCATCAGGCTCAAAAGCCGGAAGTGTGGAACTTTTAATCATTAAAGTCTTACCGGAAGGAGGAAATATTGTGGCTCAAGTACAATTTTACGGAACCGGCCGTCGTAAGAACGCAGTGGCCAGGGTATACCTGGTACCCGGCGAAGGCAAGGTTGTTGTAAATAGCAAGCAAGTATTGGAATATTTCGGACGCAGAACCCTGGACATGGTTGTTCGCCAGCCTTTGGAGCTGACCAACACCACCGGTCGTTTTGATGTCATCTGCAAAGTAGTAGGCGGTGGCGTCAGCGGCCAGGCAGGTGCCGTAAGACACGGCATCGCCCGTGCCTGGTGCAAGCCGACCCCAACCTGCGTCCCGTATTAAAGCGCGCCGGTTTCTTAACCCGTGACCCGCGGATGAAAGAGCGTCGTAAGTACGGTCTCAAGAAAGCCCGTCGTGCACCCCAATTCTCCAAACGTTAATCTTCGAACATACAAAAGGAAGGCAAATGCCTTCCTTTTTTGCATTTTTAGTAACTATTCAGCATCACAATTTTCTTTGAACATCATTTGGATGAATCGGCCAATTTGGAGCGTCTGGGCCAAGTGGTAGAGGAAGCCGATGAACTGCTCGCTTGGATAAAAAAATCCCCATTAAAAGGTCTGATAACACTCCCCGAAAAGATTACCGACACCGGTCCAAAACCAGGCAACACCCATCAAGTAAAGCGGATGTTCCGTGATACTACCACGTTCAGTTGCGACTAAAAGATCTGGGACCGTTGCCAGAGGATATTTTCACACCCGCCGGCAGGATTCGGCCGTCTTTGTTAGAAAAAGGTGTTATAGATGTCCGGAGTCGGTTGACCGGTATGCAAGTTTTAAACTGGGCTCAAGGGTGCCGGAAGTGCAAGACCTTTATACGAAGTTGTTTAGAAGACATTTCGTCGAATTGAGGGGAGACATTTATGAAGTATTCGGAAGCCAACTTGGGCAGGATCTTTATTTTAAGACTGGAACACGGAGACAAGATACCCGACACCATTGAGGGATTTGCAAAGGCCAATCAGATAAAATCCGCAATCGTGTTTTTTCTTGGCGGTGTTGATAAAGACAGCAAGGTTGTGGTTGGACCGGAAGACGGTACGTCCCCAAAACCGGTACCCATGATCACAAGTTTGTTTGGGGTAAGCGAAGCCGTAGGTGTTGGGACTTTGTTTACCAATGAAGAAAAGAGTCCGAAATTGCACTTACACTCTGCCTTTGGGCGTAACAAAGAAACCGTAACCGGTTGCACCAGGGAGGGTATTACCATTTGGCACATCGGGGAAGTCGTCATTTTAGAACTTAAGAACACTTCCGCCCAAAGGAAAATTGATCCCGGCACCGGTTTTGAACTGTTGGACTTATAGAGGATACCTTGTTAATTTGGACAGGGAGTATCTGGTGCTTTTAGGGCCTGACTGGTTTTAGGAGGGTGTCATTTTTCTAACTAAAACAATGGAACAATTGTGTTATCATTGATATAAAGATTTAAAAAGTTAAGTGGTGATTCCGATGTCTTCTGTTCCGTTATACCTGGCCTTTGGGGCAGGTATCGTTTCTTTTCTTTCACCCTGCATACTGCCGCTGGTGCCGGGATATATTTCTTATTTGGCCGGGGTGTCCATCACAGCGGGGACCCCGGAGGTTAATAAGCGGTTGGTGATCAGCAGGGCAGCCCTGTTTAACCTGGGCTTTATGCTGGTGTTTATTTTAATGGGGGCCACCGGCAGTTATATAGGCAAATTTTTTCTGGCACATAAGCAAGTGCTGGCCAAGGTTGGCGGCATCATCATTTTCATCATGGGCCTGCAGATGACCGGGCTGCTGAAGTGGCAGGCCCTTTACCGGACATACAAGGTTCATCTTCCCGTCCGGGTGAACGGTTCCCTGGGGGCGTTGCTGCTGGGGGTTACCTTTGCTGCCGGGTGGACTCCCTGCGTGGGCCCAGTCCTGGGGTCCATCCTGGTATATGCCGGAATGTCCGGCACGGTAACCAAAGGGGTCCTTTTGCTGGGGGTTTATTCCCTGGGATTGGCGATTCCCTTTATGCTGGCAGCCATCAGTATCAGTTGGACGGTCAACTATCTGCCCAGGTTCAACAAGTATCTCACTGTCCTCTCTGTGGCCAGCGGTCTTATCCTAATGATCGTCGGGGTGTTGCTGTTCCTGGATATTTTCCCGCGTATAAGCGCTTACTTGACTTTTTAGGAGCGGGGACACGGGTAAGCCTTTATCATGAAATAGATAAACCTGGGATTAATGAATAAGTCAATAATAAGTTCAAACCTGACCCAAACTATTTCCGGTTCTTACAATCTATGCAGAATCAATGACCAACTGCCAATGAAACTGGCTTTTTTTGCTGCGACTGCTTCTATTTACCAATTTTTGTGCATACCATTCCTTTAGAAGACTTGTACTGGTTAAAGGAGTGGTAGGTCTTGGCCATCATCAGAGCAGTCAAAATAAATAAACGATACATCATCGGGTGTTTGGTCCTGTTGGTGCTGTCGGTTCAAATTTATAAGATGGCATGATAAAACAAGAAGAAAAGAACATTGCGGCCATGTCCTATGTTCTGGCCAACAAGGTGATTGTGGTGGACCCGGGGCACGGGGGGAGAGACCCGGGGAAGATCGGTGTCAGCGGGGTGCCCGAGAAGGAGATCAACCTGGAGGTGTCCAAACGACTGGCCACCGTTCTGGGTGAAATGGGAGCAGCGGTTATCTTGACCAGGGACACTGATATAGATTTAAGCGACACTTCGGTCCAGGGCAGCAAAAAAAGGCAGGATTTATCCCGGCGGGCGGAATTGGCCAATGAAAGAAACGCCGACTTGTTCGTCAGCATTCACTGCAATGGGTTTCCCGGCCAGAAGGAACACGGAGCCCAGGTGTTCTCCCAGCCCAATTCCCCGGAAAGTAAAATTTTGGCTAAATGCATTCAGAAGGAAATGGCCGTCATTTTAGGCAATACCCACCGGAAAGCCAAGCAGGTGGACTACTTTGTTACAAGAACAACCAAGATGCCGGCGGCTATCGTAGAAATCGGCTTTTTGACCAACCCCAAAGAGGATAAACTGCTGCAGGATCCTTTGTACCAGAGTAAAGTGGCCTGGAGCATTGCCGCCGGGATTATAAAATATTATGAGGAGAAAGAAAAAAGCAGAGAAAACTCCGGCGTCAATGAAAAAGATGTCCTGAAAACATTTCAGCAGCAGCCCGGTAATCATATACCAGCACCGTAAACACCGGATCATCCGCCTGGACAGAGCATTTGTCCCGCCGGGTGATCTTTTGTTTGAAGTCCCAATAAATATCACCAGGAGTCACTGGAGAATAATGCTTTGCATAGTATGGAACATTAAAAAGACCAGAATTGTAAAGGGGGAGATAAGATTGATTTATTTTGATTCCGCTGCCACTTCCTGGCCCAAGCCGCCGGAAGTCTGGCAGGCAATGGAACACTTTATCAGAGAAGTGGGAGCCAGCCCCGGGCGAGCAGGTCACAAAAAAACCGTTGAGGCCAATCGAATTGTTGATGAAACGAGGCAGCTTTTGGCTGACCTTTTTAACGTAGGGGACCATCACCGGATGATCTTCACTTTAAACGCCACCGACAGCTTAAACCTGGC
Source organism: Desulforamulus profundi (assembly GCF_002607855.1). Next base: position 39,313 of record NZ_AWQQ01000105.1, read on the forward strand.
CATCAAAGGATTATTACGACCCGGAGATCATGTGGTTACCAGTTCCATGGAACACAATTCCGTGACCCGGCCACTCCATACCCTGGAATCCTACGGGGTGCAGGTTACCAAAGTGCAATGTGACAGCCGGGGGAATATTGATGTTCATGAGATCGAAAAGGCCATCCGGCCCAATACTCGGGCCATTGTTATGACCCATGCCTCCAATGTGACCGGCTCCATCATGCCGGTGGAAGAGGTGGGGCGCATTGCTGCCAGGCATCAGGTTCACTTTCTCATGGATGCGGCCCAGACGGCCGGTCTGCTGGACATAGATGTAAAAAAATTAAACATCAGCATATTAACCTTCCCGGGGCATAAAAGCCTGCTGGGGCCCAGGGTACCGGAGGTCTTTATATCCGGGAGGGTGTGCAGTTAATGACCCTGCGGGAAGGTGGCACCGGGAGCGGCTCCGAAACCCCGACCCAGCCCGACATGCTGCCGGAAAAATATGAATGCGGCACCTTGAACGCTGTGGGAATTGCCGGTTTAGGAGCGGGAGTCAAATTCCTGCGCCGGGTTGGGATGGCCAAAATCAGGGGACACGAAATGAAATTAACCAAACGGTTTCTGGAGGGGGCAGCCCAAATTAACGGGCTTCATATTTACGGACCAGGGGATTTGGAGAAACGGGTGCCGGTGGTTTCCTTCCGCATTGACGGCTATAAAGCCGGCGAGGTGGGAGACCTGCTGGATAAAAAATATACTATCGCCTGCCGGGCAGGACTGCACTGCGCCCCGGATGCCCACCGCACCCTGGGCACCTTTGAGGAAAAGCTGGTGCGTTTTAGTTTCTCCTATTTCAACAAACCCGAAGAAGTGGACTTTGCGCTAAATGCCCTTCAAGAGATTGCGGCAGCGAGTCCCCTGGTGGTGGCCACTCTTCCCGCAGGTACCTGCTACCTAAGTTATTAAGTTATTTTGTGTGGGCAGAAAAACAATTTCCGCCCGGCTCTTGATGAGCTACAACACTACCGAATGAGTTTCTTATCCAAAGCAGCCACATGCACCAGCACTTTGGCCACGGCCTCATAAAGTTCCCGGGGAATTTCCACGCCCAGGCCCAGTTCAACCAGGGTATGGGCCAGGGTTTCATCGCGGTAAAGGGGAATGTCATTTTCCCGGGCGATTTTTCCATGGCATTGGCCATATCCCCTTTGCCAACGGCCACAACGGTGGGCGCATTGTCCCGGTCCTGACGGTAGCGCAGGGCTGCGGCGACCCTTTCTCTCTTCGTTTTCATACTCACACCTGCACATCCAATAAGATGTTGCTTTCCCCGGAGGCAAAATCCGGGTCAATGTCGGCGATACTGCGTATGCCGGGTTGCATCCGGCAGGAAACAATCACGTTTTGATAGCCCAGTTCCGTCAATTCCTTCTGCAGATCCGCCGCGCCGGCCCGGAAGATTTCGGCCGCGGTCTGGATTTCGGTAATGCATTGCACCGACAGGGAGCTGCCGGGCTGGGTGGTTAAGGTAAACCACAATAGGCCCAGGGTATCGGTGTTGAGACTGAAAATAACCTTGGCTTCCCCGTCTTTCCCGGTTTTGGCGGAAAAGTCTTTTACTTTCCAATAAAACCTGGCATCTTCGTAGAGCGGGGTGCGCAAAGGAAGCGGCACAAAGGCCAACTGATCCTGCCGGTCGGGAGCGGTGACGGGGTCCGGTGTCCTGGGTCCCGCAGGACGGCCGGTTTTGGTCATTTCCCTGGCCGCCTCGGCGGCCAGGTTTTGTTCCAGTCCAAAGGGTTTTTGTTGGATTTTGTCGACGTGTTTCCCAGGGGTGACCCTCATGTTTTCGCTGGCTTTGAACAGGGCAGACATCACTTTGTCAATCATCAAAAACCCCCCTTTAAAAACTATACCTTCGACAAAGGTAAATTTGTTCCTTCCACCCTTGACAGAATGGCAGGGATTTGCCCGAGATACCAGAAGTTTAAGGCGAGGTGATTTTTATGGAGATCCTGGCGATATTTGTGTCATCTTTTGTCTTGGCCCTCTCCGGAGCCATGATGCCCGGACCGCTCTTCACATTGGCCCTCAGTGAGAGCGCCAAACGAGGGTTTATGGCGGGACCGCTGCTCATTTTAGGACACGTGCTGTTGGAACTGTCGCTGGTGCTGGCGTTGCTGTCAGGGTTAGCCAAAATCCTTACTGTACCCAGTGTGGGCAGTATGATTGCCGTCCTCGGCGGTGTGTTCCTTTTCTATATGGGATACGGCATGGCCAGGGATGCCTATCTTAGAAAAGTTTCACTTGAAATGCCGGGCCACGGGGACCCCTCCCCCGGGGAAAAGGGGGAAGTCAAAACAGATTTGCACCTGGTGGCCGTAGGCGCCGTTGTTTCCTTTTCTAACCCCTACTGGTCGCTCTGGTGGGCAACGGTGGGCTTAGGCTATATCACCCTTTCCATGAAAGAAGGCACCATGGGCCTCGGTGCATTTGTAGCCGGACATTTCCTGGCGGACCTGCTCTGGTACTCTTTGATTGCCGGGGCTGTGACAGCCGGCAGAAAAATTCTCAGCCCGACCATCTACAGAGGCATTTTAGTGCCTGCGGCATCTTTTTGGTTTGGCTGGGCGGTATGTTTGTCTATAAGGGATTTACGGGCATCACATAAAAAGTGAGTATTTAAGTAAGAATACGGATGAAAGCCCGGTAGTTTCGGAATTTCATAGGTTCGGAGGGATGCACTATGACGGTGGTATTCTGTGGTATCATGCCTCACCCGCCCATTGCTTTGCCGGAAGTGGGCGGCGCCGAGGCGGATAAGATTATGGCCACCCGGGACGCAATGCTGGAACTGGGGCGCCGGATTAAGAGCAGCGGTGCCGCCACGCTGGTCATGATTTCCCCCCATGCTCCGGTCTTCGGGGATGCCATTGCCATTAACGCGCTGCCTGAATCCAAGGGAGACCTGCGGCGCTTCGGGGCGGCAGAGGTGGCCTTTACCTGCCGCTACGACAAGGAACTGGGAAATGAAATCGGCTGGCAGGCCGAAGACCTCGGCCTGCCTGTGGTTGAGATTGATCCAAAAGTGGCGGGCCGGGTAGGGGTGGATCTAAGCCTGGACCACGGGTTTACCGTTCCCCTGTACTACCTCCGGCAGGCCGGGGTTGACCTGCCCCTGGTCCCCTGCTCCATGGGTGTCTTTTCACCGGAAAAATTATATGCCTTTGGCGTTGCGGTGCAGCGGGCTGCCCGGGCGTCGGAAACCAAAGTGGCGGTGATTGCCAGCGGCGACTTATCCCACCGGCTGACACCGGATGCCCCGGCGGGTTATGACCCCCGAGGGAAGGAGTTCGACCGGACCATTGTGTCCCTGATCAAGAACCTGGATGTACCGGGCATCATCAACCTGGAAGAAGACCTGTGCGAGCGGGCCGGCGAGTGCGGCCTGCGCCCCATCATCATGATGCTGGGGGCGCTGGACGGCTGTGCGGTAAACAGTGAAGTGTTATCCTATGAGGGTCCCTTTGGAGTCGGCTATCTGGTGTACTCCCTGGCGCCCACCGGCAGCGATCCGGGCAGAGAATTGCTGGAGAAGCTGCAGGAGGACCGCAAAAAGGCCCTGGAGGGAATGCGAAGCCGGGAAAGCTACCTGATTCAGGTGGCCCGGCAGAGTTTGGAGAGTCATCTCAAGGGGCAGTGGAAAGAACCGGACAGCTATCAAGTTCCGCCGGAGTTTGCCGGTAAGGCCGGTGCCTTTGTTTCCTTTAAAAAGAACGGCCAGTTAAGAGGGTGTATCGGCACCACCGCTCCCACCCGGCAGAACGTGGTGCAGGAAGTGGCCTACAACGCCGTGAGTGCCGGCACCCAGGACCCCCGCTTTTACCCCATCCGCCTGGATGAGTTGGATGAACTGACAGTTTCGGTGGACGTATTGATGCCGCCGGAACCCATCCAGAGCATCGACCAACTGGACGTGAAGAAATACGGGGTGATTGTGCGGCGGGGCAGCAGGAGCGGCCTGCTGCTGCCGGACCTGGAGGGAGTTGACACACCCCGGCAGCAGGTGGAGATCGCCAAGCAGAAGGCCGGCATCGCCCCGGAGGAAGAAGTGCAGTTGGAGCGGTTTGAGGTGGTTCGCTACTGCTGAGAAGTGGGAAGTGAGAGGTTAGAGGTGGGAATAAACCATTCATAGAAGAGAACCGGAGTGGTGTGCAAATGCATGAAGCGATGTTTTGGCACAAGAAGGACAATGGTTTGGTTTTCTGTGAGCTCTGTCCCAAGGGCTGCAGCATTAAGGACGGGCACAGGGGGTTTTGCCGGGTGCGGGAAAACAGGGGAGATGTTTTATATACCTTGAACTACGGGAAGGTATCCTCCTATGCCCTGGATCCCATGGAAAAGAAACCCCTTTACCACTTTTACCCCGGCAACCTGATTCTTTCCCTGGGCACCGTGGGCTGCAACCTGCGCTGCGGCTTCTGCCAGAATTGGCAGATTGCCCATGGCGACCCCAATACCTTGAAGCTGCTGCCCAAAGAGGCGGTGGACCTGGCCCTGGAACAAAGGGACAAGGGGCTGCCCTGTGTGGGCATTGCCTATACCTACTCGGAGCCCTTTATGTGGTACGAGTATGTTTATGATACCGCCCGCCTGGCCCGGGAGGCCGGCTTGCAAAATGTGCTGGTGACCAACGGCTACGCAAAAGAAGAGCCCTTAAAGAAACTACTGCCCTATATCGATGCCATGAACATTGATGTCAAGGGGTTTACGGATAAATATTACAAAGAAAACTGTGTGGGACGCCTGGCACCGGTCATCCGAACGGTGGAAATCGCCCAGCGGCAGTGCCATGTGGAAATCACCACCCTGCTGGTGCCCGGGCTGAACGACTCTCCCGAAGAAATCAGGGAACTGGTGGACTGGGTGGCGGGCATGAACCCGGACATACCGGTTCACTTTTCCCGCTACTTTCCCAACTACAAATTTGACCTGCCGCCCACCCCGGTGGAAACCATGCACCGGGCCTATGAGATGGCCAGGGAAAAGTTAAACTACGTATTTCTGGGCAACCTGGGGGACCCCTCCACCCAGAATACCTATTGTCCCCGATGCGGTAAATTAATCATCAAAAGGGGCGGCTATCAAACCGAGGTGGTGGGTCTGGCGGGACAAGCCTGCCGGGAGTGCGGGCAAGCCATAAAAATCAAAGGGTAAAAATTAATCATTGTATTTTATTCGCTGTTATGTATAATTATAAATATTAACCCCTTAATTTTATGAATAAAAACATAGAATATACAAATAATTATGCATTATTTTGGAGGTGCCGGAATGATCAAGGTAGGAGTGGTGGGAGCAACCGGCTATGCGGGCGCTGAATTGGTACGCCTGCTGGCCGGTCATCCAAAGGTGGAGTTAAGTGTTCTAACCTCCCAGACCTATGCCGGAAAAAACATGTGGGAGGTTTTCCCCCATTTATACGGAATGGTGGACAAAACCCTGGAAGAATTCAATTTAAGTGATCTGGTTTCCCGCTGTGATGTGATTTTTACCGCCCTTCCCCACGGCCATGCCATGCCCGTCGGGCATGAGGTGATGCGCCGCGGCAGGCGGCTGATCGACCTGGGTGCGGATTTCCGTTTGAAAGACGTGGATGTCTACCAGTCCTGGTACAAGACAGAGCATACCGCCTCGGTTCTGGTGGCATCAGCGGTTTATGGTTTGCCGGAACTGAACCGGGCAGAAATCAGGGGCAGTGTCATCGTGGGTAACCCGGGCTGTTACCCCACCAGCGCCATTCTGGGATTGGCACCCCTGCTTACTAATAAATTAATTGATACGGAAACCATTATTATTGACTCCAAATCCGGCGTTTCCGGCGCCGGCCGGGGGTTAAGCCTGAAGACTCATTTTTCGGAGACCACCGAAAACTTTCAAGCCTACGGGGTGGCAACCCACCGCCATACGCCGGAAATTGAGCAGGAGTTATCGGAACTGGCGGGTATGCCGGTGACCGTGAATTTTACCCCGCACCTTACCCCCATGGTCCGGGGCATTCTCAGCACCATGTACGGGAAACTGACCGCGGAACTCAATACCGAGGAACTTACCGATTTCTACCGGCAGTTTTACAAGGGGGAACGGTTTGTCAGGGTGCTGCCGGCGGGCATGTACCCGTCCACCAAGGCAGTGGCCGGGTCCAACCACTGTGATCTTTCCGTGACAGTGGACCCCAGAACCGGGCGGGTGATTGTCTTATCTGCCATTGATAATCTCATGAAGGGTGCCGCAGGCCAGGCAGTACAAAATCTAAATGTCATGCTGGGGCTGCCGGAGGACACCGGCCTGGACTTTGCGGGGATGTACCCGTAGGAGAGGAAGGAAAATTATGACGGAAGCAGGAGCTTATAAAAATATCCTCGGCGGGGTGACCGCCCCCAGGGGTTTTTCTGCCAGCGGGGTGCCCGCAGGGCTGAAAAAGGACAGCAAACCAGACCTGGCCCTCATCTATTCCGAAGCGCCGGCCAGCGCGGCGGGGGTTTATACCACCAACCTGGTAAAGGCAGCCCCCCTGGAACTGACCCGCCAGAGGGTTGCTGCGGGAACCGCCCGGGCGGTGATTGTTAACGCCGGCAACGCCAACGCCTGCACCGGCGAGAGGGGCCTGCCGGATGCCGTGGAGATGGCCCGGGCCGTAGCGTCTTCCCTGGGCATTGCCGAGGAGGAAGTGCTGGTGGCCTCCACCGGGGTGATCGGCGTACCGCTGCCGGTGGAGAAGATTACAGCCGCAGTGCCGCAGGCGGTGGCCTCCTTAAATAAAGAGAATCACGCACTGGCCTCCCGGGCCATTATGACCACAGACCTGGTGCCCAAGGAATTTGCGGTGCAGGTACACATCAAGAAGAGTGTTGTGACCATCGGCGGCATGGCCAAAGGTTCGGGCATGATTCACCCCAACATGGCCACCATGCTGTGCTTTATCACCACCGATGCCGCCATTGGCAGCGAGGCACTGCAAACCGCCCTCAAGAGGGCGGTGGATCGCTCCTTTAATATGATCACGGTGGACGGGGACACCAGCACCAATGATATGGTGGTGGTGCTGGCCAACGGCCAGGCAGGCAACCCGGAGATCAAGTTGGATTCCGAGGATTACCGCTTTTTCTACGAGGGACTGCTGGAAGTATGCACCGCCCTGGCCAAAATGATTGCCCGGGACGGTGAGGGAGCCACCCGGCTCATCGAAGTGAACGTCACCGGTGCACCGTCCAGACAGGATGCCAACCTGGCGGCCCGCTCGGTGGTGGGCTCCAACCTGTTTAAAGCTGCGGTGTTCGGCAAAGACGCCAACTGGGGGCGCATCCTCTGTGCCCTGGGGTATTCCGGAGCTGTCTTTGACCCCGCCCGGGCGGATATTTTTATCGGCGACGTCCAGGTGGCCAAAGACGGCGGGGCGGTTGAATTCGACGAGGAACGGGCCACCGAAATGTTAAGCCAGGACCCGGTGATTATCTTTGTGGACTTAAAATCCGGCGCGTATTCCGCCACAGCCTGGGGCTGTGATTTAACCTATGATTACGTAAGGATTAACGGCAGTTATCGAACATAATTAGCCTTTGGCTGTTGGCCATTTGCCAACCAAACTGTTCTAATAGCCAAGGGCCAAAAGCTAATGGCTAAGGCCAAAAAAGCTGAAAGCTGACGGCTGATGGCAGAGTGCCAGGAACTACCTTTAGGAATATAGGAGCGATGAGGGAGAATCTATAAAACTATGCTAACTGCACTGGAAAAGGCCGGCATCCTGGTGGAGGCACTGCCTTATATCAAGAAATTTTACGGGAAAACCGTTGTCATCAAATACGGCGGCCATGCATGATCAACGGCGAGCTGAAGCAGGCCGTCATGACCGACCTGGTGTTAATGAAGTTTGTGGGCATCAACCCGGTGGTGGTGCACGGGGGCGGCCCGGAAATCACCGGCATGCTGAAAAGGCTGGGCATAGAGTCTCGGTTTGTCGGCGGCCTGCGGGTAACCGACTCCCCCACCATGGAAGTGGTGGAAATGGTGCTGGGCAAGCTGAATAAAGAAATCGTGGCCCTCATCAACAGGCTGGGGGGCCGGGGCGTCGGTCTTTCGGGCAAGGACGCCAATTTAATCATCGCCGGCAAAAAGCTTGGCAGCGGGCAGCAGGACATCGGCTTCGTGGGAGAAGTGGCCCAGATTAATCCCCAACTGCTGGAGACGGTCATCAAAGAGGGCTACATTCCGGTGGTTTCCCCGGTGGGTGTGGACCAGCAAGGGGAAAGCTACAACATTAACGCGGACACGGTGGCCGGCGCCATTGCCACCGCGCTGCAGGCGGATAAATTGATTATCTTAACCGATGTAGAAGGGATCCTGGCGGATCGTAACGATAAAGATTCCCTGCTGTCCACCATCAAGGTGGAGGAAATCCCTACGCTGATTGAGCGGGGCGTTATCCAGGGGGGTATGATCCCCAAGGTGGAATGCTGCATTAACGCCATCAAGGGCGGGGTGGCCACCACCCACATCCTGGACGGGCGGGTGCCCCACTCCATCCTGCTGGAGGTATTCACGGACAAAGGGATCGGAACCATGGTTGTTTAGTCGTCGGTCGTCAGTCGTCGGACGTCGGCCTTTTTAAATGAAAGGTCAGGTGGGAAAGAATGAATAACCAAGAGATATTGGCCATGGGGCAGGAGTATGTGATGAATACGTATGGGCGGCTGCCTATGGCACTTGTTAAAGGGGAAGGGTGCCGGGTCTGGGATGCGGACGGGCGGCAGTATTTGGACTTTGTAGGGGGCTGGCGGTGAATTCCCTGGGCCACGCTCACCCGAAAGTGGCGGAGGCCGTCTGCCGGCAGGCCAAAACCCTGCTGCACTGCTCCAACCTTTACTGGATCGAACCACAGGTAAAACTGGCCAAATTATTGGTGGAAAACTCCTGTGCAGGGAAAGTCTTTTTCTGCAACAGCGGCGCCGAAGCCAACGAAGGGGCCATTAAACTGGCCCGCAAGTATGCCAAAGTAAACCTCGGCCCGGACAAATATGAAATCATTACAGCCACCAATTCCTTTCACGGACGCACCCTGGCGGCTGTTACCGCCACAGGCCAGACCAAATATCAAAAGGGTTTTGATCCCCTGCCCCCGGGCTTCAACTATGTGCCCTACAACGATTTGGCGGCCCTGGAGCAAAGCATCGGTCCCCAAACCTGCGCGGTGATGCTGGAACCGGTGCAGGGGGAAGGGGGCGTCATTCCGGCCCATCCGGCGTACCTGGAAGGGGTTGCCGGGCTGTGTAAAGAGAAGGGGCTGCTCCTCATTTTTGATGAAGTTCAGTGCGGTTTGGGACGTACCGGCAAGTTTCTGGCTTACCAGCACTACCAGGTAGAACCGGATATTATTACCCTGGCCAAGGCACTGGGCGGCGGCTTCCCCATCGGGGCGATGCTGGCCAAGGATCACGTGGCAAGCGCCTTCCAACCGGGCGATCACGCCAGCACCTTCGGGGGCAACCCCCTGGCCTGCGCCGCTGCCCTGGCAGCCATGGAAACCATCCTCCAGGACGGGGTGCAGGAAAACGCCCAAAGCATGGGCGAATACTTTAAGAACCAATTAACCACCCTAGCACAGAAATATCCCTATGTCAAAGAAGTCCGGGGACTGGGCCTGATGCTGGGGATGGAGCTGGCCATCGAAGGCAAGGACATCGTCGCCCGCTGCCTGGAGCAGGGACTGCTCATCAACTGCACCAACGGCAACGTGTTGAGATTCCTGCCGCCCCTGATCATAACCAGAGATGAAGTGGACCAGGCAGTGGCTATTCTGGATCAAGCAATGAAGAATGTATTGTAGGAGGTTCACGATGCCCAAACGGAAGGACATCAAAACAGTACTGGTAATCGGTTCCGGTCCCATCATCATCGGCCAGGCGGCGGAATTTGACTATGCCGGAACCCAGGCTTGCAAAGCGCTGCGGGAAGAGGGCATCAAAGTGGTGCTGGTGAATTCCAACCCGGCCACCATCATGACCGACGGGGACATCGCCGATGTTGTCTATATAGAGCCGATCACCTGGGAAAGCATTGAAAAAATTATCGCCAAGGAGCGCCCGGACGGCCTGCTGCCGACCCTGGGGGGCCAGACCGGCCTGAACATGGCGGTGGAACTGGCCGAGCGCGGCATCCTGGAAAAGTACGGTGTGGAACTGCTGGGCACCTCCCTGGAAACCATTAAAAAGGCCGAAGACCGGGAACTTTTCCGGGCCACCATGCTGGAAATCGGCGAGCCCATTCCGGAAAGCACCATTGCCAGCACCGTTGAGGAATGCATTGACTTCGCCAACAAAATCGGGTACCCGCTCATCGTACGCCCGGCCTATACCCTGGGCGGCACCGGCGGCGGCATCGTCAAGGATGAAAAGGAATTAACCGCCACCTGCCACCGGGGTCTCAAGATGAGCATGATCAACCAGGTGCTGCTGGAGCGCAGTGTGGCAGGCTGGAAAGAAATCGAGTATGAAGTGATGCGGGACAATGCGGACAACTGCATCACCATCTGCAATATGGAAAACATCGACCCGGTGGGAGTCCATACCGGGGACAGCATCGTGGTGGCGCCCTCCCAGACCCTGTCGGACCGGGAATATCAAATGCTGCGCAGCGCCTCCCTGAAGATCATCCGTGCTCTCAAAGTGGCCGGGGGCTGCAACGTGCAGTTTGCCCTGGACCCCCACAGCATGAATTATATTGTCATTGAAGTAAATCCCCGGGTCAGCCGTTCTTCGGCCCTGGCTTCCAAGGCCACCGGCTACCCCATTGCCAAACTGGCCGCCAAAATCGCCATCGGGCTCAATCTGGATGAAATTACCAACCCGGTGACCGGCAAGACCACCGCCTGCTTTGAACCTACCCTGGATTACGTGGTGGTCAAAATTCCCCGCTGGCCCTTTGACAAATTCGCCAGCGGCGACCGGAGCCTGGGCACCCAGATGAAGGCCACCGGCGAAGTGATGGCCATTGACCGGAGCTTTGAGGGGGCTTTAATGAAGGCGGTGCGCTCCCTGGAGATCGGCGTCGACAGCCTGCAGATCAAGGGCAGCGCCAGCTGGACCGAGATGGAACTGGAAAGCAAGCTGAACCGGCCGGACGACGAGCGGCTGTTTGTGGTGGCCGAGGCCTTCCGCCGCTACTGGACCCTGAAGGAAGTTCGGCAGCTGACCGGTATAGACTACTGGTTCCTGGAAAAAATCAAGGACCTGGTGGTGCTGGAGCAGCAAATCCGCAAGGCCGGCGGGCTGCCCGGGCAGGAACTGCTGCGCAAGGCCAAGATTTGCGGCTTATCCGATGCCCACATCGGGCGTCTGTGCGGCAAATCTATGAAAGAGATCCGCGAACTGCGCAAGCAATACGGTATTTTGCCCACCTACAAGGTGGTGGATACCTGCGCCGCCGAGTTTGAAGCCTCCACACCCTATTACTATTCCACCTATGATGCCGAGGATGAGGTGGCAGTGTCCGGGCGGCCAAAAGTGGTTGTGCTGGGCTCCGGCCCCATCCGCATCGGCCAGGGCGTGGAATTTGACTACTGCTCGGTGCACTCGGTCTGGGGCCTGCAGAAGGAAAATGTCGAGGCCATTATTATCAACAACAACCCCGAGACCGTTTCCACCGACTTTGATACCGCCGACAAGCTGTATTTCGAGCCCTTGACGGTGGAAGACGTCATGAACATCATTGATAAAGAGAAGCCCCTGGGTGTCATTGTCCAGTTTGGCGGGCAGACCGCCATCAACCTGGCCGGCGACCTGGCGGAACTGGGAGTGAACATCCTGGGCACCCCGGTGGAGGGCATTGACGCCGCCGAAGACCGGGAGAAATTTGAAAAACTGCTGAAAGGCCTGGGCATCCCCCAGACCGAAGGGAAAACCGCCACCACCGTGGAGCAGGCCCGGCAAATTGCGGCAGACCTGGGCTTCCCGGTGCTGGTGCGCCCTTCCTACGTGCTGGGCGGCCGGGCCATGGAGATTGTCTACAACGACGACCAGCTGTTGAAATACATGTCCAGCGCCGTGCAGGTGTCCCCCAGGCACCCGGTGCTGGTGGATAAATATGTGCGGGGCAAAGAAGTGGAAGTGGACGCCATTGGGGACGGGCAGAAGATCTTTATTCCCGGCATTATGGAGCACATCGAGCGGGCGGGGGTTCACTCCGGGGACAGCATTGCGGTATACCCGCCCCAGAGCCTGAGCCAGAAGGAAATGGAGCAGGTGGTGGACTACACTGTCCGCATCGGCAGGGCCTTAAAGGTCTGCGGCCTGATGAATATCCAATACGTGGTGGGCGACTGGGAAGTCTTTGTGCTGGAAGTGAACCCCCGGGCTTCCCGGACGGTGCCGATCCTCTCCAAGGTGACCGGGGTTCCCATGGTGCAGACCGCCACCCGCTGCATGCTGGGCAAAAGCCTGGCGGACCTGGGCTACCGTCCCGGACTGGGCCCGGTCTCCGATCATATTACCGTCAAGGCGCCGGTATTCTCCTTTGAAAAATTGGGGCTGGTGGAAACCTCCCTGGGACCGGAAATGAAATCCACCGGAGAGGTGATGGGGGTTGACAAATCCTTCTCCCACGCCTTCTACAAGGCCATTACCTCCGCCGGACTGAAAGTGGCCAAAAGCGGCGCTGTCCTCTTCTCGGTGGCGGACCGGGATAAGCTGGAGGCCGTGGCGGTGGCCCGCCAGTACGCCAACCTGGGCTTCAAGCTGTACGCCACCATGAATACCGCTGCCGCCCTGGCCTCCGCCGGGCTGCCGGTGGTGGGCACCGAAGATCCCCTGGCCCGAGTGCGTTCCGGCAATGTGCAAATGGTGATCAATACCCCCACCAGGGGCAAGGTGCCCGGGCGTGCCGGCTTCCGCCTGCGCCGGCTGGCAGCGGAGTATAAAGTGCCCTGCTTAACTTCCCTGGATACCGCCAAGGCCATGGCCGGTGTGCTGCACGAACTGCTACAGGGCGACCCGGTGGCGCCGGTCTCCCTGGATCGCTTTACCGAGTTTCTCAATGAAAAAAGGCCTGCCAAAAACATAGGTTAATGGCCGGAGGGGATGACATAGATGGAAGACCTGAATAAAAGACTGAAGGGCAGGGATTTACTGACCCTGCATGACTTTACGGTGGAAGAAGTCAACCTGCTGCTGGAGGAAGCCGCCCGCATCAAAGGCCTGCAAAAGGCCGGCATCCCGCACCCCTATCTGCAGGGAAAAATCCTGGCCATGATCTTTCAAAAGAGTTCCACCCGCACCCGGGTCAGCTTTGAGGTAGGCATCTATCAACTGGGCGGCTACGGGCTCTTCTTAAGTCCCAAGGACATTCAGATGGGCCGGGGAGAATCGGTGGCGGATACCGCCAGGGTGTTGTCTCGCATGGTGGACGGCATCATGATCCGCACCTTTGACCAGAGCGAGGTGGAGGAACTGGCCCGATATGCCGACATTCCGGTCATCAACGGCCTCACCGACCTGACCCACCCCTGCCAGATCCTGGCGGACCTGCTGACCGTCAAAGAACACAAGGGCAAACTGTCAGGTCTGAAGCTGGCTTACGTAGGGGATGGCAACAACATTGCCCATTCGCTGATGTACGGCTGTGCCAAGGTAGGCATGGATATCAGCGTGGCTTCCCCGGAGGGATACCGGCCCAAGGCCTGGGTGGAGGAACTGGCCAAACAGGATGCCCAGGCCACCGGCGCTAAAATCGAGGTACTCACCGATCCGGTGGAGGCCGTTCAAGATGCGGATGTCATCGTCACGGATGTGTGGGCCAGCATGGGGCAGGAAGCGGAGCAGCAGGAACGGGAAAAGGTCTTTGCTTCTTACCAGGTGAACGAAGCCCTGTGCTCCCACGCCAAAAAGGATTTCATCTTCCTGCACTGCCTGCCGGCCCACCGGGGTGAGGAAGTCACGGCGGAAATTATCGACGGACCCCACTCGGTGGTCTGGGACGAAGCGGAAAACCGCCTGCACGTCCAGAAGGCGGTTATGGCGCTGTTGATGTAAAAATTTCTGGCTGTTGGTTCGCTTAAGGGACCATCAGCCTTTTCCTATGATTATTTGGCAAGACAAATGACCTCAGGTAGGAATATCTAGCAAATTGTCGAAAACACTAAAATTAAAACCAATGAAAGGGGCTTATTGCATGCCAAAAGTTATACTGGCCTACTCCGGAGGCTGGATACCTCCGTTATCATTGCCTGGCTGAAAGAAAACTACGGCTACGAAGTCATTGCCATGACCGCCGACCTGGGCCAGGGAGAGGAACTGGCCCCCCTGGAAGAAAAGGCCATCCAGAGCGGCGCCAGCAAAATTTACATTGAAGACCTGCGCAAGGAATTCGTGGAAGAATACATATGGCCGACTTTAAAGGCTGGCGCCGTCTACGAAGGAAAATACCTGCTGGGCACCTCCTTTGCCCGGCCGCTGATCGCCAAGAAACTGGCGGAAATCGCCGAAAAAGAGGGCGCTGTGGCCGTAGCCCACGGCGCCACCGGCAAGGGCAACGACCAGGTGCGTTTTGAACTGGGCGTCAAGGCCCTGGCCCCGCACCTGAAAGTCATAGCTCCTGGCGGGAGTGGGACATCCGCTCCCGGGAAGACGCCATTGACTATGCCGAAGCCAGGGGAATCCCTGTGCCGGTAACCAAGAAGAGCATCTACAGCCGGGACCGCAATATCTGGCACATCAGCCACGAAGGCGGCGAACTGGAAAGTCCCGCCAATGCTGCTTCCTACGATATGCTGATGCTGACCGTGCCTCCGGAAAAGGCGCCGGACCGGCCCGCCTATGTGGAAATCGGTTTTGAGAAGGGGATTCCTGTATCATTAAACGGCCAGCGGATGGATGGAGTCAGCCTGCTGGAAAAGCTGAACGCCATCGGCGGGGCCAACGGCATCGGTATCGTGGACATGGTGGAAAACCGCCTGGTGGGTATGAAGTCCCGGGGTGTTTATGAGACCCCCGGCGGCGCCATCCTGGTGTACGCCCACCACGAGCTGGAACTGCTGACGTTGGACCGGGCTACCCTGCATTATAAGGAACAGGTTGCCCTGCGGTATGCCGAACTGGTTTATGACGGCGTGTGGTTCGCCCCCCTGCGGGAAGCCCTGGATGCCTTTGTGGACAGCACCCAGCGCACCGTCACCGGTACCGTCAAACTGAAACTCTATAAAGGCAACATCATGCCCGCCGGTACCACCTCGCCCTACTCTCTCTATGACGAAGAACTGTCCACCTTCGGCCGTGACGAAGTCTACAACCAGGCCGACGCCGCAGGCTTCATCAACCTCTTCGGCCTGCCCCTGAAAGTCCGGGCCATGATGGAGAAAAAGGCGGGACTTAGGTGAGAAGCGTCACAATAACCATTAATAAACACTAAATGTGTGTCCATACACTTTGTCATACATAGGAGATGTATAACGATGAAATTATGGGGCGGTCGCTTCCAGAAAACAACCGATCGTTTGGTGGAGGACTTTCACTCCTCCATTTCTTTTGACCGGAGACTGTACAAGCAGGATATCCGGGGCAGCATTGCCCATGCTGCCATGCTGGGGAAAGTGGGCATCATTACTCCCGAGGAAGCGGAGCAAATTGTCTGGGGTTTACAAGAAATCCTGGCGGAGATTGAAAGCGGCAACGTGGAGTTTGACATTGCTGCGGAAGATATTCACATGAATGTGGAGCAGCTGCTCATCGCCAAAATCGGCGCCGTAGGCAAGAAGCTGCATACCGCCCGCAGCCGCAACGACCAGGTGGCAGTGGACATCCGCATGTACCTTAAGGATGAAATCACCGAAATCCGTGCCCAGTTGAAAGAACTCATCGAGACGTTGCTTAGCCTGGCGGAGCAGCACCTGCATACCGTGATGCCTGGCTATACCCATATGCAGCGGGCCCAACCCATCACCCTGGCCCACCACCTGATGGCCTATGCCAGATGTTCCTCAGGGACATGGACAGGCTGGCGGACTGCCACAAGCGCACTGATGTCATGCCCCTGGGGGCCGGGGCGCTGGCCGGCACAACCTTCCCGCTGGACCGGGAGTATACCGCAGAACTGCTGGGGTTTGCCGCCGTCAGTGAGAACAGCCTGGACGCTGTCAGCGACAGGGATTTTTCCGTGGAGTTTTGTGCCGCAGCTTCGCTGATCATGATGCATCTCAGCCGTTTTTGTGAAGAAATTATTCTCTGGTCCACCGGCGAATTTGCTTTATTGAACTGGATGATGCCTACAGCACCGGTTCCAGCATTATGCCCCAGAAAAAGAACCCCGACGTGGCGGAACTGATCCGGGGCAAAACCGGCCGGGTGTACGGCGATTTGATGGGCCTGTTAACCATGCTCAAGGGGCTGCCCATGGCCTATAACAAAGACATGCAGGAGGACAAAGAGGCGCTGTTTGATGCCATTGACACCGTCAAGGGCTGCCTGCTGGTCTTCCGTCCCATGCTTGCCACCATGACGGTGCGCAAAGAAAACATGGCCCGGGCGGCCCGGGGCGGTTTCACCAACGCCACCGATGTGGCGGATTACCTGGCTAAAAAGGGTGTACCCTTCCGGGAAGCCCACGAAATTGTGGGAAAAGCTGTCTTCTACTGCCTGCAGCAGGGAAAGGCCCTGGAAGAACTGACCCCGGAGGAATACAAAGAACTGTCCCCGGCCTTTGCGGAGGACATTTATGCCGCCATCGGGGTGGAGCACTGCGCCGCCGCCAGGAAAGTCAGGGGCGGCCCGGCTCCCGAGGCTGTCCAACAATCCATTGCCAACGCCAGAAACATGCTGCAGCAAATATAGATAAAACAATTTACCCCGGGGTTTCCGGGGTAAAACTTTTGCACAAAAAACTTAAAAAAGACTTGTTTCTTTAAAAACAGCAGGTTTTTTTGGAATATAGCCAATATTTTATTTAAATATTATTTTGCAGGAGAAATTTCCTGTGGCAGAGCATGGTATGGCTGTAGAAACAGAAAATCCCTTCACCACCGAGGAAATTGAAACCCTGATCGAGGTGGGCGCCCTGCTCAGCTCCAACCTCCGCCTGGAGGAAGTGGTGGAAATTTTGATGGAGCAGGCGGTGCTCCTGGTTAAGGCCGAAACCGGTATCCTGTGGCTGAGGCCGGGAGAAGAACAGGAAATCTCTCCGGTGGCTTCCTACGGGCTGGACTTTGACTCCGTTACCCTGCTGCGCAGGCAGTTTCAAGATTATGTGAACGGCCTGGCCGTGGCAGGGAAGCCGGTCATCACCGGCGCCGGTAAACAGGACGGACATTTGTTGGAGCTTGCCACCTATGCGTTGAACTTTGCCGTTTCCAGCATGGTTTTTCTGCCGCTGGTCAGTAAGGGACGCACCCTGGGCTGCCTGCAGTTAATCAACAAACAGGACGGCAACCGGTTCGGCGGCAGGGATTTGAGACTTTGCAACACCTTTGCCAGCCAGGCGGCGGTCATTATCGATAACAGCCTGCTGTTTGCCAACCAGGAAAAATTAATGATCAGCCTGATCAGAGCCCTTTCTTCGGCTCTGGATGCCAGGGATCCCTACACCCGGGGCCACTCGGAAAGGGTCAGCGAGCTGTCCCTGTTGATGGCCCGGGAAATGGGCATGAGCGCCAAGCAGCAGGAAATTCTGCAGCAGGCTGCCCTGCTGCATGATGTGGGTAAGATCGGCATCCGGGATAACGTGCTGCTGGATCCGGGTCCCCTGGACGAACAAAAATGGCAGATCATGAAGAGCCACCCGGTGATCGGCGCCCAGATTATCGAACAAATCGAACCCAAATCCATTATGAAACAAATATATGAAGGCGTCATGTATCACCAGGAGAAATATGACGGCACCGGCTACCCCAGCGGCCTGCGGGGTAAGCAAATTCCCCTGGTGGCCAGGATCATTGCCATTGCCGACGCCTTTGACGCCATTACCAGCGACCGCCCTTACCGCAAGGGCAAAAGCCCCGAGGAAGCGCTGCAGGAAATCCAAAGGTGCGCCGGCAAACACTTCGACCCCCAGCTGGTGGATGTCTTTGTAGCAGCCTTAAAAAATGCCAAAATGGTATAAAACTAAGCAAAACAGCCCTCCTGTTACGGTCTACGACCGATTCACAAGTGAGGGTAATTTTTTTATTGTTTAGGAAATTATGCTTTTTTTAAAATGTGGATAACAGGGGAGTTCCGTTATCATTAGCGAACGACATGTTGGAGCGCCGGAAACAGCCCTTGGCGAAGCTTAGGAGCGAAATCCGGGGGCGCAACCAGGACGGTTGCGCCAGCCCGAATTGAACCAGGAAGGTGAATTGAGGGCGACCGGATTTCGCCCGAAGCGAGCATTAGGGTTGTCGGTGCGGAAACCGGAGTGAACGGGATAACGGAACTCCCCTAAATCTTCCGCAAGAAGAATTTGTTCTTAATATTATTCAGAAAACAAAGGAAATTTCTATTGACGAAAAACACATTAATTAGCAATAACATGCCAATATTTGCTTGTGTTATTGATGTTTATTATTATTCAGATTGCGTTTTGAGGTGATTTCTTTGCAAGAATTAGCACAAGAGGATTTAAGACTGTTGAATCTTATCACAAATACCAAGTAGTCGGGTCGCTGGAGTCTTTCATCTCTAACCGGAAGAATGACTTCGTTGACCGGGTTTGCCACAGTTCCTTAGACGAAAGGACTAAGATAGATTTACTTTACATCAATAAACACGGGAAATGGTTTAATGACTCAATAAAAATCCCGGTGTTTGGTGATAAAGGCAAGAAAGTAAAGGGTGAGTACAGGGAGATAAGCCCGGAAGTTATTAGACTAGCCCGCAAGATATTTAAGCACATTCTTTCTAAACACCGTAAGCCTACGATGGGGCGTATAAATATGGCTTTAGACCAAAAGGTTGCGGTAATTAAAACTAGGAACAATAACGGTGCCAAGAAGTTTGACTATTGGGTTCGGTTATCTACTCTGAATAAAGGCAAGCCGGTTTACATTCCTGTGCAGTCTAACGAATATTTTGAGAGTGTTCCTGGCCAGTTAAAGAATTTCTGTCAGTTTAACTTAACAGATATTGGCGAGATTACAGTGTCCTTTATTAAAGATAMGTCTAAACCTGACAGTTACATTCCCTTAACCCCTAAAATAGCCTTAGACTTAGGCCTAAAGAACATCTTTACCACCAACAAAGGTGATATCTTTGGCCGCAAATTCTACGAAACACTTTCAAAATACGATAAGATTATCACTAACCTGGCCCGCAACCSGCAGAAGCAAGGGCTAAAGGTAAGAAGCCCTCGTTATGATAGGTTGGTGGCGAAACTTCGGGCCTACCTCAAAAATGARATATGCAGGATTATCAATCGCATCATTAAGCTCTATTCCCCAAAGGAAATTGTAGTAGAAAAACTTAACTTTCAAAACCCCAACCTATCCCGCAGGTTAAACCGACTTCTCTCCCGGTTTGGCAAGGCAGTTATAACCGCTAAACTTGATGCGGCAGCAGAAGAATATGGTATCAAAGCAACCTATGTTAACCCTGCCTAYACCTCGCAGGCCTGTAACTCCTGCGGGTATGTAGATAAAGCTAATTGCAGTTCGCAGGCGGAATTCACCTGCCGGTACTGTGGTTATAAAAGCCATGCGGACGTAAATGGAGCCAGAAATATTCTTGTCAGAAGTTCTGACGAGATTGGCTCTGTTTACAAGAGTAAAAAGTTGGTCCTCCGGATACTGGTGGAGCGATTCACCGGTAGGCTGGAGCGAGACACATGCCGCTGTAGTACGGCTAAGGACTTAATTCTAAGAAATCCTTATTTTAAGGATTATTGGGATAAGTTCAAAGAAGTTTCGTAGAATTCTGGAATTTCATACTATTTCAATTTAAGAAAAATAAATGTTTCACGTGAAACATGGTGGTACGGAGGAACAGAAATGACAGGAACAATCGTTAATGCAGCAGCCATTATTGCCGGAACTGCAGTGGGTTTATTATTTCGCAAAGGGATCAGTGAATCCACCAACAATACCGTCATGAGCGGTATTGGACTGGCAGTGGCATTAATTGGTTTCAAAATGGCCTTTAAAACCGAGAATGAATTAATTGTTATTCTCAGCCTGGTTCTGGGAGGCGTCATTGGAGAAATTTTAAATATTGAAGGATGGTTGGGCCGAGCGGGCAGCTATTTAGAATCCAAGGTTGGCGGCGGGGAAGGCGAAGTGGCCAGGGCCTTTGTAACCACCAGCTTGATCTACTGTGTAGGGGCAATGGCCATTATGGGGGCGTTGGAAGACGGGTTAACCGGTAATGCATCAACCCTTTATGCCAAATCTCTATTGGACGGCACATCCGCCGTTATCTTTACCTCGACCATGGGTTTTGGGGTGGTATTTTCTTCAATACCTGTGTTCCTCTACCAGGGGGCCATCACGCTGGCAGCGGGGGGGCTTAAATCTTTTCTGACGCCTGTCATGATCAACGAGATGACAGCCACCGGCGGCTTATTAATCGTAGGAATCGCCAGTAACGTCCTGGGAATCAAGAAAATTAAAGTGGGCAACTTACTGCCGGCAATCTTTATGGCAGTTTTCCTTTCGTGGTTATGGACAAAACTAAACATTGGCATTTAAGCCGGACTCCACAGTCCGGCATTTTTATTATTTAGCGTCTTGGGAAAGGAATAGTCATTTGCCGTATGGGTTACAATTAAATTATGCTGGCATCATGCATGTTCTGTAAGAACGCAAAAGGATTTGATTTTGTTAAGTGGAATAATGTCAGGTGGTCTATGCAAAGGGATTTTTTCGGGGGAGTAAAGGTGGTTACATAGTTATGAAGGGAAAAGTGGCAATTGTAACGGACAGTACCTGCGACCTGGACCAAGAGGTGATCCGTGAATACGACATCCGGGTACTGCCCTTAAAAGTAATTTATCCCAATAACGAAGAATATTTGGACCGGACCGAAACAAGTCCCCGGCAAATTTATGAAAGGATGCCGGAGGAAATTCCTTCCACATCCCTTCCCCGGCACAAATTATGGAGCTGTTTAAAAAGCTCCAGGCAGATGGTTTTACTCATGTCATTTCTATTCATATTTCCAGCGGGCTGAGCGGGACCTTTAACGCGGTGATGACCATTGCCAGGGAATTTCCAACCATGGTTATTGAGGTCATTGACTCCAAGGCCTGTCCTTAGGACTGGGAATCCCGGTGTTGGAAGCCGCCAGGACCCTGAAGGAAACCCTTAGTTTTGAGGCTGCCCTGGCCAGGGCTAAAGATATCATTCGCAACATGGAAATTTATTTTGTGGTGGCTACGCTGGACTACTTAAAAAGGCGGCAGAATCGGCTATGTGGCCGGCACCCCGGGGGAGATTATGCAAATCAAACCCATTATTTCTATTAACGAAGAGGGAAAATATTATACCTATGATAAGGTGCGGGGCAGAAAAAATCCATCCAGCGCCTGTTTGAGATTGCCAGCAAAATACTTGGTGAGAAAAAAGCCAATGTGGCTGTAATGCACGGCGGGGCGGCAGAAGAGACGGAGGTTTGAAGCAGTTACTAAATAGCTATTTAAATCTGCTAAAAAAGCAATAAAACAGGAGGTGAAAAAACCTGTTTCTTGCGGTTTCACAGTTGTAATTAATCATAAAGACTGCTAGAATAATGATGTAAATATTTCCATGTCGCAAAGACACGCTGTGAAAGTCGGGCATGGAATACTATCAATCCAGGTGGAGGTAACACCTTCTCCGGGCAGTACGTTTGCTTTAGGCAGCGGCGGGGAACCCTGCGGGGTGATCCACCCGGAACATAAGCGAGAGCTTATGGCCTAGCAGTTGAATCCTGTGACACTGCCTCTCGTTAGTCGGCGGGAGAGAAAACTAAATGAATCTGGATTATCCTGTATAAATCAGATATGTTTAGCTTTCAGAAACCAGGTTATTCATGTTGAAGCGTAAGTTGCTGACAATAGGTCTGGCCCTGGCGGTCTCCGTCAGTCTGGTCGGCTGCAATGCTGCTTCACCCGGCGGGGACCCCGGCAAACAGTCCGCCGGCACCCTGGAACCTGCCAAGCCCGGTCAACCTGAAACAGGAGAACCTGGTAAACCAAAGGAACCTGCCGGTCCGGTTTCCCCCGATACGGAATCAAAGGGTACCCCGGAGGCAGCAAAACCGGACAGCAAAAGTGCCAATGCACCTGTTGAACCCGGCAAGCCGGCAGTGGAGGGAGGCAGTACATCCACTGCTCCCAAGGAACCCAATGCTCCAAAAACACCGGTCTTGTCCAAGGGTGACATATCGATTCAAGTGGGGGCCAGCCTGCCGGAATTCGTTCTGCCTGACCTGCAAGGGAAAAAGACCGGCGCATCCTCCATTATTACCCAAAGCAAACTAACTATTATCAATTTTTGGGCCACCACCTGAGGGTACTGCATCAAAGAGATGCCAGTCCTGGAAGGACTGAATAAAAAGTATGCCAATAAGAATGTTGCAGTGCTTGGAATATTGTTGGACCCCCAGCGGGAAGAATGGGCTCAACAGGCAGTTAAAGAGACCGGCACCACCTTCCCTCACCTCAAGGATGACGGCAGTTTTGCCCCGCATATTTTTGGCGTTCCCCAGACCATCCTTGTGGATCCTTCCGGTATAATTCTGGAGCATGTCGTTGGGTTTCATTCCCTGGAACAATTTAGTAAACTGGTGGAAAAACATCTTTAAAAATGTCACTTGGTACCCCCCGCTTAAGGGGGTACTATTTATTTTTAGCCGCAGGAATCTTTGTTCATGAATGCACAGACTTAACATCGTACTCCCACAGTTATGTAAACTGTGGGAGTACACAATCCGGCGGCTGCTTATCATTATCAAGTGTTCTGAACTTGCCATACCTGCAAAATTCCGTTTGTGGTTCCCACCACGACTTTTTCCCCATCAATAATGGCAAGATCCCTCACCGGCCCGCCTGCCCTAAAGGCCCAGTTTGGTTCATCGGTAATACCCGGACTGTAAAAGCCAAAAACATAACTTCCGGGAGTTCCTGCAACTAACAGGGCGGCCTGCGGCCCGGTAGTCTTAGCCGCTACTGCCGTAACGGTGCTGCCTAAATTTTTCGTAACAAGGCCGGTGACCAGCCGGGCATTGGCTGTGAATATTCTTACAGAACCATCGCTGCCGGCCGCCGTCAGTTCCTCGCCGGGGTCCGGCAGCAGGTCTGCGGCAGATAAATCCGGGATTTGATAAGGCAGATTATTGATAGCAGGCCCTTCCTCAAAGCCTGTTTCGGTAATAAATAACGTAATGATCCCTGTCCTTTGATTGATGTTGTAAGCGATGGCCAGGAATGGTGGTCTTACGGGGTCTGGACGAAAAGCTGTAATACTCCGGGGTGTCCCCGGCAATTGTCTGATTGCCAGCAGTTCAAGTCTTAATGCCTGCAGGGTCTGACCCGTTACAAGATAAACATATAAGGTATTATTGCCCCCGGCAATTGCTGCCAGTTCCTGTCTTCCATCCCCGTCAACATCAGCCAGCACCATATCATTAAAGTTTGCTCCGGGCTCCGGCTCTGTTTGCGAAAGCTGGGTAATAACCCCTTGCAGGTTTCCATAGACAACGATCCTGTTTGCGGTCCCCACAAAGATATTCTCCGAAGTAAAAGCCGGTAAACCAACCGCCAGACTCAGGATAGGCTGATTGACATCGATGGCGCTTGCCAATTGGTACGCTGCATTTTGCGGCGTAAAAATATATACTCTTGAACCACTGGCAACCACCAAATCTTGTCTTTCACGGGTCAGGATATTTCCAGTCTCCACAAGCAAAGGCCCCTCCAAATTGGTTTGCCATAAAACCCTTGACCGGGTCATTTACCTCACCGTCCCCAGATAATTACTCGTAATACTTTATGCACTGGACAGGGGAAAAATATCTATAAACGAAGGTAAAAAAACAACCCTGGCACCAATGGCCAGGGCTGCAAAAGCCTTCTTACTCGTATTTTTTATTCATATATTTTTTCCGTAGATAGCTGGAGTAGCAT
The DNA here is from genome assembly GCF_002607855.1 of Desulforamulus profundi. The sequence continues at coordinate 63,412 of NZ_AWQQ01000105.1, forward strand.
ACCGCAAGGGGATTATGCCCTAACACCCGGTCCTTGACACAGAAGGTTGTGACAGGCGCCGCTGAATATTTTTTAAACAGCATATCATGCCCTACGCACAAACCAACTTCCAGGTTCAGGTCGGTTTCTTTATGATTCAGCACTTTTGCCTGGAGAACAGGGTTGCAAATGACTTCAACCTTATCCTCTTTTACCTTCGGTACGTTAAACTCTTCCTTCTTAGGGCCGCCAATTTTACAGCAGGCTGAATATACCTCGAAGTGCTTAGACAATATCTGTTCCAGGATGGCAGCCTCCTCGGCTAACCCCACACAGAAGGCTAAGCCAATCCGCTGATAGCCCTGTCTTTTGGCAAACATAATCACTTCGTCCAAGCGGCTGAGGTTGTTGCCATATTGTGCTTGAAATTCACCACTCAGGCGGTGAAAGGGCTTGTTGACTTCTTCACGACACTCGTCTAACGTAAATTTACCCCCGGTACAATCGAAACCCTCTTTGTCACACTTGTTTTTCGGTTGTAGTTTACAGGAAGCACACTTCATTCCGGGAACCCCCTAAATAACTTTTTGCGGCCCGGTTTACTTAAAGAGCAATACCGCTAGCAGCTTTAATCATAGGACCAAACAAATACTTGACGCCAACATACAGAAGAACAAAGGCCAGGAAGTACTTCAGTTTGCGGGCATTGATGAACTTGGAGAGGTGTGCTGCGATAACGGTACCGATGGCTACACCAATCAGCTCGAAGCTGAGGAAAGTCCAGTCAATCTTGCTGCCCAGGTTGATGTAGTTGGCAATACTGGTTAAGGAAGATACCAGAATGGAAAGTACGGAAGTACCTGCAACGATGTACATGGGGAAGCCCATCACACTGGTCATGAAGGGAACTAACAGGAAGCCGCCGCCAACACCAAGGGAAGCGGAAATAATGGCTACAACAATACCCGCAATGAAAGGAGTTAAAGCATTGTACTTAAATTCCTGTCCGGCAAAGGTAAAGGTGTTTTGAATCCCGACTTGCTGGAAGTTAACACCGATTTCCTTAATTTCATTCATCTTTCCGGCAGCCTTAAGTTCTTTAACTTTCTCAGCAAAGGCCTTGTTAGCTTCTTTTACCTTTTTCTGGCCGTCAATAAACTTCTGGCTGCACTCGTAGAACAGGCGGAATGAAATCACAAGTGTAAAGAAACCAAAGTAAGGTTGGAAAGTCTTCATGTCTTTAAGTAATTCCGAAGAGAAATAGGACCCAATCAATGCGCCGATGATACCACCGAGACCCAAAGCGACAGCAGCAGGAACAACGATACGCTTTTCACGGAGATACAGGGGAGTGCCAACGATGGGGCTTACCAGAGTAAGAACCTGGTTCATGGGTTTTACCATGTTGGCTTTCTTTATACCGAAAATGGTCATGTGACCAACACCGGCCAGAATACCACCAGCTGCGCCTACGGTGGTAAACACATAACCTACAAAGATACCCCAGAGGATCAGGGCGATAGGACTGGCTTCAACGCCTGCCATTGGAAATTGCATAGGTAATTCCCTCCATTAATTAGTTATTTTGTTTTCAGATACTGTAAAACCAAGCAAACCTAACTTATGCCCTAACTTAGATTTGATTGATTTTATAATTGCTTTCCCGACATAATATGCCAAATAGGCCATCAAATACGCTACGAAAATACTGACCTGCCGGTTGATAATGGGTATTGAAATCACCGGTACAACCATACTAATTAACCAAATTATAAGTACGTGGGGAACTAAATGATAAATTGAATCGACTACAACTGCTGTTAAGTAATCAAAAAAGACTTCCCTCATCTCCGACTGAAGGGACCGGTAGGCCGATGCGTCGCCGATTTTAACCGCCACGTCCGACAATTCGTCCAGTTCTTGATATCTTTCTTTTAGTTTTTGTATCTTACGTCCGTGGGGGTCTTTAAAATATTTGATTAAACCAGAAAATGTTTTCATGGCAACCAGCCTCACTTGCAATCTTATTGATAATGCTTTATCCTTATTAACGGTACTCTCCGCCCAACCCCCTTCCTTTTTTATATTTCCTGCCGCTTGTTAATAAAATATCAAACTTTGAGCCGTTTTCATGTCACACCGGTGACGGTATTATTGTCATATTTGTTACGTTATTTCGGTCTATTGCCTTACATTGTTTTTGTCACACCTGTGACATTTTTGTTTGACAACTGCTTATTGGTAGTTTTTCACCAGTAAAAATGAGGTCGGCTACAATGCCGGCCTCAATTTTTATACAATCCATTTATTTAGCTTTTCTACATCCAGAATATACATTTCTCGCCCTTCAATGGCGATACTTTTTTCCTGCTTGAAGGTATTTAACAGGGAAGTGACTGTCTGTCTGGATGTTCCAATCATACAGGCTATTTCCTCATGCGTTAAACGCAAATCGATCTTCGTTCCTTTTTCAGTTTCTACCCCGGCCCGTTCAGCCATCTTCAACAGTAACATGGCCAGCCTTCCCGGCACCTGCCAACAAACCATTTCGTGGATAATGGCCTCTGCTTCTCTCATTCTCACGCCTAATGTTTTAGCAACCTTAATGGCGATGGATGGGTGCTGCTCCAGCAGTTCCTCAAACCTGTTTTTCCTCACAACGACCATGGTAACGTCATTAATGGCTCCGGCAAAACAGGTGCGCTCTCCGTGATAAAGAGTTTCTGCAAGCCCCATCAGCTCACCGGGGCTTCTCATACTGCCAACGGTTACTCTGCGCCCATCAGCGTGATACGATAAATTTTTACAAAACCTTCTTCAATCAGGTATATGCGATCCGCTGTATCCCCAGCGGCGAAAATAATCTGCCCTTTGGGATAATGCACCACAGTTCCATATTCTCTGATAAGATTTTTCTCGTGTTCTTCCAATGCTAAAGGCTCCACATTTATGTTTTCCATTTTACCAGCCAATCCCCCCTGAACAAGATGAGGTCCCATGAGTTTATGCAAGGTACTTTAGTACCCGTTCTTCCGCTCATTACAATAATATTCAATATAACTTTTCGAAGCGTAATTATATCACTTCTACCATTTTATATGTTTCGGTGATCATGTTCAAGAAATCTGGTAAAAAATTAAATTTTTCACTAAGCCTGCTTCCAATATATGTTGTAACTTATATTATTCTTTCCAAAGTTTATTATAAATAAATTACCCACCAAGAATGGTGGGTAAAAATTACTCTGGCGACGACCTACTCTCCCGGGGCTTGCGCCCCGAGTACCATCGGCCCTGGAGGCTTAACTGCTGTGTTCGGGATGGGAACAGGTGTACCCCCTCCGGTATCGCCACCAGAAAATCTTTTGGGATTGTCTTTGGGGTCTGGCCGTCAGCTTCAGCAATCGCCTTCAG
>NZ_AWQQ01000106.1 GCF_002607855.1 Desulforamulus profundi
CTGGATCGCATGGTGGGTCACAGCACCACTGAGTGGTTGTTTTTTCTCTACATCGCGGTATTTGCCACGGGTACTGCCCTTTGGTTTTTATTTTTGCGGCCTGAACTACCTCACACCGGTGATCACCGGGTTAACCAGCACCCTGGAACCGGTGGTGGCAGCGGCAGTTGCTTTCCTGGTTCTGGGGGAACTGATGTATCCCCTGCAACTTCTGGCTGCGCCATGATACTGGCCGGCGTCATTGCCATCCAGTGCCTACCCAAACAGGAGGAGACAGTATAAAGTTCAGGGATGCGAAGTGATAGATACATAAGATACAACCTTTCAAAGATTTCTCACTTCTTACCTTTCAAATGGCAGGAATAATGAAGTTTCCGGAGAATAAAATCACTACAGGGAATTCAAACCGGACACCGCAGTTTTATTGATAATAAAGTTCTTGTCAAAGCCACGGAAGTTGTTGAACCGGAAGTCCGGAACCTACATGGCTTTTTATTTCACGTTAGGAAGATAAGAAAAGCCCGGTAGAGGTTTTTCATTAAATTAGGGAGGGATATATATGCACATCCCGGATGGTTTTTAGATGCCAAAACCTGGGTTTCCGCTACGGCCATCAGCACAGGGTCCTGGGCTACAGCATTGCTAAAACCAGGGAACAAATCAGTGACCGACAGGTACCCCAACTGGGAGTAATGGCAGCCTTTATCTTTGCCGCCCAGATGATCAATTTTCCCATCGCCGGGGGAACATCCGGTCACCTGCTGGGGGCGGCCCTGGCAACAGCCTGCTGGGTCCATGGAGTGCCAGTATCGTTCTGGCCACGGTACTGATGATCCAGTTGTTTTGTTTTTCAGGATGGCGGGCTGACCGCCCTGGGGGCCAATATTTTAAACATGGGGGTCGTTGGCGTGCTGGTAGCCGCCGGCGCATTTACGGGCCCCGTAAAGTCGGTTGATCAAAGGGAAAACCGGTGTTGCCCTGGCCTCCTTTGCCGCTTCCTGGGCCTCCGTAATGGCCGCGGCTTCATGACCAGCGCAGAACTTGCCCTGTCGGGGATACCCTTTGCCGTAGTCCTGCCGGCCATGCTGGGGGTTCACGCGCTGATTGGCATCGGGGAAGGTGTTATTACCGCTGCGGTGGTGCTGGCCGTCCTTAACGCAGGGTTTTCTCCCAACTGGCTGAGGAAGGGGGATGTTTGCAGTGAATAAAAAACTACTGGCCGGTTTGTTGATCGCTTTACTGGTGGCTGTCTTTTTGTCGCCCTTTGCCTCCCCCCATCCGGACGGGTTGGAGAGAGTGGCGGAAGATCAAAACTTTATCCAAAGGGCTTATGGGAAAGAAGTTCTTACTTCCCCCATTCCCGATTATAGTATGCCGGGTATGCAAAGTGAATTCCTGGCCACCGGGGCAGCAGGGGCCACCGGGGTGGCGCTTACCTTTGGCCTGGTCATGGGCATGAAGAGATTCCTGGTGAAAAGGCAGAATTGTTCATAAGGAAGCCGCGGGGGTTAAACAAATGCAGGGCATTGAGGAAAGGCTGGCTGCCGGGACCTGGATCAGGGGCGTGGATGCCAGGGTAAAGCTGATTGCTGTGGTGATCTTTATCATCAACGCCACCACGCTGCAGGACAAAACACTGTTAATGATCACGGCCTTCTTGCTGCTGGGGGTCTCCCTACTGGCAGGCATTGCCCCGGTACACCTGGTGAAAAGGCTGGTTCTTGTGCTGCCCTTCGGTGGAGTTATGGTTTCTGTCCTCCCCTTTGTCATCCCCGGAGAACCTGTATGGACCCTGCAATTGGGCGTTCTCAAATTGGTGGCTACCAGGGAAGGCTGGGAGGCGGCGGTCCTTCCCTGCCTGCGTATGGTGACCGCCTTTTTGGGCATGGCCTTTCTGACATCCACCACCTCCCTGCGGGAGATCATCCATGCCCTGAATCATCTTAAATTTCCCCGCATCTTTGTTTTGCTCATTGACTTTACGGTACGCTACATCGCGGTGGTAATGGATGAACTAAACCGCATGCAGACTGCCAGGAAAGCCCGGGGGTTTAAACCAGGCAGAGGTCTTTGGGACAGGCATACCGTAAAAACCATTGGCAGTATGCTGGCCATGCTTTTTCTGCGGTCCTATGAAAGGGCGGAAAGGGTTTACTTTGCCATGCTGTCCAGGGGATACACCGGTCAGTACAAATGCTGCGGCCACTGTCACCGGATAAAAAACTGGACCTCAGCTTTGGGGCTGGCATGATTACCGCTTCCTGGGCCATCAAGATCATTGATATGGGAGGGATTCCATGGAGCCTGTTATTGAAGTGACGGAACTTTCTTTCCTTTATAAAGACGGCACCAGGGCTTTGGACAAGTGTTCCCTCACCATAGAGCGCGGCACCAAAGTGGCCATTCTGGGACCCAACGGTTCGGGCAAATCCACCCTGCTGCTGCATTTAAACGGCATTCATGTGGTCCAGCAGGGGACGGTGAAGGTCCTGGAGGAAACCGTCAGTCCCTCCAATGAACAATGGCTGAGAAGTAAAGTGGGCCTGGTGTTTCAGGACCAGACGACCAAATTTTCTCCGGCACCGTCTGGGAGGACGTGGCCTTTGGCCCCGTTAACCAGGGCCTGCGGGGAGAGGAGTTGGAGGCCAGGGTGCGCCAAGCT
>NZ_AWQQ01000107.1 GCF_002607855.1 Desulforamulus profundi
ACCTGTCCAAGGGCGTCAAGGTAGAGGTTGGCGAAAAGGAAGCTGCTGTTGACCTCTTTGTCATTGTAGAATTTGGCGTACGGATTCCGGATGTGGCATCCCAAATTCAAATGAATGTAAAACGCGCCATTGAAGGAATGACCGGCCTCTCTGTGGTGGAAGTGAACGTCCATGTACAGGGAGTGGCCTTTGCCAACCCGGAAACCAAGGAAGAAGAACCGAACCGTGTAAGATAACCCAAATTTAAATAGTCCTATCTAAAATCGGAACCAATATATTATTGGTTCCGCATTTTATATTTATAACTTAAACCAAACATAGTATTATAGGAAATTATGCTTTTATTTATCGTTCGGTTATAGTATTATAGTAAAAGGGAGGGGGATTTGTGAGCCCCTTTGATCGTGGCCTTCTTGTTGTTTACACATTGTTAATGACACTGTTTTGTTCGCTGCTGCTGTCCATTGTTTCCGGCTGGTGGCAGCAGCCCCTGTACTTCCTCTGGCAAAGCCCTATGTATTTGACCTGCAGTTGTACCTGTCTGTCTTTATCGGGCTGCTGCTGTTGATCGGCCTGCGATTGCTATGGGTATCCCTGACCCGGCGCCAGTCCGGCAGGGCGGTTGTGCACGACTATAAACTGGGACAAGTACGCATTTCGCTGCAAGCCATTGAGAATTTGGTAAAAAAGGTGGTTTATCAAATTCCCGGTGTAAAGGATGTAAGGCCCAGCGTAATCCAGACCACCGGGGGAATGGGATTGCATATCAGGGCCGTTGTGGCCCCGGATATCAGCATTCCTGAAATGAGCCGGGAAATCCAGCAGCGGGTCCAGGAGTATATATCCCAGACCACAGGGATTACCGTCAACGACATTAAAATCATTGTAGACAATATTTCCACCAACCGTCCCAGGGTTGAGTAGGCCCGCAGGAGGGAGGGTGTGAGATGTT
>NZ_AWQQ01000108.1 GCF_002607855.1 Desulforamulus profundi
AGCACCACTATAATAACCAGCAGTCCCATCACCATTTTCACATAATCTTGCATTTGGCTGCTGGGCAGCAGCATTTCCAAAAACACCGCCAGCACGATGATGATGACTAAAACCTGCACCAGTGTCTTGATACTTTCCAAACCTGTCATCACCTCACTTTAACGCAGCATGGTCATCAAATCGCCCATTCCAACCACGATGGTGATGGCAAAGAAAAACAACAATCCCACCGTGGCCACCGCGGCAAAGATGCTGATCAGGCTCTTGCCCAAACCGGTCAGGCAGTCCGCCATTTGCTTATCCCCCACCGGCTGAATGAGTGCCCCCGCCAGTTTGTATACAAAGGCCACCGCAAAGATCTTAATCATGGGTAAGATGGTCAGCACAAAGATAATGATGACCCCGGCAATTCCCACGGCATTCTTAATTAACAGGGAAGACCCGATCACCGCGTCCAGCGCATCCGAAAACATGCCGCCCACCACCGGGATAAAAGCATCTGTGGCAAATTTGGCCGTCCGTATTGCCACCCCGTCGGTCACCGAACCGGCCACGCCTTTGATGGCCAGAATGCCCAGGAAGACAGTGAGCATAATCCCAGCACGCTCATGGCTACGCTTTTCATTAAGTCTGCCAGGCGGGATACTTGAAATTTCTCCGACAGGTTGCTCAAGATGCTTAAAATCGCCGAGAAAAAGATTAAGGGAAAAACGATGACCTTGATGATTGTCCCGATGGCCGTGATGGAACCAAAAATGATGGGATGAAAGATGGCCGTTGAGGCTACGCCTCCCATGGCTGCCAGCAAAGTTAACAACAGGGGAAGCAGGGCCTGCATAAAGTGGACCATGTTGTCCACCGCTTCCCGACCAATATTGACTGCCAGGGTAAAGGTCCCCACTGCCAGGCTGATCAACGCCATGTAACTGACGGCATAGGCCAGTTTGCCGGTGGTCCCCTTTTCAAAAGAAGACATTAAATTCTGCAGCACCGCACAGATGACCGCCAGCACCACCAACTTCCCCAGCAGCGAAGCGTTGGCCACCACCTCTTTAAAGAAAAATTTAATAAGTCCTATAAAAACGTCCGAAACCTGCCAGTCCAAATCTCCCTTTACCAGCTTAAGAACCAATTCCTTAAACTTCAGTTCCGGGACCGCTCCCTCAATCTCGGAGTTCAAATGTTCCACGAACTCCTCCAGTTTGCTCATCTCCAGCTCGCCCAGTTGTCCTTCGGGACCTGAGCTTTGCTGTTCAGGTGCCGCCTGTACCGGAACCGGGGATAAAAGCAAACAAAGCATGAACAGCATACAAATAATTTTTGGCAACCTTCTCCCCACCTTAAGGCACCAGTTTTATCAGTGACTGTAATACCGCTACGATAATGGGTACCGCCATCACCAGAACGATAATTTTCGCCGCAAACTCAATCTTGGAGGCCAGGGCGTTCTCACCGGCATCCCGGCAGATTTGGGAACCAAAGTCCGCAATATAGCGATGCCCACAATTTTTAAAATGGTTCCCATGTAGATCATACTGACATTGGCCTGGCTGGCCAGGTCTCTTAAAACAGTAAACACGCCCGTAATTTGAGGCATCATGATAAAGAAAATGATGACGCCGGCTGTCATGGTCAGTAACGTGGCCATGGGCGGTTTTTGCTGGCGCAGAATGATGGCCAGGATGCATACCACCAAACCAAGTCCTACAATTTGTAAAATGTCCATGCCCCTGTCACCTCACTTGTGAGATGTGAGAAGTGGGAGTGAGAAAATAAAACAACTTAAATAATCTCACTTCTGATTTACT
>NZ_AWQQ01000109.1 GCF_002607855.1 Desulforamulus profundi
ACCACGGCCATTTTGGACCGTATTCTTCACAAGAGTGAAGTCCTGGTTTTAACCGGAGACAGCTACCGGCTTAAGCATAGGCAAACCATCTTCGGGCCTTTACAGCCTGATATTATCAAAACACTCAAAGAGTGATTTATGAGGCAACCATTTTTGGAATTTACTAGGTGTTAAAAATTATTTATCGAAATTTGTTCATTTCTACTTGACGGTCACAACTTCGTGATGACCGGTCTATCTTTCCGGCTAAACACTCCTCAATCATGCGATTGAATTCTGCACGATTCTTCGTGTTAGTACCACTAATACCATCATCAGCAAATATGCCTGCCAACTCCCATTCACAGATTTGAGGGATATTTTATTTTTGACGATGGCGAGAGAATATGATTTTCGGCTGCAGGAGATAAAACACAAAAAGACCATGAAGTTTTAAGCCAAAAAAGCTCTCTTCATGGTCTTTTTCTGTTTTACTCCAAGTAGTTTTCAATTTTATTAGTACTACATAAAAAACTTGAGACTATTTCATTGATAAACCTTTGTCTATAGCATCCTGAATTATTTTGTGACAGCACTTTCCTAATGGATTGTTCTTCTGACATTGTGCATTTTGCATTGCTCCAGTAATTTTTAAGACATCTTTCATATTATTTGCACCATTCTTTACGACAGCATTTATTACTTGTTCCTCAGTTACTTTACTACAGTAACAGGCATATTTGGGATTTGCATCTTTCTTAAACCAAATTGGTACTCTTACTTGCTGTTTGTTAAATTTGAATTAAGTTGTCAAGGTATTGACACTTTGGAAATAAATAACAGCTCCCCTTGTTATCCTAAAATGTTCTTGGTGAGCCCCAGAGGTTAACTTAAATTAAAGTGGCGCCGAAGGGAAGTCTTCCCCGTGTGTGGTACAATCGAGTAACCGGCGGGGCGCAATCTGTTAAAGCAATGTCCCCGGAGCCGCCCCGTCGGTAGTCAAAGCTGACCACACGCGGGGTGGCAGTCAAGACCGCCACTTTGTTCCACTGTTTTTTGCATCTTAAGCAGCGAGCTTCGGGGCTGGCAGGAGTAGTTGATCAGTATATGGTACAAAGAATGCCTGTGCCG
>NZ_AWQQ01000110.1 GCF_002607855.1 Desulforamulus profundi
TCAGTTTCTTCCAGGTGGCAATGGGATGGATTTCCAAGTGATATTGCTTTTTTAACCACTGCAACTGATCATGCACCGGACGGTTCATCAATTGCAGGATGCCCGCCACATGGGGAAACAGCTCTCCGGGACGGGAGCGCTCTTCAAAGATATCGGGGTATATATTAAACCGTTCCAGTTCATGGGCACAGGCCAACCCAGACACACCGGCGCCGATAATTGCAACCCGCAAGGTAGCACCTCCTGCAGAGACAGGTTCCATTTTAGTGTGCCCGGTAATTTTCTGGTTATTACTTATGAACTTTTATTGGGAACTTTTTATGCAGGTCATATCCCAGCAAGGAGACTATTTAAAATCCAGGGTCTTAACTTTTTCCCACCAGGTTTTTTCCTTTTGCTTTTCCGGAGGGATGTATTCCACCGAACGGACAGCTTTCCTGGCAAACTTGGCATAAACCCCGTCTTTATATTCCACCGGGTTGGTCAGTTCGCCGGCCCTTTTTACGTAACTCTGCAGATTTTCATAATCCTCTTCCCCGATGACCGAGTTTTTGTCCCAGAGGCCCAACTTTTTATAGCGCTCGATGATTTTAGTGAGCGTCTGCCGGTCCAGGTCGGGGAAGTACGGGGCAATCACTCTGGCTGCTTCCGCCGGGCTATGATAATCCAGCCAGAGCATTCCCTTGCACAGGCCGTTGACCAGCTTCTGGCATTCCCTGCTGTACTCCTTTAGGTAAGATTCCGGTGCCAAAAAAGCCAAAGAAGGCACGGGACCCACGGCTGACCCCAGAAAGACGGCGGTTTTACCAACCCCGCTTTGCTCGGTCATTGTGGCCATCGGTTCGGACATCTGAACAAAATGACCTACACCGGCCTGAAAAGCGCCCTCCTTTAAATTTGGCGGCAGGTTTTGTATGATAATCACTTGATGCTGCAGGGCCAACTTGTTTTGTTTTAGAGCTTCCTCTAAAACAATGTTGGATTGGGTGTCCGGCGCATCACCAATGATGCTTCTCTTTTTCACCTGCTCCCAGGAGAATGCCTGGGTATCCTCACGCCCCAACAAAAAGGAGCCTTCTTTGCGGGCTAAACCCGCAAAAGCCACCAGGTCTGCCCCGGTCCCCAGGGGACGGGTGAATAACGCCTGGCTGAGGTTACCCAACAATACATCCCCCTCGCCCGTCAGCATTACCTCTTCCTGTACCGCTTCCTTAGACACAAAGGACTCCACCTGTAGTTTTTGCTCCTGGTAAAAACCCTGGGCCAGGGCAATATAATGGGGCAGTGCCAGTAAGGAACGTTCTGTTTCCACCACCCTCATTGTGTCCGGTTTTTCCGGTTCCTTACTGTACAAGAAATAGGTCTTGACCCCGTGTGTTCCCAAGCCCGCTGCCATAACTGCCAGCAGTATGAGCAAAAGCCATTTCCACCTTTTTCTCAAAAAAATCAACTCCCTTCAACCAAACCAATCCACTACTATGTTTATTTAGGTCGTAAAAATTAATAACCATAATTTGGTTTAGGGAGCATAATTTTGGGAATACGGCATACATATGTAAGAGAATTTTTTCAAGGAGGTTCGGCAAGCATGGGCAAACTAA
>NZ_AWQQ01000111.1 GCF_002607855.1 Desulforamulus profundi
GCTTTTATCTTCTGGGCCAACCAGGAAACCATTTCCGCCGGTTTCAAGGCTTTAAATTCAATGGCTTGTCCCGCGGACCCAACGGCTTTAAAAAGTTTCTTTCGACGGTCCACAGCGTCCCCGGTCATGAACACCAGGCAGGTGCTGGGTGAAGGGTTGCTCAGGTAATCCAACAGGGGTGCTTCTTTTCCCCCTGTTTTATGATCCTCTTCTGCCCGCTCCCCGCCGTCCCTGGCTTTACCCTTTGCCGAAAACCAGGGGGTATTTTTGACAATAACCAGTCTCCGTTCCGCCATAAAGGCAGATTTTCAGCCAGGGACACCACAGTAAACGGTTCCGTTTCTTCACCGTCCACAACATCCAGGTTAAAATCCGCCGCCTGGGGAAGCAGCACTTCCTTGAATTTCTCAACGATCTTTTCTTTCAGGTATTCTTCTTCCCCGTAAAATAAGTAGACCGGGGACACCTGTCCCCTGGCCAGGCTGTTCATCAGTCCTTTGTAATATTCCATTTAGTCCGTGCCACCCGGTGTGATTAATTTTGTTTCTACCGAAGCAACCTTTCCTTGCATGGTGCCTTCCTTGTCTCTCCGGTCATCAATGCGGATGGTGGTGCTGACCCTTGTGGCCCCTGCCAAAAAAGGCTGCTCATGCATTTGGCGGACCAGTTCCATGAGCCTGGGCAGATCCCCTTCAAGAACTGTTCCCATGGGGGTCAATTGGTATTTAACATCCTCCGCCTGTTCCAAAACCCTCACACAGCCGGCCACAAAACTGCTTAAACTGGTGCTGCCGGTGCCCAGGGGAATGACCGTGACTTCCACCAACGCCATCTTAAAAACCACCTCTCTTGGAATTCTCTCGCATATATTTCTACTAAAGTTATTATATTACAGTAACATACAGTTCACAAACCGCTTCATTGCATGTACCTGTTAGGATAGGGGGTCTGAACAAGCTTGATGGACCGGCAAACCTTTCGCAAAACGGTTTCTGAATATATTTTGGATGCTGTACCCAAGTCTTTAATTTATAATTTAGATTATTTTGCCATTCGAATGAAAAAAGGAGAATACTGGATTGATTTATCCTTGGAAAATTTCTACAGGGGATACTGCCGGCAGCGTGCCCCTGTGCGGCCCAGATACATCGCAAAGGTCCTGGCGCCCTTTATTAAAGATCTCCGGCGGGAAAGAGGCATCAGTCATCTTGATGTAAAGGAGAACCTCCACAGGCTGTATCCCCTGCTGGTGGGACCCCAGGACGCCAAAGGAATTGTTACCGACCCTTTAATTGGTGAACTGTCTATGGCTTACGTCCTTGATGAAGGGATGAGAATCTTTTTCCTGGACCAGCAGACAGTGAAGCAGTTGGGTTTTAGTATGGAAAAAATATACCGGATTGCGCTGCGTAATTTCTTCCGCGACCTGGTAAAACCTCTGCAAGTTTTTGATGAAAGCAGGAAGATTTATGGCTTTAACTATGGTGATACCTATGACTCCAGCCGGTTACTTGCATTGCTTTTGACACCCGCAAAACAGGGATTGTCCCCCAAGCAACGGGTCCTGACCATGGTGCCAAACCGGGATGTGGTCATGCTTTTCTCCCCCGCTGACCAGGCTGTGCTAAGGCAGGCTTTTATGATTGGACACAGTAGTTTTATCAATAACCCCTATCCCATCAGTGGTTCGGTATATGAACTGCATAACGGGATCATAAAAGAATACCAGGGCTTATAAACCATAACTAGACAAACGCCCCCGCTCCGCCTTTGAAAGCTAAAACAAAGGAAATCTGCGTGGTTAGTATTTCCTTTTTTATTTACCGGTTTTAATCTTCCACTTGACACCCTCTGTGGTTAAAATCACCGCCCCCTGCCGGTCCGTCCGGTAGATTTTGCTGTTGAACTCCTGGAGGGCTTCCAAAGTCTTAGGGGAAGGGTGGCCGAAACGGTTGTTGGCCCCTGCGGAGATGACCGCAATCTCAGGGCTTACCCGGATGAAGAAGTCGGGATGAAAATACCCGCTGCCGTGGTGAGGTACTTTAAGAATTTCTGCTCCGGGGATTTGATCCCTTTGGAGCAAGTCCTCCTCTGCCTCTGTCTCAATGTCTCCGGTGAACAGCGCCGTTCGGCCTGGTAATTTAATAAAAGCACCAGACTGTTGTTATTGGCGTCCGACCGGGTGCCGGAGTAGGTTTCTGCCGGGGATAAAAATTTCATGGCTACCAGGGAATCAATCTTCAACCGGTCCCCGGACCTGGCTGCACGTAGCAGAATCCCCTGCTGTCGGATTTCATTCAATAAGACCTCGTACCCTTCATCCACCTGATCTTCCTCCTGCAATCCGTAGGGCGACACCACCACCATGTCCACCGGCATGGATTTGATCACCGCCCGGGCTCCACCGGCGTGGTCCGCATGCGGGTGGGTGATGATCAATACATCCAGGTGATTAATCCCCAGCCTGTGCAAGTAGGGCACCACCACCTGGTTTCCCGCTCCCCTGCCGGTGAGCAGCTCATCCCGCCAGCCACCGGCGTCCACCAGAACCGTGCCTTGATTGGGTGTAACGATGAGGGTACTGTCTCCCTGGCCCACATCGATAAAATGCAGCTCCAGCCTGTTATTGATTGGCCAGGCCAACCAGGCAACAGTCAGCAGGAGGAACACCAAACAGCCGAGGCCTATTCTATGGCTGCGCCCTTTTACAACGGCGTCCCCCAGGATGTGTTTTAACTTATCCTGCCACCGGGGGCGCCGCAGCAGTTCAAAAACACCCACCAGCAGGAGGTAATAAAGGAATACCAGCCACAGGGGTGGAGCCGGGATGTACCGTGCCGCCCCGGGGAGAGCGCTGCAGAACTGCACCAGCCAGAGGAACAGGTCCGTAAGCAGTCCTGTGCTAGCATTGATAAAGCCGGCCAGGGGGAGGAAGATTACTCCAACCGGCAGGGAAATCCCGCTAAACAGCATGATAAGGGCTACCAGGTAGGCGGTTAGCAAATTGGCCAGTACGGAAACCAGCGACACCAGGTTAAAATACAGCACCACCAGAGGCAGTGTGGCCAACTGGGCGGCCAGGGGCACAGCAATCAGCA
>NZ_AWQQ01000112.1 GCF_002607855.1 Desulforamulus profundi
TCTTCCTACCGGGACAACGTGGAGTACAATCCTGAGCGGCTTGATCAAATTGAACACCGTCTTTCTTTAATTAAGCAACTGAAATACAAATACGGCTCCACCGTTAGGGAGATACTGGCGTACAAAGAGGCTGCCCTGGCGGAACTGAACACCTTGAGCAATCGTACAGAAAAAGCAGAGGAATTAAAGGAAACCATCAAAACCCTGGAGAAAGAATGGCACCGGCAGGCAAAGATTCTCACCATACTTCGCCAGAAGGCGGCCAAACAGTTAGAAGAAAATGCTGCCAGGGAGTTGAGGTACCTGGAAATGGGCGGTATTGATTTCAGGGTAAGCCTGACCCCCAGGGAAGAGATTTCCGACCTGGGAATGGAGGATATCGAATTCCTGATTGCGCCCAACCCGGGAGAACCGTTGCGACCGCTGCAGAAGATCGCCTCGGGCGGGGAACTTTCGAGGATCATGCTGGCGCTCAAAGTGCTTTTGTCCGGTGTTGATGAGGTTCCCACCTTGATTTTTGACGAAATTGATACCGGCGTAGGTGGCAAGGCCCTGCAGGCCATCGGAGAAAAGTTGGCCCAGGTGGGACGGCATCGGCAGGTCATTTGTGTAACCCACGGGGCCCAGGTGGCATGTTTTGCTGACACTCACTATTTAATCAGTAAAAAAGTAGTGGACGGACACGCTCAAACATCGGTGGAACCTTTAGACCAGGCAGGCAGGGTAGAGGAACTGGCCAGGATGCTGGCCGGTCGGGAAATCACCGGCGCGGTAAAAGATCATGCTCTGCAAATGATCAGAATGTCTGCTGTTTATAAAAATCAAAAATAAAAAATTTTTTAAAACGACTGTATACCGGTAACAGTCGTTTTTGTTTTGGCGGCTTTTTTAGAATCAGCGAAGAACACCGGATTGCGGAAAAGCAAAATTTTCTAAAAAAAATGAAAAACGGCAAAAGTAAAACAAAAACTTACAAAATTGGTTCTCAACAAGCAGAAACAACTGAATCCGGCATTTTCAGGCAGAAATAACATGAGTAAAAG
>NZ_AWQQ01000113.1 GCF_002607855.1 Desulforamulus profundi
TCCCGAGGGATATGGGAACATTTCCAGGCAATAGTATTTCGGGCGTTCGGAATGATCCGGCACCTGGTAGATATCCTGTTTCTCCCAGTATTGCTGCCATTTATTCTCTATTTGTTTAGAATCGTATTGCTCCTGCAAAATACTTGCCTCCTAGTCACTTTACTATTTTGGTAGGAAGGTGCGGCACATTCACATTCCTCGCAAATTTTACCACGAATAGGGGCATATTTCAACAATTCTAAGCCGTTTCAATTTTCGTTAAATCTTCCAGTCCCAGGGTGGTAATGGCCTGCTCCCAGTTTGTATTTTTGGATTTTACCACTGGCGGTGGTGGGATAGCTGTCTACAAACAAAACGTATGAAGGTATTTTGTATTTGGCAATTTTATCCACACAGTAGGCCTGCACTTCTCCTTTTGTCAACGAAAGTTTTGTTAATTACTTGTTGGCTGTCATTTCCACAACCTGGGCATCGCCCCAAAGCCGCTCCAGGTTGTAAAAGTCCCGTTCCATTTCCTGAAATACATGTATGACTACATCGCCATAATCCAGCAGAATCCAGCTGCCTTCCCGGAAACCTTCGATACGCAACGGCCTGACGCCCGCTTCTTCCAGTTTCTCTTTAATATGTTCGGCCACTGCCTGTACCTGGGTGCTGGAGCGACCGGTGCAAATCAAAAAATAATCACAAATAATAGAAATATGGCTGATGTCAAGGACCGTTATATCGGCAGCTTTTTTGTCATCCGCCGCTTTGTGGGCTATGTCTACCATTTCCTTGGCGCTAAGTGTCAAACAGACCCCTCCTTGATGTTTTTCTGTGTTCTTATTATATCCTATTCCACTATTTTCTAGGCGGAAACCCTGGCTGCTAAAATTGCATTCCTCGCTTTTACACTGCTGGGATGCAGCAGGCAGCCAATTTTTAAAGCATACCGGATGCTTTCATCAAAACAGCTTAAGAGCGCCGCATCCAGGTCTGTTTCGGCCTGCCTGCGAATTTCCTGCACGGCGCCGTGACGGCGGTTCGGTTCAATTTTGTCCGCCACAAACAGTACTTTATCCAATTGACTCATATATTCGGAACCCACCGTATGCAGCGCAATGGCATTGAGTATCTCCGGGTCTG
>NZ_AWQQ01000114.1 GCF_002607855.1 Desulforamulus profundi
GGGCGCCGGTATTGCGCTTGAGGGCCTCTTTGGCACTTCGCCGAGGGCGTCGGGCTGGATTTCCAGGCTTACGCCGTCCAGTTCAAACAGTTTTTCATACTGTTTGGCCAGGGCGTTCTTGGGTTCGGTCAGGATGCGGATGAGGGCCTCTTCATCCAGGGCATCCAGGGTGACGATGACGGGCAGACGACCGACAAATTCGGGAATCAAACCAAATTTGAGCAGGTCTTCCGGCAGGATGTTGGCCAGGATCTCACCGATTTTTTGTTCTCTTTTGGTTTGAATCTCAGCGCCGAAGCCCAGCTGCTTCTTGCCGGTGCGGTTTTGAATGATCTTTTCGATGCCGTCGAAGGCACCGCCGCAAATGAACAAAATGTTGGTGGTATCCAGCTGGATGAATTCCTGGTGCGGGTGCTTGCGTCCACCCTGAGGCGGTACGCTGGCAACGGTGCCTTCCAGGATCTTTAGCAGGGCCTGCTGTACGCCTTCGCCGGAAACGTCCCTGGTGATGGAAGGGTTCTCGGACTTACGGGCGATTTTATCAATCTCGTCGATGTAAACAATGCCCTTTTCGGCCTTTTCAACATCGTAATCCGCAGCTTGAATAAGTTTGAGCAAGATATTCTCAACGTCTTCACCGACATATCCTGCCTCGGTTAAAGAGGTGGCATCTGCGATGGCAAACGGCACGTTTAACAAGCGAGCCAGTGTCTGGGCCAGCAAGGTCTTACCACAACCGGTGGGGCCGAGCATAACAATATTGCTCTTGGAGAGTTCCACGTCTTCCACTTTGCCCCCAAGGTTAATCCGCTTGTAGTGGTTGTAGACCGCCACAGCCAGTTGACGCTTGGCATTTTCCTGGCCGATGACGTACTGATCCAGAATAGCCTTTATTTCTTTGGGCTTTGGTAAATCGCCCATATCCAAGCCGAGGTCGTCGCTTAACTCTTCTTCGATGATTTCATTGCATAGTTCAATGCACTCATCGCAGATATAAACGCCGGGTCCGGCTACAAGCTTTTTAACTTGGTCCTGCATTTTGCCGCAGAAGGAACACTTGAGCTGGCCTTTCTCGTTAAACATATTTCCACCTCTTTTATCTTTACTTCCGATACGGCATCACCTCATCGATGATCCCGTATTTTTTGGCCTCTTCGGCCGACATGAAGAAATCCCGTTCGGTATCTCTGGTAATCTTATCCAAATACTGGCCGGTGTGATGGGCTAACCTTTCGTTTAACAGGTCTTTCATGCGTAAAATTTCTTTGGCATGAATATCGATGTCTGTGGCCTGGCCCTGCACCCCGCCCAGTGGCTGGTGAATCATGATTCTTGCCATCGGCAGCGCGTAACGTTTGCCCTTTGTTCCGGCAGCTAACAGGAAAGAACCCATGCTGGCGGCCTGCCCCAGGCAAATGGTGGATACAGGGGGTTTAATGTACTGCATGGTATCATAGATGGCCAGTCCGGCAGTTACAACACCGCCCGGTGAATTAATATAAAGGTGGATATCCTTTTCAGGATCCTCCGCTTCCAGGAACAGGAACTGGGCGATGACTAAGTCCGCCACATGGTCGTCAATGGGGCCGCCAATAAAGATAATACGGTCCTTTAACATCCTTGAGTAAATGTCATACGCCCGCTCGCCCCGGTTCGTTTGTTCTACAACAATTGGTACTAAACCTGACAAGTCTATCGCCTCCTTGATCGTTTAGATCTTTTTAAAATTACGGCTATATTTAGGCTTACTTTCCTAACATATTCCGCTTACGCTTCAGTTGTGCCCTCAATTACTTTGGCATTTTCTACCAGGAAAGAAATCACTTGACGGCGGGCTATATCTTGAGATATATTCCCCACTTCACCCTGTAATTCCAAGGTTTTGCGTACAATTTCCGCATCCTGTTTTACATAGGATGCAATTTTTTGAATCTCTTCGTTAATTTCTTCTTCGGATGCCTGAATGTTTTCAGCCCTGGCAATGGCATCGAGAATTAACTCGTTCTTGACGGTCTTTTCAGCATCCGGTCTCATACGCTGGCGCATGTCATCGATGCTGGTATTGGTGTACTGAAAATATTGATCCAGATTGATTCCCTGCTGAGACAAACGATGGCCTACGTTGTTCAGCATTTCTTCAACCTTCTGCTCCACCATGATCTCAGGAACCTCTACGGTCGCATTGGCAACAGCGGCTTCAACGACGCCGTTTTGCACTGCGGATTTTGCCCTGGTTTCGGCGGCTTCCTTTAATTTATTCCGAATGTCAGACTTTAATTCTTCCAGGGTGTCAAATTCGCTGACATCCTTGGCAAGTTCATCATCCAGCGGGGCCAGTTCCTTACGTTTAATTTCTTTCACGGTTACTTTAAAGGTTGCAGGTTTGCCGGCCAGGTTTTCTGCATGGTATTCCTCGGGGAAGGTTACGTTGACATCTTTTTCTTCGCCTACTTTTACTCCGATGAGCTGGTCTTCAAAGCCGGGAATAAAGGTACCGGAACCGATGGTCAGAGAATAATTTTCGGCAGTGCCGCCTTCAAATGCTTCGCCGTCTACATAACCGGCAAAATCAATGATGGTTAC
Organism: Desulforamulus profundi; assembly: GCF_002607855.1. The sequence continues at coordinate 2,584 of NZ_AWQQ01000114.1, forward strand.
ATCGTCCTTTTGTACTTCTCCTTCTTCTACGGTAACCAGTTTGGCATGGCGGTTTTGCAGACGCTCCAGTTCTTTCTGTACATCTTCATCGGAGACTTCTGTGGTAGGACGCTTTACTTCCAAACCTTTATATTCGCCAAGGGTCACTTCCGGTTTGACCTCCACGGTGGCTTTAAAATAAGAGGCTTACCCGGTTCACCCTGCACAATGTCAATTTTAGGCTGGTCGATGGGCTCCGTTTCGGTTTCCTTGATGGCTTGCATGTAGGCTTCGGGGACGATCATTTCGGCGGCTTCCCCAAACAGAGTCTCTTTTCCTACATAACGTTCAACCATTGCCCTAGGCGCTTTCCCTTTACGGAAACCGGGAATGTTCACCTGCTTAACGACTCTCTGGTAGGCTTTGTTCATTGCCTGTTCCAGTTTTTCTGTCTCTACCTCAATTTCTAAAAGGACGGTGTTTTTTTCTATCCTTTCTGCTGTGGCCTTCATTTTACAGTGCTCCTCCTTAAATACATGTTTTGTTTGATAAAGCTTTTATTTTACTGAAATACACCCTCCCATAGCCTGCAACCTTAGTCCTTATAGTGTAACCCAATACGGGCATGACACTGTATTTAGTTCTACGAAGGTTGTCCAACTCCTGCCCGGAGTCAAATCATTTCCAGCCAAAAAGGGCAATTTTTTCCAGCTGCCTCGATAATTAAAATACCAGGCAGAACCCTGGCCACTGTATATCATTACAATTATACCATAATGTTAACGGTTTGCAAAACATTTGCTCAGAGAATGTTCGTTCCATTTGGTTTGACAACAGAACATTTGGTTATCAAATTTAATCATGTATACATTAAAGATAATTGAAAAAACGCAGAAATTTGTGCTAATATAGAAGTAACGGAGGATTAAAACCATGTCAAATACTTGTTCTGTTTGTAATCATCCAGCAAGCCGGATATTGGAATGCCCCATTTGCGGTGACGACGTATGCCTGTCGTGTTATGAACAATGCAACGTATGCGGGCAGTGGGTCTGCCACAGGCACATCATCTGCGTTTATAAAAAGGTTCATCTTTGTACCGATTGTTATGCCAATCAATTGCGAGATACCGACTGAAGCCGGAGGATTGTTCCCCCGGCTCTTAAATTTATTTTGCCTCCCGGGAGATGATAAGGGTAAATAATTTAAGGTTAAGCAGTAATGTTTAACCATAGGAGGGTCACCTTTCCATAGGCTCTTACGTATAATGGAGTAAGATTGTTAAGGGAGGTTAGACCCTATGTCCGACGAATTAAAAGAAACAGAAAATCCGGAGACCGCCAGTGAAGAAAACTCCGACGTTATTTCATCTTCATTTTTTAAAAGACGCGGGTTGCTTGTGGAGTTTGAATTTGTAACCCTCCAACCAAGTAACACCAGCGGTGCAACGTCTATTCCTCTTACTACAACCCCGACTACCATCGCTTCTCTAACGGGTGATGATGCTTTAAACATTTTTGTTGTATGCAGCCGGGTATGGTTAACTGCCACGGTTGGCTGGCAGGCCATTACCAATGTAGGAAACAAGGTCGATGTTCTGTTTAAAATCTTTAGAGATGCTCCTGTTACCGGTCCATTAATTTTCAGCTGCCGTCAAAGCGCCAATGCTGCGGAAGAAAATTTTGAGACCACCACTTTTACCCATGTAGATTTGCCGCTGATTCCCCTTAACCCCTGTGATGATTTTCATCATCCTGAGAAGGTTAGTTATTTCTTAACAGCCGAACTGCCATTAGCAGGCAGCCAGGCTAACGTTATCGGTCCGATTACTTTTACGGGAGCACAAATTCTACCAAATTTTAAATAAAAACTCTCTGCTACAATGGAGAAGCACCATCCCTTTACAAAAGAAAAAAGTCCGAGGAATGATCCTTGGACTTTTTCTTTTGCTGGTGCGGATGAAGGGACTTGAACCCCCACGCCTTGCGGGCACCAGATCCTAAGTCTGGCGCGTCTGCCAATTCCGCCACATCCGCATGTATTTTTTGTTTAAACATAGAAAATGGTGACCCATCCGCGACTCGAACGCGGGACACCCTGATTAAAAGTCAGGTGCTCTACCGACTGAGCTAATGGGTCACGTAAAGATGGCTGGGGCGGCTGGATTCGAACCAACGAATGCCGATTCCAAAGACCGGTGCCTTACCGCTTGGCGACGCCCCAGTATATTTATATGAATAATATGGGGTGGATAATGGGACTCGAACCCACGGCCTCCAGAGCCACAATCTGGCGCTCTAACCAGCTGAGCTATACCCACCACACAACTTTGTCGACTCGCACAAATTATGTTACCAAAATGTTAAGATGTTGTCAAGCTTATTTCAACAAGGTATTCTTTGTCATTTGATGCTGCTTTTTCCTGACACTTTAGCCACACTGCCGTGAACAATTATTGATTATATACAGGTTGATATTCATTGTCAACGGGTAAGATGAAAAAATAACCCTTAAGGATTTTCCAATTCAAGTGAATTCAAGTGGGGACGGTTCTTGACTTGAATTCATCGTTTTCAAATTCAAGTCAAGTCGAGTAGATGTGGGCCTCTCGGGTTTTAGGAGACGCTTTGTTTTCCGTTGACTGCGCCGGTTCAGCCATTTAAAGATAAATTTTATTACTTTATCTCTAAAGTTCTGTACAGAGCGCAGGTTATCAGTGATGGCCTAGTATTGATAGTATCCTTTCAATTTGCGACATAACTGATCCATTAATACCTTGACCGGCAGGTGCCGATTGTCCCGTAACCATTCTTTCACCCGAAGTAGACTGGCTTTGAATTTCTTGCGGCTGGTCTTCCTTTTGACCCGATATTTGCCCTTCTGGTTTTTACTACAGTAGTGGGTGAAACCAAGGAAATCAAATGTCTCTGGTTTGCCCTTATTATTGTTTTGGCAGGTTTGTTCTGCAAATCTGCCAAAGTTGATAATCCTGGTTTTCTCTTCTGAGATTTGAGGGTTGAATCGAGCCCAACAGACTCGCCATAGCGTTTGTTGTGATATTGCCTTCTGCCTGGCTCACAGCATCGGCCTTCCCGTTCTAGGATTTCGGAGCTCAATCCCTTCAGCTTTCGCTTTCGGCCTGCTACCTAGCTGTCTACGCTTAAATACAGGGGTTACCCCTGTGTTCCAAGACTCGCTTTGAGTGGTTGGCTAAACCTTTCTCAGTGGGATTCCCACCCATTATACGATGCGCCCTTTTCTCGGCGCACGAACCGTCCCCGACTTGAATTCGTCACTAATTGTTTAATAATGTTTTGTGCTTCTTCTACTGTGACCGGTGTTTTTGGTTTGCACAGGTCGGGAAAAGGGGCAAAGATTTCGGTAACCGCAGGCAGTTCCAGTTCTGCTTCCTGTACAATGGTTTTATCCGTCAGTAAGGCCGGGGTACCCTGGGCCAGCACCCTGCCTTCGGAGAGGATGATGATCTTGTGGGCCCAGCGGGCGGCTATATCCACATTGTGGGTAGCGGCAACGATGGTCTTGCCCTGCCGGTTCAGCTGGTCTAAAAGCTCAAACAAGGCCCGTTTTCCCGCCGGGTCTAAAAAAGCTACCGGTTCATCCAGGACAATAATGTCCGGGTTCATGGCCAGCACCCCGGCAATGGCAACCCGCTTTTTCTGGCCGTAACTCAAATGGTAAGGCACTTTGCGGCTGTACTGCTCCATTTTTACAAAACGCAAAGCTTGGCGCACCCTGGCCTCCAACTCCTCTCCCCGCAGGCCCTGGTTAACGGGGCCAAAGGCCACGTCCTCCCAGACGGTGCCGGAGAAAATTTGGTCGTCTGGGTCCTGAAACACCAGGCCCACTTTACTTCTCAGCCATTGTTCATTGGAGGGACTGACGGTTTCCTCCAGGACCTTCACCGTCCCCTGCTGGACCACATGAATGCCGTTTAAATGCAGCAGCAGGGTGGATTTGCCCGAACCGTTGGGTCCCAGAATGGCCACTTTGGTGCCGCGCTCTATGGTGAGGGAACACTTGTCCAAAGCCCTGGTGCCGTCTTTATAAAGGAAAGAAAGTTCCGTCACTTCAATAACAGGCTCCATGGAATCCCTCCCATATCAATGATCTTGATGGCCCAGGAAGCGGTAATCATGCCAGCCCCAAAGCTGAGGTCCAGTTTTTTTATCCGGTGACAGTGGCCGCAGCATTTGTACTGACCGGTGTATCCCCTGGACAGCATGGCAAAGTAAACCCTTTCCGCCCTTTCATAGGACCGCAGAAAAAGCATGGCCAGCATACTGCCAATGGTTTTACGGTATGCCTGTCCCAAAGACCTCTGCCTGGTTTAAACCCCCGGGCTTTCCTGGCAGTCTGCATGCGGTTTAGTTCATCCATTACCACCGCGATGTAGCGTACCGTAAAGTCAATGAGCAAAACAAAGATGCGGGGAAATTTAAGATGATTCAGGGCATGGATGATCTCCCGCAGGGAGGTGGTGGATGTCAGAAAGGCCATGCCCAAAAAGGCGGTCACCATACGCAGGCAGGGAAGGACCGCCGCCTCCCAGCCTTCCCTGGTAGCCACCAATTTGAGAACGCCCAATTGCAGGGTCCATACAGGTTCTCCGGGGATGACAAAGGGGAGGACAGAAACCATAACTCCACCGAAGGGCAGCACAAGAACCAGCCTTTTCACCAGGTGTACCGGGGCAATGCCTGCCAGTAGGGAGACCCCCAGCAGCAAGAAGGCCGTGATCATTAACAGTGTTTTGTCCTGCAGCGTGGTGGCGTTGATGATAAAGATCACCACAGCAATCAGCTTTACCCTGGCATCCACGCCCCTGATCCAGGTCCCGGCAGCCAGCCTTTCCTCAATGCCCTGCATTTGTTTAACCCCCGCGGCTTCCTTATGAACAATTCTGCCTTTTCACCAGGAATCTCTTCATGCCCATGACCAGGCCAAAGGTAAGCGCCACCCCGGTGGCCCCTGCTGCCCCGGTGGCCAGGAATTCACTTTGCATACCCGGCATACTATAATCGGGAATGGGGGAAGTAAGAACTTCTTTCCCATAAGCCCTTTGGATAAAGTTTTGATCTTCCGCCACTCTCTCCAACCCGTCCGGATGGGGGGAGGCAAAGGGCGACAAAAAGACAGCCACCAGTAAAGCGATCAACAAACCGGCCAGTAGTTTTTTATTCACTGCAAACATCCCCCTTCCTCAGCCAGTTGGGAGAAAACCCTGCGTTAAGGACGGCCAGCACCACCGCAGCGGTAATAACACCTTCCCCGATGCCAATCAGCGCGTGAACCCCCAGCATGGCCGGCAGGACTACGGCAAAGGGTATCCCCGACAGGGCAAGTTCTGCGCTGGTCATGAAGGCCGCGGCCATTACGGAGGCCCAGGAAGCGGCAAAGGAGGCCAGGGCAACACCGGTTTTCCCTTTGATCAACCGACTTAGGGGCCCGTAAATGCCGGCGGCTACCAGCACGCCAACGACCCCCATGTTTAAAATATTGGCCCCCAGGGCGGTCAGCCCGCCATCCTGAAAAACAAAACACTGGATCATCAGTACCGTGGCCAGAACGATACTGGCACTCCATGGACCCAGCAGGGCTGTTGCCAGGGCCGCCCCCAGCAGGTGACCGGATGTTCCCCCGGCGATGGGAAAATTGATCATCTGGGCGGCAAAGATAAAGGCTGCCATTACTCCCAGTTGGGGTACCTGTCGGTCACTGATTTGTTCCCTGGTTTTAGCAATGCTGTAGCCCAGGACCCTGTGCTGATGGCCGTAGCGGAAACCCAGGTTTTGGCATCTAAAAAACCATCCGGGATGTGCATATATATCCCTCCCTAATTTAATGAAAAACCTCTACCGGGCTTTTCTTATCTTCCTAACGTGAAATAAAAAAGCCATGTAGGTTCCGGACTTCCGGTTCAACAACTTCCGTGGCTTTGACAAGAACTTTATTATCAATAAAACTGCGGTGTCCGGTTTGAATTCCCTGTAGTGATTTTATTCTCCGGAAACTTCATTATTCCTGCCATTTGAAAGGTAAGAAGTGAGAAATCTTTGAAAGGTTGTATCTTATGTATCTATCACTTCGCATCCCTGAACTTTATACTGTCTCCTCCTGTTTGGGTAGGCACTGGATGGCAATGACGCCGGCCAGTATCATGGCGCAGCCCAGAAGTTGCAGGGGATACATCAGTTCCCCCAGAACCAGGAAAGCAACTGCCGCTGCCACCACCGGTTCCAGGGTGCTGGTTAACCCGGTGATCACCGGTGTGAGGTAGTTCAGGCCGCAAAAATAAAAACCAAAGGGCAGTACCGTGGCAAATACCGCGATGTAGAGAAAAAACAACCACTCAGTGGTGCTGTGACCCACCATGGCGATCCAGGGCGGCTGAAAAACATTCCAGACCAGCGCCCCGAAGCCGAAACAATATAAAAGGGTGGTCCAGGGGTTGAGGGTGCTCAGACCCTTCTTCCCGTAGATGGTGTAAAAGGCCAGGGTCACGGCAGAAACCAGACCGCTCACCAGTCCCGGCAGGTTCACCGCCAGTCCCCCTCCCGGGGCGCCGTTCACAATCAGGTAACCGCCCCCGGCGGTCAGCAGCAGGGCCAGCAGTTTGGCGGGCCCCATCTTTTCCCCCTGAAAGAGAAAGGCGTAGGCGGCCACAATGCCTGGCGCCAGGTACTGCAGAAACACTGCGGTGGCCACGTTGGTCTGGCTGATGGTATAGAGATAACTGAACTGATTCAGCGCAATTCCGCCGATCCCCAGTACGGCCAGGTAGAGAAGATCGCATTTTTTTACCCGTAGCAAATGAGGTTTCCAAAGGGCCAGGTAGGCCAGCAGCACCAGGAAGGACAAAGTAATCCTGATGGTGACCAGGTGCAGGGGGTTTACCTGCTGGTTAAATAAAATTTTGGCCACGGTGCCGGAGATCCCCCACATGGACGTAGCCCCTACCAAAAAGAAAAATCCTTTGACGGACGGCTTCAAACCTTACACCCCCTGAGGGTATTGTAACAGATTCCCCGGTCTGTGGAATACAGAAAAGTTGCCCTTTGGCGGACAAAAGTTTATTCCCGGATGACAGGCATGGACAAATTCTGTTATTATTAGAACTATCTACGGTTTTGCGAAGGAGGTTTAGTCAGTTGGTTCGTTCAGACATAAAAGAAGGGATTAGTGCGGCCCTGCCGGTTGTCTTCGGTTATTTTCCCATCGGAATGGCCTTTGGCGTTTTAGCGGTGCAATCGGGCATGTCCACCGTAGAAATTTTTATGATGTCTTTGCTGGTATACGCAGGTTCTTCCCAATTTATCGCGGCAGGCTGCTGGCAGCCCAGGCTTCCATCGGCGCCATTGTTTTAACCACTTTTCTGGTCAATTCCCGTCATATGTTAATGACGGCTTCCCTGGCTCCTTACGTAAGAAACATTAATGCGAAATTACTGTCTCTGCTGGGCTTTTGGGTCACCGATGAAACCTATGCCATTTCCATCGGCGCGGTTGCAAAACAGCAAAAAAGTCAGTGGTACTTCTTGGGCTTGTTTATTACTTCCCATTTGGCCTGGCTTTCCAGCACCGTGCTGGGCTCGGTGATGGGCAACTTTATCCCGGAGCCCCAAAAGTTCGGCCTTGATTTTGCCCTGCCGGCCATGTTCATCGCCCTGCTGATCCTTCAGGTGAGACACAAGAAGGCCATTTCCATTATCTTTATTTCCGCAGTCTTATCCATCGGTATCAAACTGAACCTGGGCGGCAGTTGGAACATCATCCTGGCCACCGTCATTTCTGTAACGATAGGAGTGTTGATTGATAAATGGATGGAAAAGTCCTCACAATCATTATCGGCATGATGATTGTCACCTACATCCCCCGCATGCTGCCCCTGGCCATTTTATCCCGCATCAATATTTCCAAGGGACTGCTGAACTGGCTGAGTTATGTCCCGGTGGCCGTGCTGTCCGCGCTGCTGGCCCCGGAACTGCTGCTGAAAGACGGGCAGCTCAGTGTCAATCTTTCAAACACCTACCTGCTGGCTGCCATCCCCTGCTTTATCACCGGTATTTACAGCAAGAGCATCTTTTTAACGGTGGTCACCGGCATGGCATGGTGGTTCTGTTAAACAAGTTCATGTAAAAATGCCGCCGAACAGAACCGGCGGCATTTTTGATCAGCCCTTCTTGCAAGGTAACAAACCCTATCTGCCATAGAGTAACCACAACCACTCCATTACCTAAAGCTTTGTCCCTTCCACCGGAGAATAGCTTAAATGCAGGGCATACTCCACCTTGTCGTCAAAGGCTGATCGTGGGAAACCAGCAGCAGCTGCTCAAATTTACATTCCTGCTGGGCTTTGCTGACGGCCTCGGCCAGCATGATCCTGCTCTCGGTATCCAGACCGTAGGTGGGTTCGTCAAAGGCACAAAAACCGGCAGTGGAAAATTCCTTTACCAGGGCCAGCTGCATGGCCAGGGCGGCTTTCATTTGCTGCCCGCCGGAGAGGCTGGCAAACCGCTTCTCCCCGGAAACCGTGGTGACCGTCAGGCTGTAATCTCCGGCGCGCCAGTGAAACTGGGCTGCTTCGTTGCTCATGGAATTATAAATGGCCTGGGCCTGGGCGGCCACCCGGCAGGTCAGGTTTCTGGCTACCGGCTCCTGGGCGTTTTTCAGGGTATGCCGGGCCTTTTCTAAAATCTTTTCCTGGGACTGCAGGCGTACCAGTTCCTTTACCTGTTCCTCCCTTTGCCGGTGCAGATGGTTCATCTGTTGTACCCTTTGCTTCTGCTCCTCCACCAGCCTGACCGCTTCCTCCAGCTTGCTGGTGGCTTCACCCAGGTCCAGGTTGGCCCGGGCGTAGAGTTCTTTTAGCTCCCTGTGTTGATCCGGATTGTAGGCAGCTTCGGCTGCCTTGAATTTTTGCTCGGACGCCGCCAGTTCGCTTTCTGCTTCTCTAAGCCTGGCCCTGTGTTGGTCCAGCTTGTCCAGGTATTCCTGCGTTTTTTCGGCGGCCGGCTGGTTCTGCAGGTATTTTGTATAACCGGGCAGGTGGCGGCTCTTCACCCGGTTTGCTTCAGCCAGTTTTTCATCCAGTCCCGCATAGGGCTGCAGCTGCTGTTCCAATTCCTCAATTTGCTGCTGCATTCCGGCAAGGGAGCCTGCAAGAACGGCGGCTTTCTTTTCTGCCTCCCCGGCCCTTTGCAAAAGCAGTTGAATATCCTGAGCCAGTGCCTTGAGGGTCCTGTCCTCGGCATCCATTTCTTTCCTGCGGGCTACCCGCATGGTCATGATTTCCTGGGCCGCGTTGTACTGTTGTTCCACCACAGGCTTCCACTTTTGAAAACAATCGTAGAGGAATCTTTGCAGGTCTTTCATTTCTTCCACCGCCGCCCGGTAAACGGACGGGTCAAGCTCCTGAGTTTCAACAAGGCCCCTGAGTCTGGGCGGTATTTCACCCATCTTTAATTGCAAAACCAGTTTTTCCGCCGCCAGCCGGCCGGCGGGGTCCTCCAGTTGCTGATACAACCCGGCGATGCCCTTGCCGAGCTGGCGGACCCGGGCCTGTTTTTCCACCTCTTCCTTCTCCAGGGCCAGCCATTTTTCCAGCTCAGCCCCGGCCCCGGCCGCCAGGCGGAGTTTTTCCCGGTGCTCCTCAGCCGCAGCCTTTATTTTCTGGTTTAAACCGGCTAAGTCCTGCCTGGCCTTTGCGGGGTCGAACTGGCTGCAGGCGGTGCCCAGGAGGGGACACTGTCCGCCGGAAAGCCTGGCCAGCTGTTGTTCCAGGTTGGCCTTGTCTTGCTTGGTCCTTTCCAAAAGGGCCCTGCATTCACGTTCCTGACTCTCGGCCTGTTCAAGTTGCTCTTTGGCCCGTGCCATCCGTTGAGGAATTTTGGTGTCAAGTTGGCGAAAAGTTTGCTCCAGTTCCGTCATCTGGTCAATGGCCGATTTGTTCACAGCGCTCATGGCCTTGAGCCATTCCACCACCCGGACCAGGCCATTCTTTAGTTCTTCCGCCCGTTCCTTTGCCTGCAGGCAGTCCCCTTCGCCGGCCTCATACAGGGCCACCTGCTGCTGCAGGACTTCCCGTCTGCTTTGATATTCACGCTCTTTACTGCCGGCATTTTCCCGGTCCCTGGCTGCTTCTTGTCTTTTTGCTGCCAGGTCCCTGGTTAAACCCGTTTCTTCCCTCTGAAGGGTGGTGAGCGTTTTATGTAAACTATCTCGGGTGACCCGTTGTTTTTCCAACTGGCTGATTTGCTTTTCCAATAAAGTGAACGCCTGGTAGTCTTCCTTAGTTTGTTCTAGGATTTTCCCCGCCTGCCTGGCCTCCTCAACCCGGGCCGAGGCCATGTTCACGTCGGCCCGGGCCTGCCCTGCATTGCTTCTGGCCTCGCCAACCTTCAGCACAGCCGTCTGGTATTGCTTCATTAAGTCGTCGTACCGCTCCAGGTCCCGGCCTGTACTTTCCAACCGTTCCCGGCATTTCTGCACCAGCATTTCCAAAACAGCCTTTTGCTGCAAACCTTCTTCCAGCTTCGCCGGTGCATCCCGGAGCTGAGCAATCTGGCCCTCCAACCCGCTGATGACGCTGCGCTGGTTGGCCATGTCCTGCCGGATTTCATCACAGGGTTCCTTTAAATAATCAAAACACTGGCGAAAAATGTCCACGTCCAGAAGAGGGTCAAAGTGGTTTTTGGCTTCGCTGGGCTTCAGGTCAAAGGGCAGGGTGAAACGGCCCTGTTTTACCCCCAGCAGGCTGTGAAAAACCTCCGCCAGGCGTTCCGGAGCATCCACACCGGCCAGGTTGGCCAGAAAGGCCTTGACCTCTTGCTCCCCTTCGGCCTCGATGAAGTCATCATCCTGCCGCACAACCTTCCAGCGCCGTCCCCCGTTGCCCGCATCCCTTTCAACCCGGTACAGGCAGTCCTGGTGCCAGACCCAGACATCGATTTCGCCGGATTTGCTGCCATTCCTTAATAAATAGGTGTTTTTGGCCATCCTGCGTTGCCCCTGACGGGTTCGGCGTCAAACAGGGCATAGCCGATGGCCTCAATGAGCGTGCTTTTGCCGGCCCCGTTTTTGCCGGCGATCTGGTTGATGCCCGGCTCCAGGTGGACGGTAATCCCCTGGCCGCTGTCACCCTCACCATAGCTTTTGATGTTTTTCAACCTGATTTTTTGTATCCACATCAGGCATCACCTTCCTTTGCCGTGGCCACGGACCTCTCCGGCATTTCCTCCAGGGCCTCCGCCACCAGCAATTCCAGCAGCCCACAGGCATTAAGCCTTTCCCTGATCTCCTGGGCCGAGGCCCGGCTGCGCACATCTTCCTTCAGTTGGTAAAACAACCTGGTCAGCATGCCTGCCTGGTGTTCCAACCCCGGCAGCGGGTTATGCATGACCACCTCATGGATGGCAGACAGTTCAAGGGCCTCCCTGGAAGGAATTTCTTGAAGGGTGCCCTCCGGAGAATTTTCCCCGACAGCCAGCTGCAGGCCGCCGGAATTTACCTCCACAGCCTTCACCGGCAGGTTTTCCTCCAAATAAAGGGCCAGGGCTTCGGTATCCAGGCGGATGCGGCCCAGGTTGACCGTACCGGTCAGTTCCAACCTCACAGCATCCTCCGGCGACGCTCCCAGGACCCGAAGATTTTCTGTAATGTCTGCCTGAATGGCATCCATGGCCCGCTTGGTTTTATTGCTGTGGGGAGAGCAGTCATAGCGCAGGCTGAAGACTTTTCTCCTGGGAACCGCCACAATTTCCACCCTTTGCAGGGGGCATGTCCGGGACGGGTCCATTTCCACCACCGCCATGCCCCGGGGTTGTCCGTCGTAACGGCACTCTTCCAGACGGACATGTTCCGGGGAACCGGGGTTGACGGCCCATCCCCCGTGGTTCATGGGTTTGTGAATGTGGCCCAGGGCCAGGTAATCCACGCATTGGTGGAGGAACTCCAGGTTTTCTTTGGAGAATCCGCCGCCTTCTTGTACCACATAGTCAGGCCCGGCATGCAGCAGCATGATCGACGCCCCGGGCTTACCGTCCTGCTGCCAGCCTGTGAGGGTTTCAGCAATCAGGCGGGCCCTTTTAATGGTGCCGGCGCCCAGGTAGCCCGCACCGACAATGCGGACTCCTTTGAAGTCGATGTAGGAACCGCTTCTTTTCCGACCATCCCAGGGTGTAATCAGCGGCCCCTCGGATGTGAAGGGAATGGATAACAGGTGGATCAGTCCGATATCATTTAAATACCGTACCCAGGTGTGTGACTCTCCGGTAACGGTGGCCCGGTCGTGGTTGCCTTCAATGGCAAAGACAGGAACCCCCGCTTCTTGAAGGGGCTTCAGACAGGCGGTGGCCTGCTGCAAAACAGGGGGCTGGATGCTGGGAGAATCATAAAGGTCCCCGGCAATAAGCAGGGCGTCCGCTTTTTGTTCAATGGTATACCGGACAATCCAATCAAGGGCCTGTGCAAAATCCGAATCCGGCAGTTTGCCGCCCAGGCGCTGCCGGCCCAGGTGAATATCCGAACAGTGAATAAATTTTACCGTGGCCATAAATTGCACTCCTTCAGCAACTTGTACTGGTTCAATTATATCCAACCCGCAGTCTGATTGCCAGGTTCTATATCTAATGCAAAAAATTGGAGCGGCTGATGCCCTGGATTTTCTGCGAGCTTCTTCCTTCCAGGGGTATACTATCCAAAAAAGTAATTATGAAAAAACAAAAGGCCCTCCACCAGGTGAAGGGCTTTTTGTCTTACTTGTTTTCTACCTGTGCTCTGTCACGGAACAGGGTGGGAATTAAAATAATGCCGGAAATACCTACTAAGCTGTAGATAATTCTGCTTAGCAAAGAGGCTTCCCGTACTGCGTCCCCACCGAGCAGGGCAGCAACCAGGTCCCAGCTGAAAAGGCCAACCAGCAACCAGTTTAATGCGCCTACGATGACCAGCACCAAGGCAATTCTGGATAACAATTCCACCGTTATCACTCCTTGATGAAAAAATATGATTACGATGAGTATTGTTACCCAATTTGTTAATTGTTATACACTTTAAACCAAAAAATTAGATATCAGTCAACTATTTTTGACCAGAGCAATTATTTATACATTGGATCCGTCGTTATTTTAAAGAAATACTCTATCCCCTACTCTCGCCCTGCCGGGGCAGGGGACGTTTCACAGGATTTAACTTCTATCTCCTAACAGCCTATTTCCCTTCGAAGCGGTCAATAGGCACTTACCGGTCAGCCTTCCTGAAACCCGCAGCCTCTGCCTCTGCTTCAGTCGTAAACCAGACCTCAGGCTTGGTTCTTTCATAGTTTGCCTGTTCCGGCAGGTGATAGATTTTATCCCCTTTTTTGTTGATATTCCCTTTGATAAGACCCCGGCCCCGGCTGTCAACATATTCTTTGTTCTGGCCGGTCGACCCTGCCGCCGAAGTCGCTCTTGCAGTTTCCACTTCAATTTTCTTCCCGTCGGAGGTCATGACAATGGTTCCCGCCTGGGAAGTGCGGTAAACTTTGATTTGGGCCGCCGCCAATTTTTGCAGCGTCTCCCGGTGCGGGTGCCCGTAGTCATTGTTCTGCCCCACGGAGATAACCGCCATTTTCGGTGATACCGCCTTCAGAAACTGCTCTCCGGTGGAAGAACTGCTGCCGTGATGACCGATCTTTAAAACTTCCGCCTTTAGGTTGTATCCCTTTTTCAGCATTTCCTGCTCCGATGTCCCTTCGGCATCCCCCGTTAAAAGAAAGCTGCTGTCCCCAAAGGTCACCTTACAAACAATGCTGTAGTCATTCAGTTCCTCATAGCCGGTGCCATTGGGTGCCAAAATGTCCACCCGGGCCTCACCCAGTGTGAAGGTCTGTCCTCCTTGGGCAGCGGTGGCTTTCAGGTTTTTCTCTTTGACAGCCAGTAAGACATCTTTGTAGGTTTGGGTACTGTGATTCACCTTTGGCAAATAAACTTTGTCAACGGTAAAGGCATTTATTACATGATCCATGCCCCCCACGTGGTCCTCGTGGGGGTGGGTCCCCATAACGACCGACAGCTTTTTAACTCCCTGCTGCTTAAGATAATTCTCCACCCCTTCCCCGTCCTCATTGTTACCGGCATCAATCAACATATTTTCCTCGCCCGCCTGCACCAGGATGGCATCGGCCTGCCCCACGTCGATAAAATGTACCTTCAGAATACCGGGCTGGATTTTAGGCGCCTCCGGCTTTACGGCATCCCGGGCTGCCTGGCTGCAGCCAGTAATGAAGATTAGTAATCCTAATGCAAGAACAATAAACCTTCTCATTTTCTCTTCTCCCTTGTTTTTATGTAACAAATCTTATTATACCATTAACCTTCAAGCGGTGCCTTCCCTTAGGT
>NZ_AWQQ01000115.1 GCF_002607855.1 Desulforamulus profundi
TTCTTATCCCTGGGTGTTATTTCGAGCTTCATCATGGTTGAGCCTCCTTCAGGGGAGCCTCAATTTTAAAGGTATACTTACCCTCATCATCTTGAACAATTTCGATGAGTTCTACCTCGGACAGGTATTTCAACTGATTCAGACTGTAAATAAATTTGCCGATGGACTCCAGCGAATAGCTGCCGCCTTCTATTACAGCGGTGTTTGGAGCAAACTCGGGTACTTTTGCTTTTTCCTTGCCCTTGGGATTACCGTTTTGGTTTTGCTGTATAGTAGACGGAGGGGGGTTTTTCCCGGGGATGCAGGCTGTGTTGCAATTTCCTCCGTTTTGCCGGGCACAGGATTCCTCTCCGGACCTTCGCTTTGCTGCTCCTTTGACTCAGTCTCATCCTCTGCTATGTAGGAAAGGTTTAATTTTGCCAACCAAACACCCTCAGGAACTCGTTCGTTTAAATCATATAAGAACTTCGGCCAGGTAGATCGCTCCTGCATCAAGTGATTGAAAGTGTTAATCTGGTTCTTCATCGCCTGCTGCTGCTTGCTCGTTTCGGAGAGCCTTGCTTGCGTTACCTGCAGTTGTTCCTGGTTTTGTTGTAAAGACTGCAATTCTTCCCTAAAGGAATTAAGCTCTATTTGAAAGTATCCATATCCAAAACCAAAAAGAGCAAACACCAGCGTACACAGCAGGTACGAAAGAAATTTCTTTGCACTCAGGGGCGGCTTTGGCTGCAGCTCTACCGGCAGGAGGTTTACACGGTAGTTCATATTAAAACCTCCCTTAGAGCTAAGCCAAAGGCCATGGTAAATTTAGGATGCAGTTCCTGAATTTTATCGGGCGCGGTCTTCAACTGGGGATAACCGATATGAACGGGTAAACCCAACTCAGCCTCAAGGATTAAGGCCAAGCCGTCAATTTTACTTCCCCCGCCTGTAATAACCAGTTGTTCAACAAATGTGTCTCTTTCCTGCAGGCGATAAAAGTCCAGGGAACGCCGGATCTCGGTTGCCAGCTCGGAATACAGCAGGCTTTCATCCACCATACCCGGAGGCATGTCCACCTCCCTGGTTGCCGCGACCTCCGGAATAATTTCCAAATCATAATAGTCGGCAGCTATGTCGGTAATGTTATCCTGCTCACAATTGTTGACCTCTTCTGCCGGTTCCCTGTTGATATGGTTTAAATCGACGGATAAAGAGCGAACATAAGAAGGAACACCTTTTTTTATTACGATAAAGTGGCTGGTGGTGTGTCCGATGTCCACCACCGCCTGGATTTCCTTTCTTTCCGGGAAGCAGTGCTGCCCCTGAAACACCCGCCACAGATTTAATGCCGGCAAATCAATGGCTGTCAGGGTTAAATTGGCCCGGTCAAAAACTTCATAGTAACGGTAGACTAAATTTTTGGGTGCAGCCACCAGTAATACATTCAGCTGGGAGCCTTCCCCAAACTCATTCTTTTTCTCTTCCAAGACCACCGCCCGGATTTCCATATCCGGTACCGGGATAGGCATCAGTTTTTCCGCTTCCCAAACCACCGCCTTTTGCAGTTCGTCCTCGGGAATCGGGGGCATGGTGATTTGCTGGGTAATCACCCGCAGGCCGCCAATAAAAGAAACTACTTTTGACCTGCCAATACCGGCCTTAGCCGCTGCCTCTTTCAAGGACGCAGCAAGCTCAGCCACATCTCCCTTTTCCAAAGACTCAAGCCCGGGGCTGGGATGGCTGATCTGCTGGCTGATTCGCAACGATTGGCCCTTCTTTTGCAGTTGTAGGATCTTGATGCTGTTTTGCCCTATATCTACGGCATTGATATTGTGGCTTGTCCAAAGCTTCATTGTCTTTACTCCGAAGAATATTTGTAATATTAGGGTCACTGTCATTGGTGCTTGATAACCTTACCCTACCTGTTGAAACCGCTACTTTGATATAAAGATATTTCTTTAGTTCACTTTGATATAAGGTGATGGTTCCGGGGGTGGCAGTTCCTCTGGCGCTTATATTCATAATGTTACCGCTAAAAGTAAAACGATAAAACTCCGTATTTGCTGGTAATTGCACCTTTTTTATTGTTTCAGTAGATTTATTAAGTTGATAATAATTATTGTAAAACTCAATCTTATAGTACTCGCTGCTCTCTGCCAGTGCTTTTTGCTGTAGATACTTTATATCTGCTACTAACTGCCTGGCAGCACCTTCAAACCTGTATTCACTTATTTTTTTCTGTAGTGATGTATAATGGATAAAGAAAACTAGACAAAAAAACAGCTTTATTTAAGGTGGATCGTTGCCGTGAGAAAATCATATTCTGGGGAGTTCAAAGCCAAGGTTGTACTGGAAATTCTCAAGGAAGAGAAAACCATATCCCAGATTGCTTCAGAGTATGGGATTCATCCAAATCAATTGCTTAAATGGAAAAAAGAGGCAATAAGATCTCTGGCAGAAGTTCTTGAAGATGGTCGTAGAA
>NZ_AWQQ01000116.1 GCF_002607855.1 Desulforamulus profundi
CCGTAAGGGAAAACCCATCACTAGGCAACGGTTTTTACCCATAGCTGCCATTGCAGCCACTTATGAGAAGCCAGCGGCTGAAAGCAGTGTGATTCTTCCAGAGGAAGAATGTCCGGCAACCTTCAAGGATGCGTACCTCTTGATAAGCAACCGAGTCGATGCACCGGAAGAAGCGGCCAGTGTCTATGCCAAACGGTGGAGAATAGAAGTTTTTTATCGCATGGTGAAACAGAATCTTGGATTAACTTCGTGCTATGCTCATTCTGAAACTGCCCATTTCGCACATGTGGAACTCTTGTTCACGGCGAAGACCCTTCTTTGTTACGCTACTTGGGAGTGCAATAAAGAAGGCGCCGAACAAGCCCCATCCCTCTGCGAAGTGGTAAGGTACTTTTTCAACGCCAGCTGTCGGATCAGCTGTTGCGAGCAGTTGATCCAAGTCTATTTTGACACGGCAACCGAGCGTTTTTCAAGGCTTATTGATAAATTTTGGCCGCAATCTTTAGAACTTAGGTTATGGATCTGGGAATATTATCCTGGAACTGCATAACTACTGTCTATTCAATAAGACTAAAGAGAAACTGCTTTTAGATCTGATTGACACTAAAGAATTTCAAAGATTACGCCGAATCAGGCAACTGGGCTTTTCTTTCTATACATGGACCGGGAGCTGGACCCCAAATACCTGCTGGACAGAGCAGCCAGGCTGGACATACTGGCCAGGACAGCCGCAGGAGCGCTGGTAAATGTGGAGCTACAAATAGCCAATAAATACAACATTGACAAACGTACTTTATTCTACTGGGCAGGGCTCTACCACGGGCAGTTAAGTAGCGGGCAGGATTTCATCCACCTCAGAAAAACCATCACCATCACCATCAACATCCTGGGCTTTAACCAGTTCAAAGGCAAGACAAAATACCAACACACCTTCCGCATCATTCCGCATCAGGGAAGACGAGACCGGTGAGTTACTGAACGATGAACTGGAGATACACTTTTTGGAGCTGGAGAAGTTCATCCGGCTGAAACGCAGGCCGAAGGACGCCCTGGAGGAATGGCTGCTATACTTCAATAATATTGTAGGCGAAGAAATGGAGGCGATCGCTATGGGAAACCCGGGCATTCGCAAGGCAATGACCATCGAGCAGATATTCTTCAAAAACCAGAGGGAGCGCAGGCTGTATGAGCTAAGGGAGAAGGCTGTCAGGGAYGAAATCTCCATGGTGGCAGGAGCCCTGGCCGAGGGAGAGGCTAAAGGTAAGGTTGCAATGGCTCAGGAGGCTATCTGCAAATACCTGGATGCCAGGTTCCCTGAAGATTCCGCTGGTTTACAGAGAGATATCCAGAAAATTAATGACATAGTCATTCTTGATAAAATCATCAACAAAATCTACACTGTTAATAGCCTGGAGGAAGCGGCAGCTATTGTCAGGGAGGCAGCCAAATAAGCAAGATAATGTCAGACATCACAAAAATTAGCCCCGGAAGGAGATAGACCCTCTTTCCGGGGCTTCTTGTGTCTAAAGGAGGGATTACAACAGTGACAGGGTGCCAGGCAGTAAGGTCGCCGTTCAATGGCTGTTCAGCCAACTTATTGGTTACTGAGTTTTTGGGGATTGGGGCTCTGGCTTGGTTTATTGACTTGTTCGCCAGGAAAAGTTTTATGTAACCGAGTAAAAATTTTGGCATTAAGATGTTGACAAAGAAAAAATGTTAAATTATAATGATTATAAATTAATAGGAGATWTAAATTTAAAATGATGATAAATAAGCTTAAAAATTTAGGCTGAAATTAACGCCTCAAAGACTGGCAATTTTAAATTTGCTTGAAGGTAATGCAAAACACCCGTCAGCGGAGGAAATATACAATCAATTAAAACCCCAGTACCCTTCATTATCTCTTGCGACGGTATACAATACCCTTGAAATACTGGCTAAAGCAGGGGAATTGCAAGAGATAAGGATAAAGGCGGATAAAAGACATTTTGATCCYAATCCTGCCCCCCATGGCCATTTTTTATGCCGGAGTTGCCAATCTATTTATGATTTGGATGCAGGCCCTCTGGAAATACAAACGTCATTTAATATTAAGGGGTATTTGGTGGAAGAATATACACTTTATTTTTATGGGATATGCCCAAGATGTTGGGAAAAGAGCAGCRGCAAATAACCCGTAACAGGGAATTATATAAAAAATTAAGTTTAGGAGGTTAAATCTATGAAAAGATGGCGCTGTATTGTTTGTGGATACGTCTGCGAAGGGGAGTCTCCGGTGGAAAAATGTCCCAACTGCGGAGCACCCCAGGAAAAATTTGAACTRTTGACCGCCTCCGGTCCGGATCTGGTGGACTGGAATAAAATAGGTGTGGTTAAAGGCTCCGGTTTTGAAGAGGATCTGAACATGCAGTTTAAGGGAGAGTGCATGGAGGTGGGCTTATATATTGCCATGGCCCGTCAGGCCGAGCGGGAGGGCTATCCGGAGATAGCAGAAACAATGAAGCGTATAGCCTGGGAGGAAGCTCACCACGCAGCTCGCTTTGCTGAACTTCTGGGGGAAGGATTAAGCGAAAGCACKGAGGAAAACCTGAAAAAACTGGTAGACGGCGAAGCCGGTGCCAACCGYGGGAAAAAGGAAATCGCCGTCCGCGCCAAAAAGGAAGGACAGGACGCGATCCATGATGCCATTCATGAAGCTTGCAAAGACGAAGCCAGACATTGCATGGCTTTCTACGGTCTCTTAAAAAGGTACTTCCCAAAGGCTTAAGATATTTACACAGGAATATACCCTTTGTTAAAAATAGCAAGGGATGCTTGTTTTCCGGCAAGAAAATCCCTTGCTATTTTTCGGTTATAAAGAAGGTTGCCGGAAGTGGCAAATATAACAAAGACATATTCGGGCAACAGATATCAGCAAATTTGGCCTGCATGGGAGGCAGCAAAAGAAATCTGTATTTTAATATATGTTTAAATATGTTATTTTTAAAATATTGATACCACAATCCCATGCACCGCATTTTCATTAACTGGTGACAACCAAAGATATGGAAAGTATCACAAGAAAGCCCCCGAGAGAAAGTCTCTCCCAGGGGCTTTTTTGTATTGATAATTTATGCAAAAAATGTAAGAAACCAAAGGGCTAATCAAAGAGCTTCATGCCATGCTTTTCTCTGGCATCAAGACCCTGGTCGGAGGCGTCCCTGTGGTACACGGGGCTTATAAAATCAAAGATAATCACGTTCTAACTGCCAACAGCCAAAGCCATCACTACATTCCAGCTACCCAAGTTCCTGTTGAGATGGAAAAACTGATCACCTGGTATAACGATAATAAGCAAATCCTTCATCCCATCAAATTATCTGCCCTCTTTCATCACCGGTTTGTTGCTATTCACCCTTTCCCCGATGGGAATGGCAGAGTGGGCCGGTTGTGCATGAACTACATCCTGATGAAAAAAGGATACCCCCCGGCCATTATCCGAAAAGAAAACCGATGGGATTATTAC
This sequence comes from Desulforamulus profundi, assembly GCF_002607855.1. The sequence goes on from NZ_AWQQ01000116.1 coordinate 3,506, forward strand.
ACGGCTCTTGAAGAAGCAGATAACAACAAGCCCGAATCATTTGTACATTCCAGTAAGAAAGAGCAGCCATGGACCTTTGCTACAAGGGCAAGTTGATTAATACAAGTTGGTTAATAAATGTTACGGTTATGAGGTTCTTGGTAAACAGTTCATGCGAACTGTCTACTCACCAGCCACAAGAACCGTCCCTGCGGCTTCATAATTAGCACTACGGTGTCACTTTCCTCCTCTGTGACCGGTTTGGCAGGTAAGATCCTCGCTCCCTGTCTATTTACGTCGAGTGCTGTCATTTGGTACAATCTTAGTAACCCCGGAAAATTTAAGTAATCAATTTTTGACACTTATTTGGTTTCAAAGGCCCCGAAAAACTCAACGGTCCACGAATGTCAGTGTAGGCGGGTGATCACCTGGTGAAGGATCCACAGTTGCAAGACCTCCTGGAAAAGGCCAGGGCCGGAGATAAGCAGGCCCGGGATGATCTACTCCAATCTCACCGGGCTACATAGCAGAGGTCGCGGCTGCTTACTGCGGCCGCAGGCTTTACTGGCAAAACGAAGACGAGCTGAGCGTTAGCTGCTGGCCTTCAACGAGGCCATCGATACCTTCAACCACTCTGCCGGCAAGGAGTTTCTCCATTATGCCCGGCTGGTGATCAAAAACCGGCTGATCGACTACTATCGTAAAGAATCACGACACAACCACCTCTCCCTGGAAGGATTGCCTGGCAATGAGGAAGGTCTTCCGCAGTGGGAAGCAGCTACCGCATGGCGACAGTATCACGAGGAAGAACTGGCCCGCGAGCGGGCGGAAGAAATGCTCCGCTTCGACCAGGTTCTACATACCTTTAACCTTTCACTGCAGCTTTTGGAACGGGCCTGTCCCAGGCACCGGGATACCCGGGAGATGCTGGTGCAAGCCGCCTGCGTGCTGGCCAGGGAACAGGACTTGCTGGCCTACGTTAAGCGTTACAAGCAGCTCCCTCTCCAGGAGCTGTCCCGGGCCACCCGCCTCAGCCGGAAGGTATTAAAAAGGGGACGAGCTTACATCCTGGCGTTGACCCTGATTCTCACCCATTCTGAATTCACGCACCTGCGCTCCTTGTTCTCGCTGCCACCGCCGGCTGCCTGTAGCGCCGGCCCAACGGACATGTCAAAAACGCCGGCCGGCTCTTCCAGGGGAGGTGACCCTCGATGACCAAGATAAAAGGGTTAGTGGTGAAGACGGAAGGCCGCCACATGTGGGTCGCCACCGAAGACCGGCAGTTCAGGCGGTATCCCCTTCCTGCCACAGGAGCTGCCGTCGGCCAGGAGGTGTGGGTTGAACAGCCCGTACCCGCCGTTCCGTATTTCTCCTCCCGGGGTGCCCTGGTGGCGGGCCTGGTAGTAATGATATTCCTGGGGGCGTTCCTCTGGCAATTGGTCCCCGGCGGTACCCCTGTCGCCTACCTGGCCGTGGACATCAACCCGAGCCTGGAAATCGCCGTGGACGGTGCGGGCAGGGTGCTGGAAGTGGAACCCCTGAACCAGGACGCCAAATTGCTGGTAAAGGGCCTTTCTCCCCGGAAGAAGGACGTCTATACCTTCCTTGACCGGATAATCCAAAAGGCCGAATACTCCGGTTACCTCAAACCCGGACGGGATAACCTGGTGCTGGTGACCATCATGCCGGTCAGGGACGGAGCACCCGTCCCGGTAAACGCTTCCGGGGTAAAAGAAGCTGTCCTGAAAAGCCTTGCTGACCGGAACGTTAAAGGTAAGGTCGGCATTCAAAACGCCTCTCCGGAGGAACGCATCAGAGCCAGGGAGGCGGGTCTTTCGGTAAACCACTACCTGCTCATTAACAGGGCAGTCGAAAAGGGAGTTCTGCCAGGCCTCACCGTAAAGGACAAGGCCGGCATCCAGGAGATCCTGAATCGTTTATCCGCCAGGGGCATTCAATTGGAACAGCTGGTGGTTGAATTCGGTGTCACCGCGGGACTTGGCAGCAACCAGCCGCCCCCCAAGGAGACCCTGGTTAACCCCGGGACAGTACCGCCCGGCAGTACTCAAGAAACCACCGGTAATCCGGAGCACCGGGATGCCAGGCCAGCAGAATTTCGTCCAGTGGATGAGGACGAGGAGCCAGGCGGGGACGACGACCGCCTACCGGAGGACGAGGAAGAAGCCGGCATTAAAGGCGAAGAAAAAGTTGATGAAGCGGATGAGGGTGAGGGTAATGAAGCTGGCGCGGAGGATACCCGCATAGAAGATGAAAAAGACGACGCCCGGGACCAGAGCATTGATCGTGATGGTGGTCAACCCGATGATTCTTCTAAACAAGAACCGGGCGAAGAAGCAAAAGAAGATGCGGGCAGTGATAACGGTGGCGACGAAGACGACGGTGCCGGTGTTCTAAAAGATTCCGGCAATGAGGACGAGAGCAAGGGCGATGATCAGGGCGACGTTCGCGAGAAAGAAAAATTTTTTGATCTGGACCCCCAAATTTTTTTCCGCCCACGCACTAACCAGTGAAAGCCAAAAACAGAAGAAAGGGGAGGTTCAAGTGTTCAGGATGCGTAGCAAAAGGTTACTGGCACTGCTGGTGATGGCTGTTTTTCTGGTAGCGGTATACTCTGTGGGAGGAGGAGCTGCAGCCGCCACAGGAGGCACGTCACCGGCACCGGAAACCTCTGCCGGCCCGACTGTGCCAGGGGACACCGGCGATGACAAACCAGGCACGGCTGGTGACCAAGACAAGGATGATGAAGACCGGAATGAAGAACGGGATGCCGGCAAAGATGCGAACAAAGTTGAAGACCAGGACGAAGAGGTAGACGAGGATCAAGCAGCTCGCGAAGAGGCGGATGAAGACCTGGACCTGGACGAGGAAGAGGACGTAGGTGACAAAGACGCCGAGAAGCAAGCAAAGAGACTTGCAAAAGCCCAGGAAGACCTGGCAAAGGCCCTGAGGAAACTGGCGGAGAACCCCAACGATAAAGATGCTTACGAAGACATGGCCAGGGCCTCTGCCGCCCTGGGCCAGTGGGATCAGGTCAAAGAAGCGGCAACACAGCTCCTGGCTATAGACCCGGACAACGAAGAGGCCGGCATCTTACTCGCGGTAAGCCTCTACCGCCAGGGGGATCAAGAGGGAGCGCTGCAACAGCTCCAGGCCATGGCCACCCAAAAGTCCGGTGACGACGACGTTTACGAACTGCTGGGAGAACTCCTGGAACTCCAGGGAGAACTGGATGAGGCGCTGGAAAAATACGAACAGGCCGCCGCTCTTAACCCCAACGACCCGGACATTTTCGCCAAGTTGAGCGTGGCTTATCAGAAAGTGGGGATTGAAGGAGTCAAGGTCTTTGTCAACGGTAGCAAGCCGCAATTCGACGTCCAGCCCCAGATCGTCGATGGGCGCACCCTGGTTCCCTTCCGGGCGCTGGCGGAAAGTCTCGGCGCCAGGTGGCCTGGGACGAAGCGACCCGCCAGGTGACAGTGTTTAAGGTGGACATCACCATCCACCTCACCGCTGACAGTCCGGTCGCCACGGTTAACGGCACTCCCGTCAACCTGGATGTACCTGCTACCATCACCGGCGGCCGGGTACTGGTACCCCTCCGGTTCCTGGGTGAGGGACTGGGCGCTAAGACCAAGTGGGATCAGCAAAGCCAGATGGTTATAGTCAGTCAATAAGTAGAGATACAGGTGCAGATCTAGAGGGGATACCCCCACAGGGGTATCCCCTCTACTTGGGTCCGATTACGGGATAGTGCGCTGTATCATTATCCTTACCGTCGTTGCCCGCTGCAGCCACAAACACCATGTTGATTAAACAAAGACCTTACACCACTATGTTTTGGTGAACTCATTTCCTCGGCATTTTAAAAGGACAGGGGGTTTTTATTCCAGGTTAAACAGGTTATAATTAAGAATAGGAAATATCTGTTAACTGCATGAGGAAGGAGAGGAGAGAATGGCAATCATCCCTACTAAGCAAGAAAGATATAGTTATCTGGACTATAAAGACTGGCCTACCGATAACCACTGGGAGTTGATAGAAGGGGTTCCTTTTGCCATGGTCCCAGCTCCTTCAACGGAGCATCAACTCATTAGTGGGAATTTGTTTTTTACTATAAAAGGCCATTTAAAGTCGAGCAAAAAAGATTGTATTGTCTTTTATTCTCCGTACAACGTGCTATTACCAGAAGAAGGAGAAAGTGAAGAAAATTGCTCAACAGTTGTTCAGCCCGACCTACTCGTAGTTTGTGATAGAACGAAAATCAAAGAAAAATATTGCGTGGGGGCACCTGATTGGATTATTGAGATTTCCTCCCCTTCTTCTCCTTCCATGGACTATGTGAAAAAGTTGCACCTCTACGAGAAGCACGGGGTTCGAGAATATTGGATTATTAATCCTCAAAAGAAACACATTATGATCTTCCGGTTGAAAGAAAATGGCGAATATGATGTGCCTGAGATTTATATAGAGAGCGGGGTTGTAAAGGTTAGTATTTTTGAAGGTTTCGAAATTAAAACAGAGGATGTTTTTGTCTAATAGGGGTACTGTATACATAGAGCAAAAAGTTCTTTAAACCAATCACAGCCCCTCTAATAACAGGTCTAGCCCTTACAGACCATTAACGCTTCCTTCCGGAAGGTTTAGAAAAACCGTTGTAGATACTCGACCGGAGTTACTAACTAATTAGGGTCTTATTACATGCCGGGCGAACCGAAAATAGACGTGGCACAGGCCACGTCTATCCATTTCTCTAGATTTTATTTAACAGATATTGCTCCAGTTTATCTTTAATGTCCTGCACCCGGGCCACCATGGAAGGGCTCGCTTCAAAGAGGGTCTTGCCGGCAAGATCAGCGGTAACTGCTTCCGGATCGTAGGTAGAATCCCTAACAGGGGCAGGAAATCAAGGGCTTGGCGAACACTTTCTTCCTGGCCGGGCCGAACTTTATTGGCCACGGCAAAAACCCGCTCAACCCCTAAATCCCGGGCAAATTTTACAGTGACTTTGGCCGTTTGGAAGCTGCGCTGCCCGGGCTCCACCACCACGATAAAGGCATCCACCCCTCTGGCAGTTCCCCGGCTCATGTGTTCCAGCCCCGCTTCCATGTCCACAATTACCGTGTCGTCTTCTTCCAATACCAAGTGATTTAGCAGAGTTTTTACAAAGGTATTCTCCGGGCAATAGCAGCCGCTGCCTCCGGTGGAAGTAAGACCTAACTGGAGCAGTTTAATGCCACCCTTTTGCACCACGTGTTTTTCCGGAATGTCATCCACCTTGGGATTTAAACTAAACCACTGGCCGCTGGTACCAGGTTCCGCGCCGGTTCGTTCTTTAATTAATTTTCTGTCCTGGGCAATGGTTGTAACCTGTTCCAACTCCTGTGCTGTGAAACCCAGGGCCATGCCCAGGTTGGCATCCGGATCTGCATCCACCGCCAGTACTTTTCTACCCTCCCCGGCATACAGGTGACACAACATGGCTGATAATGTGGTCTTGCCAACGCCCCCCTTACCGGAGACGGCAATCTTCACACCGGATTGTATCGACATTCTGTGTACCCCCTAGATGATTAGCTTAGTCCAAGAGCTTTCCTTTTTGCTTTAATTCGGTTGAGGATCATTTCTGCTGCTTTAACGGGATCTTCTTCATAAATCAGCTTGCCGCCAAACAACCCGTCGGTGGTTACAGGGAAGTTTTCCTTTTCGGCTGTCAGTACATTGACCACCAGTTCCGAACCGGTAACCTGGGGATTAACACCCACGTGTACGTCTACCCCGTTGGCAATAAAGTAAGTGCCAATGGATAAAGCCTTGGGATGGTGAGTTTCCGGACAAGAACCGGCAACCGGTAAATCTTTAATACCGACTCCCAGGTAGTTGGCCAGAGCATTTAAAAGGTCAGCAATTCTGGAGTTGTCGACGCAACTACCCATGTGCAGGGCCGGGGGCAAGGCCGGCAGGCCGTTAGCCTGGCCAATGGCGGTCAAGATGTTTCGTAAACTTTCCCCGGCATATTGTACCCCATCTGGGGATAATAATCCGAACTTACCCAAAGAGTGGGCGGAGCAACCGGTGGCAACCACCAGTACATTATTTTTGATCAGTTCCATGGCCAGGGCCACGTTTGAGCTGTCTTGTTTAACCCTGGGGTTGGTGCAGCCCACCAGGGCCACGGCTCCCAAAATCTGCCCGCCGGCAATGGCATCAACCAAAGGTTTTAACGGGTCTTCGGCGTTAACACCTTGAGGGCTTCTACAATCTGTTCAACAGAGAACCCGGCATAGGCTTCTGTAACCTCATTGGGTATAGAAATTTTCCTGGGATCTCTCTTTTTAAAGTTGGCAATGGCCTTCCGCACAATTTCTTGGGCCGCTTCATCTGCCCGCTCGGTGCTGAACTCCACGTGGGTAGCCCCGGACATCTTGGCATAGGGCAGAGTGGTAATGATTTCAGTATGATAGCAGCTGGCCACTGTCTGAAGGCCGGGCATGATGCACTGGATATCCACTACCATGGCCTCCAGAGCCCCTGTGATAATGGGCATTTCCTGGCTGGCATAGTTGGTGGCCACAGGAACGCCCTTGCGCATTAATAATTCGTTTCCGCTGCAGCAAACACCCACCACATTAATTCCCTCGGCTCCTACAGCTTTGGCCTCGTCCTTAAGTTTGCCGGCCCATGCAACCACTTTCTCAGCTAACAGGGGAACATGGCCGTGCACCGAAATATTCACCATTTCCTCTTTGATTACACCAGACGGTATTGTGCCTTAACCGCCTTGGGAGTACCAAACAGGATATCCTGAAGATCGGTGGACATGTGCAGACCGGCGTAACCGTCCACCAGTCCCATGGTGATGGTTCCCAGCAACAGGTTGGCAGGATCGGTGTCACCGCCCATTACCTGGCGAGCCATGGCTTTAGCAATTTCCAGGTGGGCGTTTACCGGCAGCAGGCCGAGTTTTTCCCAGTTCTCAACGGACTTGCTGTTGGCTCTAAATTTAAGCCAGTTTAGGGTGCCATGTTGTTTTTGGAAATCTTCCAATGCCTTGGTGGCCACTTCCTTGGCCAGGTGATTAACATCTTTTCCTTCAGCATTTAGGCCCAGACCTTGAGCCACAGCCTTTAGTTTTGCTTCATCCTGAATGGCGTAGGGAGCTTTGCCTTCTACTGCTTCCAGGATGGCATGGGCAACCTCCCTGGCGTGCTCGGCATGACTGGCTGTCCCCTCGGTAACCGTGGTTAAAAAGTTTCTGGCTACAATTGTATCTACATTGGCGCCACAGACGCCTGCCCGGGCTCCTTTTCCTTTGGGCGCAATACGGCAGGGTCCTTCAAGGCAGTGCTTGCAGCATACCCCGGTGGATCCAAAACCACACTGGTTCATTTTGGCTGCCCGGTCAAAGGCTGTATCGATCCCTTCCTCCCGGGCCTTGGTCAGCATTTGTTGTACACCGGTGTCCATGGACAGGTCTTTAACATCCTTTAAACCCATCAGACATCCCCCAATCCATTTTTTCTTTCATCTTATACCTATTCACCGGTGATTTCTGTAAAGTTCTTTACAAGTTTTAATTAAAAATTATGAATTTTTAATTAATTGTCAGCTGGCTGTCGGTATTTTTTTAATCCGTCTATATCTTTAATAATCAGGTTTTTCTGCTGAACTTTAATTAAACCCTTTAAAGTTAAATCCTTAAAAAGGTTTGCCAGGGTCTGTCGGCTGCTGCCGATCATACTAGCAATCTCTTCTCTGGTAAAGGTGAGCCGAATGACAATCCCTTGATCTGTTTTGGTTCCGCTATTCCTGGCCCATTCCAGCAATAAGGATATCAGCCTGACACCGGCTTCTTCAAAAACTAAACTCTCAATAACATCCATGGACCCCTTGAGGGTATCCCCCAAAACCCCGGCCAAGCCCAACATCAAATTAGGTACTTTAACCAGCATTTCCTTAAAAACCTCCATCGGGATGGCCGCTATCTTCACGGGTTCCAACGCTTGTCCAAAGGTGCGGGTATGCCCGCTGTAAACATCCCCGGCAGTTAGGATGGTCAGGGTAAACTCTTTTCCCTGGGGATAGCTTAGATAAACCCGCACCTTCCCTTCCAGGATTAATAAAATGGACTTGTGGAATTTACCGGGTGAAAAAACGATTTCCTTACGGTTAAAACGGTATTCTGTAAAACAGTGCTGGTAGTCCTCCAGATCTTCCAATTTAACGCCGCCAAACAGATCAGTTTTTCTTAAGCCTCCGAGACTCTTAATTCCTAACACCCCCACCGGCTTTGGTCTTACTCATTATTTTCATATAAGATGTGATAAAAAGCAATTAGCAGCCGGTTAGTGGGTGCCAGGCAGTGCGGCCGAGCCAGGTTGCGTCGTATAGCGGGCCAAAAGCATTTGTGCTGAAGGGATTGAGCCACGAAATACTAAACGGGAAGGCTGATGCGGTTGCCTGTGCAGAAAGCAATATCAGGCAATAAACCATAGGTCTGGTCGACTATCCCTTTTTTAGCCTTTGCCTGCTTGGACTTTAACACAATCCTTCCTTCCTCAACATAACAAGCCAGGGTATCCCCTTCTTTAAGGTTAAGGTTAAGGCTATTTCTAGCTTCTACAGGTATAACAATTTGACCTCTTGAAGAAATCTTGACAGTATACATTTCTTACACCTTCTTATGTTACTTATTATTCTTATTATATCTTAAGAATAATTTACTGTCATAATTTAGTTGGTTACAAGAGGGGGAGTAGCCTGCTACCCCCCGGTTGTATCAAAACCGTGCTAGATTACTCGATTCCCCTCGGAGGGGTATCTTTTCTCTTTGCCGCCGACTCGCTGGTGGGCGAGTCCATGCAGAACCCGGCCAAATACTATCGCAACAATGTGGCCAGTATTGATCAATTTCTTGTAATCTACATAACCCCGGTCAAAGACATTTAGGACATCACTATTGTCTAACCCCCATGGAGCAAAAAGAAATGAGAAAAGCAATAAACTCCTCCATCGCCGGGGATTGAAATTTTCCTTTGTGATAAATTAGATAAAACTGACGAAATAAAGGTAAATCTTTTATTTTAACAGGGACAAGGGTTCCCAGCTTTAATTCCTTTTGTACCGCCCATTTGGAAATAATCGTTGTTCCAAACCCCGCTTCCACAGCCGCCTTTACTGCTTCCGTACTTCCTAATTCCATTACCACATTCAAGAAAGCCAGGTCTACCCCCACCTCTTCCAGTCGCTCTTCAGTAATCCTCCTGGTGCCAGATCCTTGTTCCCTTAGAACCAAGGGTAAGGCTACAAGTTCATCTAATGAAATAACCTGTTGTTGAGCCAGTGGATGGTCTTTTGGTATCACAACAATGAGTTCGTCATGCAGGAAGGGTTTCACGGTCAATTCCAAATTTTCCACCCGGTCTTCCACCAGTCCCAAATCTAGCTCGTGCTTCACTACCATACTCACGATATGTTCTGTGTTTGTCACCTGGAGTAAGGCTTTTACCTGGGGATGTTGTTGATTAAATGCCCCCAGTATTTTTGGAATAACGTATTCCCCTAACGTAAAACTTGCCCCCAGTGATAATGGCCCCTGGATACTGCCGGTAAATCTTGCGATATCTTTTTCTGCCGCATCGATTAAGGATAATACCTTGTCCACATATTGATACAAGATTCGGCCAGCTTCTGTAATCGTTACCTGATGGGTGTTACGCTCGAACAATCTGGTGCCAAAATAGTCCTCCAAGGACTTAATGTGCATGCTGACTGCCGGTTGAGAAATAAAAAGGGCCTGTGCAGCCCCTGAAAAACTTTTTTTGTCTGCCACTGCCTTAAAAATCTGAAATTGGTATAAACTCAAATACGATTCCTCCTAGAAACCAATTATGTGGATGGCTAAAAAACCAGCAATTGAAATAATAACAGAACCAATTATACCAATAAGAAATGCCTTTTGTCCCATTCGTTTGAACATTTTTAAATTGACGCTAAGTCCCATACCTGCCATAGCTACAGTTAAAATTATAGCACTGGCCTGCAACATAAGTGAAACAAGTTTTTTATCTATTATACCAACAGTATTAAGACAACTCATAGCAATAAAACCAAAGATAAACCAGGGAATTGTAATCTCATTTATTCCACTCTTTTCTTTATCCTTAATACGCAAGTTGAACCAAAAACTCGTTACTAGAGTAACAGGAACAATCATTGCCACCCGGCCAAGTTTCGTCAAGATAGCCATGTCTGCAGCTGCACTACCAAAAGGTTGAGAAGCTGCTACTACATGGGCCACCTCATGAAGGGTTGCTCCGGCAAAGATCCCATATTCTTTTAAACTCAAACCTAAATAAGGTTGTAACAAAATGTAAATAATACTCCCAAAGGTTCCCAGGATGGCAACCGTTGCTACCGATACTACTGTTTCATCCTCATCGGATTTAATCGTTGGTGCAATGGCGGCAATGGCGGCTGCACCGCAAATCCCAGTTCCTACCGCCGTTAATAAGGCAAGTTTTTTCTCAACACGATATATTCTCCCCAAATAGTAAATAATACCAATAGCTAAAACAATAACTGAGACATCAAGAAGAATTATTTGTGGACCCGCAGTGAAGATAGCATTCAGATTAAGTCGTACACCCATTAAAATAATTCCCAGTTGTAGAAGTTTTTTACTTGCAAATCTTATACCGGCACTGGCATGAGCAGGTATTCCCATCAGGGCCCGCCATGTTACCCCCACTATAATTGCAATAATTAAGGGACCAGGTATCGATAAAAGAGGGAGACTCACGATGTTGTGAGTAAGCACCCCCACCACTACTGCCAGAATAAGTCCCCGGATTTCACCCCGAAATTTTCTTTGTTGGTTGCTGTTAAGTAAAGCATTTCCTTGCATAATAACCATCTCCTAACAATTTGCTCTGTGCAAGTCTAAGTCTAATGGGATTATTTTTAAATTGGAAATAATTCATGATGATAAACCCTATAAAGATATGCTTATAAACCTATCCTTTATCGGGTGTTACCAGTTTTCATGTTTCTTGCTGATTTCAAGTTTAAAAAAGCAGACTAAATACTCCGGTTGGTGGAAAAATATCGATTAAGGGAAACGAGGTATAGCTTTGCAACCTCAACTAAATGCGCTGCAAAAATACGCTATTAGAATCTAGGAGTGCATTTGCAAAACGGGGTGACCTTTATGGGTGAAATTTAACTTTTTGGCAGGAAAAGGCACAAGGCGTGACGAAGTACAAGGGGTGACGCAGTTAGAAGTAATGCCGGGAATATTTTTGAAGTGTTTTGCTGTTCTTTTGCTTAAAAAATCAGAAACGGAGGCAGTGGTTATGATGGATTTCATCAAAAAAGGATTAGCGTTCGGACTTGGTTTAGCCGTTACAAGTAAGGAACAAGCGGAAAAGTTTGTCAATGAGTTGGTAAAAAAAGGTGAACTGTCTCAGGAAGAATCGAAGGATATGATCAACCAACTCATTCAACGAGGCGAAGAAGAAAAAAAAGAAATAAAACGCATTATGCGTGAGCAACTCAAACAAATGATGGACGAATTGAATTTAGCCACAAAGGATGATATCAATAGATTGGAACAACGAATTCAGAATCTGGAAAAACGAGACGAGTAGACGAGGGGGATCAATCATTCAGGTCCCCCGTTGTTAAGGGGACGTATTGATGCTCGGAAAAAGGATGCGCCATATCAGTCGTTATCGAGATATTGTAATCGCTTTGGTTCGCCATGGATTTGGAATCGTTGTCGAGGAAATTGGTTTTGCTCATTTTCTCTCCTTCCCCCAGAGACTGTTCTTCGAGACAAAGGGAAAGGATTCAAAAACCACTGGCGAACGTATAAGGCTTGTTCTGCAAGAATTAGGTCCGACTTTCGTTAAATTGGGGCAGATCGCAAGTACGCGCCCCGATTTGCTCCCCGAAGATATCGTCCGTGAACTGGAAAAATTACAGGACAGGGTCCCTCCTTTTTCTTTTCAAGAAGTGCGTGAGATTGTTCAAGAGGAATTGGGGGGAGATCTGGAAGAAATTTTTTGTCATTTTGAGGATTCTCCATTAGCTGCCGCTTCGATCGGACAAGTCCACCAGGCAATCCTGTGTTCTGGTGAAAAAGTGGCGATAAAAATTCAACGTCCTAATATCACCACTGTTATTGAAACAGATTTGGAAATCCTTCAGGATTTGGCTACTTTGGCTGAACACCGTTTGGAATGGGCGGCAAGGTATCAAATCCGGGATATGGCAGAGGAATTTTCCAAGTCCCTTCGAGCCGAGCTCGATTATACGATTGAAGGACGAAATGCAGAGAAAATCTCCAATCAATTCAGAGACGATTCTAAAATATATGTTCCAAAAGTGTTTTGGGAGTATTCCACCAAAAGAGTATTAACTATGGAATACATCGAAGGTGTAAAATTCAATGAATTAGAAAAACTTAAGCAAAAGGGATATAATGCCAAAATGCTGGCGGAAAGTCTAGCGAAGGCGATCTTTCACCAAATTTTCATCGACGGTTTCTTCCATGGGGACCCTCATCCCGGAAATGTCTTGGTGTTGCCGGGAGAGGTGATTGCGTTTATAGATTTCGGCATGGTAGGACGCCTTACTCCCGAGATGAAATACCATTTTTCTTCATTGGTTATTGCCTTAATGCGTCAAAGTACGGACGGGGTGATAAAAGCCATCCTTCTCATGGGACTGGTGCCTGATGATGTGGATATGATGCAGTTGCGAGACGATGTAGAACAATTAAGGGAGAAGTATTACGGTGTCCCATTAAGTCAAATAAGTCTTGGAAAGGCCGTCAATGATCTATTTAGTGTAGCATTTCGACACTCAATCCGAATTCCTGCAGCCTTAACGTTATTAGGTAAGACTTTGCTGACGATTGAAGGCGTCGTTGAAAAACTAGATCCTGACTTTAGTATCCTCAATATAGCTGAGCCATTCGGGCGTCAACTGTTAAAGGAACGACTTCATCCTAAAAGTTTAGCGGAAACTGCATGGAAGCATGTTTCCGATTATGGTGAGTTGCTGTTTGATCTTCCTAAACACATTAAAGAATTAACCTCTTTAATCAAACGGGGGCGACTTCGTCTTGAAATCGACATCCCTGAACTTGATCTTTTGTTAAAGAAACTGGATCGGATCAGCAATCGATTATCATTTAGCATTGTTTTATTGGCGTTCAGCATCATAATGGTAGGTATTATTATTGGTTCTTCTCTAGGTAGACAATCAACCTTACTGTGGAAAATTCCGGCGATTGAGATTGGTTTTGGTGTGGCAACATTAATGTTTTTGTGGCTGTTATATTCGATTTTTAAATCGGGGAGATTTTAGCAGACTTACAGGAAAATTTCTAATGGAGGTGTAAAGTCTGGTCAGGGCTTAACTGGATTAAAAACAGTTAGGTTTTTTGAACCGGGCGAAATGTTTTTTGAGTCGTATCAATTTGCTTGGTGCATGGATAGATAATTTAGACATGAAAGATACTGTAATTAAGGCAACATCCTTTATTAAAAACAGTACAAAGAGTCATGAAATTATTACATTAAATCCTGAATTCCTCTTCAGGGCTCAAAGTAAATGTGAGCTGTTAAAATTAGTTAATGAGGCAGATTTAGTGACTCCTGATGGAGCGGGTATTGTTTGGGCTTCTAAAATTGCAGGTACGCCTGTTCCGGAAAGAGTAACAGGCATTGACTTAATGTTAAATTTGATGCCTTTGGCAGAAAAAGAAGGGTGGGGGATATTTTTATTCGGAGCCTCACCCGGGGTAGCAGAAGAGGCGGCAGAAAACTTAAAAAACAATATCCGAGACTGAACATTGTAGGCACCCGCCATGGGTATTTTAAGGAAGACCAAGAAGAAGAGATTGTTAACCAAATAATTGCCGCCAAACCTCATCTGCTCTTTGTGGCTTTAGGTATGCCTAAACAGGAGCTGTGGATTTATAAGCACAAAGATCGTTTAGGGGTTCCGGTTTCTATAGGGGTAGGCGGCAGTCTTGATGTTATAGCCGGCAGGGTGCAGCGGGTTTCGCCTTGGTTACAAAAGATGCACTTAGAGTGGCTGGGGCGGTTAATTAAGGAACCCCACCGTTGGAGGAGGCAGTTGGTTTTACCCAAGTTTGCCTGGTTGGTGATAAAAAAATATGTTCTTAAGTTATAACACCCCTGAAATTTTAACAAGGGTGTTATCTTTTTGCAGCTGTCTTCGTCTTTATTAGTAGAATTTTTGAAGGTAGACAGGGGTCAACGTCGAATATAGAGTTAATCTCACATATTACTTTGAGTGGCCCCAATTATTAGCGTTGAATGTTACTGGTGAACAATGTTACAATAATTTTGTATGCCGGTTAGCTCGGAGGTGGCAAAATGGAACGAAAAAAACGCAGAAAGCTGAAAATACTTCCCTTTATATTGTTCTGTTCCTTCTTAGTGCTGGTCTTAGGTGTGGGTTACGTTTTAGCGAACCAGTTTCTTTTTGACGGAAAAGGGCCTCTATCGATGGGTGCTAAGGAATCGGACGAAGATAACCCATTTAAAGACCGCATGAACTTTCTTCTCATGGGGATTGACGCCCGGGAGGGGGAGACCAATACCCGTACGGATACCATTATGTTGGTGAGTGTGGATAAGAAAAAGAATCGAATTGCCATGATTTCTTTGCCCCGGGACACCAGGGTCAATATTCCCGGTCATGGCTTTGACAAGATTAACTCGGCCAATGTTTACGGTGGACCCCAGTTGGTCATGGAAACCGTTTCTGATTTGACGGGGGTTAAGATTGACCATTATTTGATGACCAACGTCCGTGGCTTCCGGGACATTGTTGACGCCCTGGGCGGGGTAACCATTGATGTGGAAAAGAGGATGTATCACTACGATCCCTATGATGAGCCGGACCTGCGCAAAATTGATTTGCACCCTGGTGTGCAGAGGATGGATGGGAATAAGGCCCTCCAGTATGTGCGCTTTAGAAGTGACGCCCTGGGGGATGTGACCCGGACTGAGCGGCAGCAGAAGTTTCTGAAAGCATTGGCCAAGGAAATGATGCAGCCTTCTACCATTACTAAGCTTCCCAAACTGGTGCCCACCATTAATAAATACCTGGAGACCAACCTTGGCCTCACCCAAATGATTACTCTGGCTAAGGCGGCACAGAATTTAGGAAATGTGGAGATTGTCACCCAGACGATGCCAGGAAAGTTTCTGAATATGAACGGTGCCAGCTATTGGAGCGTAGACCCCCAGCAGGCCCGGCTGGTGGCGGAGTCCCTGATTCGGGATGGTAAAGTTTATGACGTGGTGTTGGGTGAGGAAAACATAAATACCAGGAATATAGCGAAGGAAACCACTTCAAAGCCAAAGACCAGGGAATATCTCCCGGCAAACCCGACCACGGATAAAGAGTCTGCTCCTGATTCTGAGACCAAAACAACCCCGGAGGCTAAAGCACCTAAAGGAACCGATGTTGAAATCATCGTGAATCCTCCCAAGGAATCCGGGGCTGAGCAAACCAATGGCGGAATCGGTACCTCCGGTACTCAGAAGAAACCGGTGAACAACAGTGCCCAGGAAGGTGGGGCCAATTCCGGGTCCAGCAGCTGGCTTCCTTCTGCACCTCTATAGTAATTCGTCCCTATGTCGTAAAGAATGAATGAACCAGGGAGTAAGGGATTTTCTCCCTGGTTTTTTGATTTATTGTTCAAATTTCTGAGGTTTAAGGGAGAACTTTATAGCATGAGACAGATACTCGGTAAACCTATCTTATTTATTATTGTTTTGTTGATGGTGTTCACTTCTTCTCTGCCGGCCATGGCCAACGAAAGTCAAATTGCCTTTCCGGTAGGTAAGAAAGTCTATTCCATAAACGGGCAGGAAAAAACCATGGACGCCCAGACCTTTGTAAGCAACGGGAGGACTTATATACCCTTCGTTACCTGGGAGAATCCCTGGGGGCGGAGGTGAAGTGGGTAAGTGACGGGGGGAATCACGGGCAGATTATTTTAGTGAAGGGCAGCAATGGTGTGGTTTTTCGCTTGGACAGGAAAGAGTATACGATTATCCGTGGGAACAATGCCACCAGTGCACAAATGGATGTGGCACCTGTATCCAGGGAAAACCGGTTGTATCTGCCGGCCAGATATGTGGCAGAGGTGTTCGGTTATCAAATGAACTTTGATACGGCCAGCAATGCGGTACAGATTTATCCTTCCACGAATCAAACACCTGTTACGGATGCCCCTGAACAGAAAGCACCGGAGATGGTAAAGCCAGATCCGTCTCTGGTTAACGGGTTGCTTTCCACTGTTTTGCTGCTCTACTCTTTTATGTTTTATTAATTTTTAAACCTTGTTTGTTACAAATTACCCCTGTTTTTTGTCTAATGAATAAAGGAAATAGTTGGAGATAAATGATGAGTGCTGAAAACAAGCAATCCCTAGGCGAAATTGAGATCACCAGGGGAATTGCCATTCTGGCGGTTCTGTTAATTCACATTACCGGTTTACCGCTGCGGGTGCTGGAACCGGGTTCAGCGTCCTTTTTGTTCTACACGTTGATAAACCGGGGCATGCAGTTTGCTGTACCGTTGTTTTTAATGATCAGTGCCCTGGTGCTGGCCTATGGCACCGGTTGGGGGAGAAGATTAACTGGTCCAAATTTTACCGAAGGCGGTGGCAAAGGGCTGTGGTGCCCTTTCTTGTCTGGACCACCCTTTACTTAGCCCTTCGCTTTTTCATCATCCGGGATATCCCCTATATCTCCTTAAAGCAGGGGCTGTTGTGGTATGGTTTTGGTAAGGGCTTCTTTCACCTGTACTTTTTATCGGTGGTAATTCAATTTTACCTGCTGTTCCCGGTCATACATAAATTCTGGAGAACCTTTAAACCCAATTTCATAACAGCAATTTTACTCTTTGGGTCCGTCCAGGTGGTTTTTTATTGGTTAAACAAGCTTTACATCTACCAGCACTTCAGTTATACGGGCTCTTTGATTTTTAGCTACAGTTTCCCTATTGGCATAGGTTTATGGATGGGATACAACACCGGGCACTGGGCTGCCTGGTGGAAGAAATACCGGGCCTTTTTCATTGCCCTGGCGGTGGCAGCGGGAGTATTTTATATTAACCGCTATCTGGCGTCCCTGGACGGGGTCAGGATCAGCACCTTTTATTTTCAAATGGCCTGGGCTCTCTATGTATCCACCCTTGGCATTTGCGTGATCTTCCTGGCCAGGCATTTGGCAGCTAAGGAAGGTACCATAGGTTCCTTTCTGTCCGGAGTCTTTTCAAAAGCCGGGCAATATTCCTATGGCAGCTACCTGGTTCACCCCTTTTTCCTGCTGGTGTGGCAGAAGATTTATGCTCCTAAGGAATCACCGGGACTGGACCTGTCTGTCTGGGGCGGGTTTCTGGTGATATTTGGACTTTCCTGCGTTACAACCTACCTTTTGGAAAGAACCTTTCTCGCCAGGCTGCTTTTTGGTGTACCTCCTAAAGGAATAAATGGGTTAACCGGTTTATCTGAAATTCAAAAGCAGAATAGGAGTCCGAGAGCATGAAAAGCTATATCCTCAAGAATCTGAGCGTTTGTCTGTTATTTTTCTGGCTCATCAGCATCCCTGCCACCATTGCGGAGGCCGCCAACAAAGCACTGATTCTAAACTATCATCATCTGGATCCCGCTGCCAGGTCCAGTTCCACCATTTCTCCGCAGTTGTTTGCGGAGCATATGAAATATTTAAAGGACCATGGTTATACTGTCATCAGCCTGCAGCAGTTGAAAAAGTATTTATTGGCTCCCCAGACGAAAGGGGTCGCAAATGGGAATAATGGTAAAGGGACCTTGCCGGACCGTGCGGTGGTGATTACCTTTGACGACGGTTATGCGTCCTTTTACGAATACGCCTACCCGGTGATGAAAGAATACGGATTTCCCTCCACATTGTTTACCATCGTGGGGAAGGTAAGCAATCCTTCTCCCAACGAGATTCCCAAATTGACCTGGGAGCAGGTAAAGGAGATGGCCGCTACCGGGTTGGTGGACTTTCAATCCCACACCTATGATATGCACTATCTGGTGAATAAAAAATCTGCTTTAATAGCGGAACCGGCCTTAAAGGTGCAAACCGATTTACGTCTGGCCCAGGATGTGCTGGCTTTCCATACCGGACGTTTTGTTGATGCCATTGCTTACCCCTTTGGCCACTACAACCGTTCTCTCATTCATATCGCCCGGCAAGAAGGCTACCGGTTAGGGTTTACCTTAAACCAGGGGGCAGTTCAAAAAGGGATGAACCTGATGGAGCTGCCAAGAGTGGCTGTGGGGGATGAGAAGACAACCGTACAGGAATTTGAGAAAGTACTGCTCCGTTATTTGGCTCAGTAGTGTTATCGTTATTCTATAAAAAGAGGGTGTGCACAACTAAATGATTCGGTTTAAGAAGTGGCACCGGTTGTTTCTCTGTGCCACTATTCTTCTGTTGGGCTTGTCCTGGCTGTTTTTCGGGGGCACGGGCAGGGGTGGCGGTAACGGAATTGTTCCGCTCAAGCAGACTAAACTAAAGGGTTCTTACGACGTTGTGGTGGTCGGTGGAGACCCGGAAGGAATTGCTGCGGCGGTTGCTGCGGCCCGCAGCGGTAAGACAACCCTGCTGGTGGACACCCGCCCGGTCCTCGGGGGCCTGATGACCCGGGGGTGGTTAAACAGCATTGATATGAACTACGGGCCGGGGAGAGAGATTTTAAACAAGGGGATTTTTCAGGAGTTTTTTAAAGGCATTGAAGGGGACTCCTTTGATGTGGTTACTGCCACAAATGTATTTCATAAAATGGTTAATAAAGAGGAAAACCTGGATGTTTTACCCTCTGTTGAGTCTGTTTTTCCCATTGTGAACGGCGAGGTGAAGCCCATAATACAACCGGGCCAGTCAGTGGTAAAGGAGCAAACGGCCGGGCAGTATGCCGGGCTTGCAGGCGGAGATAAAAGAAAGGCCAGCGAAGCAAAGGCTACCGGGAACCGGTCTGATCCATTGGTCATGAACGGCATTCAGGTACGACTGAACGAAAGTCAAACAAAGAATATTTCAGCCGGGCGGGTGATTGATGCCACCCAGGATGCGGATATCGCTGCGGCTGCCGGGGTGCCCTTCACCTACGGGCAGGAAGATTACGGCAACCGGGGCCAGGTCATGGCCGTTACGCTGGTTTTTAAGCTGGAGGGCATCAGTAAAGCGGACTGGGCAAAAATGATGCTTCATCTGAATATTAAAAGATTCAAGCAACGGTTGCTGCCGAAGACAGTATTGAGCGTCATGCCGGGGCCAATTTACGCAGTGCCTGGGGTTTTGACGCCATCATGAAGGATTACAAATCCAACACCCTGGAAGTGGCCATGCGGGGGCTGAATGTTGGACGGCAGCGGGACGACAGTGTTTTGATTAATGCTCTGCAGATTTACGGGATAGACGGGCTGAAATATGAAGACAGGCAGAAAGCCAGAGAGCTGGCCCAAAAAGAGCTGCCTCATATTGTGCAGTATATGAAAGAACATATCCCGGGCTTTACTAACGCCAGGTTGGCGGGTACCGCGCCGGAGTTGTACGTGCGGGAAACCAGGCATATACAGGGTCTGTACCGTTTAACGGTGGATGATGTCCTGGAAAACAGGGATTTTCCGGACCGGGTTGCCTTCGGTTCCTATCCCATCGACATCCAGGCAACCGACCCGTATTTTCGAGGAAACGTGATCGGAGTTCCCACCCAGTATGCTGTTCCGTTGAGATGTATCGTACCCCAAAAGGTGGAAAACCTGCTGGTGGTGGGGCGTTCCGCCAGCTTTGATTCCCTGGCCCACGGCAGCGCCAGGGTGATACCGGTGGGCATGGCCACCGGGCAGGCCGCCGGCGTAGCGGCGGCCCTGAGTGTAGAGTCCGGCTCATCGTTCCAAAAGATGGCGCAGGATTCGAATTTAATTGAGCAATTGCAACAGCGTCTGGGAGACCAGGGGGTGGAGCTAAAGCCCTTTCAGGCGCCGGCTCCCCTGGAAACCCGCCACTGGGCCTATGAGGGAATGAAATTCATGCGCCGCCATGGCCTGGCTGCCGGTGGTTACAGCAACAACTACCGGTTGGATGAAAACATGCCGGAAGCCCAGTTTATCAACGGGTTGAATGTGTTGAAGCTTGCCGGGGTAAAGGTAAAGGAGCGGCCGGTGCTCTATCCCGAGGGAAACGAGCTGACCCTTCAGGATGTGGCGTATATGTTTGCACGCTACCTCGGCTATGATTATAACAAGAAGCAGGCCTATGAATATTTTACCAAACTGGGATTCTGGGACAGCCAGACGGTAAAGCGTGTGCAAGAGAATAAGGGAGTTGTTACCGTTGGTGCGGGGTATATGCTGTTAAAGGATTTTACCGAGTGGCTGGCGGCCAATCCCCCGGCGGAGAGGGAATCAGCAACGAAGTAACATTAAAGCAGTAAAATAAGGCCGCGCATATGCACGGCTTTATTTGTGCCTTTTCGCCAAGAAGAGTATAATAAATGGAGAATTTTGTCATGGGGAGGAGATAAGACTTGAACAAATGGTGGAGGTACGGCCTCTGGGGGGTTCTGGTGATTGCCGTACTGGCTGCAGCCCATGTGGCCTTTTGGCAGCGCTATATGGTAGAGAGAGATCACAATCAAGTGCAATTGACCTTAAACTACGACGAAGTGGCTTCCCTGGCGGGGTTAAAGGGGTTAAGTGCCGTTGAAGGATTAAAGGAATTTAAAAAGCACGGCATTACCGGCGTCGTACTGCGGGAGCCCATGCTGGAAGATTTGCGCCTTGCCGGAGACATTCAGATCTATACCGGGCAGGGGCTGGTAAATTTACAAAGCAGCCATACTGCGCCGGTCTGGCTATCCAGCCTGTTGGAAAAAACGACGCTGGTTAAGAGTAACACTTATATCCTAACCTTTGACAAAGAAATCTATCAGCAACTTCGCACACAAATGTCTGCCAAGCTGGCCAGTGTGAAAACCCTGGAAGTTGACGATTCTACCTACGTAATTGAAACGACCGCCCCGTATATAGCAATAAAGGAACTGGGGGCCGGTTTTACCCGGTATTCCATAACGGATGTACAACAGGCCGGTATGACTGTCATCTTACAGATCCGTACCTGGCCGGGGGCCACCCAGCAAAGTATCGACAAAGTTTTTGCATCATACCGTGACATTCCCGGTGTTTCCGCCGTCATGTTTAATGAAGACACACTGCCGGGATACCCGTCCCTCCTGCCGGAGCTGGCAGCTCAAATTGAAGAAATGCATGTGCCTCTGGTTCAGGTGGAATTCTTCCCCCAGTTTGGTTTCACTAAAGTAGGGTTTCTCCTGGACAAAAACGTTGTCCGCCTGCACACAATCCCGCAGAATGAGTTAAAACGCATGTCTCCCGGTGAGGCGCTGGACCGCTACACCCTGGCTGCAGCGGAACGAAACCACCGCATCCTTCTGATCCGCCCCTTTTGACAGGGGGGACCTGCTGGAGAGAAACACTCAGTTCATTGACCAGTTATCCTCCCGGTTGGCAGGTGAAGGACTTAAGGTGGGAGCCGCCAGTGACCTGCCGCCGGTGCCTGTTTCCAGACCCCTGGTGCTGATCATCGGTCTCGGGGTGATCGCAGGGGGCCTGCTGTTGCTTGAAAAATTAAGGGGGGACAGGCTGGTTCCGGCCGTTGGCGCAGCGTCCGTGCTGCTTTGGGTGGCGGTGCTCTATTTTGACTTTCTCCTGGCCAGAAAAATAATGTCCCTGGTATCCGTCATTATTTTCCCGACCCTGGCCCTGATCTCCTATGTCAAGAGGGAGGGACTTTCCCCGGGAGCGGCGGTCTGGCGCTTTATAAAGATTTCCCTCTTTTCGCTATTGGGAGCTTTGTTTATGGTGGGGATGCTGGCGGATGCTGCATTTATGCTGAAGCTGGATCAATTTGCAGGGGTGAAACTGGCCCATGTGATTCCTTTGCTGGTGGTTCTTCTCTATTTCTCCCTGGTTGTGGCCAAAGGGGCGGCACTGCCGGAAAAGGTAAAAGGTCTCTTGAACCAGCCGGTTTTGCTGGGGGTTGCCCTGGCGGGGGCCTTGATGGCGGTGGCGATGATCGTTTATGTGGCCAGAACCGGCAACGAGGCCATGACCGTCAGCGGGCTGGAACTGCAGTTCCGCAGCCTGCTGGATCAGATTTTGGGAGTTCGTCCCAGGACCAAGGAATTTTTGCTGGGTCACCCGGCCCTGCTGCTGGTGCTGCTGTTTGGCTACCGGGACAACCGCTTTTTACCGTTACTGCTGCTGGGGGCCATCGGACAGGCCTCCCTGGTCAATACCTTTGCCCATATTCATACGCCTCTTCTGGTGTCCCTGATGCGGGCCTTCCACGGGATCTGGTTGGGAATTCTGCTGGGACTGGCTGTGTATTTCTTGATTAAGCTGGTCTGCCGTTACGGGAGAGGGGTTCTAAATGGCTAAAGTTGTAATATCCGGTTATTACGGGTTTGATAACCTGGGGGATGAGGCGGTTCTTTTCAGTATCTTAAAAACTGCGGGATCTTCGCATTGGGCTGAGGATCGAGGTGCTTTCCAATACACCGGAGGAAACGGCGGAGATCTATAAAGTAACTTCCTCCAACCGGTGGAAACTCGGGGATGTCTACCGGGCCCTCAAGGATTCCGATCTGTTGATCAGCGGCGGGGGCAGCCTGCTGCAGGATGTTACCGGCATCAAGAGTTTGCTGTATTACCTGGGGGTTATCTGGTTGGCCCAGCGGCTGGGCAAGCCTGTCTTCTTTTATGCCCAGGGCATCGGGCCGGTGAAGTCCTGGTTGGGCAGGCTGGCCATGAGGCTGGTGGTGAATAAGGTAAACTATATCACCGTGAGGGATGAATCCTCCCGGCAGGATTTAGAAGAGATGAAAATCAACCGCCCCGGCATCCGGGTGACAGCGGACCCGGTGCTGGGCCTGGAACAAAAATTTGTAGATGAAAAGATCGGCCGCGCCATTTTAGAGGAAGTCGGGCTGGATTTGTCCATTGAACGGAAACTGGTGGGGGTTTCCGTTCGGGAGTGGCAGGGCCTGGCGGATTACAAAAGGGTAGTGGCGGAAGTTTGTGATAAGCTGACACGGGTGGGCCACCAGGTGGTATTCCTGCCCATGCACTATCCGGACGATTTAAAGACTTCGGAAGAAGTTGTGGAACTGATGGAACAACCCGCTGTGGTGCTGTCCCAGCGTTATTCGGTGGTTGAAATGGCCAGTCTTATTGCCAATATGGATTTACTCATCGGCATGAGGCTGCATGCCTGATCCTGGCCGCCGTCATGCATGTGCCGCCGGTGGCCGTTTCCTATGACCCCAAGATCGACCGCTTCATGGGGCTGCTGGGCCGAGAGGCCGCTACCCCGGTGGACAACCCTAGTTTCGATGACCTGTGGCGCACCGTGGAGGAAATACTCTGCGAGCCTGGCTGGTCCGGGAGGAACTGATCCGGCAGGTGGAACCCCTGCGCCAAAGGGCCCAGTCCACGGCGGCGCTGGCCATGGAGGTCTTGGACCGGTCTTTATCCAAAGGCGTCCACGCCACCAAGTATTTGTAATTCAAGTTGGGGACGGTTCTTGACTTGAATTCGGTTTAGTTTTAAGGGAGGTAAAAATGACAAAAAGAAAATGGCTACCTTTCATTTGCTTGTTTCTGACGATGCTTTGGTCCTTTCCTGCCTGGGCGGCGGAGCAGATTGCTCCGGGAGTTCGCCAGTGGTCCTTTGAAAGGACGAACTGGGAAGGTAAGTCCATCAAGGGTTATGTGTTGGAGGTGGATCCTAAGCAAAAGTATACCGAGATTCGCGCTGTGATGGGGAATGAAGTCATCGGCAGCAAGGAAACCCTCAGCAGTATGGCGGAGCGCACCGGGGCGGTGGCTGCCATTAACGGCGGTTTCTTTGACACGGTCACCGGTATGCCGGTGGGGAATGTTTTTATCGATGGCAAAGCCGAGTATGTTTCGGATATTTTAAGAACCTCCTTTGGCTTTACCTACGGCGGGGGCGTCAAGATTGGTTACCTGGCCCCCAAAATGAAGGTAGAGGTTGTCGGTGTGGGCCAATTGGCCATTAAAGGCATTAATATGCCGGCGGTCAGCGACGGGCTGGTGCTTTATTCCCGGGTCTGGGGCAAGGCAGTGCCGGCGGGAACGCAGCTCCTGCTGAAACCGGACGGCAGTGGCGCTTTTTGGTAGAGCCTGTTTTCGGTAGTACCCAGATTCCGGCCGGCGGCTATGTTTTAAGCGGATGGGGAGGTTCAACCAACCAACTGATGGCGGTTTCTGCCGGTGCCAGGGCCAGGGTGATTACTGAGCTGCCCCAGGAATGGAGCAACCTGCGCCATGTTTTATCTGCAGGTCCTTTACTGGTGGAAGGGGGTCTGCCGGTGGATCAGGCGGTAAACGAAGGCCTGTGGGGCAAGGTATTGAAACCGGCGCCCAGAACTGCCTTGGGGGTTAACGCACAGGGGAAAGTGCTGCTGGTGGTGGTGGATGGCCGGCAGGACGGCAGCGCCGGGCTTACTTTAGAAGAGTTGTCATATCTCATGATGGATTTGGGTGCTGTCCGGGCGGTGGCACTGGACGGCGGTGGCTCCAGTGAGATATGGGTAAAGGGAAAAATTCTTAACAACCCCTCCGACAAGAAGGAACGCCCCCTGGGCAACGGGTTGATGATCATCCAGCAGATGCCTGTGTACGTAGACCACCAGCGGCTGTATTTAGACGTGGCTCCGATCATTGATCAAGGGCGGACCCTGGTGCCCATGCGGAAGATCTTTGAGCGATTGGGCGCTGAAATTAACTGGGATGAAGCGACCAAAACGGTGACGGCTGTCAAAGGGGAACTGAAAATTGAACTAACCGTAGGAAAAACCACTGCTGTGGTGAACGGTAAAAACATCAAGCTGGATGTACCGGCCAAGGTGATCAATGGACGCACCCTGGTGCCCATGCGTTTTGTGGGAGAAGCCCTGGGGGCCAAGGTGAATTACGTTACCACCAACGGCCCGGCCGTTTACATCGAGAGTGCGGAGGGAGGGTCCGGCCTTGCAAAATAAGCTGATCATCTTTATGTTGGGGCTGCTTTGCTTTACCATGACGGCGCTGCCCGCCGCAGCGGAACCGGTGATGCCTCCGGAACTGGAGCAAATGATGAACGACCAGACGCAGCAGGTGATTACCGAATTGCCGCCCCGGCTGGCTGTGGACTATATTGCCAATATTACCTATAACCTGGTGCGGGATGTTCAGAAACTGCCCAACGGCAATTTGCTGCTCTGCCGGGTGGGCGCCTGGATGCCCGGCATCGTTGAGGTGGACCAGCAGGGAAATGAGGTATGGAATTACTACGGCCTTCAGGCCAACAGCGCCCAGCGGCTGGCTAATGGAAATACATTGGTTGCGGATTCCGGCGCTCCGGGAGCGCCCTATGTACCCAGGGTGGTAGAACTGACCCGGGACGGGAAAAAAGCCTGGGAATATGCGCTGCCTTCCCTGGCCTATGCTCCCCGTTATGCGGAACGGCTGGCCAACGGCAACACCCTGGTGGTGCTCCCCTTTGAGGTACGGGAAGTAACCCCTCAGAAGAAAGTTGTCTGGCAGTATGGCCAGGGCAAGCCCGGTAAACCCGGCGATCCCGGTTACCTGGCCCGCCCTGCACGGGCCCACCGCCTGGCCAATGGCAATACCCTAATTGTGGACAGGGGTTATGCCAGGAATGGGCGGGTATTGGAAGTGACCCCCGGCAAAAAAGTGGTCTGGCAGTTTGCTGCCGCTGCCGCACCTTCTGCGGGCAGCCAGGAACAGAAACCACCGGGTTTGGTTGAACCGCTGGATGCATTGCGGCTGGCTGACGGGTCTACTTTGGTAACCGATAAGAAACTGGATATGGTCTTCCTGGTAGATGCCCAGGGGCAGGTCCTGCAGGCCAAGTCCTGGGCCGGACTTTACAAAACAGCTCCGGTGACAGACCTTTGGTTTGCCGAGCCAAAGGAAGATGGCAATATCCTCATCTCCGGCACCATGGTAACCGGACGCACCCGGGTGGCAGAAATTATTGGGGACAGTATGAAGGTTGTGTGGGAGAAGAGCCTTTTCCAGAGCAACTAGAAAAATAAATTCAAGTCAAGAACCGTCCCCGCTTGAATTTACGGTTTTTGTTTATTTATCCAATCTGGCGCCAAACTGTTGCAGTTTCTTTTGCACCCAGGCAATATCCTCCTGTGCAAACTGTTTGGGCTGCTTGTTGGCAGCCAGTGACCTTGCGGCTGCCACACCGGCAGCGTCCCCAAGGACCGCCAGGTTGGGCAGCACCCTCAGTTCCGCCCAAGCAAAGGAAGAGATGCCTGCTGCGTAGCCCGGGATCAGTAAATTTTCTGTTTTGGCAGGAAGGAGAACCTCAAAAGGAAGGTAGACCGGGTTGGTGGGCTCACCGCCGGCCTTCTGCCAATCCGGGCGCAGGTGCTTGGTTACGGGCCAGTTGTAGCTTCCGGAAGCCTTTAAATCGTTGGGAATGAAGGCATTAATGTCCATCATGTAATAGCCCAGGCCGATCCGAGTGGGGTAATTGTGTGTATCGGCTCCCTTGGAGTCCGCCCCGGCCCTTTGGGCTTCTTCCGTGGAAACAGCGAAATTAGTGTTCTCAGTTCCGTGGTCAGACTGCCCAGATAGCGGGCTGTGTACGGACTCTCGAATATACATAATCTGTCCTACCACCGGTAAACCCCGGCTGTCTCGGACCAGTTCAGCCTCACCAAAGCCGTACCAGTGGCCGGTGGCCGGGTCCTGTACTTTAAACTGCCGCAAGGTATTGATGAAATCAGGGTTTTGCAAGAATTGCCGGGCCTTCACCCGGGCCTGGTCCACGTTTAAATGACCCGGAGGAGTATCGGCAGGATACCGTTTGCTCCCTTTATCCCGCTCATGTGCCCGGGCGTCTACATTGAAGACCAGCAGGCAGTTCACCCACCAGGTATGATTGTCCTTCCCGTTGCTGGCAGCATTAATGGGTTTTATGGCAAAGCCTTTGGGGCCGTATTTCTCATTAAAGGCGATGACCTGCGGGTTGGCGGCAAAGGCCTGTTTTCCTCCCGCCAAGCCCCAGCTGCCCTTGGCGTCCCGGACAAATTCCCAGTCCTTAATTTGCGCGTTTTTGGGCGGGGTCTTAACACCGGTTACCTGAAACATTAGGGTAGCGGCCTGCTGCCGGGAGAAAGAAGTCTCGTCCCCCGGTAGGTATTGCCTGGGCCAATCTCTGCGGCCCACACTGACGGGATTGCCGGATAAGCGGGTTAACCGCCCGTCCACTGTGGCATCGATGAAAATCTTTCCCCTAACCTTTTGGATATCATCTCCCCAGGCCACCTCCCCGCTTTGTTTCCGGGCAATACTCCGAAGCCGGATTTCCTTTATCGTGTTGTTTTGTACTATGAGATCCTCGATGTCATAACCATAGAGGATTTTTAAGTTGGGGAACTGGGCAAGGTCCTCTCTAATGATTTGGGCCATCCCACCGGTATTGTAAAATTGCCCGGCTTTAGCATACCAGCGGCCAAAGGAACCCTGCGTAACCACGTGTCCTTTCCAATAACGAATATCGGTAAAATTTTGCCCGCCGACGGTACCGATGCCGCCCAATTCTTGAACGGGGTCATTTACCACCAACAAAATCTTTTTCTCCGGCGCCGCCGCTGCAGCGCTGCGGGCCGCCGCACACCCGTCAAACCCGCCGCCGATAATCACAATATCTTGCCTGAGAGTTTGGTTATAAGCAAAGACAGCGTAGCCTAAAAGCGGTAACGCCACGATCAATAAAACAGCCAACAGTTTTTTCATTTATGAACCTCCGAAATCCAAAATTCAAAAGTAACAACGTATAATTACGAGACCTTACTTCACAAGCGAAAGGCGAACAGCGAACATCTACCAAAAATTTCTTTTTTTCTTGTAATTTACGGCAGGAACCACTATAATATTGGCGAAAACATCCGTATATACATATAAAATGGAGGTTGACATGCTCGATATAAACGCCATACAACAAATTCTACCACACCGCTACCCCTTCCTGTTAGTGGATCGCATTTTGGAGATGGAAGAAGGGAAAAAAGTTGTCGGTATCAAAAACGTTACCGCCAATGAAGAGTTCTTTCAAGGCCATTTTCCCGGTTTTCCGGTCATGCCGGGTGTTTTAATCATCGAAGCCATGGCCCAGGTGGGGGCGGTTGCCATTCTTAGTATGCCTGCATATGCCGGCCGCATTGCCCTTTTTGCCGGAATTGATAAAGCCCGTTTCCGCCGGCAGGTGTTCCCGGGGGATACCCTGCGGATCGAGGTCGAGGTGTTAAAACTCCGCGGCACCGTTGGCAAAAGCACGGCCCGGGCCTTTGTCGGGGAAGCGTTGGCCGCCGAAGCGGAGCTAATGTTTGCCATCGGGCAGAAATAAAGAGAATCTCGTTGTATTTTTAAACGATTGTCAGGTTTATGGCATTTTTGCCTGAACAAAAGGTTTTTTTGGTATTCCTTAGGCAAGGTAGTTAAATTTGTTGCTGTACAGGTTTGTAACTCCTGGGTTAGAATGAATAGGATTTCTGATAATTGTTAGTTTGCCGGTTAGCTTGGAGGGATAAATGTTGATAATGACTTTACCACTGGCTTTTTTGCTGGCCCTGGTGGTAGCTCTTTTTGTGACACCTTGGTACGCAAAGTCGCTTTTAAAATTGGCGCCGTTGATCAACCGGATCAACGCAAAGTACACAGCAAAATTATGCCCCGTATGGGCGGGCTGGCTGTCTATATAGCCTTTACTGTTGCCGTGTTGTTGACTCAACAACTAGACAACCGGTTAATCGGTCTGCTGGTTGGTGGGTTGATTATTGTATCACTGGGGATTCTTGACGATACCAGAGGTTTGCCGGCCAAGGTGAAGCTGGTGGGGCAAATCGCCGCCGCAGCTGCGGTGATTCCCTTTGGTATTCAGGTGGATTTTATCACCAACCCCCTCAACGGCCACCTGGTGCATCTGGGCGCCTGGGGAATTCCGGCCACCATCTTTTGGATTATTTCCGTAACCAATGCCATTAACCTGATTGACGGCTTAGACGGATTGGCAGGAGGGACTTCCTTTATCGCCGCCCTGACCCTGGCTGCGGTCACCTGGCAGCAGGCCTACCTGCTGGGCGGGTTAGGCATGGACGTGGTTTCTCTGGCCTTGATCCTGGCCGCTGCAATCCTGGGCTTTTTACGGCATAACTTTTACCCTGCCAAGATTTTCTTGGGAGATACGGGTTCCATGTTCCTGGGTTATGCATTGGGCACCCTGGCGGTCATGGGTGTGGCAAAGGCTGCCACCGCCATCTCGGTGATTATTCCCATGGTGATCTTGGGCATTCCCCTGCTGGATGTGTTTTTCGCCATCCTGCGCCGCTACCAGAGCCAGCGCCCCATCTTCCAGCCGGACAAGGAACACCTGCATCACCGCATGATGGCCCTGGGCCTCTCCCATAAGCAGACGGTGCTGGTTATTTATGTCATCAACCTGGTGCTGGGCATCAGCGCTTTCTTGTTAACCGTCATCACCACCAACCAGGCGGTGCTGCTGCTCTTTATTCTGGCCGTGGCGATTATCGTGGCAGCCAACAAGATTGGCATCATCGGCAAGGCCACCAGGGAAAGCATTCAATCCACTGTTTCAGTTTCACAGAACTTACAACAGCGGTCCTCCAAAATGTAGGACCGCTGTTTGGCATTGGTTCTATTCATCAATCCTAAGAAAGGAAGCGGAGTATGAGGGTTCGTAAAGCCATTATCCCAGCAGCCGGGCTCGGTGTTCGGTTTTTGCCGGCTACCAAGGCGCAGCCCAAGGAAATGCTGCCCATTGTAGATACTCCAACGATTCAGTACATAATCGAAGAAGCGGTAGATTCGGGCATCGAAGATATCCTTATCGTAACGGGCCGCAACAAGCGGGCCATTGAGGATCATTTTGACAAGTCCTTGGAATTGGAAGTACAGCTGGGCAGTAAGCAAAAACATGAATTGCTCGGTTTGGTGCGAGACATCAGCGAAATGGTGGATATCCACTACATTCGCCAGAAGGAACCCCTGGGGCTGGGCCACGCCGTCTATTGCGCCCGCAAGTTCATTGGTGATGAGCCTTTGCGGTTTTGCTGGGAGATGATGTGATTCGCAGCAAGGTACCCTGTCTGAAACAGATGATCAACCTGTACGAAGAGGTCCGCTATACCGTCCTGGGAGTGCAGGAGGTGCCCCAGGAACATGTAAACAGGTATGGTATTGTAGAGGCCACCACCGAATGTGAAGGTGTCTGCCGGATTTACGACCTGGTGGAGAAGCCTGAAATTGATCAGGCCCCTTCTAGGCTGGCGGTTATGGGAAGGTACATTTTAAGTCCCCGGATTTTTAACATCCTTGCCACCACCAGGCCGGGAGCCGGCGGTGAGATTCAATTGACCGACGCCTGAAAAAGCTGGTTCACGCCGAAGCCATTTACGGCTGTTTGTTTGAGGGCAAACGTTATGATGTGGGAGATAAGCTGGGTTATTTGAAGGCCACGGTTGAGTTTGCTTTGGAAAGGCCGGATTTAGCGGAGGAATTCAGGAAATATTTAAAAGAGATCGTAGAAGAATAATTTCGAGGTTCTGTTCGAAGTTCGAGATTCGAAAACAGGTAAAGGACTGAAGAAGAATAGTGAGAGTCTTAGTTACCGGAGGGGCCGGTTTTATCGGCTCCCATGTTGTGGAGGCTTTGCTGGAAGCGAATCACGAAGTTGTTGTGGTGGATAATTTATCTACCGGCAAAGAAGAAAATCTACCCCCGGGAGTACCCCTTTATAAAGCGGATATTATAGACCCGGGCATAGAGGATATTTTTCAGGAGATCAGGCCCCGGGCCTTAATCCACCAGGCTGCCCAGGTGGCCGTGCCGGTTTCCCTGCGGGACCCGGTATTTGATGCCAAAGTAAACATTATTGGCACCTTGAACCTGTTGGAGGCGTGCCGGAAATACGGCGTGGAAAAGATGGTTTTCGCCTCTTCCGCAGCCGTGTACGGCAATCCTAAATACCTGCCGGTGGATGAGGAGCACCCTCTGAGGCCTCTGTCCGGTTACGGAATCTCCAAGCATACCGTAGAACGATATCTGGAGGCCTATCAGGAACTCTACGGCCTGCGCTGGACCGCCCTGCGCTACGCCAACATTTACGGCCCCCGCCAGGACGCCCTGGGCGAAGGCGGCGTGGTGGCCATTTTTATCGACAAGCTGCTTAATAACCATAGGGCGGTTATCTTCGGCGACGGCGAGCAGACCCGCGATTTTGTTTACGTCAAGGATGCAGCCACAGCCAACCTGTTGGCCCTTGAGCATGGGGACAACCAGATCCTGAACATCAGCACCGGCCAGGCTTCCACCGTGAATGAGTTATACACTTTGATCCGGCAGGAGGTAGGTTCTCCCTGCAGCCTGAGTATGGTCTACCCAGGGCCGGGGATATCGTGCATAGCTATTTGGATAATAAAAGGGCGGTAACACAACTGAACTGGCAGCCCAAGTATAGTTTAGCCCAGGGATTGCAGGAAACGGTGGCCTATTACTAAAATTCAAGTCGAATTCAAGTCGGGGACGGTTCTTGACTTGAATTCACCCTTGCAATTCAAATCAAGAACCGTCCCCAACTTGAATTATATAAACAACAACCCCCGGGTTTACTTACTTCCTGAACCTTTCACCGCTTTCTTATCTTTACTCACGATTAAATATCGGTCCAGCGCTTTGCGGCGGGTGTCCAGGGCTTTTATATCCACAGCCTTGGCCATATCATCAATCTCCTTTAAATACGATGTTTGTTAATTAATCACATTATTCCCGGTAAAATGACATTATAAACCTTGCCAGCATTGGAATAATATGCATAATTAAGGTGTAGATATCATAAAATAGTCTTTGTATCAAATTCCATTTATTGACGGGAGGAGATTGCCTTTGACTCATCAGATATCCTTTGGAACCGATGGATGGCGTGGCATCATCGCCAAAGACTTTACCTTTGACAATGTCAGGCTGGTGGCCAGGGCGGTGGCGGCCTATGTAAACGGGCAGGGCATTGGGGAACGGGGCCTGGTGGTGGGCCGGGACAATCGTTTTTTGGCCGAAGATTTTGCCGAGGCGGTGGCAGAAGAGTTTATCCAGCAGGACATTCCGGTGTTTTTGTGCTGCGGTGCCACCCCCACCCCGGTGACGGCCTATTCCATTAAGATTCACGGGGCTGCCGGAGCAGTTATGCTGACGGCCAGCCACAACCCGCCACCCTATAACGGCTTCAAATTCATACCGGAGTATGCAGGACCGGCCCTGCCCCATATCACCAAAAAGATTGAAGAAAATATCGCCAGGCTGCAGGCCGGGGAACCCTGCGACCATTATCGATTGGGGCCGCCGGAGGGGCGTTACGGGAGACTGCTGGAAGA
This sequence comes from Desulforamulus profundi, assembly GCF_002607855.1. The sequence continues at coordinate 36,100 of NZ_AWQQ01000116.1, forward strand.
GGAAAAGCCCCGGGCCTGTACCTGCACCGAACACAATCCCTTTGATGAATATGTCAAGCACATTTCCTCCATCATCGACCTGCAGACCATTGGCAGGGCGGGGCTGAAGGCGGTTATCGATCCCATGTACGGGGCCGGCATCGGTTATCTGGAACACATTTTGGGAGAAGCCGGGGTCCAATTGGAAGTTTTTCATAATCAACGGGACCCGCTTTTTGGTGGCACCTTGCCGGAACCCACCGGCAAGTCCCTGGAGGAGCTGAAAAACCGGGTCAAGGCCGGCGGGGCCCATTTGGGCCTGGCACTGGACGGGGATGCGGACCGCTTTGGCATCATTGACGCCAACGGCGAGTACATTACCCCCAACCAGTTCCTGCCCCTGCTGTATTACCACCTGCTGACCGTAAAGGGGTGGCGGGGACCGGTGGCCCGGACGGTGGCCACCACCCACCTGCTGGACCGAATTGCCGCGAAATATGATCAGCCGGTGTACGAATCTCCGGTGGGCTTTAAATACATCGGCCAGAACATGCTGGAAAAAGACTGCATCCTGGGCGGGGAAGAAAGCGGAGGCTTGTCCATCAAGGGGCACATTCCGGAAAAGGACGGCATTTTAGCGGGACTGCTGGCTGCTGAAATGGTGGCGCACCATGGCAAGAGCCTGACGGAACTTATGCAGGAGGTTTATGCAGCCTTTGGCCAACTGCACAGCGAAAGATTGGATATTCATACTTCTCCGGAACAAAAGGCCGAGATATTGGAACAATTGAAGGAATTTGCGCCGGGGGAACTGGCGGGGCAGAAGGTCATCGATAAAATTACCCTGGACGGCACCAAGCTGGTGCTGGCGGACGGCGCCTGGGTGTTGATCCGCCCCTCGGGCACGGAACCGCTGTTCCGGGTTTACGTGGAGGCCAACAGTCCGGAGCAAAAGAGTCAGATTCAACAACAGGTGAAGGATGTGTTAAAATTAAATTAAGTTTTTAATTATGCAGCAAACAAATATCTTGCTGTCTGTGTTTTAAGTTGTTTGATGATAAATGAAGGAATTAACTGAGGTGCTGTCGAAACTTTTTCGATGGTGCCTTTTTTCTTTGTACGGGTCGTACTTATTTATGAGGTGATATTTTGGGTTGCTTAAAAAGAGACAGATACAAACCCTTTTTATATGGTCTTATCTTTTTGATGGTTGTTCTGATGCTGCCCTGGCCCGTCTGGGCCGATGCACTGGAATACTCCTACCGGTTCGAAAATAACCTGGCTGCAGGAATCATGGGAATACCGGGCCTTTGGGCCCTGGCCCAGGGCACAAACGGCAGCGGCCTTACCGGTAAAGGCCAGGTGATCGCCGTGGCAGACTCGGGACTGGACGGCGGTGCATTGGAGACCGTGCATCCGGACATCAAGGACCGCCTGGTGGGAGTGAAGGACTTCAGCGGCGACGGCTGGAGCGACCCCAACGGTCATGGAACCCATATTTCCGGCAGTATTGTTGGCACCGGCAGCAGGTCCCAGGGAGCCATCCAGGGCATAGCGCCGGAGGCAGGGCTGTACTTTCAGGCTACCTACAATGCCAAGGATAAAACGTTACATATCCCCTCGGTTTATGAGTTATTGCAGGACGCCTACAATGCCCCCGGCAAACCGAGAATCCATGTCAACAGCTGGGGGGCCAGTTTCAGTGACGGTATTTATGACTGGGACACCTACAACCTGGACAAGTTTGTTTGGGAACACCCGGACATGGTGGTGCTGAAATCGGCGGGCAACGGCTATAAAACCGCCAAACCCTTTGTCAGCTCCCCGGGGGCTGCCAAAAACGCCATCACCGTAGGTTCCACCGAGGGGACCCGGGGCGTGGACACCGGTTCGGACAACCCGGACCAGGTGGCATGGTTCAGCAGCCGGGGCACCTTTGACGGGCGCATCAAGCCGGAGGTGCTGGCGCCCGGAACCTGGATTCTGTCCACCCGCAAGACCCGGCCAAACCCGGCGGAAGATAATTATATAGGCATGTACAACCAGTATTATGGCTATATGACCGGCACCAGCATGTCCACCGCCCTTACCGCCGGTTCCCTGGCGTTGCTGCGCCAGTACCTGCAGCAAAAGGGTCACTCCCCCAGCGCCGCCCAACTGAAAGCTCTGCTTATTTTCGGCACCCGCTGGCTGCCGGGAGTTCCCGCCAGCGACCAGGGCTTTGGCCGGGTGGATGTGGAGAAGTCCCTGATTGCCCTGGAAAAGGGAGATGCCAGGAGTTTGGACGAGAAGGGGCTCAAGACCGGGGAAAAGGCAACCTACACCTTTACCGGCAACGGTAAACCCTTTAAGGCGGTGCTGGCCTACTCGGACTACCCCAGGACGCCGGGCATTGGCAAGGACCTGGTGAATGACCTGGACCTGAAAATTACAGGTCCGGGCGGTAAGGAAGTCTATTGGGGCAACGGTTATATCGACGGGGACCGGCTGAACAACACCGAAGAAATTATCGTCAGTGATACCAAAAGGGAGAAACCTACACAATAGAAGTCACCGGGCAAAAGGTGGTCAAGGGTCCGCAGCCCTTCGCCCTGGTCTATGGCACCTTGCCTTACCATGGAACTATTAAAGAGATTAAGGATAATACCCTTACCTTCACCAGCGGTGAGAGCTTAAAGGTGAGTTCAAATGTTAACGTTCGAGTGGTTGGGGGCGACGCCCCGTTAAAGAACGCCGGTCTGAAAGACATTCCGGCGGGTGCGGAAGGGTATCTGGTCTTTGGTACGGACGGCCAGGTCAGCCATATCGACGCCCTGTATACCACCGTAAACAGCCAGGTGCAGTCCAAAGAAGGAACCAACCAGTTGATTATCTTTGACGGCACCCGCTGGACCCTGGCCGAAGGAGCCGGCATCTTTGTGGGCGGCAATGCGATAAAATGGTCGGAGCTGCCCATTGAGGCAGAGGTCAAGATGACGGTCAATCCGGTGACCGCCAGGGTTTGGCGGGTAGACATTCAAGGACTGCCCAACCATTCCCCTTACGTCCCCCTTCCTATTTCCGAACGGGAAGTCAGACAGGCCATTGAAAGTTCCAAGAACACCGGTAAAGTTGTTCTTGCCGCCGGCGGGGGGAATGAAACCGGTGAGGACAAGCCCGTCACCCTGGCCTTTGGAACGGCCCTGGCGGCGGAACTCTATCACTACGGCCGGCCGGTGGAACTAAAACTTCCCGGCCTGAGCGTGGAGGTTCCCGCAGCAGAGTTTGGCCGGATCGGTCAGTCCGAGCAGGGAGCCCAACTGCAGATACGGGTGACCTGGCAGTCCGTAGGGGAACAATCACTCCCCGGCACGGATTCCTTGATGCACCTGCGTCCCGTAGGCAAACTGGTGGAGGTGCGTCCAGCCATCGTTTGGCCCGATGGCAGCCAATTGGTGGTCAGTCAATCGAAAAACCCGGTCAAGGTAACCATTACATCTCCCATCGGCTCCACCGCAGGCCTGAACGTTCAAAAGATCGGCGCCTACCGGTTTAGCGAGATGACCCGCCAGTGGGAGTTTATCAATAATGATTACAACCCGGATACCGGTAAGTCCGGCTTTACCGTCAACTGGTTTGGTAAATTCGGGGTCCTGGAAGCCAGCCGTACCTTCAGTGATATAACGGGGCACTGGGCAAAGCCCCACATCGAAATCATGGCCGCCCGGCATGTGGTGAGGGGAATCACACCCGAAGCCTTTGGTCCCAATGAAATTGTCACCAGGGGTCAGTTTACCGCCATGCTGGTGAGAACCCTGGGACTGCCGGAGGACCCCAAGGGAGTCAAGTTCAGCGACATGCCCCAGGACTACTGGTGTGCCGGGGCGGTGGGCACCGGGGTGAAAATGGGCCTGGTGGTCGGCTACAGCAACGGCGCCTTTGGTCCCAACGATCCCATCACCCGGGAGCAAATGGCGGCCATGCTGGTGCGGGCCATCCGGTTTAACAGCCATAGGGTGATCCCTGACAGCGCGCCCCGGCCGGGTCTCTTTGCAGACGAAAACACCATCGCCCCCTGGGCCAGGACCTCTGTTTCCATCATTGTTCAAGAGGGGCTGATGAGAGGCAGAGGGGAGAATTTGTTTGCGCCCAAAGCATTAACCACCCGGGCCGAAGCGGCTACGGTGATGGCGCGGCTGCTTGAATACAGGGCCAATAATAAATAGAGGTCGGTCGTCAGTCGTCGGACGTCGGATAAACAGGGATTCATGTTGTTGAAGCAATCAATCTTTGTTTCTAAATGTTAATGTATGAGAAAGGTTTCCGGCCAGGGGAGCCTTTCTTTTTGATTCCTGTGTTATAAAGTGCAGGATATAGGGAGATTAAGTAGAATATATTACTTTTGTTGTCTCAGGTTAGATAAGCTCTAAAAATACAGATAATCTACCAATGATAGATAAACTAAAAGCCGGCGTCCGAAACAGGAGGTTTTATACTTTGTCCACCGGAAAAATGATTGCCCGGGCCACCCTGGTGATCGCAGTGATAAACCTGCTGTCCCGCATCCTGGGTTTTGTGCGGGAGCAGGTCATTGCCTATATGTTTGGCGCCACCGCCGTGACCGATGCCTATGTGGTTGCCTTTAATATTCCCAACGCGGTCTTTGCCATTGTCATTGGCGCCCTGGCCACCGTGGTGGTGCCCGTTTTCAGTGAATATGCCGCCAGGGGCCAAAAGGAAGAGGCCTGGCGGCTGTTTAACACCGTCATTACCATGGTGATCATTATTTTCACCCTGTTTACCGTGGGAGGGATTTTTGCCGCCCCGCTGCTGGTGAAACTGACCGCCCCGGGATTAAGCACGGAAGTGGCCGGCTTAGCCACCCGCCTGACTGTGATTATGCTGCCCATCCTGGTGTTCTACGGTCTATCCACCGTATTCCAGGGGCTGTTAAACGCCAACCAGGTCTTTGGCATTCCGGCCTTAAGTGTCAGCGTCACCAACATCACCATCATTGTTTCCGCCTTAACCCTGGGCAGTGTCTACGGCATTGACGGTTTGGCTGCCGGCACGGTGCTGGGCTTTGTGCTGGCCGCCCTCATGCAGGTGCCTAAGCTCAGGCAGGTGGGCTTCCGGTTTAAATTTACCGCCGACTGGAGCCATCCCGGCGTGCGCAAGGTGCTGTACCTGGTGGGTCCGGTGGCCATCGGAACCTCCCTCAACCAGATCTACCTGATTATCGACCGTATCCTGGCCTCCGGGCTGGCAGAGGGCAGCATTTCCGCCCTCAACTTTGCCAACCGGCTTATTTTGATGCCCATTACCTTTTTTGTGCTGGCCATCGGCACCGCCTTTTACCCCACCGTTACCACCCTGGCCGCCCAGGGCAAACGGCAGGAACTGGCGGATACGGTGCTGCGGGCAATCCGCATGGTCATTCTCTTTTCCCTGCCCGCCGGCATCGGGCTGATGGTCCTGGCCACACCCATTATCAAACTGCTGTTTGAACACGGCCAGTTTGGCCCCAGGGCCACGGAAATGACCGCCTTTGCCCTGATGTTTTATGCCATTGGCCTGGTGGGCCAGGCGGCCAACATCATTCTCACCCGGGCCTTTTATGCCCAGCAGGACACCAGGACTCCCGTCATACTGATGGCCGTTACCGTGGCGGTGAACCTCATTTTCAGCCTGCTGCTCATCGGCCCCTTAAAACATGGCGGCCTGGCCCTGGCCAACTCCATTGCCTCACTGGTCAACACCGCGATGCTGACCTGGTTTCTCAATAAACGGATACCGGGCATGTGGAATGCCGGCGCGGTCAAATTCCTGTTCCAAACCACCTTGGCCACCGCCGCCATGGCAGCGGCCGCCTGGGGGGTTAACGCCGCTGCGGCGGGCCTGCTGGCACCCTACGGCACCCTGGGGCTGGCAGCCCAGGTGGGCGCAGCGATCTCCGCCGGCCTGCTGGTCTTTGTGGGGGCGGTCTTTTTGCTCCGAATGGAAGAGGCTGGCCTGGTTACCCTTTACGCCGGTAAATTGCTGGAACGCCTTCGCCCCTCCCGGGGTTAGTCGCCAGGTGCACAAAAAACTCCCCTGGCGCATAGCATGGGTTAGGGGAGGTGCGAGTGATGATAAAAGCAACCCAACTGGAAACCAAGGATATTGTTAATCTTAAGGACGGCGCAAAACTGGGTCCGGTGAAAGATTTGCACATCGATCTGGAGACCGGCAGGGTGGTGGCCCTGGTGCTGCAGGGTTCCCGTCGTTATTTCGGCCTGGTGCGTTCCGGCAAGGATATGGTGATTCCCTGGGAACTGGTGAAAAAATTTGGCATCGACACCGTTTTGGTGGATTTGGAGCCCATGGACCGATCTTACTACGAAGTAAAATAGATTTAATTTGACACAAAGTACCTGCTTTGCTACAATATAATCTGGCAATTTTGCTAAACATTTCTGTGCTCATCAAGAGAGGTGGAGGGACTGGCCCGATGAAACCCGGCAACCTCACGGAAGGTGCCAAGTCCTGCGGGAAGTCTCTTCCTGACAGATGAGGTCATTGTGGGAAAGCTGGGATAAAATAACCTCTCCAACCGGGGAGGTTTGTTTATTTCTGATGAGAGCGGGAAAAGTTAATAGAGGGAGGGAATATCATTGAGCAGAAAACTATTTACTTCCGAATCTGTTACTGAAGGCCACCCGGATAAAGTAGCGGATCAAATTTCCGATGCTATACTGGATTCCATTCTGGCCAAGGACCCTATGGCCAGGGTTGCCTGCGAGACCTTTGTCACCACCGGCCTGGTGCTGGTGGGCGGGGAGATCTCTTGCAATTGTTATGTTGACATCCCGAAGGTCGCCCGGGAAACCGTGCTGGAAATCGGTTATACCAGGGCCAAATATGGTTTTGACGGTGACACCTGCGCGGTTCTCACTGCCATCGACGAGCAGTCCCCGGACATTGCTATGGGCGTGGACAAGGCACTGGAAGCCAAAACAGGCGAAATGACCGAGGATCAGATTGAGGCCATCGGCGCCGGTGACCAGGGCATGATGTTCGGCTTTGCCACCGACGAAACCTCCGAATTGATGCCACTGCCCATTTCCCTGGCCCACAAGATGGCCCGCCGCCTGGCCGAAGTTCGCAAGACCGGCCTGGTGGATTACCTGCGTCCCGACGGCAAGACCCAGGTCACCGTGGAATACGAAGGGGACCGGCCGGCCCGCATCGACACCGTAGTTATTTCCACCCAGCATCACCCGGAAATAGAACTGGCCGTCATTCGCCAGGACATGATCGAAAAGGTGGCCCGCTACGTGCTGCCAGCCGAGTTGATTGATAACCAGACCCGTTTCTTTATCAACCCCACCGGCCGTTTCGTCATCGGCGGACCCCACGGGGATGCCGGCCTTACCGGGCGTAAAATCATCGTTGACACCTACGGCGGCCGCGCCCGTCACGGCGGCGGCGCCTTCTCCGGCAAAGACCCCACCAAGGTGGACCGTTCTGCCAGCTATGCTGCCCGTTACGTGGCGAAAAACGTGGTGGCCGCCGGCCTGGCCAAGCGATGCGAAGTTCAAGTGGCCTACGCCATCGGCGTTGCCCGCCCGGTATCCGTAAGGGTGCAGACCTTTGGCACCGGTGTGGTCAGTGACGATGTCATCATTGATCTCATCAACCGTCACTTTGACCTGCGCCCCGCCGGCATCATCAAGGCCCTTGACCTGCGCCGTCCCATTTACAAGCAAACAGCCGCCTACGGCCACTTCGGCCGCCCCGACCTGGATCTCCCCTGGGAGCGCACCGACAAGGCTAAAATTTTGCGGTCTGAGGCTGGCTTAAAATAACATATCTTTAAACTAAAAATTAGACTCTTGACATAAAGGGGTTGAGTGTAAAATACTCTCAACCCCTTTCTTTTATCTTTAGTTACTATTCCTCTTAAGGCCCTTTTCTCGGAAAGGAAGTACTTGTTTTAACTTCTAAAGCCTATTCGTAAAACACTAAAAATATCTTACAATATTTTTTCTAATCAGCAGGATTTAGCCATAATTTATCATAATAATACTTTAATTTGGCACAAGTAAAAAATCTAATCAACTGGCGATTAAATCAAATAAAATATTCACTGGGGGTGAGTATAAAGCCATACATGTACGGAAACATAGCTCTTAAATTTTGAAAGTATTATATGTTAATGCTATTGCTTTGAGGACTAAATAACTTTAAATGTAAGAAATTTTTTAGTATGAAAGAAGATATTATTTTATTTTCCTAAATAGTTGACTAAGATGTTTGGCCTAAAAATGTCCTAAATTTAAACTGAATAGCTAGGGGTGTTATTTATGATGTCTCCTAACGTTAGAACAAAACTGTCCTTATTTACAACCCTATTGATGCTGTTACAACTATTTATTTTTGTAACACCGGGTATGGCCTCAGAAACGATAGGAAGTGTAGATAAGTATAAAACAAAAGGTCCCCAGTACATGCCCCTGCGCCCGGACCTACTTAACCAGAAAGGGCTTCCCGAAGGACCAGTAATGAAAAGTTTTGGATCTAATATGGGTTCGACCTTTACGTCAAAGGCAAACGACAACATTAATCCAAAGCTTCCCGATGGTTCTATTAAGCCTAAAATGAGTCCCGCTCCTGAATTAGACCAATCGGGAAGGCTGCTGGTGCCCCAGATCGGGACGAAAAAATCTGTTGCCATTATGGTTTACTTTGAAAATGATCCCTTTGAACCAGGAATTGATCAAAATTATTTCAACGATATGCTCTTTAATGATACCCCTGGCGCAAATAGTATGCATAATTATTACAAGGAACAGTCCTATGGTCAACTTAACATAGACGGAATTGTTTTAGGACCATACAAAAGTGACTACAATATTGACTATTACGCGCAGGATACAGCTACAAATAATAACGGTATTGATGACGCAAACGTTCAGATTTACGAGTTAGCCAGGGAATCTGTTCAAAAGGCCGTTTATGATAACCCGGATTTTAACTGGGACGACTACGACCAGGATAGCGACGGTTTTATCGATAACGTTATTATTATACAAGCGGGACCCGGTCAGGAAGAAGGGGCGCCAGCCAACAAATCTATCTGGTCTCACCAGTCGGCCATTCCTGGTGGGGAACCGGTTGGTGATGGTTTGAAGGTCGCAAATTATACTATGCAACCGGAGACAGGAAAGATTGGGGTGTTTGCTCATGAATACGGTCATGTCCTCGGTTTGCCTGATTTGTATGATGTTTCCTATACAATAACAGGTGCTGGTGAATGGGAACTGATGGCTTCCGGGTCATGGAATAATAACGGTGAAACTCCTGCAGGTTTGTCGGCCTGGTCTAAGCATTACTTGGGTTGGTTGAATTACACCGAACCGAATGAAGATCTCAAAGATCTAGTTTTACAAAATACTGTAGATTACCCAGAGGCATTACGATTATGGACTAACGGGCAAGGAAGCAATACTTATTACCTGGTCGAAAACCGGCAAAAAAAGGGTTATGATTCATTCCTGCCCGGGGAAGGGTTACTGGTATGGTGGATAGATAATCCGGAACGTTTCGTTGATTACAACCGTGTAAATGTACCAGTTCCTACTTGTATGCCTGTGGAGGCTGACGGCAATTACAATCTCTGGTCCAGTGGTTTGTTGCAATCTAACAGTGGGGATGCAGGTGACCCCTTCCCGGGATCAACCAACAATACAGCCTTTACTTTTACATCAACGCCCAATGCAACAACTTACGATTTGCTTAATCCAAACAATTGGGAAGTATCAGGATTGTGGGACGGCTTATATACGGGAGTATCTTTGTGGAATATACAAGCACAGGATCCAAGCGCTAATATAAAAACATATAAGTTTGATACTACAGTAAAGAATGGAATACTATTGACTCCCAGGACAAGTCTTTCTCAATCTAGTTTAACCTTAGGACAGAGCATTAATCTGGAATATGTTCTCCTGAATGATAATACAGTTGTTAACATTTATGTGGTGGATGGAAATGGAAGTCTTGTTCGTAATCTTATAACCAGTAATACGGAGAACAAAGGTATCCATTCCATTAGTTGGGATGGCAAGAAAAACAACGGTAGCTATGTAAGCGCAGGAAACTATAAGATTCGAATTGAAACCAGCGTAACCAGCACCAATACCAAAAACCCCTTGGGTGGAGGTTCCAGCTTTGAAAGAACTGCCACGTCCAGTCATGAACTTGCCATTCAAGTGACAAGCAATAACACTGGCAGTATTGGTGGAGGCGGAGGCGGCGGTGGTGGAGGGATTTCCACTGATTCCTCTAAAGAATCCATTATTGGGGACTTCGAATTCAATGAGGCCGTTTCCGAATCGAAAGAAACCGGTAGAGTAGAAATTTCAACTTCCGGCAAAGAAGTCCGGCTTAATGAAAAACAATTGAAAAGAGTTGTGGAAACTAACAAACCCATGGCTCTTTCGGTAAATAATGTAGGTATTGTTCTTTCCAACCAATTAGTTCAACGACTTTTAGAAATTGGAAACGCTAGTTTTACAGTGGAGCCTGTCACCGTCAACCAGGCGCAAAGCATTATGGCTCAAGCAGACAACAGAAACCAATTTAAACTGGTTGATAACATTTACGAAATAACTATTTCTGCCGGTAAAAAGGAGTTTACATTTAAAGATGATGAGACAGTTACTGCTGAACTGCCGGTTCCTGCCAGTGCCCGTAAATTAGCAGGGCAAGGGAAATTAACCGTAGGTTACTATAATCCCACCGAGAAGAAATGGGAAGATATGAATGCCACCTATAATGAAAAGAAAAATACAATGGCATTTACGACGTCTCATTTCAGTAAATATGCTGTTTTAGAAAAAACAGCACAGGCAGACGTCATGAGAAAGCCTGCGGTCATTAAACTAACCCTGGGTCAGGTGGAAGCTCAACTTAATGGTTATAAATATTCCCTGGATGCTAAGCCATTTCTGGATACCGAGGTTAACAGGACATTGGTACCTGTAAGGTTTGTTAGTGAGGCTCTTGGTTGTAAGGTTGACTGGATAGCTAAAGATAAGAAGGTTGAAATTAAAAAAGGGAATAACGTAGTGGTCCTGACTCTTGGGTCTAAGGAAGTCTTAGTAAACGGGCGAAAGTCAATAATGGATTGTGCACCGAATATTATGCCTCCAGGTAGAACTTTTGTGCCCTTGCGTTTTATCTCTGAGACCTTGGTGCCAAAGTCCAATACGATCAAGCAACTCAGTCCATAACAATAACTGAATAACCATCAGAATTTTCTACAATAACATGTAAAAACAACCCTGCAGCTTCAGACTGCAGGGTTGGCTACTTTACTTCTTTTCACTCTTCCTATCCTTATACTTTTCTTTCAATTCCTGAACCAATAATTTATCCGCTGCCCCGGGGCCTATCCCCGTTTGGTATGTATGATGCAGTAAGCTAAGGGTATTGCTCAGTGAAACCAGCCATTCTTCAATGACCTCGTTGGAATAGCCCTGTGCTTTAATGTTCTGGATTAATGAAATCAGCTTATGATTATTTCGATCTGACACAAAGGACATCATTCCAGGGGGGACAGTGGAGGAATCACCGGGGATGATCCCCGGGTGTTCATTGGTAAGGCCCAACAAATAGTCAACACTGCAATGAAAAAAACAGCCAGTTTTTTCAGGGTATCCGGGTCTGGCTGCCGCTTTTCTGTTTCGTAGAGCGCAATGGCTGATTTGCCGATGTTTAATGCATCGCCCAGAGCCTGCTGGGTAAGGCCTCTGCTTTCTCTCAGCTCTTTCATCCTCTGTCTGAAAATACCCACACAATACACCTCGAATCAATTATATCTGCGGTGTTTGCCAATTCAATTATGTGTTTCATAGTGAAATAAAAATACTTGACATTATTTCAAATTGAAAATATTGTGTAGGCAGCTAATAATCTCTTGGGAGGTGTCAGGGGTGACTGTGAACCAAAATGATGAGTTTAGTTTTCTTTTAGTTAAGGAAGACTCGGCAGGGTACAATGGTTTCGCAAACAATAATGAACGGTTGGTAAGAATCAGGCTAACCGGAGAAATGGCTGCAGCAATTGCTCATGAAATACGAAATCCCATGACAACCGTTCGTGGACTGCTGCAGATGCTTCAGATTGAAAAGGCTTGCCCCGGTTTTGAGGAACGTCTGCACGTTATGTTAAAGGAACTGGACCGGGCCAATTCCATTATTTCAGAAGTGCTTTTACTGGCCCCTACCAAGGTAACGGATCTAAAACGCAAGATCCTGAATGATATCCTGGAAGGACTGCTGCCGGCTATCAATTCGGAAGCCGTTAAAAACGGCCAAAGAGTTGTATTTGAACCGGGCATCGTGCCATATATTTCATTGAATGAACAGGAAATTGCCAAATTAATCCTGAACCTGGTGCGAAACGGTATGGAGGCCATGACACCCGGAGGCATTCTGACAATCAAGACCTTTATGGACGGCCAGGAAATTGTTTTGTCCGTACAGGACCAGGGAAAGGGGATTAAAATGGGGCTTCTTGATATGTTGGGAACCCCTTTCTTTACCACCAAGGAACAGGGGACCGGGCTGGGGCTGGCGGTTTCCTACAGCATTGCCGCCAGGCACAACGCCGCCATTAAAGTAGAAACCGGTCCCCGGGGCAGCACCTTCTTCGTCCGCTTCAAGACCTAGGGTCGGATCCCACAAAAATTTCCGCTCACCCCCTGTGCAGGTGTAAACATACTCTAAAGCACAGGGGGTGTTGTTATGTGGGAGACTATCGGGTATTTAACTATTTTAATCCTGGCCTGTTACGGTGTTTACTATCTGGTGCAGGACCTGTTTCGTCTGGTGAGGCACCTGCCCGGCCCGCCGGTGAGCATGCTGATGGTGCTGCGCAACAGGGCTGCGGACGTGGAGTATTTGATGCGGCGGTTGGAATCCTGGCGAAGATACCAGTGGGTGAACCTGGAAGTGGTGGTGGTGGATGACGGCTCGGAGGATGATACCGCCGATATCCTCAAGGGTCTGCAGCAGAATTTATCCTTTCGCTTTGTGTCTTTGGAGCCGGAAAGTCTGCCGGAGCACCCTTTCCGAAAGGACCGGGCCTTCATGACCGGGCTGTTGCACTGCCAAAATGCCCTGGTGTGGGTGGTGGATTTAAGAAAACTTCCCCAGGGACTGCTGGCTGAGAAGGTTTTTCGTGTATTTTTCTGCCAGGGCTGGAGGTAAATTACCATTTATTGTCGAATAATGGAGACGGAGGGGGTGGTTTTTATCTCAAGACAGGGAAGTCTTGGCTTGCTCTATACATGGACGATCATACTGCTGGGCTTTGGCTGGTTGTGGAAGGTTTTTCCCCAACTTAACCTGGACCAGGGGGGGACGCTGACGGTCCTCATCATTCTGGGTGTGCTGGCGGAGTGGATGGCGGTTCCCTTTCCCCAGGGATACTTATCCGGGGGCTACGTCATCGTTGTGGCCACCCAGTTGATCTGTGGCGGTGTGGCCACCGCCTGGGTGACCGGGTTGGTCTCCCTGATCGGGCTGGGCATTGCCAACCGGGGAAATCCCTTGCGAACCACCCTGTTTAACAGTTCACAGCACATTCTGGCGGCCGCCGGTGCGTCCTTTGTCTTCCAACAGGTGGAGGGAGAGATCTTACCCATCGTCCTGTTTACCCTGGTTTATTTTGCCGTTAACCACATGCTGGTTTATTTTTACCTGCTGCCCGGACGCCGGGACCACCCGGATTTATTTGGCTGGGATGCCCTGCGCTGGGACGGCTACACCTATCTCTTTACCGCTCCTTACGGGGCTTTGATGGCTGCCTTTTATCTTAAAATGGGCGTCAGCTGGGCACTGGTCTTATTCCTGCCGGTGCTGGCAGCCCAGGTGATTCTCGGTAAATATGTACATATGGAACTGTCCAACCGGGAGCTGACGGCCCTTTTCCAGGTGGCCAAGCGGCTGCGGGTCAGTTATGAACCGGACACCTTCTTTAACCAGATTTTGCAGGAATGCCGGCGGATTGCTCCTTTCCATACCGCTGTCATCTTCTTTTGGTCCCAGGAACGCCAGCTGTTTTTACCCGGCGCCGCCCAGGGGCCTTTACGGGAAGAGATGTGCAACATGGTGGCACCCGGCGAGGGCCTGGTGGGACAAGCTGCAGAGAGCAAGGAGCCCGTTATCATTGAGGATGTCCGGGACATGGACTCCCCAAGGGATGCCGGTTCCTTCCGGCGGTTCCGCTCGGTGCTGGTGATTCCCCTGCTGGCCCAGGGGGAGGTCACCGGTGTTTTGGTGCTGGGGGACATGCGCCCCTATGCCTATGAAGAGAAGCATATGCAGATGGTAAGCATTATCGGCGGCCAGGCGGGTATTGTGTTGGCCAACGACATGCTGGTGGAAAAAATCCGGCACCTGTCCGTGACAGACCGGTTGACCGATTTCCTTAATCACAGGCAGTTTTACCGCCAGGTGGTCAAGGAAATGGTCCGGTGCCGCGCCGCCGGGGAGCCCGCCTCCCTGCTGCTGGTGAACATCGATAATATGGGTGTTTTCAACTCCCGTTACGGGCACGGGGCAGGGGATGCGGTGATTCAAATGGTGGCTTCGGTGCTGCGGGATGTCACCCGGCCCGCAGATCTCCTTGGCCGGTACGGGGGCGGTGAGCTGGCGGTGCTGGCGCTGGGTTCGGACACGGCCAACGCTTTAAAACTGGCCGAGCAGATCCGGGTAGAGGTGAGGGACCGCCGGCTGGTGCCCGAGGAATCCCAGCAGCAGATCATGGTAACGGTGTCCGTTGGTGTGGCCACCTTCCCCCACGACACCACCGACCCGGACCAAATCTTCTTTGGGGCGGAAAAGGCGGTGGCCCGGGCCAAAGAACTGGGCCGGGACCGGTCCGTTGCTTACAGCCGGCTGTTAAAGGAAATCAAATTAAAAATACAAAAGGATGGAACTCCCGCAGTTCGGAGAAGGTGAAGACCCATGCACCCCCTGTTGGAAGCCCTGGTAAACTTGATTTTCCCCGAGTGGCCCGGCTGCAAGCTGTGCGGCCGCCTCGGCAAAGAAGACCTGTGCCCCGCCTGCCGTCAAGAACTGCGGGATTGGGCGGCCAAACCAAAGTGCCCGGTTTGCGGCAGGCCGGTCCCCCCCAAGGCCGGGTCACCCTTTGCGGAGATTGCCAAAGCCAACCCCCGCCCTTTGAGATGGCCAGAGCGGTGGGCCCCTATGAGGGCGGCTTGCGGCAGGCCATCCATCTTTTTAAATACAAGAGAAGAAAATCCCTGGCCCCGCTGCTGGGCGGACTCATGCTGGAAACATTGCAGAAACATCCCCGGCTGTTGCATTGTGATCTTGTACTGCCGGTGCCCATGTCCCGGGGAAGGTTAAGGGAGCGGGGGTTTAACCAGGCGGCGCTGCTGGCCCGCCAGGTGGCCAGGGGGCTAAACCTGCCGCTGTCAGACCGTGTGTTGATAAAGGGCGAAACACCGCCCCAGACAGGCCTTACCCGGCCCCAACGGGAGCAAAACCTGAGGGGATCCTTTAAAGTGAAGGCACCGGAAGAAATCAGGGGCAAAAACCTGTTAATTGTAGATGATGTTTTCACCACCGGGTCCACCGTTTCTGCCATGGCAGAGACCCTGAAAGAGCAAGGGGCGGCTGGAATCTTCGTCATCACACTGGCCAACGCGGCAAAATAAACTCCCAGAAGAAAATGGCAGAGGACTCAGAAGTTGGTGATTTCACAGGGAAAATCATCGGTTTCCCGGTACAATCTCCGCCAATCTTGCTAGATTACGACGTTATCACCAAAGCAGAATACCCGGCATACATCTTCCAAATACTGGAAAACAAAAATCTTCTACAAAAATCATGCCAACGCATCCCACATTCTGACAAATAATACTATACTATCCACCTGATGCCCACAGAAAAACCCCTGATTTGATGGGTTATTAACAGACTTATCCACATTGTCCACAGGAATAACCTTTTCAACAAGGATTTTTTCGACAAAGCATCGGAAATCCCCCAGGATCGGTAACACTTGACAGGGCACAGGTAAAAGTGATAAGATAACCCCACGTGAGTTCATTGGGCTCTCTGAAAGTATTTTGAAAGCGAGGAATGTAAATGCTCGGCAAGGTAAAATGGTTTAATGCGGAAAAAGGTTATGGTTTCATTGAAAGAGAAGAAGGTGGCGATGTATTCGTTCACTTTTCCGCAATTCAAGAAGAAGGTTTCAAATCATTAGCTGAAGGTCAGGAAGTTGAATTCGACATCGTTGAAGGTGCTCGTGGACCCCAAGCTGCTAACGTTACCAAACGTTAATTATAAAGGTTGAAAACTTTCTACCCTGCCACCGGCCAGGGTTTTAAAATTCTGTTAAAAAAATGCAGGAATTTAACAGGTTTTCGGGAATACTAACAGCAGGTATTTATTTCCTATGACACTGCGAAAGGAGTGGTACTTTGTGAAAGTGCAAGTTCGCGGTAAGAACATTCAAGTAACCCCGGCCCTGAGGGATTATGTGGAAAAACGTTTGGGTAAGTTGGACCGGTTCCTGGATAATTTGGGAGAAGCGGTGGCAACCCTGGTTGTTGAAGGCGATTCACATAAGATTGAGGTTACCCTTCCGGTAAACGGCATGCTTCTAAGGGGCGAAGAGGCCACCGGTGAAATGTATTCCTCGGTGGATCTGGTGGTTGAAAAAATGGAGCGCCAGATCGAGCGCTACAAAGGCAAGATCAACCGCCGCAGCAACCGTGGCATCGCCGACCTGGCGGAAGTCGCAGACAAAATCGAAGACGAGACCCCCAAGGTTATTAAAACAAAGCGCTTTGCCATCAAACCCATGGCCCTGGATGAAGCCATTATGCAGATGAACCTGCTGGGCCATGACTTCTTCGTCTTTTCCAATGCGGAAACCGAGCAGACCAACGTGGTCTACAAGAGAAAAGACGGCAACTACGGCTTAATCGAGCCGGAATTCTAAAATGTTTACAAAAGGGCACGCCGCACAGGCGTGCCTTTATTATTGACCGGCAAAAGACCTAACATTATCAGTATAATTTAACGGGACAACGGGAGGAATCGCAGGGTTTAGGGCGAAATCTCTACCACATGGCCATTTCTTGCTTTGTTCCGGTTGTGGTGATAGAATAAATTTGCCATAACTTCGAGGATTTGTCAGGAACCTCAATGGTTCTTTTCCTTTGGCCTGATAAAAGGGAAAACCTGAAAGGTGGTTAACCGTGTTAAAGTTTATCAAAAACCTGTTTGATGATAACGCCCGTGAAATTAAACGACTGCAGCGGGTGGTCGAGGATATTAACGGGCTGGAACCCCAGATAGCCAAACTGACCGACGCAGAACTGCGGGGCAAAACCGCAGAGTTCAAACAGCTGCTGGAGAACGGCCAGACCCTGGACGATATTTTGCCCGAGGCCTTTGCCGTAGTCCGGGAGGCTTCCAAACGTGTGTTAAACATGCGCCATTTTGATGTACAGCTGATCGGCGGCATGGTGCTGCACCAGGGCCGCATTGCCGAGATGAAAACCGGTGAAGGGAAGACCCTGGTGGCCACCCTGCCGGTGTACCTCAATGCCCTCACCGGCCGCGGCGTCCATGTGGTGACCGTGAACGACTACCTGGCCACCCGTGACAGCGAGTGGATGGGGCAGCTCTACAGCTTCCTGGGCTTGTCCGTGGGGCTGATTGTGCACGGCCTGGATTGGGAACAGCGTCGCCGGGCCTACGGCTCCGACATCACCTACGGGACCAACAACGAATTTGGCTTCGATTACCTGCGGGACAACATGGCCATCCACCCGGAGCAGCTGGTGCAGCGGGAACTGAACTACGCCATCGTGGATGAGGTGGACAGCATTTTAATTGACGAGGCTCGCACCCCGCTGATCATCTCCGGGATGGCCGACAAGCCCACCGACCTTTACTACACCATGGCCAAAATCGTGCCCAAGCTGGTGAAAGATACCGACTTTACCGTTGACGAAAAGGCCCATACCGCCCTGCTCACCGAAGAGGGCGTGGCCAAGGCGGAAAAAATGCTGGGCGTCCAGAACCTCTACGACGACGCCAATATGGAGCTGAGCCACCACCTGAACCAGGCCCTGAAGGCCCACGCCCTGATGAAGCGGGACCGGGATTACGTGGTGAAGGACGGCGAAGTGGTGATTGTGGATGAATTCACCGGCCGTCTCATGTTTGGCCGCCGCTACAGCGACGGCCTGCACCAGGCCATTGAAGCCAAGGAAGGCGTCAAGATCGAGCGGGAGTCCCAGACCCTGGCCACCATCACTTTCCAGAACTACTTCCGCATGTACAAGAAGCTGGCCGGCATGACCGGTACCGCTCTTACCGAAGAAGAGGAATTCCGCAAGATCTACGGTTTGGATGTGGTGGTCATCCCCACCAACAAGCCGATGATCCGTGACGATATGGCCGACCTGGTGTACAAAACCAAAGAGGCCAAATACCGGGCGGCAGTGGAAGAGATTGCCCGGCGCCATGCCACCGGGCAGCCGGTGCTGGTGGGCACCATTTCCATCGAAACCTCCGAACTGGTCAGCGGTATGCTGAAAAGAAAGGGTGTGCCCCACCAGGTCTTAAACGCCAAGTACCATGAAAAAGAGGCGGAAATCATTGCCCAGGCCGGCCGCCTGAACACCGTCACCATCGCCACCAACATGGCGGGCCGCGGTACCGACATCCTGCTGGGCGGCAACCCGGAAATTCTGGCCATGGCGGAGCTGCGCAAGAAGGACCGGAGCGAAGAGACCGCCGATGCCGAGTACCACGCCCTGGTGGAGAAGTACAGAAAACAGTGCGAAGAGGAACGCCGGCGGGTGCTTGAACTGGGCGGCCTGCATATCATCGGCACCGAACGGCACGAGAGCCGCCGCATCGACAACCAGCTGCGGGGCCGGGCGGGCCGCCAGGGCGACCCGGGCTCCAGCCAGTTTTACATCTCCCTGGAAGACGACTTGATGCGTCTCTTTGGTTCCGACAACATCGCCGGTTTAATGAATAAACTGGGCATGGAAGAGGATATGCCCATCGAGCACGGCCTCATTACCAAGTCCATTGAGACCGCCCAGAAACGGGTGGAAAACCGCAACTTTGACATCCGCAAGCACGTGTTAAACTATGACGATGTCATGAACCAGCAGCGGGAGCTCATTTACAACCAGCGCCGCAAGGTGCTGACCGGCGAAAACATGGCCGAGAATATCCAGGAAACCATTGCCACCGTGGTGACCCGTTCGGTGGACGCCTATTGCCCCGAGGGCGTGCACCAGGAGGAGTGGGACCTGGCGGGCCTGCTGGAATACGCCTCCCAGCTCTACCTGCCCAGCCATGACCTGAAGGTGGAAGACCTGGAGGAACTGGGGCGCGATGCCTGCGGGAGGAACTCCTGGACAAGGCCATGGCCCTCTACAAGGCCCGGGAAGAGGAACTGGGCGCCGAAACCCTGCGCGAAATCGAGCGGGTGGTGCTGCTGCGGCTGGTGGACGAAAAGTGGATGGACACCTGGACGCCATGGACCAGCTGCGTGAAGGCATCGGCCTGCGGGCTTACGGTCAGAAGGACCCGGTCATTGAATATAAGTTTGAAGCCTATGAAATGTTCAACAACATGATTGCCAACATCCAGGACGATGTGGTGCGCTACATCTTCCGGGTCAACCTGGTGCCCGCCCAGCCCCGGGAACAGCGGGTGGTGGTGGAAAACCGATCCGGCGACGAGGGTCCCCGCCAGCCGGTGCGCAAAGAGCAGCAGGTGGGGCGCAACGATCCCTGCCCCTGCGGCAGCGGCAAGAAATACAAGAAATGCTGCGGCAAATAAACCTAATAACTTAATAACTTAAGTACCAGGCACCATTTTCGGAGAGAGGATGAAATACCTTGCTGGATGCTGAAGTAAGGCGCGACCTGGAACAGCTGGGGAAGCGTATCAATGATTTGAGGGTTTCTCTTTGACATTGCGAGGCAGCAGGAAGAAATAGCCAAACTGGAGCAGGAAATGATGCGGGAAGGTTTCTGGGACAACGTGGAGCACAGCCAAAAGGTCAACCAGAGGCTGGCCAACCTCAAGGGCAGGGTGGAAAGCTTTACTGCCCTGGAGTCCTCGCTGCAGGACCTGGAAGTAATGCTGGAACTGTGCCTGGAAGAACAGGACCCCCTGCTTGAAGAAGAATTAACCACCGAGCTGGCTTCCCTGGCCAGGCGGGTGGAAGATACCGAACTGGAAGTACTGCTGTCCGGTCCCTACGACCGGGGAGACGCCATCCTGGCTTTGCACCCGGGGGCCGGTGGCACCGAATCCCAGGACTGGGCCCAGATGCTGCTGCGCATGTATACCCGGTACTGTGAAAATCACAATTATAAAGTAGAGGTATTGGACCTGCTGCCGGGGGATGAGGCGGGCATTAAAAGCGCCACCATCCAGGTGTCCGGCCCCAACGCCTACGGCTACCTCCGCTGCGAAAAGGGCGTGCACCGGCTGGTGCGCATTTCCCCCTTTGACGCCGCCGGCCGCCGGCACACCTCCTTTGCCTCGGTGGATGTGCTGCCGGTGGTGGAGGACGAAGTGGAGGTCAACATCCGCCAGGAGGACTTGAAGGTTGACACCTACCGCTCCGGCGGCGCCGGGGGCCAGCACGTCAACAAAACCGACTCGGCGGTGCGCCTCACCCACCTGCCCACCGGCATCGTGGTGGCCTGCCAGAACGAGCGCTCCCAAACCACCAACCGCCTGGCCGCCATGAAATTATTAAAAGCCAAGCTCATCGACCTGGAGCTGCGCAAGAAAGAAGAAGAGTTGGCCGCCTGCGGGGAGACCAAAAGGACATCGCCTGGGGCAGCCAGATCCGCTCCTACGTGTTCCACCCCTACAGCCTGGTCAAGGACCACCGCACCGGCGTGGAAGTGGGCAACGTCCAAGCAGTGATGGACGGCGCCATCGATGAATTTATCGCCGCCTATCTCAAAGAAAAGGCCGGCACCCCCAAATAAAACCTGGCCTCCCAATTCAAATCGGGGACGGTTCTTGACTTGAATTAGTTTTACGAATTCAAGTCAAGAACCGTCCCCGATTTGAATTTACGACAAGATTTTATGAGTCTTGGAAGGATTTAGCACCAATAGGGAGAACAATTATACTGGTAACCTAGCTTGTCAACATTAGGAATTAAAATAGTCTAAATCATTTTAGGGTATGATAAAACCGGGCAAATCTTATCATTGAGGGTTTGTGAGGTAGCTTATATGTCAATGCGCTGGTTAAAGGATTACCTGGGGGTTACCATTGGGGTGATCCTGACGGCCGTAGGATTGGATGCCTTTTTAGTCCCAAACAAAATTGCCGCCGGCGGGGTAAGCGGTATTGCCACCATTCTGCACTATGTCATCCATGTTCCGGTGGGGGCTGCCATGCTGGTGCTTAATGTGCCCTTATTCATTGGAGCCACCCTGCGCCTGGGGTGGCACTATGCGGTACGCTCCCTTTACGGTACCTTGACACTATCCTTCTTTATCGATTTTCTGGAACCCTACATACCTGCCCTGACAGACAATTTGCTGTTGGCTTCGCTGTACGGGGGAGTGCTCAGCGGCTTGGGACTGGGTCTCGTTTTCCGGCATAAGGGAACCACCGGGGGGACGGACCTGGCTGCGGCTATTGTGAGAAGTTTTGTGGGAATTAATATAGGTCAATTGCTGTTTTTAATTGACTCTACGGTTGTTGCGGCCGCCTGGATCACCTTTGATTCGGCGGAACTGGCTCTTTATGCTCTGATCACGATCTTCGTCACGGCCTGGGTCATTGATCTGGTTCAGGAGGGTTTCAGTTACGCCAAGGCCTTTATTATTATAACCGATAAGGCCGATCAAATTAGCCAGGAGATCATAAAGCAGCTGGACCGGGGTGCCACCGCATGGAAAGCCAGAGGCATGTATACCGGACAGGAGAAAGAAGTTCTCCTGTCGGTGGTGGGACGTACCGAGGTGACCAGGTTAAAGGAAATTGTTCGGGAAACTGACCCGCAGGCATTCATCATCTTAGGGGATGTTCATGAAGTGCTGGGCGAAGGTTTCAAGCAATTACAAGGTTCAAAATAATGGATTAAAACAATACATAGAATACTGGAGGAAAAGAAATGGAACAGGAAAAAATTTATGCTTTGCAGGAGCGGGCCAGGGCCATTCGCCGCCACATTATCACCATGCTGGGGGAAGCCGGCTCCGGCCACCCGGGCGGTTCACTGTCTGCGGCGGACATTGTCAGTGTACTCTTCTTTGATACCATGAAACTTAACCCGGAGAAACCGGATTGGCCGGGCAGGGACCGTTTTGTTCTGTCCAAGGGCCATGCGGCCCCGGTGCTCTATGCCGCCCTGGCGGAAAAGGGCTTCCTGCCCCGGGAAGAACTGCTGACCCTGCGTAAACTGGGCAGCCGCTTGCAGGGGCACCCGGATATGAAAAAGCTGCCAGGGGTAGAAATGTCCACCGGTTCCCTGGGACAGGGGATATCCGCCGCCGTCGGCATGGCCCTGGGTCTCCGTTTGGACGGCGGTGACCAGAGAGTCTATGCCCTGCTGGGTGACGGCGAAGTGCAGGAAGGCCAGGTCTGGGAGGCCGCCATGGCCGCCGGCCACTTCAAGTTGGACAACCTGACCGCCTTCCTGGATTACAACAACCTGCAAATTGACGGCCCGGTGGACGTGGTCATGGATGTGGCCCCCTTAAATGATAAATGGCGGGCCTTTAACTGGCATGTCATTGAAATCGACGGCCACGATATCGGGCAGATCCTGAAGGCCATCGAAGAGGCCAAAGCCACCAAAGGCAAACCCACCATGATCATTGCTAAAACCGTCAAAGGCAAAGGTGTATCCTTTATGGAAAACCAGGTGGGCTGGCACGGCAATGCCCCCAAACCCGAGCAGGTGGAACAGGCATTGAAGGAACTGGCGTGAGTAATTCAAGTCGGGGACGGTTCTTGACTTGAATTATAACAGGCCATCGGCCATCAGCGTCAGCTAAAAGAATAACCCCAAAAGCTGAAGGCTGACGGCTGACGGCCTGACCCCAAAGAAATACCTATTAGAACTGGAGGTTTACCATGACAAAGAAAATTGCCACCCGGGATGCATACGGCCAGGAACTGGTCCGCCTGGGAGCTGATAATAAAGACGTGGTGGTTTTGGACGCCGACCTGTCCAAGTCCACCAAGACCCATGACTTTATGAAAACCTATCCCGACCGCTTCTTTAACATGGGCATTGCCGAGGGCAACATGATGGTCACCGCCGCCGGGCTGGCAGCCGTGGGTAAGATCCCCTTTGCCAGCACCTTTGCGGTGTTTGCCACCGGCCGGGCCTATGAGCAAATCCGCAACAGCATTTGCTACCCCAGGCTGAATGTGAAAATTGCCGCCACTCACGCTGGCGTCACCGTGGGGGAAGACGGGGGTTCCCACCAGTCCATTGAAGACATCGCCATTATGCGGGCACTGCCCGGCATGACCGTGTTTGTCCCCGCCGATGCAGTGGAGACCGCAGCCGCCATCCGGGCCGCAGCGGAAATCAAAGGACCCGTTTACATCCGTTTAGGACGCTCCGGCGTGCCGGTCCTGCACGGGGAAGATTTTAAGTTTACCCCCGGTGAAGCCGTTACCCTGCGGGAGGGCACCAATGTGGCCCTGATTGCCACCGGTATCATGGTTCCCGCCGCCCTGGAAGCCGCTGAAACCCTGGCCGCCGAAGGTATCAGCGCCATGGTCCTGGATGTCCACACCATCAAGCCCCTGGACGTTTTTGCCATTGTGGAAGCCGCCAGAAAATGCGGCGCCGTGGTCACCGCCGAAGAACACTCCATCATCGGCGGCCTGGGCAGCGCCGTAGCCGAAACCCTGTCCGAGCACCAGCCGGTCCCCCTGCAGCGCATCGGCGTCCGCGACACCTTCGGCGAATCCGGCAAACCCGCCGAACTCCTCCAACACTTCGGCCTCACCGCCGCCAACATCGCCGAGGCAGCCAGGAAAGTTATCGCCAAGAAGAAGTAAGATGTACCTGGTACATTGGTTAGAAGTTTATAAAAGGAGTGCTTGCAAGGGCACTCTTTTTGTATTTTTTGTCAAAAATTGGACAAAAAGGAATGAATTTTAGACTATTTTTAAAGGAATTTACACTTTGGGCGTCGAAATCCGATAGGTGGTTCCTAAGATCATAACTGGGAAAGGTGTTAAGATGATACAGTTCTACAATGTCTCCAAGGTGTACGACAACGGCGTAAAGGCTGTTTCTGACTTGACTCTGCATATAAAAAAGGGTGAATTTGTCTTTCTGGTAGGCCCCAGCGGAGCAGGGAAGTCTACTTTGATTAAACTGATCTTCCGTGAAGAGCTGCCCACCCGGGGGCAGGTGATGTTCAACGGCAAGAATACTGTCCGTATGAAAGCACGGGAAGTTCCCCACATGCGGCGGAAAATCGGCATGGTTTTTCAGGATTTTCGCCTGCTGTCCCAGAAGACCGCGGCGGAGAACGTAGCCTTTGCCCTGGAAATCACCGGCACCTCCGGTAAAGAGATTAAACGCATTGTGCCGGAGGTTCTGGAGCAGGTGGGACTCAAGGATAAAGGAAACCTGTTGCCCAGCCAGATGTCCGGCGGGGAGCAGCAAAGGGTCTGCATTGCCAGGGCCATTGTCAACAACCCCCTGCTGATCATCGCCGACGAGCCCACCGGCAACCTGGACCCCGATACCTCATGGGAAATCATGAAGCTTTTCCAGGACATTAACCGCCGGGGCACCACCATCCTGATGGCCACCCACGATTCGGAAATTGTGAACACCATGAAGAAGCGGGTGATTGCCCTGTCCAACGGCTGTGTTGTGCGGGATGAAGAGAGCGGGGTGTACCGCTGTGAACTTTAATACCATTAAATATTTCTTCCGGGAAGCATTTACCTCCCTGGTCAGAAACAGCTGGCTTTCCATTTCCTCCGTGGGCATCGTCACCGTATCCCTGATTATTCTGGGCGCTTCTTTGCTGCTGGTGGTGAATGCCGAAAAGCTGGCCAAATCGGTGGAAAGCAGCGTTGAAATCACCGCCTTTTTAGAAGAAAATGTGGGCAGAGTCGATCGGGACAAGATTGAAGAGCAGATCAAAAGCAATCCCGAGGTCGACACCGTGGAGTTCGTCTCCAGGGAGCAGGCCCTGCAGGAAATGAAAGAGGGCTTCGGCGACCGGGCGGATATTCTGGAGTCGCTGGAGGAAAGCAATCCCCTGCCCGACGCCTTCCGGGTAAAGACCAAGCAGGCTTCCGCCGTACCGGCCACCGCCAAAAAAATTGAAGGACTGGCGGGCGTGGAACAGGTCCGCTACGGACAGGGCGTGGTGGAAAAGCTGCTCAGTGTGACCCGCTGGGTCCGTTATGCCAGCCTGGCCACCCTGACCCTGCTGACGCTGTCCGCCGGCTTTTTAATTGCCACCACCATTCGCATGTCGGTCTTTGCCCGCCGGCGGGAAATCGGCATTATGAAAATACTGGGGGCCACCAACTGGTTTGTCCGCTTCCCCTTCATCCTGGAGGGCATTGTGCTGGGCCTCACCGGTGGGTTGCTGGCCATCCTGGTGGTGGACCTGGGATATCTTTCACTCATTAACAAACTGAAAATTTCCCTGCCTTTTATTCAACTGGTGAACGAGCCCAGGATCATTCTGTACATTCTTGGCAGCATGATGGGGCTGGGCGTTCTCATCGGCGCCCTGGGCAGTTGGTTTTCCCTGAGAAAATTTTTAAGAGTGTAACAACCGCTGAGTAACATTACTTACGTTTGTCGTTTGGCGGAGTCCGACGACCGCTGCCCGACGACAGACGACCGAGTATGGAGGGATATCCGTGCAGCGCAAATGGACCCAAAAGTTTCTTGCCCTGAGTCTGGGACTGGTTATGCTGGCAGGAACGCCGGTGTTGGCGTCTCCTCCCCTGAACCAGCAGTTGGATCAAGTAAGAAACCAGTTAAACCAGAAAAAGGCCCAGGAACAGCAGACCAAAAAAGTGGTCAAGGACTATACCCAACAACTGGCTACCATTAACCATTCCATCAACCAGAAGACGGAGCAGATTAAACAACTCCAGGGTTCTCTCAACGTTGCGGTGAACCGGCTGGAGGAAACGAAAAAGGACCTGGCCCAGGCAGAAGAACGTCTGGCAGAGAGCAACGACCAGTTGAAGAAAAGAGTCAAGGGCATGTACCAGAGTGGTCCTGTGGGCTACCTGGAGGTCCTGCTCAATGCCGGCAGTTTTTCGGATTTTACCAACCGCCTGGAGTTTTTGCAGCGGATGGTGCAAAGCGACAAGGCCATTGTGGACCGCATCACCAGCGAAAAGCAGCAAATCGAGGAATACAAAAGTGCCCTGGAGACCAGAACCCGGCAAATTGCTAGCATGAAAAACGAGCAGGAATACGTGAAAGAAACCCTGGCCCAGGCCCAGAGTGAAAAAGAAGAACTGTTAAAAGAGGCCAAACAGGACCTTAAGAAGACCGAGGCAGAAATCGACCGCCTGGAGGCCCAGGAGGAAGCCATCCTGAGGCAGATTGCCCTGGAGAACGCCAAAAAGGGCGGCAATTATACCGGGGGGTATTCAGCTGGCCGGTGCCGGGCTATTCCCGTATTTCTTCCCCCTTCGGCTACCGCATTCACCCCATTTTGAAGAAACAGCGGTTTCACGCGGGCATTGACATTCCTGCGCCCACCGGGGCCGCTGTCATTGCCCCGGCCGCCGGCACGGTGATCTATTCCGGCACCATGACCGGTTACGGCAGGGTGGTTATGATCGACCACGGCGGCGGGGTGGTCAGCCTGTACGGGCACCTGTCCGCCCAGTTGGTGGGCGATGGGCAGGCCGTAACCAAGGGTGACACCATCGCCAGGGTCGGCAGCACCGGCATGTCCACCGGGCCCCACCTGCATTTTGAGGTGCGGAAAAACGGCACGGCGGTCAGCCCCCATAATTACCTGTAAAAAAGCCGGGTCAACCCCCGGCTTTTTGCCGCCAGAAACTGGAAAAGTCTTTGTAATTTATGATGTTCTGTTGTAGTATAATACATGTGTAAGAGATAAAGAAAACGGGCAGGTGTTAGTGTGAGAAGAGACTCGTTGGCCTTTTGGGGAAGGCTGGCCATTGTACTGGTCTCCATGGTTTTTGTCATTTTGCTGATCCTGGGCGGCACAGTGGCAGGCAATTACAAAGGGCTGGGCAACTTGGTCAAAGTGGTAACCCTGGTGAAGGGCCAGTATTTGTTTGAAGTGGCGCCGGAAAAGCTGGTGGAAGGAGCCATCAAAGGCGTGGTGGAGTCCCTGGACGATCCCTATTCGGTTTACCTGGACGCCAAGACCTACTCTTCCCTGCAGGAACAGATTCGCGGTTCCTTTGGCGGCATTGGTGTTCTGGTGGGGGTCAAGGAACATTATCTGACGGTGGTAAAACCCTTTCCCCATACACCGGCGGCCGAGAAAGGCATCAAAGCCGGGGACATTATTATGCAAATTGGCGACCGACCGACCAAGGACATGGACACGGAAACCGCCGTTAACCTCATGCGGGGTCCCGTCGGCTCCAAAATTGAACTAACCATTATCCGGGAGGGTGTCAAAGAACCCCTGAAAATTAAGCTGACACGGGAGGAAATCAGCGTTCCCACCGTGGAGGGCCGCATGCTTCCCAACGAAAACAATGTGGCTATATTGCCATCAGCCAATTTACCGAGAACACCGGGGAAGAACTAGTAGAATCTCTGCAGGAACTCCGTAAAGAGGGGATGGAAGGGCTGGTATTGGACATCAGGGATAACCCGGGTGGCGAACTGAATTCAGCCATTAAGATCGCAGACCAGTTCTTAGCCAAAGGCCCCATTGTGCATATTGATTATCGCATCGGCCGGGACCACACCTTCAACGCCGAGCCCGATCAACTGGATTTGCCCCTGGTGGTCCTAGTAAACAAGGGCAGCGCCAGTGCTTCTGAGATCTTGGCCGGTGCTGTTAAGGATGCCGGAGTTGGCACCCTGGTGGGCACCAAGACCTTCGGCAAAGGCGTGGTGCAAACGGTATTTCCCCTGGACAATGGCGCCGGGCTTAAGCTGACCACCGCCAGGTATTTGACACCGGAAAAGCAGGATATTCATAAAAAAGGCATTACCCCGGACGTGGTGGTGAATCAAGAACGGGACGAAAAGACAGATAAACAATTAGAAACCGCTATTAAGCTGGTACGGGAAAAGATTCAAAAATAATGAATGAGGTGGGAAGCAGACCTTGTTCCCACTTCTAACTTCTCACATCTTACCTCTCAAATGGCAGGTGGTTCTGTTGATGTTTCCTTTTGCGGAGATAACACCGGAAATTCTAAAAACCATGGCGGCAGTTTTTACGGAGTCCCAGATCCTCCAACTGTTCCTCCTGGTGGTGGGCATCGTGGCTTTGCAGTACCACCGCATCGGTAAGGTACGGGAAAGATTCTTTGGCCTGAAGCCCCGGGGGGTGTGGCGGGATGTTCTGCTGGCCACCGGTTTCGGGCTGCTGGGGGGCGTTGTGGCCAGCTACTTGATGGTGTTTGTGGGGCTGACACTGTCCGGTTCAGGATTAATTTACCTCTGGCCCCTGGCCATTTTGTTAATGCTTATTGATGCCAGGTTTTTATGCTTTGCCTATGCCGGGGGGATTTTGGCCTTCAGTTCAATGGTCTTTGGCTGGCCCGACATCAGCGTGCCCCAGGTTTTAGGGCTGGTGGCCATTTTGCACTTTGCAGAGGCCGTTTTAATTCTCATCAGCGGTCATATGGGGGCGGTGCCCACCTTTATCAAAAATGCGGAAGGCAAGGTGGTGGGGGGCTTTGCCTTGCAGAAATTCTGGCCCATTCCCCTGGCGGTCATGGTGGTGGTAGGCCATTCCAGTGTACCCACCGGGGGAGTCAGCATGCCGGACTGGTGGCCCCTCATCCGGGGAGACCTGGGGGCCAACGTGGACAATATTATTTACGGCCTCATGCCGGTGGTGGCCGGTTTGGGGTATGGCGATCTGGCGGCAGCCCGCACGCCGCAGCAAAAGGGGAGAATTTCCGCCGTCATCCTGGGTATATACAGCGTTCTCCTGCTGGGTCTGGCCGTTTTGGCCGATCAACGACCCCTGATGGGAATCGTGGCGGCCCTGTTTTCTCCCCTGGGTCATGAACTGGTCATCTACTTGGGCAAGAAACTGGAAACGGGTAAATCCATTTACCAGCCCACCAGCCAGGGGGTTAAGGTGCTGGATGTGGTGCCGGGCTACCCTGCCTGGCAGGCCGGTATTCGCTCCGGCGACATTATTATGGAAGTCAACGGCATGGCGGTCAGCAGCCGCCAGGGCCTGGAATTTGCCCTGGGCGTCTACAATCAGCTTCAACTTACCTACTTTTCCATGAAAGAGAAACGAGTGTTCCGGGAAGGCGTCGATTACCAGGACAAAGAGATGCTGGGTCTCCTGCCCGTCCCGGAAGGGAATGAGCAGAACTATCTGGAATTATCCACCGAAGGACCCTTTCGCCGGTGGTTTAACAACCGGTTTACCCGGGGGGGTAACTAAACAGACGGTAGACAATGCGATAGCCGTAAGGAAAGAACAAAAGACCACGTTGTGATGACGTGGTCTTTTCATCGGAAAAACTAACGGGCACGGCTGGCCAGTTTGGTCATGAGCCGGGCAATGACTTCCTGCTCTTCCCTGTCGGCCACATCCCACAGTTCCTTGAGAACCTTTTGCTCCGGGTTGGCGGGCTGCACGTTGTCAGCCAGAATGGAACCGGCGTTCATGGCATATTGTTGGATCTTGTCCCGGGGGATTCCCAGTTCCTCGGCAAATTCCATGGCCTGGCCAGATACTTCTTCCAATTTTCCCAACTTGTGTTGGATTTGCTTAAATCCAGCATTACGTTTCCTCCTCCTCTTTTGACTGCGCATTTGTAGCACAGCCACCTGTTTCACCTATAGTTTGGCAGCGGGAAGAGAAATTATACATACCTGGAAATAAAAGACTGAACCGCTGCCAGGGGTTGCCAAGCCGGCAGATGTGGTCTATGATAATCATTGAAACAAAGCAGGAGGTTTTTGCCATGTCATTGGAGCAATTGGCTTTGGATATGCAGCACTGCACCCGCTGCGGGCTGGCGGAGGGCCGAAACAAGCTGGTTTTCGGAATGGGTAACCCCGGGGCCAGGTTAATGCTGATCGGCGAGGGGCCGGGCAAAGACGAGGACGAGCAGGGCCTTCCCTTTGTGGGCCGGGCCGGGCAGCTGCTGGACCGCGTCCTGGCGGCCATCAACCTCACCCGGCAAGAGGTGTATATCGCCAACATCGTAAAGTGCCGGCCGCCCAACAACCGGGTCCCCAGCCGGGCCGAGGCGGTGGCCTGCCTGCCCTATTTATACCGGCAGATCGAACTGATCAAGCCCGGGATTATCGTACTGCTGGGCAACACAGCCCTGCAGAACTTAATCGGTCCGGAGGCCCGCATCACCAGGATGCGTGGCCAGTGGCTGGAAAGCCGGAGCGGCATCAAGATTATGCCCACCTATCACCCGGCGGCGGTCCTGCGGGACCCCAACAAAAGGCGCCCGGTATGGGAGGACTTTCAAAAGATTCAGGAGGAGTACCTGCGGGTGACAGGAAAAGCTGCCAGGGACCAGTACTCCTTTTGATCACAAAAAACTGCTGCCTTACCTGGCAGCAGTTTTTTAAGGTAATAAAGTTTTTCTTCATGCTCCATTAGTTTCTCGTGAATAAAATCAAATCTGTCTTCAACCCGAATAAAGCGGTGGATCATCTCCTCACGCAAGGAGGACATTTGACTTTCAAAAGAGGACAGTCGACTTTCAAAAGAGGACATTTGACTTTCAAAAGAGGAAAGCTGATCTTTAAAGGAATCCTGGTTGGCTTCTAATTTTTCCACCCTTAATTCCAGGTTGGCAACCCTTGCATCAAGTTTATCTACTGTCGCCTCAAGTCTTTCAACCCTCGCCTCAAGCCTGTCTACCTTTGCATCAAGTTCTTCAACCTTGGTATTCAGTTTTTCCACCTTGGTATTGAGTTCTTCCACCAACGAGTTGGTGTGGCCAACAATACGAATCAAGTCAGTGACCAGATGCTCGATACGTTCCAGACGTTCCTCGCTCATTTTTTATTCCCCCATGAGAAGGACTGGTGTTTATCCAAAACACTACCTAAATTATAGCACAAAATTTTCCACAAATAAATAATTTTAAAAACATACATAAGCTAAATCTACCAGTACTCCCAGGTTTCTGATATTGACCGAAATGGTATAATATAAGGTGGACAGAAAGCAGGTGGATGAATGTGGAATTTAAGCTGAAATCCGAGTTTCAACCCCGGGGAGACCAGCCCAAAGCCATTGCACAACTGGTGGACGGGCTGAACAGGGGATTAAAGCATCAGGTGCTGCTGGGGGCCACCGGCACCGGCAAAACCTTTACCATGGCCAATATCATTCAAAAGGTGCAGCGGCCCACCCTGATCCTGGCGCCCAACAAAACCCTGGCGGCCCAGCTGTGCAGTGAAATGAAAGAGTTTTTTCCGGAAACTCCGTTGAATATTTCGTTAGTTACTTCGATTATTACCAGCCCGAGGCCTATATTCCTCATACCGATACTTATATTGAAAAGGACTCTTCCTTGAACGATGAAATTGACAAACTGCGCCACTCGGCAACCACCGCCCTGCTGGAGCGGCGGGATGTCATTATCGTGGCCAGTGTTTCCTGCATTTACGGCCTGGGTAACCCGGAGACCTACCGGGACCTGGTGTTGTCTTTGCGGGCCGGCGGCACCTATGACCGGGACGCTATTTTAAGGAAGCTGGTGGACATCCAGTACGAGCGCAACGACATCAACTTCACCCGGAACAAGTTCCGGGTCCGGGGAGACGTCATTGAAATCTTCCCCGCCAACGTCAGCGACAGGGCGCTGCGGGTGGAGATGTTCGGCGACGAAGTGGAGCGGCTGCTGGAGATCGACACCGTGACCGGCGAAATTCTGGGACAGCGGCAGCATATCGCCGTCTTTCCCGCCAGCCACTTCGTCACCGCCGAGGAGAACCTGAAACGGGCCATTGCCTCCATTGAAGTGGAGCTGGAACAGCGGCTGAAAGAGCTGCGGGATGCCGGCAAACTGCTGGAGGCCCAGCGGCTGGAGCAGCGCACCCGCTACGACCTGGAAATGATGGCCGAGGTGGGTTTCTGCTCGGGCATTGAGAACTACTCCCGTCATTTAACCGGACGGGCCCCGGGGGAATCCCCCTTTACCCTGCTGGACTTCTTCCCGGAGGACTGGCTGCTGATCATCGACGAGTCCCACGTGGCAGTACCCCAGATCGGCGGCATGTACGAAGGGGACCGTTCCCGCAAGACCACCCTGGTGGAGCACGGTTTTCGCCTGCCCTCGGCCCTGGACAACCGGCCCCTCAAGTTCCACGAGTTTGAGGACAAGGTAAACCAGGTGGTTTACGTGTCCGCCACACCGGGCAACTACGAATTTAAACACCAGCAGCAGGTGGTGGAGCAAATTATCCGTCCCACCGGCCTGGTGGACCCGGAAATTTCAGTCCGCCCCACCAGGGGCCAGATCGACGACCTGCTGGGTGAAATCCGCCTGCGGGTGGAGCGGGACGAGCGGGTGCTGGTGACCACCCTGACCAAAAAATGGCCGAAGACCTTACGGATTACTTTAAAGAAAATGGCGTGCGGGTTCGCTACCTGCACTCGGATATTAACACAATTGAGCGGATGGAGATTCTGCGGGACCTGCGGTTGGGTACTTTTGACGTGCTGGTGGGCATCAACCTGCTGCGGGAGGGCCTGGACCTGCCCGAAGTCAGCCTGGTGGCCATCCTGGATGCTGATAAAGAAGGTTACCTGCGTTCCGAGCGCTCGCTCATTCAGACTATTGGCCGGGCCGCCCGCAACGCCGAGGGCTGCGTCATTATGTATGCCGATAAAATGACGGACTCCATGAAGAAGGCCATCGGCGAAACCGAGCGCCGCCGCAAGATACAGGTAGAATACAACCAAAAGCACGGCATTACCCCGGAAACCGTCCGCAAGGCGGTGCGGGATGTCATCGAAGCCACCCGGGCCGCCGAAGAAAAGGCGCCCTACGTGGCCCGGACCAAGGCCGGCAAGATGACCAAGACCGAGCTCAAAAAGATGATTGCCAAGCTGGAAAAAGAAATGAAAGAATCCGCCAGACACCTCGAATTCGAGCGGGCCGCCCAGTTAAGGGATGCCATTATTGAGCTGAGACTGCAGCTGCGGGTGATAAGGAAATTAAGCCGGCGATACCGGAGGTAGAGTATTAAAGGAGTACAATCATGCAAGATAAGATCTTAATTAAGGGCGCTCGCTCCCACAACCTCAAAAACATCGACGTTGAAATTCCCCGGGACAAGCTGGTGGTGATCACCGGCTTGTCCGGTTCCGGCAAGTCCTCCCTGGCCTTTGACACCATCTACGCCGAGGGCCAGCGGCGGTATGTGGAGTCCCTGTCTGCCTACGCCCGGCAGTTCCTGGGGCAGATGAACAAGCCGGATGTGGACTATATCGAAGGTCTGTCCCCGGCCATTTCCATCGACCAGAAGACCACCAGCCACAACCCCCGCTCCACCGTGGGGACCGTGACGGAGATTTACGACTACCTGAGGCTGCTCTTTGCCCGGGCGGGCCGGGCCCACTGTCCCAAGTGCGGCCAGCCCATCACCCAGCAGACGGTGCAGCAGATGGTGGACCAGCTGATGGCCCTGCCCGAGGGGACCAAGCTGCAGCTGCTGGCCCCGGTGGTGCGGGGCAAAAAGGGCGAGCACGTAAAAATCTTTGAGGACATCCGCCGCAACGGCTTCGTGCGGGTACGGGTGAACGGGGAAATCTATGATGTCACCGAAGTGCCCCGGTTGGATAAGAAAAAGAAACATACCGTTGAAATTGTGGTGGACCGCATTATCATCCGGCCCGGCAGTGAAAAAAGGCTGGCCGATTCCATGGAGACCGCCCTTAAGCAAAGCGAAGGGGTGGCCGTTGCCGCGGTGGTGGACGGGGAAGAATACACCTTCTCGGAAAACTTTGCCTGCACCGACTGCGGTATCAACATCAGTGAAATCAGCCCCCGGCTGTTCTCCTTTAACAGCCCCCACGGGGCCTGCCCGGCCTGTACCGGCCTGGGCTTTAACCATGAATTTGACCCGGATTTAATCATGCCGGACAAGGGTAAAAGCATCCGGCAAGGGGCCATTGAAGGCTGGCACAAAGGAAACATTGCTGCCGCCTACCTGTCCGGCCTGGCGGAGAAGTATGAATTCAGCCTGGACACCCCGGTGGAGCAGCTTGCTGCCAAGCATCTCCAGGTGATTCTTTACGGCACCGGCAATGATAAAGTAAAGTTCCACTATACCGACGGTTACGGCCACGTGCACCGCTACGAAGTGCCCTTTGAAGGGATTATCGGCAACCTGTCCCGCCGCTACCGGGAGACCCAGTCCGAGGCCATGCGGGAAGAATTTGAAAAATATATGAGCATCAAGCCCTGCCCCAGCTGCAAGGGCGCCAGGCTGAAGCCCGAGGCCCTGGCAGTGAAGGTGGGGGGCAAGAACATTGCCGAGGTCACCGCCCTGCCGGTGTCCGAAGCTCTAAAGTTCTTTAACAACCTGGATCTCACCGAGAGGGAGCGGCTCATTGCCCGGCAAATTCTCAAAGAAATTAACGAGCGGCTGGGCTTCCTGGTCAACGTGGGCCTGGATTATTTGACCCTCGGCCGTTCTGCCGGCACCCTGTCCGGCGGGGAGGCCCAGCGCATCCGACTGGCCACTCAAATCGGCTCCGGCCTGATGGGGGTGTTATACATCCTGGATGAGCCCAGCATCGGCCTGCACCAGCGTGACAACGAAAGGCTCATTGCCACCCTGAAGCGGCTGCGGGATTTGGGCAACACCCTGATCGTGGTGGAACACGATGAGGATACCATCCGGGTGGCGGACCATGTCATCGACATCGGCCCCGGGGCCGGCCGCCACGGCGGCCAGGTGGTGGCGGCCGGTACCATGGAAGAAATCATGCGGGTGCCGGAGTCCCTTACCGGCCAGTACCTGAGCGGCAAGAAATACATTCCGGTACCTCTCAGCCGCCGCCAGGGAAAGGGACAAAGCCTGGTCATACAAGGGGCGGCGGAAAACAACCTGAAGGGCATTGATGTGGAAATTCCCCTGGGGCTCTTTGTCTGCGTCACCGGGGTATCCGGCTCCGGCAAAAGTACCCTGATCAACGAAATCCTCTACAAGTCCCTGGCCCACAAACTGCACCGGGCCAAGGACAAACCCGGGGAGCACCTGGGAATCCGGGGCATCGAGCACCTGGAAAAGGTCATCGACGTGAACCAGTCCCCCATCGGCCGCACCCCCCGGTCCAACCCGGCCACCTACACCGGCGTGTTTAACGACATCCGGGAGCTGTTTACCCAGCTGCCGGAGGCCAGGGTGCGGGGGTACAAGCCCGGCCGTTTCAGCTTTAATGTGAAGGGCGGCCGCTGCGAAGCCTGCCAGGGGGACGGCATTATTAAAATCGAAATGCACTTCCTGCCGGACGTTTATGTACCCTGCGAAGTCTGTAAAGGCCTGCGCTACAACCGTGAGACCCTGGAGGTCAAATACAAAGGCAAGAGCATTGCCGATGTATTAAATATGGAAGTGGACGAGGCGGTGGAGTTCTTCGCCAACATCCCGAAGATTCACCGGCGGCTGAAGACCCTGCAGGACGTGGGGTTGGGCTATACCCGCCTGGGCCAGCCGGCGCCGGAGCTCTCCGGCGGTGAAGCCCAGCGGGTGAAGCTGGCCACCGAATTAAGCCGGCGCAGCAACGGCGGTACCATCTACATCCTGGACGAGCCCACCACCGGCCTGCACACCGCCGATATCGCCCGGCTGCTGGAAGTGCTGCACCGCCTGGTGGACAACGGCAGCACCGTGGTGGTCATCGAGCACAACCTGGATGTCATCAAGACTGCCGATTACATTATCGACCTGGGACCCGAAGGGGGCGACAAAGGAGGAACCCTGGTGGCCGCCGGCACCCCGGAAGAAATTTGCCGGGCGTCCCAATCCTACACCGGCCAGTTCCTCAAACCGGTGCTGGAACGGGACCGCCAGAAAACCCTCACCTAATTCAAGTTGGGGACGGTTCTTGACTTGAATTCGACAATTGTCAAATTCAAGTCAAGAACCGTCCCCAACTTGAATGAAAGCCTCCGGCTGGTTTGTCAGACCGGAGGCTTTTGGTGTTAGAGGGGGATGTTACTTTGTTGCTGCACAGGGGTAGCAAATTTTTGGTACTGGCGGTTGAAGCACCAGATGGAAGCCGGCAGCAGTACCGCAAAGATGCCCACCAGCACCAGCAGGTTCGGCAGTACCTGGGAGAAACCGATGCCCATCAGGGCGATGTCGCGCACATCGGATACCAGGTAGGTGAGGGGCAGTGAGGCGGAAATTGCCCTGGCAAACAGGGGCATGGATTGCACCGGCCAGGTAAACCCTGAGAAAAGGAAGGACGGAATGGCCACCAGCATGGCAAGCTGGGTGGCTTCCAGTTCGCTCCGGCAGACGATGGAAAGAAAGATGCCCAGGGTCAGGATGGCCAGAATAAAGACAGCTATCAGCAGCAGGAGCAACGGGTAGTGGCCCCGGAAGGGTATCTGGAAGACCGTAAAGCACAGGGCCAGCACCACGTTGGCGCTGACAATATTTAATAGGAAGTAAGGGATCATTTTTCCCAGTACCACATGGTGGGCCCGGTAACCGCCTGCCAGCAGGTCTTTGATGGCCCCCGTTTCCTTTTCCCTGGCCACTGCCACCGCCATGTAAAGGAGAATCACCTGCTGCAGGGCGGTGCAGGCCAAGCCCAGCAGCAGAAAGTTGGCGTAGTTGAAGGTGGGGTTATACCACACCCGCAGCCGGTACCTGAGGGGAAGGGCTGTGGCGGCAGCTTTCTCCGGCAGCAGGGCCTGGCTGGATTCCAGCGTCTTGATACTGACACCGGCTGACAGGGTGGAGATAATTTCATTGGCCGCCGACATGACGGCGTTGCTGAACAGCATGTTGGTGCCGTTGACGATCACCAGCACCTCGGAACCCTGACCCTTTTTAAGGTTGGTGTCCAGGTCCTCCGGCAATACCACTGCCGCCGTAACCTCACGGGTCTCCAACATTTGGCGCAGCTCTTCCTCACTGCTCACTTGACCCACCAAATCAAACTTTTCCGAATCCCGAAAGGCCTGCACCACAATCCGGCTGGTGGCTGTGTTGTTATAATCCAGCACCACGGTTTTGATGTGCTTTACCACATGGTTGCTGTACATAATGCCGAACAGCACGATGTACAGGGTGGGAATAAAACACATGACGAACAGCAGTCGCTTGTTGCCCCGGATGTATTGCCATTCCCGGGAGGCAATTGAAAGGATCTTATCCATGCGCAACCCCCCGGCTATTCAAACTTTACTTGAACCGACATGCCCGGCCGCAGTTGGGCGGAGTTCACCTTGATCTTGACGTTGTAGGTGACGATGTCCTTTTCACCCCGGTCGTTGGTGGCCCGGGCGGTGGCAAATTCCGGCTTGCGGCTGATATTAACAATTTTGCCGGTGTATTTTTTGTCCGGTACGCTCACGGGGATGAGCGTGGCCTGCTGGCCCTCTTTGATTTTATCCAGCACAGACTGCTTCACCTTGACATTGACCCAGTTGTCCGCATAATCGGTCACGGTCATCAGGGGCAGGCCGGTGGACACCATCTCGCTTCATCGACATTTAGCGAGGTGATGGTACCGGAACAGGGAGCTTTGATATTTGTTTCTTTTAAATTAATCTTTACCTGCTGCAGGTCGGCCTCGGCCTTTGCAAGGGCAGCTTCAGCCCGCTGCATATCAGCCTGGTAGACATCCACCTGCAGCCGGGAAGCCCTGGCGTTGGCCAGATCTCCTTCGGCTGCCGCCACCCCGGCCAGCGCCGCTTTATAATCCTTCTCGGCGCTGTCCATCTGCTGATCGGAGATGGCTTGGGCCTTATGCAGTTCAACCATGCGTTCATAGGTTTTTCTGGCCAGTTCGGCATCGGCTTTGGCTTTGGCCAGGGCTGCTTCGGCCTTCTGGACAGCGGCGGCCGTGCTGTCTGCGGAAAGCTTGCTGCCGGCAGCTGCCTTGGCAATATCCCCATTGGCGGCGGCGATACCGGCCAGGGCCTGGGCTTCTTTTGCCTTCAAGTCTTCGTCATCAATTTTAGCCAGCAAATCACCGGCCTTCACCTGCTGGCCCTCCTGCACATACAGCTTCACAATGCGCCCCGGCACCTTGGTGTTGACATCCACTTCCTTGGCTTCCACCACCCCGGTAAGTTCCTGGCCTGTCTTTTGGGCTGTACATCCTGTCAGCAACAGCAGCAGAACCATGACCGATACAAACCATTTGTTGGGACGGATCATTCTATTTCCTCCTTGTTTTTCAGGATTCCGTTGAAGGTAAAGTCAAGAATATGCCGGCAGCGTTCCTCCAGCATGTCTTCAGACATCATGTCGCCGGCCCACATGGGCTGTACCGTTTCCCGGCGGCTGAAATAAATCAGGCAGAGGGCGTGCATGCTCAAAAGGGTCTGGCGTATATCAAGGTCGGGGCGGAAAACTCCCCGGTTGATGCCGTCCTGTAAAATCTGACCCAGGTCCGATTCAAACAGATCCAGCAACTGGGGTAAAACTCTGCTGCCGTAACGTCCCCGGTTCAGGGCTTCCCAGTTCACCAGGCGCACAAACTCTTCATCCCGGGCCAGGAAGTAAAAATACTGGCGCAGGGCCCGCTCCACATTTTCCATAGGGTCGGCGCCGGGAATAAAGGCCCCTTTGGCGAGGTTGTATATTTTTCTGTAGTTATAGCGCAGGACCTCAACGTACAGGTTTTCCTTGCTTTCAAAGTAATGGTAAATCATCCGCTTGTTGATCCTGGCAGCGGCGGCGATTTCGTCCACCCTGGCGCCGTCCAAACCTTTACGGGAAAAGATATCCGCTGCGGCCAGGAGGATGCGG
Organism: Desulforamulus profundi; assembly: GCF_002607855.1. The sequence continues at coordinate 75,277 of NZ_AWQQ01000116.1, forward strand.
TTTTTGCTTTCCTCGGCCCGGGCGCTTGCTTCATTCTTGTTGTCTGTTTCTTTTTTCGGAAGCCTTTCCCCTTTAGCCATGACAACCTCCTTACCATAAAGTAACTAACCGGTTATTTACCTGGCTTTATTGTGCTCCTCTTTGCCATCATTGTCAAGAGAGGGATGATTTATTTGAAATGTTATTAATCCATATGAAATTTTGCAACAAATTTGTTATTTTTTCCAAGCAGGAAAAGAAACGGTCGTTAGCCAAGATAAACAGGAAATACTACCGGTTAGGTAAACTTAATCTGTTCTTTATCCCATCTTAACCATTAGATGAAAAAATAGTTAGAAAAAGACAATTACCATTGGCACCAGCGGACCTGCACGATACAATCATCCTGGGGGGGATGGCTTTGACATTAACAGACAAAATTAAAAATATTCCCCCGCGCCCCGGGGTTTATCTCTATAAAGATGCGGATGGCCAGGTGATCTATGTGGGGAAGGCGGTTTCCCTGAAAAACCGGGTTCGCTCTTACTTTCAGGCGGGCGCCAAACAGGCCCCCAAGGTGAAGGCCATGCTGCGCCGGGCGGTGGATCTGGACTACATTGTCACCGATTCAGAAATGGAAGCCCTGATACTGGAAAACAACCTGATTAAAAAACACCGGCCGAAATATAACGTCTTATTAAAGGACGATAAAACCTATCCCTACATTAAAGTGACGGTCCAGGAGGAATTTCCCCGGGTGCACATCACCCGCCGGGTGGTAAAGGACGGCGCCCGGTATTTCGGCCCCTTCACCCACGCGGGGGCGGTGAACGAAACCCTGCGGCTGTTGAAGAAAATTTTTCCCCTGCGCACCTGCAAGCAGCGGGAGCCGGCGCCCCGGGACCGTCCCTGCCTGAACTATCACATCCGGCGCTGCCTGGGCCCCTGCTGCAATTTGGTGGAACGCCCGGCCTACCGGGAGACCGTCAACGAAGTGGTGTTGTTTCTGGAGGGGCGCCAGGAAGATTTAATGAAGAGGCTGCGGCAGCGAATGGAGCAGGCCGCGGAAAATTTGGAATTTGAAAAGGCAGCGGAACTGAGGGACCAACTGCTGGCGGTGGAAAAAATTGTGGAGCGGCAGAAGGTGGTGTCCACCGACCTGGTGGACCAGGATGTGATCGCCATGGCCAGGGGCTTTGATGAGGCCTGCCTGACGGTGTTTTTTATCCGGGGCGGCAAACTCATCGGCCGGGAACAGTATTTCCTGGAGGGCACCGATACCTGGAGCGGGGGGAGGTCATGGCCACCTTCGTGCAGCAGTTCTATAACCAGACAGAGGTTGTCCCGGCGGAAATTTTGCTTTCCGAAGAAATTGAAGGCGCCCCTCTCATTGCTGCCTGGCTCAGTGAACTGCGCGGCAGCAAGGTTAACATAAAAGTACCCAAGCGGGGGATAAACACAAACTGGTGGCAATGGCGGCCCAGAATGCCCTGCTTTCATTGGAGCAAACCCAACTGGAGCGCCAGGCCGGGCGGCAGGCCGTGGACGGGGCCCTGGCGGAATTGATGGCTGCCCTGGATCTGGCAGAGCCGCCCCGGCGCATGGAGTGCTACGACATCTCCAACATCCAGGGAACCGAAACGGTAGCCTCCATGGTGGTCTTTGAAGACGGCAAACCGGCCAAGGACCAGTACCGGCGTTTCAAAATCCGCACCGTGGAGGGACCCAATGATTTTGCTTCCATGAAAGAGACCCTGAGCCGGCGTTTGTCCCGGGCCAGGGAAGAGCAGGCCCAGGTGGAGGGAGGAGAGCTTGCTGCCAACCGGGCCAAATTTACCCGCTTGCCGGATTTAATCATTATCGACGGGGGAAAGGGACAGCTTTCCGCCGCCAGGGAGGCCATGCTGGAGCAGGGCTTTGCGCACATTCCCGCCTTCGGTCTGGCCAAGGAGGAAGAACTGCTTTTTGCGCCGGGCCGGCCGGACCCCATCCGGCTGCCCGGGGAATCCCGGGGCCTGCAGATGCTGCAGCGACTGCGGGATGAAGCCCACCGTTTCGCGGTAACCTATCACCGCAAGCTGCGCACCCGGAGAAACCTCAAGTCAGTCCTGGATGAAATCGAAGGCATCGGCGCCGTGCGCCGCCGGGAACTCTACAAGGCCTATAAGAGCCTGGATGCCATTAAACAAGCTTCGCCGGAAGAATTGGCCAAAGTCCCCGGCATGAACATCAAAGCCGCCGAGGCGGTGTACAGGTTCTTCAGGGAGAACGAATAAAGCTATTCGCCAGCCAAAAGCGAACAGCTAGACCCGAAAGAAATACAAAAGGGGGATTTTTCCATTGACTAAATACCGTATGCTGGCCATTGACCTGGACGATACCCTGCTCAACAGCCAGCTGAAAATATCCGCACGCAACAAAGAGTATATCCGGCGGGCCAGGGAGGCGGGGGTGCATGTCACCCTGGCCACCGGGCGCATGTACTGCTCCGCCCTGCGTTATGCCCGGGAATTGGAGCTAAACCTGCCCTTAATCACCTACCAGGGCGCTCTGGTCAAGGAAGCGTGCTCCGGGGAAATCCTGATTCACAGGCCGGTGCCGCTGGATTTGGCCCGGCAGGTTATCGAGCGGGTAAAGACCCTGGGGTATCATATCAATGTCTATGTGGATGACAATCTGTATGTAGAAAAAGTAACCTCCGAGGCAGAGACCTACCAGAGAATATCCGGCATCACCGCTCACCCGGTGGGGGATTTGCTTAAATTTCTGGACCGGCCGCCCACCAAGGTTCTGATTGTCGGTGGCGTTGGGGCGTTGGATGACCTCGGGCGGGAAATCAGGCAGCAGTTTGGCACAACCCTGCACATTACCAAATCCAAACCCCATTTTCTGGAGATCTCTCATCCCGAGGCCACCAAAGGCCATGCCCTGGATACCTGGCCCGGCGCTGGGGGTTAACGGCTGACCAGGTAATCGCTATCGGAGACGCGCCCAATGATTTGGAAATGATTGAGTATGCCGGCCTGGGTGTTGTGGTCGGAAATGCCCATGGGGACGTTAAAGATAAGGCAGATTATGTGACCCATACCAATGACCGGGACGGTGTGGCGGAGGTCATTGCCAAATTCATTTTGGGGCATGAAAACCTCTCACATCCCACTTCTCAAATAGCACCTTAACAGTACTGTTTTACTATAATGGGGTAGACAGTACCCCTTCAGGATAAGTGTTTTATTTGCTTAAATGCAACGTAGCGTTTACAATATAGTAGAACTTTAAGCTTGTCATTTGAAGGGGGGTTGAAGTGTCCAGTCCAAGATTATTGATTGTCACCGGTATGTCCGGAGCCGGCAAAACGCAAGCGGTACAAAGTTTGGAGGACCTGGGCTACTTCTGTGTTGATAACCTGCCTCCGGCCCTGATGCCCAAGTTTGCTGAGCTGGTTTCCCAGTCCAACGGGAAAGTTGATAAAGTCGCCCTGGTGGTGGATATCCGGGGCGGGACTTTTTTTAACCAGGTGATGGAGTTTCTCAACGACCTGAGCAAACAGGGTTACCGGTATGAAATTTTGTTTTTGGAAGCATCCGACGAAACCCTGGTGCGGCGATATAAAGAATCCCGCCGCCGGCATCCTTTGGATGCCCACGGCGAGGTTCTGGAGGTCATCCGGGAAGAAAGGGAACTGCTGCGCGAAATCCGGGGCAGGGCCAACAAAATCATCGATACCTCAAATCTTTCCAACGTTCAGTTAAAGGAACAAATTATCAGCCAATACGGCGGTGACAAGGAAGATAACAATCGACTGTTGATTACCGTCATTTCCTTTGGTTACAAATATGGCATTCCCTTGGATTCCGACCTGGTGATCGACGTGCGGTTCCTGCCCAATCCCCACTATATCCCGGAACTGCGCTGCCTCACCGGTAACGATGAACCGGTGCAGCGGCATGTCCTGTCCAAGGACGTCACCAAGGAATTTATGGAGAAATTCATCGATTTTGTGACATTTTTAATTCCTCACTATCAAAATGAGGGAAAAGCCACTTTAATGATCGCAATCGGCTGTACCGGCGGGATGCACAGGTCTGTAACACTGGCCAATAAACTGGGAGATGTACTGAGCGAGAAGGGATACCGCATCAATGTAAGGCACCGGGATATCATGCGAGTATAGGCGGTGGGATCATTGGCCACTCTATGGAAATGGTTTTCTCCAGGCATGAATATAAAACGCTGGCTGCTGCTGGCCCTGGTGGGGATTGCCCTGCTGGGGCTGGGCCTGGCGCTGGTGGACCGCCATCTGGTGGGCCTGATGTGTGTGGTGGTGGACCGGCTGGCTAACCAGTTGGCCGGTGTTCCCCGGTGGTTGATAGGGGTGCTGATTGCTACCCTTGGCCTGATCACGATGGGCTACGGGTTTCGGATGGCTTTTAAATCCGTTATGACGGTAATCCGGCCGGACCCGTCCGAGCGGCTGGTAGAAACCATTTACCACCACAGGTCGCTGAAACGGGGACCAAGGTGGTTGCCATCGGCGGGGGAACCGGGCTTTCCAGCCTGCTCAAGGGAATCAAGGAATATACCAGCAATATCACCGCCATCGTGACGGTCACCGATGACGGCGGCAGTTCCGGCCGCTTGCGGGATCACTTGGGAATGTTACCGCCGGGAGACATTCGCAACTGCCTGGCGGCCCTGGCGGACAAAGAAACCCTCATGGAAGAAGTGCTGCAGTACCGCTTTGACAGCGGCGAACTGGCCGGACACAACCTGGGCAATTTACTGCTGGCCGGGTTAAATAACGTCTCCGGCGGTTTTGACGGGGCCGTGCGGGCCCTCTCCAAAGTGCTGGCCATCCGGGGCCAGGTGCTTCCCGTCACCCTGGAAAACGTGGTGCTGGGGGCTGAACTGGCAGATAACACCCTGGTCTTTGGCGAATGCAACATTTCTGCCAGCCGCAGCCGCATTAAAAGAATTTTTTTACGTCCGGAGGTCTGCCGCCCCCTGCCCGAAGCCCTGGCAGCCATCCGGGAGGCGGACCTGATTATCCTGGGGCCTGGCAGTCTGTATACCAGTGTCATCCCCAACCTGCTGGTGCAGGGGATGGCGGAAGCCATCCAAAATTCGCCGGCCCAAAAGGTTTACATTTGCAACATTATGACGCAGCCCGGGGAAACCCAGGCTATACCGCCTACGATCACGTAAAGACCATCTGTGATCATGTGGGGCCCATTGTGGACCAAATCCTGGTGAACAGTGAGCCCATCCCGGGCCGTTTGCTGAAAAAATACCGGGAGACAGGCGCCGCACCGGTAAAAGTGGACAGCGCCGCACTGGCCAAAGCAGGTGTGCAAATCTGGTCCAAATACCTGGTGCAGCACAGCGATGTGGTCCGGCACCAGCCTGAAAAACTGGCCCAGGCGGTGATGGAAATCATCTACGAATCCAAAACCGCAGCCCTGGAACGGGCGCCGGTCAAGATTTACCAACCCTCAAGGACGATACGATAGCCGGGCTAATACGGCATTCCAGCAACTAGACCCCAAAGGAATACCCATCAGGCTAACAACGAATCAACGGAGGTGAACCGATGTCTGCAGCCAAGAAATTCTTTCTAGTCAGTCTACTAATGATCACACTGACCTTCACCGGAACAGGCATCTGGTACCAGCAGCAGAACAAAGCCATTCCCTCGGATGCTAAATACCCCAAATTGCAGGGCATCCCCATTCTGATGTACCATAAGGTGAATCCGGACCCGGCACCGGTGGTTTGGGCCTGCGGGTTCCTCCGGATAAATTTGAATGGCAAATGAAATACCTGAGAAAGAACGGTTATGAAACCGTTTCACTGGAAGATGTGATGGATCATTTTGAAAAGGGCAAACACCTGCCGGACAAACCCATCGTCATCACCTTTGACGACGGTTACAAGGACAATTACCGGTTTGCCTACCCCATCATGAAGAAGTACGGGTATACCGGGACCATCTTTGTGGTTTCCAAAGCAATCGGCAACACCAACTTTTTTGATGTAGAAAAGAAACTCCAGCCCGAAAACAGAATTATGGACTGGCATGAAATACGGGAACTGGCTGAGGCCGGCTTTACCATCGGCGCCCATACGGTGGACCACCCCCACCTGGCGGAAGTGCCGCCGGAAGTGGCCCGTCACCAGATCGAAGAATCCAAGCGCGCCCTGGAACACGGCTTGAAAAAGCCCGTTGAATTTTTTGCCTATCCCTACGGCAGCTACAACGACACCGTGGCGGATCTTGTAAAACAGGCCGGCTACCGGGCAGCCGTCACCACCGAACTGGGCCTGGCCAAAGCTGACTCAAACCCCTTCAAACTCCGCCGCATCCGTGTAACCGGCCATTACAGCAACGAGAAATTTATTGAAGAACTGCATAAATACTAATAGGCATTCCAATTTTCCATTCTAAACTCTTCCACGGCGGGGACGGTGCTGCCGATCCTTAACAACTCGCTCACAGTAACAAAACTGTAGCCCTTCTCCTTTAATCCCTGCATGATTTTCGGCAAAGCCTCCACCGTCTGGGTGCGGTCGCCGCCGCAGTCGTGCAAAATGATGATGGAGCCGTTCCTTGCATTGTTGACCACCCGGTCAACGATTTTTTTGCTCCCGGGTCAGCCCAATCCTTTGGGTCTTCCCGGGCGGTCCAGAGAATCACCTTGTATCCTTTATCCAGCGCCGGTTCCACTGTGGCTATGGTGCATTTGCCGCCCGGCGGGCGGAAATACTGGGTGTGCCTGTCGGTAAGCCGATAAATCACCTCATCTGTTTTATCCAATTCCTCTGCCAGCCGGGCGGGCTTCACAGGCGACATGGGGTGATTAAAGGTATGATTGCCGATTTCATGGCCTTCCTGGGCCATGCGTCGGATCAGTTCAGGGTATTTCTCCGCCCTTTTCCCCACCACAAAGAAGGTGGCGCCGGCCTGGTGTTCCCTTAAAATATCCAGCACTTGTGGCGTAAAGGTGGCGCTGGGCCCGTCATCAAAGGTAAGGGCCACCACTTTTTTGAGGTGCTGACCTGCTTCACGACCTGCCCGCTGCGCAGCCATTGCTCCACCGAAGTCCCATTGGAAGCGGTGGTCGTGGTAAAAGTCGTGGCCCCCGCCGCCAAACCCAGGATTAACACTCCTATGATAAAGGCCTTTATCGTTCTCTTCCCCAAGTAAACAACCACTGTGCCAGCCCCTCTCCGGAATCTGCTAAAAACAATATATTCATGAAGGTACTGGCATTATGTGGGATAAATTAACGGTTCGGTAGATTCTGAGACCCTTCTTTTATAACAGTAACGAAGCAAACAAATTACCTGGTTTTATTTGTAAAAATTACAGTTATTAAGAGGAATCTATAAAACAATTGTAGAATTATAAAATACAAAGTTGAAAAAGTTACAAAGGAGCAGGTTAGGTGTGGCTGCTGTGATAGCGAAAGCAAAGATGAGGAATAAGCAGGTTTTACTAACTGAAAACATATTTGAACAGACTGCTTTTTGGGGATTGTGCTTACTGTTGTTTTTTTCTCCGTTTTTTAGGGGACTGTTTTTCCCGCAGGAGCAGCGAGTGGCTTTAATTGCAGCGGCTGCAATATTTTGGCTGGTTTGCCTTGCCGGGTACCAGAGAAAAAATCTTAAATTACATTCCTCTTCACTGGACTGCCTGATCCTGGGTTTACCACTTGTTTACATAGTATCTGCATTTGGAGCAGCAAACTATGCCCTGGCAGTGGACGAAGTGATTAAAAACCTGCTGTATTTCTTGGTGTTTTGGTCAGCAACCCGTGTAATAAATAGAGAAAGCGATATTGAAAAAATCTTTATCGTTACCTATCTTTGTGCCATTGGTGTATCACTGGCCGGTTTATTCACAGCATCCGGGTTCATAGATATTAAGGACGGCTTTCTGACAAGCGATGGCGGGACCATTGCCTCCACCTTTCAGTACAAAAATACCCTGGCTTCATTTTTAACCGCTTCAATTTTCATAGGTACTTACCTTTGGGGAAAGCAGAACAGTTGTCTGCAAAAAATTGTACTAATAGCGGGCAATTTCCTGCTGCTGACAGTTCTGTTCTCAACCCAATCCCACGGGGGATACATAGTATTTGGCATCTTTACTGTAGTATTATGGTTCCTTACCCCGGCCCCCAAAAGATTGGGCCTGATTATAAATACCCTTGCTTTAATTGTCTTCGGATTTATTGAAAGCAGATTGTTTCTTGCAAGCATAGCAGATAGGAACATAGGACTGGCCTGGTTTTGGCTGATCGGGGGCGCGGTGCTTATATCCGCCGGTCAATGGGCAGCAATAAAGTATATTAAAAACAGACAAAAACCCCCAATTTCATTCCGACAACTGGTAATTGCAACGGTCATAGCGTTTGCAATCGGTTTGGCGGTTATGGGCGCAACCGGCATGTTTCAAATCCTATCGGAGAAAATCCATGCCTTTGGCGCCATGGAACGTCTAACCATGTACCAGGACAGTTTAAAAATGATAAAGGAAAAACCCCTGCTTGGCTGGGGAGGGGGCGGCTGGTCAGAGGCCTATAGTATTTTTCAGGGGTATGGCTATACCTCTCGCCAAACCCACAGCTACTTTTTGCAATTGGCCATCGAAACCGGCCTGCCGGGGCTTTTCATAGCCCTTTCCATATGGGGTGTCTTTTTAATCAGAGCGGTTAAAATCTATAAAGCCTGCCAGAACAACAGCAGGAACCAAACCCTGGCAGCCGCGCTGATTTGCGCGGTACTGGCGATCATTGCCCATGCTCTGTTTGATTTTGACTTATCTTTGTCCGCTTTGACCATAGTCATGTTTACGCTTATGGCCTGCCTGCTTTCCCTGGACAAAAACGTAGAGGCAGTACAAGCAAAAACTTCACAGGCCGGTTGCGGGTACAAATTGGCCGCTTCTACCGCAGCCCTTTTGGTAATAATGACTGTTTCATTAACTTTAATTTCAGCCAGGCAGTACTCCGATGCAGCCCTTGAGGCAATCAACGTGCGTAACGGGGACAAAGCCCTGGTTAACATAGAAAAATCCATCAGTTTAAACCCGCTGGCGACAGAAAACGTTAGCCTGGCTGCCCAACTGCAGATGGCATTGGGAAACCGGGATAAAGCCATTGAGTATGGTAAAAAATCCGCAGCACTGGCCCGCTACAACCCGGACAGGCAGGTGGAACTAAGCCTTATCTATCTGCGGGCCAACCAAAATGAAGAGGCGGTTGCGGCCATTAACCAAGCTGTAGCCCTGGCCCCGCTTAAAACACAATATTACGAACAATTAGCCAATGTACTAACCAACGCTGCCATCAATGAATTAAAGGCGGAAAGATTTGCTGCGGCAGCTAACTACGCCAAACAAACCCTCGCCATCCCCGGGAAAATAAACAAAGTGTTAGATACTGTGTCCCCAGACAAGAAAAAGCTGTGGATATACGCACAGCCTTTAACGGTAACGAGCAGAATTAAATTGAACCTGGGCACTGCCAACCTGCTGCTGGGGAATTTTACAGAAGCTGACATGAATATTCTGGAAGCAGCCCGGGACCCGCAGGTTCAGAAAGACATCCTGGTGTGGCAGGCGCTGCTGGCCCAAAAACAAGGGGACCAAAATAAAGCTCAAGAAATCCTGCAAAATGCAGAAAAGGACAACCCCGATATTAAGAAACAATATGCTCTACTATCTTCGCTAAAACTTATTACGAAATAAATGATCTGCTGGAGGTGTTGGACTTGACTGGAGATCCAGCAGTGAAGCGGGCGGTGGAAATGTCCTTTCCCTCCTACGTGCCCACAGGCGGGACTTCCCCCGCTGCCAGAGGCCTGTTGGCCGTCCCTGCCCTGGTATTACTGGATGCACTGGCTATTGGCAGCAGCTTACTCATTGCCTATGCAGCCAGAACCTATGTATTACCGAAAATACTCCCGGGTTTTTTCAGGCCGGAGTTATTGGACAATACCCTGCAAAACCTGTGGTGGCTGCCTTTGGTTTTAATATCCTGCATGGCCTATGAAGACCTGTACCAAAAGCGCATGCCCTTCTGGAAAGAAGCAGAAAGAATACTTAAATCCTGTACCCTGGCGATGATCTTTTCCATCTCTTTGCTATACCTGGCAAAAATGACCGGGGAAATATCCAGGACCCTGGTAATAATCACCTGGTCAGCCACCATTGCCCTGCTGCCGTTTTTCCGGTACTTTGGCAAAAGGCTGCTGGTTAAGCTAAACATTTGGAGCAGGCCGGTAATCATTGTCGGCGCAGGCAAAACAGGAGAATTAATTGTTCAGGCCTTAACCAGGGAAAGCACCATGGGCTATGAAATTATCGGGCTTCTGGATGATAACAAAGAACTAACCGGCCTTGTGAACCCGCACTCTGAAGCGGTTATCCCGATTCTTGGCACCTTTGACGATGCCGAACGAATTATCTCTGCCACCAGAGTGCAGGAAATAATCGTTGCCGCCCCCGGACTACCCCCAAAACAACTGGTAGAACTGACCAACCGGCTGCAGCCGATGGTAAACAATGTCATGCTGGTGCCGGACCTGTTCGGCCTAGCGATGAACGGGATTGAAGTTGAATACTTCTTTGACGAACAGGCTCTGCTGCTTAACGTAAAAAACAAGCTTAAATCAACCTTAAACAGGAGCATTAAGAGGGCCTTCGACCTTGTCGTAGGTTTTACCTTATTACTGCTCTGTATGCCGGCAATGCTGCTTATCGCTGCGGCAGTCAAACTGGATTCCCAAGGACCGGCCTTCTTTGCCCAGGAAAGACTTGGCCAAGGAGGCTTCGCCTTTACCTGTTATAAATTCCGAACCATGTATGCCGAAGGAGATAAAGTATTAAAAAAGTATCTCCGGACAAACCGGCAGGCCAGAGAGGAATGGCAGGCATATAACAAATTAAAGAACTACGACCCCCGTGTGACCAGGGTGGGCTCACTGCTGCGCAGGTTCAGCTTAGACGAACTTCCCCAACTGATTAATGTAATATGCGGCGAAATGAGCCTGGTGGGACCCAGGCCCTACTTGCCCCGTGAAAGAAAGCAAATGGGCGCCTGGGCCCACGACATTCAGGTGGCCAAACCGGGCATCACCGGCCTCTGGCAGGTCAGCGGCCGCAACGAAATAGATTTCGAAGGCCGGTTGAAGCTGGACACCTGGTATGTCCGGAACTGGTCCTTGTGGCTAGATATAATTTTACTAATAAAAACAATAAAAGTGGTTATAAAGCGAGAAGGGGCTTACTAAAACGCAGTATGTACTAATCTAACATCAGTATTAACGTTATATGTAATTATTCCTCTTGCTAGTAAATAAAAGAAAACGGAGTGAAATATGATGAAACTGGTTGTCCTGGCTGGGGGAGGGGGAACTCGTTTGTTCCCTGTATCCAGAAACAGCTACCCCAAACAGTTCTTAAAACTGGCTAGTGATAGAGCGCTATTAATAGATACTATTAAACGGTTTGAAAAGAAAATTGCCCCTCAGGATATTATTATTGTTACAAATAAAGAATATAAACACCATGTACTCAACGAGCTAAAAACATGGGGTTTGGAAAAGGCCCACATTATATTAGAACCGGCATCACGTAACACGGCACCTGCCATCGCACTAGCTGTGCAATATTGTAAAGATGTGTTAAAAGCAGAGGATTCTCAGTGTATTTTGGTAACGCCCTCCGACCATATAATTTCTCCTGAGGAAGCGGTGCTTGCAGCGGTTGCCGAGGCGGAGGGGCTTGCCTTAGGCAAATATTTCATTACCTTTGGTATTGTGCCGGACAAACCTGAAACCGGCTATGGTTATATCAAAGCAGGTAAAAACAGTATAAAACCAGCCACAAATAGCTGCGCTTTTAGCTGTTCGTCTGCCCTTGAAGTAGAAAGATTTGTTGAAAAACCAGACCAAGAAAAAGCTGAAGAATATTTTGCCTCCGGGGAATACTTTTGGAATTCGGGAATGTTTGCCTTTAATATCGATGTTTTTATGCAGGAACTGGAAGCTCATTCCCTGATATTTGTCGGTTAATTAAAAAAGGATACCATCATGCCTTAGAAAACTTTGAACAAATGCCTAACATATCAATAGATTACGCTCTGGCCGAAAAATCAAGCAGAATTGCAGTTATTCCGTTACAATTAAAGTGGAGCGATGTTGGATCGTGGGATGCACTTTATGACATTCTGGAGAAAGACGGCAAGGGAAATGCCTTAAAGGGTGATTGTGTAGCCGTTGACTGCAGCAACTCGCTGCTGCTAGGCAGTGACAGGCTGGTTGCTGCCGTTGGATTAGAAGATACAATTGTTGTTGAAACCAACGACGTAGTTGTGGTGGCGAAGAAGGGGGAGACCCAGAAAATAAAAGATTTGGTGGGGCTTTTGAAGAAAAGCTGCCGAAAGGAAGTAAATGAACACACCACAACATACCGTCCATGGGGTTCATATACCGTTTTAACCGAAGGCAGCGGGTTTAAGGTCAAACGAATAATGGTTCTTCCGGGAGAACGATTGAGCCTGCAAATGCACTATCACAGAAGTGAACACTGGGTGGTTATTGCGGGTACCGCCAAAGTAACCATTGGGGAAAAAGAAATCATGGTACATGAAAGCGAGAGCGTTTTTGTCCCTAAATCCACAAAACACTGTCTGGAAAACCCGGGCAAAATACCCTTGGAAATTATCGAGGTACAGACCGGAGCTTACCTTGAAGAAGACGATATCGTAAGGTTTAACGATATTTATGGTCGTATTAACTAACACACCGGTTTGGGAGAAACATAAATGAAAGTTGCACTGGTACATGATTGGCTGACAAATTTCGGAGGGGCAGAACGGGTTCTGCAGAGCTTTCACCGGGTGTTTCCGCAAGCACCGGTTTACACGGTTTTCTATGATCAGTCCCGCCTGCCGGAAAGCTTCAAAGATTTGGATGTCAGGACTTCCTTTTTGCAAAAGATCCCTTTCGCAAGAAAGAAGCACCAGTGGTTTTTGCAATTTATGCCAATGGCTGTGGAACAATTCAACTTATCTGAATATGATCTGGTGCTTAGCTCATCGACCTGCTGTGCCAAAGGAATCATTACGGGCGCGAATACTTGCCATATATGTTACTGTAATACTCCTATGCGGTACGCCTGGGACTTTTATCATGAATATACCGATAAAAAAGGACCACTTATGCGAGGGTATATTGCCTGGCAGATGAATCGTATAAGGCAATGGGACCGCACCAGTGCAGACCGGGTGGATTATTTTCTAGCTAATTCACGTAATGTAGCACGGAGGGTCAAAAAACATTACCATCGTGATTCCCATATCATTTACCCGCCGGTTGATACTAATTATTACCGTCCATATGGCAACGAAAGAAACTTTTTTTTGTGTGGCGGTAGGCTTGTAGGATACAAAAGAATAGATCTGGCAGTAGAAGCCTTTTCAAGGCTTAAGCTTCCCCTTTGGGTCGCAGGCGATGGTGAGGAATATAAAAAATTAAAAACGATGGCAGGTTCCTGTGTGAAATTTCTGGGTAAAGTTAAGGATTCAGAATTACGTAGCTTATACCAACAATGTCGGGCCTTTATTTTCCCAGGAGAAGAAGATTTCGGTATTATGCCTGTAGAAGCCCAGGCATGTGGCCGCCCGGTCATAGCATTCGGCAGGGGAGGGGCCCTTGAGACTGTAGTTGAGGGACAAACTGGTATCTTTTTTAAGGAACAGAATGTGGATTCACTGGTGGAAGCTGTTAAAAGGTTTATTACTGTAGAAGCAACTTTTTCACCAGAAATCACTAGCGTTGCATAAAACTTTCGCATAAATTAAAAGGTAATAATTGGAAGATATAATTGTATAATTTTGTAATTATTTGGGTGTATACACCAATTAACCCATTTTACTTTATGCTAAAGGAACAACCACTTAAGAGGTAGTCCTTTAATCCACATTTTTACAAATGATGTAATTCCTAGGCTATTATCGGGTCGTAAGTTAAATCATCCAGGTGGTCTGCTTCACCT
>NZ_AWQQ01000117.1 GCF_002607855.1 Desulforamulus profundi
CAGTGAATACTGCAGGAATACAATTCATACATGATAACAGCAAGAACAATTAAGGTTGGCCACTGAAAAATCTCGGGATACCACTTGCTTTTTAATCTTGAATCCGGTAAGAAGTAGGTTTTTTATTTTCGGATAGAAAAACCATTTCCAGATACCAGCGCCAGACTTCTTCAGGAGGGAGATCCTCCATGTTAGTAACGATAATTTGTAATCTTATAGTTCTTTAAAGTCAAAGGATATTTGGTCACCGCCAGAGACAGTGTTAATTGTTTCTCTGATAAAGACAAACCGTCTGACCCTTTCCCAGGAAGGAAGCGGTACAGTTATTTCAGAAACAGCATATTTATCATCCAGTTTTCACCATGATTGTTGTTCATTCAGGTAACCTATGATCATCCTTGATTTTCATATAACCAGAGTCAAATTTAAGAGCGTTCATATGGTCAAATCTCAAAAGTCCTAGGGCAGAACAATCATGATATCAATTATTTCAGCTGCACTGTAAGTACAGTTGTGATGCCGGGTTACCGTTAAATGCTTCTGTACGATTTCAACAAGCCCAATGGCCTGTTTTAGAACTTCAAACAAGCCGAAATTGCCGAAACTGGTAACGCAGTTGTTATCAAAGGTTACTGGTAAGTTAATTTTTCTAATTAGTCCCTCTAACCTGGAACAAGCTTTTTGGTGAGTACGCTGGAGTTTACGTTTTTGCTGACGTGTAAGGTTTTCTGATTGATTATTGGTAAGTAACTGTGGTACCCTCATTATGAAGACACTCTCCTTCGTAATGGTTTTGTTTAGTCACTTTACCAATTCACGAAAGAGATGAGTGTCCTCTTTTTTKTTCAAATTTTTTACAACAAATTATTCTGATCAGGTCTTGTGGGTTTTTCTTTTTTACTTACCGGATCTAAGTTAATATTTAATGAGATGGCAAAGAAATTATCTTCCCTGAACGGTTCTATCCTGAAAATATAATTTTCATCCTTGCTGGTGCCGCTTTAGCGGCATGGGGGTCTATATGGTCAAAATCACTCTTACCCTGGCACAACAAGCCAATGTAATCAATAGCAACACTTCCATTAGAAATATGAGGATTCTTTTGCCCTGCAGCCATTGTTTTGTTTAGCCGTGTTTTTATTTTGGTGTTAGCCAATAACGCACCTATAAGAGCCAGACCGGAATGAGTTGTTAAATCGTCGTTACCTTGTTCAATTTCAAAAATAGTTAGCTTATCATCGTTCTTGAATTGGGTTTGGGTGCCACAAAGAGTTTATTTCACTGATTCAGGTTAAATAAATGGAGCCCCCCTAACCGAGGAGCCCAATCATTCTTATTCCATATTCATAGTACATTCTTCGGCAGTCATACCGCAGTCAGGACAGTTACCCGCCTTCATCATTTCAATATGGGACTTCCAATCCTGTCCTACAGATTGTTTTAAAGCTGCCTTGCAGTTATTCAACATCTGAACATAATTGCTCCTGTCACTGCTATTGTCATTGGCTGCAAAAGCAGTAGAAGCAATAAGTAAACTGGAAGCTAAAGACAGAGTAATGATGATTTTTTCAATTGGGTAACCTCCCTGTTTATTTTTACTCACATAAAAATGATACAGTAAAAAGTTCACATCCCTGTTACAAAAGTAACACATTTTTGTGATACTTTTGGTTTTAGTTATTAAATTCAACTACAACCCCTTTAAAATTAAGTAACAAGGTCGAATAATTAAGTAGACTAAGTATGAAGGGTGAACCTGCATGAAATTGAATAACCCGTTTTCAGATGCTGTTTCCTGCCTTGACCGGGATGTTTTGGACCATACCCGGCAATTGGACCGTATCATCGGCAGCTTTAGGATTATGATTGCCCTTTTTATTGTTTTTGTTGAACTGAACCTAGGCCATACCAGCCCCCGGGCAATGGTAGGCTATACTTTGCTTTTCCTGTACTCTACCTTGTGGTTATTGATGCAAGCCCGCTATCCCTCGCCGAAGATCGGCAAGTGGGGCTATTTTCATTTTGTAGTGGATTTGCTGGTTATGGGCACTTTTACTTTTTTGAAGTCAACGTTAACCACCAGTTATCACGACGGGCTTTACATTATACTGGTTCTTATTTACCTGGTCCGCTTCGGCAAGCAAGTGGCCATCAGTTTTGCCGTCATAGTTTCAGCAATTATCATTTATGTTTGTCTATGCAGGCATTTTGAGCATAATATCTCCCTTTTTATTTTGCTGGGCACCATGCTGGCCGTCATTTATTTTGTAGGCAATATCATGGACCTAGAGAAAAGTCTCCGGGAAAAATTAAGATATCTTTCCACCCATGATCAGTTGACCGGTGTTTATAATTTCCGGTACTTTCAGGAGCAACTGATCCACGAACTGGAACGGGCCCACCGTTACCAGCGCTCCTTATCCCTGGTCATTTTTGATATCGATGATTTTAAAAAATATAACGATTCCTTCGTCATGATGCAGGCAACCTGGTGTTGCAGGCAGTGGGAA
>NZ_AWQQ01000118.1 GCF_002607855.1 Desulforamulus profundi
AGAGCCATTACCTGCGATTATAGGATAAGTGCGCCCAATTGCATGACAAATACTGGAAAATGGGAGGTAATATACTCAAAAATATTAGTTTTCGTCTTAAAATCTAAAAAAAGTGGGTCACTACTGTTAATTAATGTAAATTTTATTTTTTGAAAGAAGTAAAATTAGGGTTTTAAAGGGGTTTTTTCAACACCCTCCTAGTTTCTTCCACAGGAAAGCCCCTAATACCTTTTTTGTCAGGGAAAATTAATAAACTAACGGTAAAATATTTTGCCAATCCGCCAGGCAAAATGCAGGGTGAAGCCAAGCAGGACGAACAAAAGTAAAGAGATGGCCATGGTGATGAAGGAAAGGGTTATGACCGAGACGGGAGAGTAGGAAAAAAGATTAAGCACCGGTGCCAGTACCGGCAGTAGCGTTGGGTCCGACCCGTCAGGTCTGTAAAATACAAGGGTAAAAAAGGTGGCCAGGGCTGCATGGGCGATGCGGGTGGCCACAAATAACCCCATGCGGATATCGGTCCTGGCTATCATGCTGGCCACCTGGGCGTGGATAGAAAGCCCGCTCCAACCCAGGATCATGGCCACCGCCATCAGTCGCTGTGCTTCCGGAGCGGCGGCTTCGGATGCCAGTTTGGTGCCGATGGTCATTTCAAAGAACCCGCTGGCCAGGGCCGTTAAAATTTCCGGTGACAAACCCAAAGGGAGTAACACCAGGCCCAGCAAGGAAGCCAGCAAATCAATGACCCCGGCATGCTTGAGCAGCCTGATAATCACCGCAAATAAAATGATAAAGCCACCGATATTCAGCAGCTTGGTCACCGAGGACGCCACCGCCTCGCCCAGCAGCTGGCCCAGGGGCTGCCTTTCCTGAGGATTTTGCTGCAGCAATGCCCTGAAAGCCTGCCGCAGGGACCAGGCCGTAGGAGAGGGGTTGTTTGATTGGGGCTCATGGCGGCCGTAAAAGCGCAGTAAAAAACCCAGCAGGAGATTGGCCAGGTAATGGGAGCCGGCGATCACCACACCCAGGTCGGGCCGTCCGAACATGCCCACGGCCACAGCGGTCAGCATGAACAGCGGGCTGGAATTGTTGGTGAAACTCATTAAACGCTCGGCCTCCAGCCGGGTACAGAGACCCTGCTGCCTGAGTTTGGCGGTCACCATGCTGCCGATGGGAAAGCCGCTGGTAAAACCAATGACCATGACAAAGGCCCCGGCCCCCGGCACATTAAAAAGCGGTCGCATGACGGGTTCCAGCAGTAGGCCCATAAAACGCACCAGACCAAGTTTCATCAATATTTCAGAAGCAATAAAAAAGGCAGCAGGGAGGGAAAGACAATATTCCACCAGGCCTTCAGCCCATTGACGGAACCGTCGTACACAATCTTCGGCTGCACCGCCATTCCCAGCACAAAACACACCGCCAGGGCGATCCAGACAAGAGAAAAAGCCTCTTGTTTGCGCAGTCCCATGGTAAGCCGGATTTTTTCGGCAGCAAAGCAATCACCCCGTGCATAAGATTAGACAAGGCCCCTAACACTATATATAAATGGAAAACCTTTACTTTAGACCAGGTCAGAGGAGTTTACCCCATATACAGGATTTTTCCTTGACAAATAAGAACCCGCTTTATATAATGAATTTTGTTAAATATTGAGGTGACTGTGAACCCGTGAAAATTAATATTCTCCGCATCAGGAACGCACCCGGTGAAAAGCTTTCTTTCAATCTTAGCAAGAAACTGGAAGCCGTCGAAGTAAACGGCCAGGTTTTTACCTTTGTTACGCCCGTAGAAGCCGCCGGAGAGGTGGTGAACCGGAATCATCTCTTTCAGGTCAAGGGGATGACCCGGGCAACCGTTTCCACCATCTGCGCCAACTGCCTGGAGCCCTTCGAGTTGAAACTGCAGGGTTCCCTGGAAGAGGTTTATACCAGGGTGGAGGATGATTTCACCAACCATCCTGATTCTGATTTGATCGGATTCGGCGGGGATACCCTTGATATTGAATCAGAAGTCATTAAATCACTTTTGATTGAAATCCCCATGCGTTTGGTTTGTTCACCGGACTGCCGGGGCCTGTGCCAGCAGTGCGGCGCTAACTTGAATGTTCAACCGTGTAATTGCCAAATGGATGACAGTGACCCAAGGTTGGCAGTACTTAAAAAATTTCAACCATAAGTTTTCACTTTTTGAAGGGGGTGTAAGAAAATGGGTGTACCGAAGAGGAAACTTGCGAAGCACCGGGGAAGACAGCGCCGGGCTATGAATATGAAGTTGGAAGCCCCCAGCCTGGTAGCCTGCCCGCAGTGCCGTGCCTTGATCCAACCGCATCATCTGTGCCCTGAGTGTGGTTATTACAAAAACCGCAAAGTTGTTGCGGCAGCCGATAAGTAGTGATAAATATGAACCCTTTCTCAATTGACGAGAAAGGGTTTTTACTTTTTTGGAAGAATAATAGAAAAAAGTTTGCATTACAAGCAGTATTTGGGTTATAATTAGTACCAGGTACTAAATTATTCATGGTGGTAACATAAATGGCCAGAGGTGGAAAAGCCAAAAACCTGAGACAAAGTGAGCTCGCCCGATACCTTGCCAATAACCCCCTGCTGACAGATGAGGAACTGGCAGGTATGTTCGGGGTCAGCATTCAGACCATTCGTTTGGACCGTTCCGAACTGCAGATCCCGGAACTTCGAGAGCGCATGAAAACAGCCCTGCAGGCCAGTCGCCCGGTGCGTTCCCTGGGCAGTGATGAACTGGTGGGGGAACTGCTGGATATCCAGGTGGGTCATTATGGCGTTTCTATGTTAAAGATTGGTCCGGAAATGAGCTTTCGCAAAAATTTAGTCGCCAGGGGCCACCACCTGTTTGCCCAGGCAAATTCCTTGGCCGTGGCCGTCATTGACGCTGAAGTTGCCTTGACGGGTGCAGCAAGGGTGCTGTTTAAGCTCCCGGTCAGGGCCGGCGACCAGGTGATGGCCAGGGCAGAGGTAAGCAGCCAAAGGGGCAATAAAACCATGGTTAAGGTGATTTCCAGGGTACAGGAAGCGATTGTGTTTGAAGGAATCTTCACGGTATTTGCCTTGCATGAGGAGGGTAACCAATGACCAGAATTGCTTTAGATGCGATGGGGGGCGATCACGCGCCAATGGAAATTGTCCGTGGCGCCAGGGATGCCGCCCATGAATTAGGTGTTCATATAATTTTAGTCGGTGATCAGGAAAAGATACAACGGGAATTGGACGGGGATGCTGCCGGGGGCCTGATATCCATTGTGCACGCCCCGGAAGTGGTGGAAATGGATGAACATCCGGTCAACGCCATCCGTAAGAAGAAGAATTCTTCCATTGTTGTGGCCACTCAATTGGTCAAGGAAGGGACTGCGGACGCGGTGGTTTCTGCAGGAAGTACCGGAGCGCAGATGGCTTCTTCCTTGTTCATTTTAGGTCGCATTGCAGGTGTTGACCGACCGGCCATCAGTACCCTGCTGCCCACAGCCAGGGGGGTGGTGGCCCTGTTGGACGTAGGAGCCAATGTGGACTGCCGGCCCCAGCACCTGAAACAGTTTGCGGTAATGGGATCCCTGTACGCCGAAAAGGTGCTGGGACTTCCCAATCCCAGAGTGGGGCTGCTGAACATCGGCGCTGAGGAAACCAAGGGCAACGAATTGACCCTGGCGGCCTATCAGTTGCTGAAGGAAGCGGAGATTAACTTTGTCGGCAATGTGGAAGGAAGAGATCTTTTCCTGGGCACCAGCGATGTTGCCATCTGTGATGGATTTGTGGGAAACGTGGTTTTAAAGTCGGCGGAAGGCCTCGCCATGTCCATTCTGGGGATGTTTCAGCAGGAATTGGGAAGACTGGAAGATATCCTTGGCCGGGAAAGAATTATGCACATTATGAGTGGTTTTAAACGCCGTATGGACTATGCTGAATATGGCGGGGCGCCGCTTTTGGGGGTAGACGGGGTATCCGTCATCAGCCATGGCAGTTCCCGGGCTAGGGCCATCAAAAATGCCGTCCGGGTAGCCAAGGAGACGGTTGAACAAAGGCTGGTGCCGGCCATTAAAGCAAGCTTAGAGAAAGAGATTGGCAAGGGGGTAGACAATTAAATGCCCAACCACCTGATTCAGGCGGGCATCCTGGGTGTGGGGAGTTATGTGCCTGAACGGATACTCACCAATAAAGAGATAGAAAAAATGGTAGATACCAGCGACGAGTGGATTAGAACGCGGACCGGCATCCGGGAGCGGAGAATCGCCGACCCGGCCCTGTCCACAGCGGACCTGGCTGCCCGGGCGTCCCGCAATGCGCTGGAAGACGCCGGCGTAAAGCCGGAAGAACTGGACCTAATCATTCTCACCACTTGTTCCAAAGATATGATTATTCCCGCCGGCGCCTGTCTGGTGCAAATGGAACTGGGGGCGTCCAACGCAGGGGCCTTTGATTTGGAAGCAGGCTGCAGCGGGTTTGTTTACGGGCTCACCGTTGCCTCCCAGTTTATTGCCACCGGGGCCATGAAACGAATTCTGGTCATTGGGTCGGAAGCTTTATCAAAAATCATTAACTGGGAAGACCGCAACACCTGTGTCTTGTTTGGCGACGGGGCCGGCGCTGTGGTTGTTGGCCCGGTGGCTCCCGGGGAAGGCATCCTGGCCAGCAAATTAAGCGCCGAGGGATCCGGTTGGGAACACCTTTATATTCCTGCCGGCGGCTCAAAAATACCCGCCGACCCGGTGACCGTCGAGCAAAAACTTCATTACGTTCATATGAACGGCAAAGAAGTGTTCCGTTATGCCACCAGGGTCATGGAGGAAGAGTCCATCAACCTGATCAAAGCTGCCAACCTTGAACTGTCGGATATCGACCTGCTCATACCGCACCAGGCCAATATACGCATCATCGAACACGCGGCCAAGAAGCTGAAGCTTCCCATGGAAAAAGTAATGGTCAATTTAGACCGCTACGGGAACACTTCCTCGGCTTCCATTCCATTGGCCCTGGATGAGGCAGTTAAGTCCGGGCGGGTGAAGGCCGGAGATAACATCGTCATGGTGGCTTTTGGAGCGGGATTGACCTCCGGTGGCGTTGTTCTAAAGTGGAGTAAAGGGGAGGGAGAGTAATGAAACTGAGAACCAGATTGTGCGATTTACTGGGAATCGAATACCCGATTTTACAAGGCGGTATGGCCTGGGTTTCCACCGCAGAGCTAGCCGCGGCAGTCTCCGAGGCCGGTGGTTTGGGCATTATTGGTTCGGGGCATGCTCCCACGGAATGGTTGGAGGAACAAATTAAAAAAGCCAAAGGCCTTACCAACAAACCCTTTGGGGTAAACGTCATGCTGAT
The DNA here is from genome assembly GCF_002607855.1 of Desulforamulus profundi. Next base: position 5,346 of record NZ_AWQQ01000118.1, read on the forward strand.
GTCTCCCTTTGTAGAACAAAACATGCAGTTAATCATTCGTGAAAGAGTACCGGTGGTGACCACCGGCGCCGGCAATCCCGGGAAATTCATTCCCGGGCTGAAGGAAGTCGGCAGCAAGGTCATTCCCGTCATCCCCTCTGTGGCGCTGGCCCAACGGATGGCCAAGGCCGGTGTGGATGCGGTGATTGCCGAAGGCGGCGAGTCCGGCGGACACATTGGTGAACTAAGCACCATGCCCCTGGTACCCCAGGTGGTGGATGCGGTGGATATCCCGGTCATTGCCGCAGGCGGTTTCTTTGACGGCAGGGGTCTGGTGGCAGCTCTGGCCCTGGGGGCCCAGGGCATCCAGATGGGAACCCGCTTTATGTGCGCCACAGAATGTGTCATTCATGATAATGTTAAACAGCTGCTGGTTAAGGCCAAGGACCGTGAGACCGTGGTAACCGGCCGCACCACCGGGCATCCTGTACGCATTATTCGTAATAAATTAGCCAAACAGTTTGAAGAAAAAGAACGTCAGGGAGCTTCGGTGGAAGAACTGGAAAAAATGGGCGTTGGCCGCCTGCGTATGGCCATGGTGGAAGGCGACGTTCAGGAAGGCTCCGTGATGGCCGGGCAAATCTGCGGCATGATTAAACGGATCGAACCGGCAGCGGAGATCATTAAAGACATTGTAACCGGCGCTGAACAGGTCATCGGCCGGCTGAGCAAAGGGGAGTTTTAGACATTGTCAAAAATCGCTTTCATTTTCCCGGGCCAGGGTTCCCAGTATGTGGGAATGGGCCGGGAACTGTACAGCAATTTTAAGGTCTGTCGCGATACCCTGGAAGAGGCGGATGACTTTTTAGGGTTTGGGCTGACCAAATTATGTTTTGAGGGTCCGGCGGAGGAACTGAACAGTACCGTCAATACCCAACCGGCCATCCTGGCTGTCAGTATTGCAGTCCACAGGGTGCTGCAGCAGGAGTGCGGGTTAAAGGCGGCAGTGGTGGCGGGGCACAGCCTGGGGGAATATGCCGCCCTGGTGGCGGCAGGCGCTCTCAAGTTCCCGGATGCCGTCAAGGCGGTTCGCCAGAGGGGTAAGTTTATGCAGGAGCTGCGCCTGTCGGGTCGGGCGGTATGGCAGCCATCCTGGGCCTGGACCGGCAGAAGGTGATTGCCTGCTGCCAGGAGGCAGCCAGCCGCAGTGTGGTTGAACCGGTAAACTTTAACTGTCCGGGCCAGGTGGTGATTGCCGGCCAATTGGATGCGCTGCAGCAAGCCATGGAGCTCTGCCGCCAGGCAGGGGCAAAAAGAGCCATCGAACTGGCGGTCAGCGGTCCCTTCCATTCCAGCCTGATGCGCCCGGCCGGCGAAAGGCTGGCGGAGGTCCTGGCACAGATCGAAATTCAAGACCCGCACATCCCGGTGGTGGCCAACATCAGCGCCGCCTACATACGGAAAGCTCCCGAAATACGAGATGCCCTGGTAAAGCAGGTCTCCGGGGCGGTGCTTTGGGAAGACAGCATCCAGAGAATGGCGGAAGAGGGCATCACCACCATGGTGGAATTAGGGCCGGGAAAGGTTTTATGCGGCCTGGTGAAGAAAATAAACAAGGAAATAAACACCTTTAACGTAGAAGATTTGGCAAGCTTGGAAAAAGTCCTTGCACAGTTCAAGGAGGTTGGCTAAAATGTTTCTGAACGGCAAAGTCGCCCTTGTCACCGGCGCCTCCCGGGGCATCGGCAAAGCCATTGCTCTGGCCATGGCCGGGGCACAGGCCGATATTGTTGTAAACTATGCCGGCAGAGCCGGTGCGGCGGAAGAAACCGCCGGGGCCATTCGCCAGCTGGGTCGCCGGGCGCTGGTCTATAAAGCCGACGTTTCTGATACCCTGCAGGTTCAACAGATGGTGGATGCCGCCATTGCAGAATTCGGCAAAGTGGATATTTTGGTGAATAATGCCGGGATTACCCGGGACAATTTAATCCTGAGAATGAAAGAGGAAGACTGGGATACGGTCATGGCTGTAAACCTTAAATCCGCCTTCAATACCATTAAAGCGGTGGCCCGCCCCATGGTGAAGGCCCGTTACGGCCGGATCATCAACGTTTCTTCGGTAGTTGGCCTCTATGGCAACCCGGGGCAGGCCAACTATGCCGCTGCCAAAGCCGGTCTCATCGGACTTACCAAGACCATGGCCAAGGAACTGGGGCCCAGAAATATTACCGTCAATGCAGTGGCCCCGGGTTTCATTATGACCGATATGACCGAACACCTGAGTGCCGAGGCCAAGGAGAAACTCACTTCCTCCATTGCCTTGAACCGCCTGGGAACTCCGGAAGACGTGGCCAGCCTGGTAGCCTTTCTGGCCAGTGATTTCTGCGGTTACATCACCGGGCAGGTCATTGGTGTAGACGGCGGAATTGTCATGTAAGGTTCGGGGTACCAAACTTGCTTTGACTCCGAAATGAACCATTGCATTCATAGAATTGATGATATCCCGAAAGGGGGTGAATGATATGGCAACCTTTGATAAGATTAAAGCAATTATTGTAGATCAACTGGGCGTTGATGAAGCCGATGTAACCGCAGATGCTTCCTTTGTGGACGATCTGGGCGCTGATTCTCTTGATATTGTTGAACTGGTAATGGCTTTAGAAGAAGAGTTCGGTCTGGAAATTCCCGATGAAGAGGCTGAAAAAATTCGCACCGTTGGCGATGCCGTTAAATTTATCCAGGACCGCCAGTAATCATGGTAAAAGTCCCGGCATTTATAATCCGGGACTTTTCCACTATTATAAATTTATCAGAAATAAAGTAGTATACGAAAGGTTGAAGCCAGGCCTTTCTAGAATGTAAGGAGGAAACGACTTTGTCAAAACGGGTTGTTATAACCGGTATGGGAGTGATTTCTCCCGTTGGTACCGGGCTGGACAATTTTTGGACTGCCCTCACAACGGGGGTCTCCGGAATTGTCAGAATAACCAGGTTCGACCCGTCCGAATACAGCACGCAAATTGCGGGTGAGGTTAAGGATTTCAACTTTTCCGGTTATATTGATAAAAAGGAAGGCCGCCGCATGGATAAGTTTTCCCAGTATGCGGTGGTTGCAGCGGCCATGGCCCTTGAGGATGCAGGCATGGACATGGAGTCCCTTGATAAGGAGCGCACCGGTGTCATTGTCGGTTCGGGGATCGGCGGCATGGAAACCTTTGAGGAACAGTGCCGTGTGCTGGTAAACCGTGGACCCAACCGGATCAGTCCCTTCTTGATTCCCATGATGATTGCGAACATGGCTGCGGGCCAGATCGCCATCAAATTTGGACTCCGCGGCCCCAACATCACCACCGTCACTGCTTGCTCTTCCAGCGGCAATGCCATTGGTGATGCCTTTAAATTAATCCAGCGGGGCAATGCCGAAGTGGCGATCACCGGAGGTACCGAGGCACCCATTACACCGCTGGCGGTTGCCGGTTTTTGTGCAGCAAAGGCCATGACCACAAACAATGATGAACCGGAGCGTGCCAGCAGGCCCTTTGATGCCAACCGGGACGGTTTTGTTATGGGTGAAGGCGCTGCCATGATGATTCTTGAAACATTGGAACATGCCCGGAAACGAGGAGCCCGGATTTATGCTGAAATCGTAGGTTATGGAAGCACCTGCGATGCCTACCACATTACTGCTCCTCACCCGGAAGGCCACGGCGCTGCCTCCGCCATGAATATGGCCCTGGCAGACGCAGGACTGAAGCCTGAGGATGTGCAGTACATTAATGCCCATGGCACTTCCACCCCTGTGGGAGATGTTGCCGAAGTGGGTGCCATTAAAAAAGTGTTTGGCGATCATGCTTACAAACTGGTGGTCAGTTCAACCAAATCCATGACCGGGCACATGCTGGGGGCCGCCGGAGCCGTTGAAGGGATTGCCTCGGTGCTGGCCATTCGAGACGATGTTGTCCCTCCCACCATCAATTTGGAAAACCCCGACCCGGCTTGTGACTTGGATTTTGTACCCAACCAGGCACGTAAAATGACGGTAGATGTGGCCCTTTCCAATTCCTTTGGATTTGGCGGGCATAACGTTACACTGGCATTTAAAAAGTTCAAACCTTAGATCCGGGTGATACGATTTGTCTAAACAAGACGAGCAAATAAATCGCCTTAAAAACAGGCTTGGCATTAAATGGCAGAACTCGTCCTTGCTGCTTCAGGCTTTGACACACAGTTCCTGCGTACATGAAAGCAGGGGACACGGGTTGTGTCACAATCAGAGGTTGGAGTTTCTTGGCGATGCTGTTTTAGAGCTAATCATCAGTGAACATTTGTATAAAATCTTTCCGGACCGCACTGAAGGTGAACTGACAAAAATGCGGGCAGCTTCGGTTTGTGAGCCTTCCCTGGCCAAAGTTGCCCGGGGATTGGACCTGGGCCGTTGCCTGCGCATGGGGCGTGGTGAGGAACGTTCCGGCGGCAGGGAGCGGCCATCCATCCTGGCAGATGCCTTTGAGGCATTGTTGGGCGCTGTTTATTTGGACCAGGGTTTGGAAGTGTCCAGGGATTTTGTATTAAGCTGTCTGAACCCCATCATTGAAGATGTTGTGGCGGGCAGACTGGACAGGGATTACAAAACCGAGCTACAGGAAACCCTGCAGCAGACTTCACCGGAGCCCTTGATCTACAGGATTATGGATGAATCCGGACCCGACCATGACAAAACCTTCACCGCCGGGGTCATCTACCGGGGCTGCGTTATCGGCCGGGGCAGCGGGCATTCCAAGAAAGAAGCCGAACAGCAGGCAGCCAAGGATGCCTTTAAACATCTGGACTGGCTGAAAACATCCGGTCCCAAACCAACCGGGGCCGGCAAATAACCACTGTGGACAACAGGGGGCAGGAAGCATTGTGTCTTAAAAGAATCGATATTCAGGGATTTAAGTCCTTTGGCGACCGCATCAAGTTAGAGCTGCATCCTGGTTTATCTGTCATTGTAGGTCCCAATGGCAGCGGCAAAAGCAACATCTCCGACGCCATCAGCTGGTGCCTGGGAGAACAACGGGCTTCCCTTCTCAGGGGTTCTCGCATGGAGGATGTGATCTTTGTCGGCAGCGACAAGCGAAAGCCGGTTGGTATGGCGGAAGTGACTTTAACGTTGGACAACGGCGCCAAGTTGTTCTCCCTGCCCTATGAGGAAATTTCTATCACCAGGCGTTTTTACCGTTCCGGAGAAAGCGAGTTTTTGATCAACAAGGTGCCCTGCAGGCTGAAGGATATCCAGGCCCTCTTTATGGATACCGGATTAGGCCGCGGGGCTTACTCTCTTATCGGGCAAGGCAAAGTGGATGAGATTTTAAGCAGCAGGCCGGAAGAAAGACGGACGGTCATTGAAGAGGCGGCGGGGATTGTTAAATTCCGCCACAGGAAAGAAGAATCACTGCGGAAACTGTCTGCCGCACAGCAGGATTTAAACAGGATTACCGATATTGTTGACGAGTTGGCCGGACGCATCGAACCGCTGGCCCAGCAGGCCGCAAGGGCCCGGCAATACAAAAAACTGGAAGATGAAGCCTGGCGATTGGAACTGGCATTGTTTAAGCGGGACTGGCAGGACCTGACCGCCAAAGCCAGGGAAATTTCCCGGCAGTTGGAGCAAGTTAAAAGGGAGTTTCAAGACGAGAGACCCGTTATCGAAGAAAAATTGGAGCATGCCAGAGCAAGGCTTCTTACCATAGAAGAAAGCGTCCGTGAGGCCAGGGAACAGGCCTTTGTGATTGATTCAAACATTGAAAGAATCCGGAACAAAATGACGCTGGTTGACGAACAAATTTCCCACCAAAGGAGCGAGGGTCAAAGGGTAGAAAATGAGCTGCAGGAAGCCCGGGATGCGCTGCAAAAACTTGCTTTTGAATTAAATCAGGAAAAAGGCAAATTAGTTAAATTAAAGCAGGATACGGCAAAACAAATATCCTTCGCCAGTGATAAGGTTCTGCAGCGGCTGGAACAGGAGGTTGAGGAAAAACAGGAGCTGTTCCAAAACCTCAACACGGATTTAATTGATCAACTGAACCAGGTGGCCAGCCAGCGGGGTCTCCGCAATCAGGCGGCGGACCGCAAAGAACAGCTGGGTCAGCGTTTGCATCACATGCGCAGGCTCGCCGGGGAAGCCCTGGAGAAGGAGAGAACCCTTGGCACCTCCATTGATGTCGCCGGGGACAGGGTGGAGGAACTGGACCGGCAGAAACAGGCGCTGACCCTTGCCAACCGGCAGGCGGAAGAAGACCTGAAACAGCTGAACCAGGAACTGTCGCAAATCCAATCCCAGCTTTTCTCCATGAAGGAGGAAATGGTGGCCAGGCATTCCCGCTTAAAGGTGCTGGAAGAGAATCTGAGTTCCCACAGTGGTTTTATGAAGCCGGTGAGGGAACTGTTAAAGGCTTCCCGGGCAGGTCCCTCAGGGATTTGCGGTGCGGTGGCAGACCTGATCAGGGTGCCCAAAGGATTTGAGACAGCCATCGAAGCGGCTCTGGGCGGCGCCCTGCAAAATCTGGTCACTGAAACCTCCTCCCAGGCCAAAGCAGCCATCGAATTTTTAAAGAAACAAAACATGGGCCGGGCCACCTTTCTTCCCTTGGATTTACTGCGGCCAACCCCTGCCGGCGAATGGGAGAAAAAATCCCTCGGCTTCACCGGCGTCATCGGCCTGGCGGCCCACCTGATCGAGACAGAAGCCAAATACCGTCCGGTTGTGGAACTGCTATTGGGCCGCCTGGTGGTGGTGGACAGCCTGGACAATGCCATTCAAGTGGCCAGGCAGATGCAGCAGCGGTTGAGGATTGTTACCCTCACCGGCGAGCTGTTCCATCCCGGCGGTTCGCTGTCCGGCGGCGGCCCTGTGCGCAATGCCGGCGGCATGCTGCACACCCGCCGGGAGCGGGACGAGTTGGCCCGGAACGTGCAGGAGCTTCACTTGCAGGTCCATGAACTGACAGCAAAATTAACAGAGAGACAGCTGCGGCAGCGGGAACTGACCGGTCGGCTTCAGGCTTACCAGCAGGAACTGGTTGCCCTGGGATTGGAACTTCAAGCGGCTGAAATGGAGTTAAGCAAGGCCAACGATGAATTCAGCAGGGCCAGCCGGCGCAGCCAGGAGAGTCAGTGGGAGATTGCCAATATCGAGCAGGAAATAAAACACTGGGCGAAAATCGAAACAGAGGCAGCGGAGAAGCTGGCGGTCCTGGAACAGGAATTGGAACAATTACAAGTTAAGCTGGCGGTTACCCAGGAAGAGCTGGCAGCCGCCAGGGACAAAAAGGCCCAATTGGAAGGCACGGTACACCAGGAAAAAGTGCGGCAGGCGGAACTGCGCCAGGAGCTGTTAGGGCTGCAAAAGATTACCGACCGGCTGGAGAAGGAATACGAGGACAAAAAGATGTCCGTTGCTTCAGCCGAATCATTGCTGCTGCACCTGAACAACAGGACCCGGGAGTTGGCAGAACAGCGGTCTCAATTAGAACTGGATTTACAAAGGTTGGAGCAGGAGCAAACACTGGCCCAGTCAAACCTGAAAGCAAAGCAAACCCAACATGAGGCTGAGGCGGCGGCATTAAAGCAGTTGGAGAACCGCTGGCAAAGGCTCCAGGAGCAGTGGCAGAGGACCCGGGAGCAAATTCATTCCCTGGAACTGCAGCAGGCCCGCAACCAAACAGAACTGGAACTGTTAATCAACAGGTTGGCGGAATACGGCATTGATGACCCGATGCAAATTCATGTAGAACCCGCTGCCAGCAAGCGGCAGGCCAAAGCGGATTTGCAGGAGATGAAGGGCCAAATGGCAACCCTGGGGCCGGTAAATGCCGGTGCCGAGGCGGAATATCAAGAAGTGATGGAACGGTACCGGTTTCTTTTGGGTCAAAAACAGGACCTGGAAGAAAGCAGGATGTCACTGGAACAGCTGATTGAGGAATTAAACCGTTTGATGTCCGGTCAATTTGAAAATGCCTTTACCGTTATTAACCGGAACTTCAATACGGTGTTTCAACAGCTGTTTGGCGGCGGCGGCGCCTCCATGTCCCTCACCGGCGGAGATGCCCTCACCTGTGGCATTGAGATCACCGCCCGGCCCCCGGGCAAGAAGAATCAAAGTCTGTCTCTACTCTCCGGGGGAGAAAGGGCGTTAACGGCCATTGCCCTGTTGTTTGCCATTTTAAAATATAAGCCCAGCCCCTTTTGTGTACTGGATGAAATCGAAGCTTCGTTGGATGAAGCCAATGTAAAACGGTTTGCCGACTATTTGTCCCGTACTTCCGCTGAAGTACAGTTTATTGTCGTCAGCCACCGCAAGGGCACCATGGAACGGGCGGATGCCCTTTACGGCGTGACCATGGACGAAGCGGGGGTTACCCGGCTGCTGTCCATGTCTCTGGAGGATTTGAAGGGAAACAAACGGTTAGCGTAATCTATACCATCCCATTGCCATGATTGACAGGGCCTTTTATTTGGCATTATAGTATGGACAGGCTCTGCCAAATACAAGTATTTGTACTGGAGGTATTATAACGTGGGCTTTTTCAGCCGTCTGAAAGAGAGCTTGACCAAAACCCGCCAGACCTTTATCGAGAAAATCGACGAAGTGGTGACCGGGCGGAAGGGGATTGATGAAGATTTATACGAGGAACTGGAAGAAGTGTTAATCCAGGCCGATGTGGGTGTAAGCACCGCCATGCAACTGGTGGAAAGGGTGCGCAAAGCGTTAAGGCCAGAAATGTGCAGGAGGCTGCCAGGCTGAAAGACATCTTCCAGGAAGAATTGGAATACCTGATGGGTGAGAAAGTGGTGCCCATTACCATGAACCCCGAAGGACCCACGGTGATTATGGTGGTGGGCGTCAACGGGGTCGGGAAGACCACCACCATCGGAAAGATGGCCCATAATTATAAGGAACAGGGCAAAAAGGTCCTGCTGGCAGCCGGGGATACCTTCCGGGCCGCCGCCATTGACCAGCTGGAAATTTGGGCTGAACGGGTGGGAGTGGAGCTCATTAAACACCAGGAAGGCTCCGATCCGGGCGCCGTGGCCTTTGATGCCGTTCATGCCGCCCGCTCCCGCAGGGCCGATGTGCTGCTGATCGATACCGCGGGCCGGCTGCACAACAAAAGCAACTTAATGGACGAGCTGAGAAAGGTGCACAAAATTATCGCCCGGGAAATGCCCGGCGCTCCCCACGAGGTGCTGCTGGTCCTGGATGCCACCACTGGTCAAAACGCCCTCAGCCAGGCAAAGATTTTCAGTGAAGCTGTCAACGTTACCGGCATTGCGCTGACCAAATTGGACGGTACCGCCAAGGGCGGCGTGGTGACGGCCATTGTCACCGAAATGGCCATCCCGGTGAAGTTAATCGGCATTGGGGAAAGAACGGACGACCTGAGGCAGTTCAACCCCAAGGACTTTATTGATGCCCTGTATGGCAAAAGAAAAGACGAAGAAGAATGAAATGAATAACCAAGAAGAACTCCCTGGCACCACCCGAGGGTTCTTCTTTTTTTATAGGTATCAACATTAATAACTTAGGTACCTGATACCTAAGTTATTATCCTGATGTAAAAATTCATTTATTTTAGAGGAAATCAAACCCAGCGAGGAGAATATTTCAGGTTTGTATAACCCATGCTATCTTTAGAATTTTGTGGGAAGAAGGAGAATCGTTATGACGGTACGCATCGCCATTATTGGGGGGACCGGCGTCTATGACCCCAATATATTAACCAATATTCGGGACGAAAAAGTAAACACCCCCTATGGAGAAGTGGGCTTGAAAATCGGTGACTATCAAGGGAAATCCGTAGCCTTTTTAAACCGCCACGGCGCCGGGCATTCGGTGCCGCCCCACCTGGTGAATTACCGGGCCAATATCGCTGCCCTGAAGGAACTGGGAGTTAAGAGCATCTTTGCCACAGCCGCCGTGGGTTCATTGAACATGAACATGGCGCCCGGGCATTTTGTCTTTGCGGATCAATTTCTGGATTTTACCAAAGTTCGCAAGCATACTTTCTATGAGGGCGGTGATCAGGGAGTGGTCCATATCGACATGACCGACCCCTATTGTCCCGAACTGCGCCAGGTGTTAGCCGGCGCTGCGGCAGAACTGGGTTTAACCTATCACAGGTACGGCACCTATGTAACCACCGAAGGACCTCGCTTTGAAACACCGGCGGAAATTAAAATGTACAAACTGCTGGGTGGCGATCTGGTGGGCATGACCAGTGTGCCGGAGGTTGTGCTGGCCCGGGAGAAGGAAATGTGCTACACCAATATTTCCATGGTGACCAACTATGCAGCGGGCATTTCCCCCACCAAATTAACCCACCAAGAAGTGCTGGATGTGATGGCTGCCAATGCCGAAAACCTGAGAAAACTGGCCATGAAGCCATCAGCCTGATTGACCCGGAAAGGGGCTGCCTGTGCCAGGACGCCATGGAGAAGCTGAACAAGGAGTGAACCTTTAATGGATGCAATCATCTGGGAAAATGACAGTCTCCGCCTGTTGGATCAGACCAAGCTGCCCCGCAGCATTGAGTATATCGAATGCAATGACTATCGCACGGTGGCGGAGGCCATCAAAAGGCTTTCTGTCCGCGGCGCGCCGGCTATTGGGGCTGCCGCTGCCTACGGTCTGGTGGTGGGAGCCAAACAAATCGACGCTGCCGACCGCAAAACCTTTTTAGAGAAACTGGAGGCCATTGCCGGTGAACTGGGGGCCACCCGGCCCACCGCGGTCAACCTGCGCTGGGCCCTGGAACGTATGATGATGCGAGTTACCACCGCCTTGGAACAAGATGTTGATGAGCTGCGTAAGATAATGCTGGAAGAAGCCCACACCATCTATAGCGAAGACGTGCAGAGCAACCGTAAAATGGGTGAATTTGGCCAGGAACTGCTGCCGGACGGGGCAAGGGTGTTAACCCACTGCAATGCCGGGGCACTGGCCACCGCCGGGTATGGCACCGCCCTTGGCGTTATCCGTGCGGCCCATGAGAAGGGCAAGCAGATCAGTGTTTATGCCGGTGAAACCAGGCCCCTGCTGCAGGCGCCCGGCTGACCTCATGGGAAATGGTGCAGGAAGGCATCACGGTAACATTAATTACCGATAACATGGCGGGTTATCTGATGGCCAAGAAAAAAATTGACTGCGTCATTGTCGGTGCCGACAGGATCACTGCCAACGGGGACGTGGCCAACAAAATCGGCACTTACGGAGTGGCGGTACTGGCCAAACATCACAATCTGCCTTCTACGTGGCGGCTCCCCTGTCTACCATTGATATGTGCCTTTCCTCCGGTGAAGAGATTCCCATTGAAGAGAGAGACCCCCGGGAAGTCACCCATCATGCCGGGCAGCCCATGGCACCGGACGGGGTGCAGGTATGGAACCCGGCCTTTGATGTCACCCCCAACGAATTGGTAACAGCCATCATTACAGAAATGGGAATTGTTTACCCTCCTACATCGAAAACTTGGCGAAAATCTGCGGGAATAAGAAATAGGAGGAGAAAGATGCCTGATTATATCGTTAGGGACATTAACCTGGCTCCCTCAGGCCGGTTGAAAATTGACTGGGTGCGCCAGCACATGCCGGTTTTAAACGTTATTCGGGAGCAGTTTGAAAAGGAACAGCCCTTTAAGGGATACCGGGTGGCGGTATGCATCCACCTGGAAGCGAAAACCGCCTATTTGGCGGAGGTATTAAAGGCCGGCGGCGCGGAGGTATCCATTGCCGGTTCCAACCCTTTGTCCACCCAGGACGATGTGGCCGCCGCCCTGGCTGTGGCAGGCATTAATGTTTACTCCTGGTACAATGCGACCGACGAAGAATACAAAGACCACCTTTTACATTTAATTGATGACCAGGCGGATATCGTCATCGACGACGGCGGTGACGTGGTACAACTGCTGCATACCGAAAGAACTGAAATTGCGGCCAGGGTTCTGGGAGGCTGTGAAGAGACCACCACCGGAGTCTTGCGCCTGCGTTCCCTGGAAAAGCAGGGAGCCTTGAAGTTCCCTATGATCGCCGTTAACGATGCCTACTGCAAGTATCTGTTTGACAACCGTTATGGCACCGGGGAGTCGGTGTGGTCCGGCATCATGCGCACCACCAACCTGATTACCGCCGGTAAAACCGTTGTGGTGGCCGGCTACGGCTGGTGCGGCAAAGGAATCGCCATGCGGGCCAAGGGGCTGGGAGCCAAGGTCATTGTCACCGAGGTGGATCCTGTGAAGGCCATCGAAGCTACATGGACGGTTTCCATCCCATGAACAGCCTGGAAGCTGCTAAACTGGGGGATGTTTTTATCACCGTCACCGGCTGTAAGGATGTCTTTGCAGCTCAGCACTACCAGGTTATGAAGGACGGGGCCATTCTCTGCAACGCAGGTCATTTTGATGTAGAGGTCAATAAGCCGGATTTGGCCGCCATGGCTGCTTCCCGGAGAATTGTTCGCAAGGATATCGAAGAATTTACGCTGATGGACGGTCGTAAACTCTATCTGCTGGCAGAAGGACGCCTGGTGAACCTGGCTGCCGGGGACGGTCATCCCGCTGAAATCATGGATATGTCCTTTGCCCTGCAGGCCTTAAGCGCCCGCTATGTGCTGGAGAATGCGAAGGGTCTAGAAAATAAGGTTTATGTAGTTCCCAAAGAAATAGATGACAGGGTGGCCAACCTGAAACTGCAGTCTCTGGGAATTCATATCGACCGGCTGACTCCTGAGCAGGAAGCCTATATCAATGAGTGGAACCATGCCACCTAGGTGGGAGCCGCAGATGAGCGCAGCGGTTGAGATAGCAAAGGAAAAGGTGGCTGAACTAGGGAAAAAGATGCTGACTTCCGGACTGGTGGCAGGGACCTGGGGCAACATCTCTGCCATAGTCCGGGAAGCAGGGGTGGTGGTGATTACTCCCAGCGGCATGGATTACACCTATCTCAAGTCATCGGACATGGTGGTGCTGGACTTATCCGGTCGGATTATCGATGGAAATCGCAGACCGTCCAGCGAAGCGCCACTGCATTTGGCCATTTATCGTGCCAGGGAAGACGTTGCGGGCGTGGTTCATACCCACAGTGAAGTGGCCTCGGCCTTTGCGGTGGTCCGGCAGCCCATCCAACCGGTGGTGGAAGATGCGGCCATGCTGGTGGGGGGACCGGTGGAAGTGGCTCAATATGCCTGCCGGGTACGGAGGAACTGGCCCACAACGTCGTTGCCGCCCTCGGACAGCGGTTTGCCGTATTAATGGCCAATCACGGCTTGGTGGGTGTAGGACGCAGCGTTGATGAGGCTTTTACGGTTTGCCAGGTGGTTGAAAAGTGCGCCAGAATTTATGCCTGGTCCAAAACAATAGGACAACCGGTGGTGATACCGGAACAGGATGTGCTGCATCTAGGCAGGGCCTATCGCAGCACGTACGGACAGTCTTCAAAATAGAGAGTACCCTTTCGGGGGAGTGTAGGAGAGATGAATTTTGAATAAGCTACTGATCCGCGGGGCGACAATTTTAACCATGGAAGGCCCGGACGCCATTATCGACATCGGTGAAATTTTAATAGAAGATGGGTGGATTACCCACGTGGGGCTTCCAGGTTCGGCATCCGGATCCTTTGATATGGACGAGGTTATTGAGGCTGACGGGCAGGTGGCCATGCCGGGCTTTATCAACTGTCACACCCATGCGGCTATGACCTTGCTCCGGGGTTATGCAGATGATTTGCCTTTAATGGAATGGCTGTCGGAAAAAATTTGGCCCTTTGAGGGGAAAATGACCGGTGAGGACATTTACTGGGGTACTATGCTGGCCTGTTTGGAAATGATCAAGTCCGGCACCACCTGTTTTGGCGATATGTATGATCACATGCACCATGTGGCCCGGGCGGCTGAAAAAGCAGGTATGCGGGCGATACTATCCCGGGGCATGATCGGTGTGCTTCCTACTGGCGAGAAGGCCCTGGCTGACGCTGAAGAACTGGCAAAGGACTGGAACGGCAAAGCCGACGGGCGCATCACCGTGATGCTGGGTCCCCATGCCCCCTATACCTGCCCGCCGGAATATCTGGAAAAAGTGATGAATTTGGCGGCCAAGCTGAAGTTGGGCATTAACATCCATGTGGCGGAAACCCTGGCAGAAGTAGAGGAGATTAAAAAGCAATACGGCAAAACGCCGGTACAGCACCTGGACAGTGTAGGATTATTTAAATTCCCCGTTTTGGCTGCCCATTGTGTCCACCTGGATGAGCTGGACATGGAAATTCTGGCTCAAAAGGCCATGGGCATTGCCTACAACCCCCAGAGCAACATGAAGCTGGCCAGCGGGATCGCGCCGGTGGCACGGTTACTGGAACTGGGGGCCACGGTAGGGATCGGCACAGACGGCACAGCCAGCAACAACAACCTGGACATGCTGGAAGAATTGAGAACCGGCTCCTATTTGCAGAAGGTCAGCACCATGAATCCGGAAGTGATTCCGGCCTACAGGGCACTGCAGATGGCCACCATTGACGGAGCCTTGTGCATGGGCCTGGGAGATAGGGTTGGTTTAATTAAAGAAGGCATGCGGGCGGACATTATTTTAATTGATACCACCGAACCCCGCATGTGCCCCCAGCACAACCTGGTGGCTAACATTGCCTACGCAGCCAATTCTTCGGATGTCCGCACCGTCATCATTGACGGTAAAGTGGTGATGTTGGACCGGGTGGTCTTAACCATTGACGAAGAAAGGGTTATGTACGAAGTTCGGGAACGGGCTGAACGACTGGCAGGCAAGTGAGATGTGAGAAGTTGGAAGTGAGAATTTAGAAGTAAGAAGTTGGAAGTGAGAAGTCGGTTACTCTCACTTCTTGTTTTATGTTACTGTACTTTCTCTTATGGTGATACTATAAGTGACTTAGATAAATCGGGGGTTTTTATATGGCAAAAGTAATCTTGCACCAGGGGAAGCAAAAACGCATCGCCGGCGGGCATCCCTGGGTTTACCGGACCGAGATCAAAGAAATCACCGGGGATTTTACGCCGGGGGACATTGTCGATGTGTATGACTTTCGCGACAGGTTTGTGGGTAGGGGCTACATCAATCCGGCCTCCCAAATTACCATTCGGATTATGACCCGCAATCCCGAAGAAGAAATCAATGAAGAATTCTTCCGCCGCAAGATCCAGGCCGCCTGGGAATACCGCCAGAAAGTGGTGCGGGACAGCAATGCTTGCCGGGTGATTTTTGGCGAGGCAGACTTTCTGCCTGCCCTGATCGTCGATAAATTCGGTGATTACCTGTCCGTGCAAACCCTGGCCCTCGGCATCGATGTCCATAAAGAAACCATCTTTAAATTGTTGAAAGAAATCATCCAACCCAAGGGGATGTACGAAAGAAATGATGTGTCCGTCCGCAAATTGGAGGGACTGCCTCTCATCACAGGCTTTGTCGGGGAACCCTTTGACCCTAAAGTGGTGATTCAGGAAAACGGCATCCGATTTGTAGTGGATTTAGAAGGGGGACAGAAGACCGGCTATTTCCTTGACCAACGGGAAAACCGCATGGCTCTGCAAGGGCTGGTGAAGGGAGGCCGGGTGTTGGACTGCTTCTGCCACACCGGCACCTTCTCCATGTACGCCGCTAAATACGGGGCCAAAGAGGTGGTGGGCCTGGACATTGCCGCCCCAGCCCTTGAAGTGGCCCGGGTCAATGCCCGGTTAAACGGTTACGGGGACATTTGCTCCTTTAAGGAAACCAACAGTTTTGATGAACTAAGGGCCATGGAAAAGGCCGGAGACAAATTTGACGTAGTCATCCTAGACCCGCCTGCCTTTACCAAGTCCCGCCAGGCCATAGAAGGAGCCGTCCGCGGCTATAAAGAAATCAACCTCCGGGGCATGAAACTGCTGCCGCCAGGAGGTTACTTAATCACCTGCTCCTGTTCCTACCACATGCACGAAGACAAGTTCCTGGAAGTAATCCTTGATGCTGGAAGGGACGCCGGCCGCCAACTAAAGCTGGTAGAACTCCGCCGCCAGGCGAAAGACCACCCGATGCTGCTGGCCTATCCCGAGAGTCATTATCTAAAGTGTGTGGTGCTGCAGGTGTGGTAGAATTTAGCTTTCAGCCGTCAGCTATCATGTAGCTAATCACCTAATTTGACGGCGCATGGGATCCAGTGAGCGGACCAGGTGACGTACCAGGGTGGATTTTCCACTGCCCACTCTCCGGTTAAGACGCCAAAATAGATGAACCCAGAAAGAATGGCAAAGAAGGGGTCAGAGCGCAATGTATCAATCCAGGCAGGGATGCTGGTCACTCCCTTAAAAGCCATCAAAAGGAGAGAGTGTAGCATAGCAACCGCATCTTTGGGAGGTGCCCCTTGAGTGGAAGAAGAGTAGTAATTCCGGATAAGGGGGACGATGGCAGTAAGGTCAGCATGCCAGAGCTTAGCGATATAAGGGAAGTTGGTAAATAAGGTAATCTGTTGATGGGTGTCAAGATAGAACTTTGACAATAAAGAATGTACAAAGTTCTGATATTGAGTATGAGAGTATTTAAGAGACAGCAAAAAGATATCACCCCTTTGTTTGTAATAAGTAGGTAAAACCACTCATCGCGATTTTGGGGGTGATTTTGAAAAGTCAAGTACTTTTTATGACCTTTATGGTTAACTACGTTTATTATACTAACGATATATAGCTATATCTATATATATCGCTTAGTAATAAAGCAAGAAGACTCTTGAGGTGAAATAAAAAAATCGCCATTGCTGGCGATATTGAAAAATGAAGCCCTTTGAGTTTTCGAATACGCTACGAACAAGGCTGGAGGGGATCTCCCTATCCAGCCGTCTTGCTTGTACTCAGTAATCGTACCTACCTCGCCAATTCGGCCCTGGCGATGGAGTGGGTGTCCAGCGCCTCAAAGCCGAAGCAGCGGTAGATATAGCGCAGCAGGATATCCGCTACCTGGCGAGGGTTTTCCATGGTTTTCGCCTCTATGGGACTAAAGCCGTAGGGAAGGATAATGTCGGAGTAGCTGCTCTGGGGCCTGGGGTTATTTTTGTAGAAATCAAAGAATTTGGGGTCATCCAGCCCTTTGCCCTGGATGTTTTCCAGGGCCACCTTGGGTACAAACAGACCCATGTAGCCTGTAAAGCGGTACACTTCCCGGGCCAGTTTAATGGTGCGCAGCAGGGCCACCTGCAGGGCCCGGTAGTCCAAAAATTCCAGTGTAAAGGGTTCACTTTGCCGCTCTATTTTTTCACATAGGTGGGTATGGTGCAGAAGTAACAGACAACCCCGGAACGAAGGATTTCCAACCGGTGGTTTTCCGCATCAAAGGCAAAGCCCTCCGGTTCGAAACGAATATGATGGGGCAGGGTGTCTTTCCAGATGCTGCGGGCCATTTTTTTCAGACGGGAGATGCGTTCGGGCACAAAGAACGGGTCGATTAATTTTAAATTTAAGGGCACCGGGCAGCACATGACCTTGAACATCATTTCGTCCTGGTCGCCTTTTTGCAACTTCCGGTTAATAAAGGCTTTTACCTCGGTTTTATTGTGCTTGCTTTTTTCAAACAGCCGGTCCAGGATGTGCCGGTCTGTTTCGGGAACCGGGTCGGAACCTTCCATATTACGGCGGTAAATGCGGCCGTCATTGGTGATATGGGGCGGGTAGGTGCTTTCGGGAATCTTCACCACCAGCACACCCCGTTTGGTATCCTTTGTTTTTATGATCAGTTTGGAGGAAAATAAAGGCACGGGGGTAATGTTTCCCTGGCAGATATTGCGAAAACGGTCCTTGGGGTCATTGGAAATGTCGATGCCCGGAAAGGATGTGGGCACATTCCTGGGATTGCGTGCATCTGCTCCGATGATGATCCAACCGCCAAAGGTATTGGTGAAGCTGGCTACAATTTTGGCCAAGTGTCTTGGGAAATCTTCCTTGTATTCCACATAAAGTCCTTCCGGGGTTTCTTCCTCAATTAGCTTATGAAGGTCTTCCTCTTCCAACTGCTCGATGGGTTTTCCGAAGGGGTTAATCATATGGTTTCCTCCGCGCAGGCTTTTGTCATTATTCTACCATATTTTACAGAATTCTTATAGAAAAGCCGTCATCCCGGGGTGACGGCTTTTTTTAACATCACTTTCTCATCTTTAGGAGGACATTTTTGGCGCCGGAACCAACCATGCTTAAAAA
Source organism: Desulforamulus profundi (assembly GCF_002607855.1). The sequence goes on from NZ_AWQQ01000118.1 coordinate 23,548, forward strand.
ACCGGTGTGATTGGTCAGCACGTCTTCCAAAGCATTTAATACTCGGTCTATCTGTTCCCTGGTGACAATCAGGGGCGGTTCCAGCCGGATAACATTGGGATTGTTCAGGGTATAAGCCGTGATAATCCGGTGTTTGTTGAACAGTTCCCCGGCCACCAAACTGCCCATGTATTCCTGGGCCAGTTTGTTGACCACGTTCATGGTAAACTTGAAGGAATATTTTTTGCCGCCGGATTCAGGCTGCTGGAATTCCAGGCCAATCATGAGTCCGCGGCCCCGCACATCCTTCAGCAAGGGGTATTTTTCCTTTAATTTTCTTAGTTGAGCCATGAAGTAGTCGCCCTTTTCCTTTGCCTGCCGGCATAAATCATCCTTTAAAATGACTTCGATGGTTTTCAAAGCCGCGGCACAGGCCGCCGTATTTCCGCCGAAGGTTGAGGTGTGGAGGAGGGCTTTCTCCATGGTTCCATAGGCCTTACGCCATATATCATCACCGGTCATGTAAGCTCCTATGGGCATTACACCGCCGCCCAGGGACTTGGCCAAACAGAGAATGTCCGGCACCAGGTCTTCCGCCTCACAGGCAAAAAATGTCCCGGTGCGGCCAAAACCGGTTTGTACTTCGTCGGCGATCAGCAGGGTGCCATACTGGGCACAAAGTTTCTTGGCCCTGGTTAAGTAGCCCGCCGGAGGTTCGAGAATGCCCCCTTCCCCCTGAATGGGCTCCAGGATAAAGGCGGCGGCCTCCCTGGAGGAAAGCTGCTGCTGCAAAGCCGCTAAATCACCGAAGGGAATCCCTACGCATTCATTGACCAGGGGCTTAAAGGGGGCTTGATACTTGTCACGTCCGGTGACCGAGAGGGCACCGAAGGTTTTGCCGTGGAAAGAATTATGACAATAAATAAACTTTTGCCTGCCGGTGGCGATTCTAGCCAGTTTCAGGGCGCCTTCCACCGCCTCCGCCCCGCTGTTGCAGAAAAAACTCCGCTGCAGGTTACCCGGGGCCAGGTGAGCCAGGTTATGGGCTAGGGTTGCGGCGAGGCCGTTCATCGAGGCCTGCAGCAAATTGGGCAGGGATTGAACCCTTTGTAACGCCGTTAAAAGTTCCGGGTGGTTATGTCCTAAATTGAGGGCACCGTAAGCGCCTAAAAAATCCAGGTACTCGTTGCCCTGGGCATCGTAAACCGACACACCGGAGGCCTCGACAAATTGAGTGTCAAAGTTGATCAGGCTGAACAGCGTGACCAGACTGGCGTTCAGGTACCGGCTGTGCAGGTCCTTCACCTGGTTTTGCTGCAGTTCCAGGGCTTGCTCCAGATGAATGAGGTCACTGCAGCCACAGGTACAGTCATGATGGGACAAGCGTATACACCTCCCAAAATATTCTCTTACCAATAAAGTATGTGGACTGGCCAGTTTTTATAAACGGCGTGAAGCACCTGTATGAATCTTTTGCCTTGACAGGGAACGGGGTGTTCAGTAAAATAGAACTATCTGTAAAGTGAAAGTCCTTTATACTTTGGAGAAAAAAGGAGGACTGCGCTTTGAAAGAGTTTCATAAAATAAATCTTCTCTATGATTTTTACGGCAGCCTGCTGACCGAAAGGCAGCAGAATTTTATCGAGCTATACTACGGAGATGATTTATCCCTGGGTGAAATTGCGGAACAGTTTGACGTGACCCGGCAGGCTGTGCACGATACCTTAAAAAGGGCGGAACAGACTCTGGGAACGTATGAAGAAAAGCTGGGTTTGGTTGACAAATTCAGCAAAGAATACAGGTCCATTGAAGAGGCCCTACATCTGATCCAGCGTTACCAAACAGGTCTGGAACCCGATGGGTTGGAGAAAACCAAAGAAATATTGGAATCGATCTTAAAGAACCGGCAGGAGTTTTAATAGGGTTTGAATTTTTCCGGAACCTTTAAATAGATTGGTGGAAGGAGGCGTCTGGTATGTTTAAAGGCTTGGGTGAGCGCCTGGATGAAATTTTCAAATCGTTAAAGGGCAAAGGACGCCTTACAGAAGATGATGTAAACCAGGCCATGCGGGAAGTAAGGATGGCCCTCCTTGAAGCGGATGTCAACTTCAAGGTTGTAAAGGATTTTGTTGCCCAGGTGAAGGAACGGGCCGTGGGTCAGGATGTTTTGGGAAGCCTCAGCCCGGCCCAGCAGGTTATCAAGATTGTTAAGGATGAATTAACAGAGCTTTTGGGGGGTACCCAGGCGAAAATTAATTTATCCCCGAAACCACCCACCGTCATTATGCTGGTGGGTTTACAGGGGGCCGGTAAAACTACCACCGCCGGTAAACTGGCCAAGCTTTTAAGCAAGCAGGGCCGCCGCCCACTGCTGGTGGCAGCGGATATTTACCGCCCTGCGGCCATTAAGCAGTTGCAGGTGCTGGGCGAACAACTGAAAATTCCGGTCTTCAGCATGGGACAGGAAAACCCGGTAAAAATTGCCCAGGCTGCGGTGGAAAACGCCAACAGCACCGGCAAAGACTTAGTGATCATTGATACTGCCGGCCGTCTGCACATTAATGAGGAATTAATGGGTGAACTGGCCGACATCAAAGCAACCGTAAAACCCCACGAGATCCTGCTGGTGGTGGATGCCATGACCGGTCAGGAAGCGGTCAACGTGGCGGATACCTTTAACCAAAAGCTTGGCCTTGACGGCATCATCATGACCAAGCTGGACGGCGACGCCAGGGGCGGGGCCGCCCTGTCAGTCCGCAAGGTAACCGGCACACCCATTAAATTTGCCGGTATGGGTGAAAAGCTGGATGCCCTGGAACCTTTCCACCCTGACAGAATGGCAGACCGTATTCTGGGTATGGGCGATGTGTTAACCCTCATCGAGAAGGCCCAGGCCAACTTTGACGCGGAACAGGCCGCCAAGCTAAACAAGAAAATCCGCCAGGCGGATTTCAACCTGGAAGATTTTTTGGATCAAATGCAGCAGGTTAAGAAACTGGGTCCCCTGGAGCAGGTTCTGGGCATGATTCCCGGTATGGGTAAATTAACCAAACAGCTGAAGGACCAGCAGTTGGACGGCAAGGAAATGGGCCAGGTGGAGGCCATCATTTATTCTATGACACCCTGGGAACGCCAGCACCCGGAGAAAATTGACGGCAGCCGCAAAAAACGGATTGCCCGGGGCAGCGGTACCCGCGTGCAGGATGTTAACCAGCTGCTGAAGCAGTTTGAACAAACCCGCAAAATGATGAAACAGCTTTCCAATATGACTAAAGGTGGCAAGAAGAGCAAAATAAAATTGCCTTTCTTTCAATAATAGCTTGTTAAACCTGTCTAAGGAGGTGAAGTGCAAAGATGGCTGTTAAAATCCGTCTGAGACGTATGGGGGCCAAGAAAAACCCCTTTTACCGTATAGTGGTGGCCGATTCCCGTTCCCCGCGTGACGGCCGTTTCATTGAGGAAATTGGGTATTATGATCCCATCAAGAAACCCGCTGAGGTAAAAATCGACGAGGCAAAAGCCCAGGACTGGTTAAAGAAAGGCGCTCAGCTTTCCGATACTGCCAAGTCCCTGTTTGTAAAAGCCGGCATTATCCCAGGCCGGGCCAAAACCAATGAGGCCTAAGGTTCACGGGGGAGGTCCAGAGCTGTGAAAGAACTTGTAGAAATTCTGGCCAAAGCCCTGGTAGACCAACCGGACAAAGTGGAAGTAACCATGGTGGAAAAGGAAAGATCCGTGGTTATTGAGCTCAGGGTAGCCCCTGAGGACATGGGAAAAGTGATTGGCAAACAAGGGCGCATCGCCCGGGCCATCCGTTCGGTGGTTAAGGCTGCGGCAACCAAGCAGCGTAAGAAAGTGGTTGTAGAAATTATTTAAACCGGCATAAGAATCCGGTCAGGCAAAGGGGGCTTACAGCCTCCTTTGGCTATCCTGTAGGGGGTCAGTGATTTGCTAACCATTACGCGTCCCGTTCTGGTGAAAGTCCGTGTGACAGACAGCTACAAGAAAAGCCTGGCCATGGAGCTGCAGCAAACCGCTGCCAGGCTGGAACTTGAACTGCAGCAAATCGAGTTGCAAACTCGCAAACTACAGGAATTCGCCAAGAAAAATCCCGGTGGAGCAGAGGCCGCCCTGGCGCAGCTGGAACAGGAGAGACAAAAGCGCCTGGATACCAGGCTGAAGCTGCTGGATAAAATAAAAGAAGTGGGTAAACTGGAAAACGGTTCCGAGGTGCTGCAGGGCAAGGTGGAGAGCTTTGTGCAAGTGCAGGTGGGCGATGATTGGAACCGGTTGATGAATGCAGAAATCGTCATTGAAGACGGCAAGGTGGCAGAAATCAGAGGCGCGTAAGCCGGAGGGGTAACCGTGACGGAACAATATATTACAGTGGGGGAAATTGTCAACACCCAGGGGGTCCGGGGTGAAGTGAGGGTGCTGCCCGCCACGGATTTTCCCGAGCGTTTTGTGCAAGATAAAAAGATAACACTTTTCCTCAAAGGTCAACGCAGTGATTATACTATAGAAAAGGTTTGGCCGCATAAGCAGTTTATCATTATCAAATTCGCCGAGACCCCGGACATGACCGCCGCAGAGAAACTAAAAGGCGGCCTGCTGCAGGTAACACCGGAGGAATTAATGCCTTTGCCCGAGGGCAATTACTATATTTTCCAGATTGTGGGCTTAAGGGTGATGGATGAGAAGGGTCAGGAACTGGGCAAGATCGTCCAAGTGATCCAGACCGGCGCCAACGATGTTTATGTGGTAAAACGAGAGGAAGGCAAAGATATCTTAATTCCCGCCATCAAATCTGTGGTGAAGAAAATCGATGTCCCCGGCGGCAAAATGGAAGTGGAACTGCCCGAGGGGTTACTCTGACGATAAAGGTGAAACCATGAAAATTGATATCCTTACCCTTTTTCCGGAAATGTTTGAGAGTCCCTTCAGTCACAGTATTCTCAAGCGAGCCCGGGAAAAAATCTCCTCCAGATCAATACGCTCAACATTCGTGATTTCTCCCGCAACAAACACCATACGGTGGACGACACCCCCTACGGCGGCGGGGCGGGCATGGTCATGGGGCCGGAACCCCTGTTTGAGTGTTTCGATCACCTGGAATGCATCCACGGCGGCAAACCGGGGCGGGTGATCATGATGTGCCCCCAGGGGGAGCCCTTCAGTCAAGGTTATGCCAAGGAACTGTCCCGGGAGGAGCATCTGGTGATTGTGTGCGGTCATTACGAGGGGATTGACGAAAGGGTCCGGGAAGCCCTGGTTACCGATGAAATCTCCATTGGGGATTATGTCCTGACCGGCGGTGAACTGCCGGCCATGGTGGTGGTGGATGCCGTGGCCAGGATGATACCCGGGGTCCTGGGTGAAGCAGCCAGCGCCGAGGAAGATTCCTTTTATCACGGCGTACTGGAACACCCCCACTATACCAAGCCAAGGGTATACCGGGGTTACGAGGTGCCGGAGATTCTGCTGTCCGGCCACCATGAAAACATCCGCAAGTGGCGCAGGCGCCAATCTCTCTTACGCACCCTGGAGCGCCGGCCCGAACTGCTGCAGGATGTGGAACTGGGCAAAGAGGACAAAAAAGTTTTATTGGAGTTATTGGACCTTTTGCAGTCATTGAAATTATCTTAGATTGATTAGAAATTCTTGCCTGGCAGGGAAGGATATGATATAATTTTTTATGTGTGTATTACGGGTGGTCCGCTGCCTTCGGGAAAAGGTACGAACGCCTAGGCGAGGAAGGGGGTACAGCAAATGAACCTCATCCAATCTTTGGAACAAGAGCAGATCAAGAAGGACATCCCTTCATTCAGACCCGGCGACACCGTCAAAGTGAACTACAAGGTTATTGAAGGTAACCGTGAACGTATTCAGGTGTTTGAAGGAATTGTCATCCGCCGTCGTGGCGGTGGCTTAAGCGAAACCTTCACCGTCCGCCGTGTGTCCTATGGTGTCGGTGTAGAGAGAACTTTCCCCCTACACGCTCCCAAGATTGACAGTATTCAAGTGGTTCGTCGCGGTAAAGTGCGGAGAGCCAGACTTTACTACCTGCGTGCTCTGCGTGGTAAGAAAGCTCGTATTAAAGAACTTACCACTCGCTAAACTGGAGGGGACTGGCCAACAGTCCCCTTTTTGGCTTTTGGGGAGGAATATCTATGGAGCAGTTGGATTCTCAGCAGGAAATGCAAGCGGAAACCAAACCTAAAAAATCGGCCTTCGAGAAATGCTGGAATCGGTTGTCATAGCAGTTTTGCTGGCGGCTGTCATCCGGCTCTTGATTTTGGAACCCTTTTATATTCCATCTGGCTCCATGGAGCCTACACTGCTGATTGGTGATAGGATTATTGTCAGTAAAGTTACGTATCACCTGCGAGACCCCCGGCCGGGTGATATCGTGGTATTTAAGTTTCCGCTGGATCCCAGCCGGAATTTTGTCAAAAGGCTGATCGCCGAGGGCGGAGATACCGTAGAAATCAAAGACAGCATTCTCTATATCAACAACAAGCCCGTGGCCGAGGATTACTTGCCGGCGGGGTTGACCTTTCAGGATTACGGACCGAAAACCGTTCCCCCTGGTCACTACTTTATGATGGGTGACAACAGGAACAACAGCGACGACAGCAGGGTTTGGGGCTTCCTGGATGAGGAATTAATCGTGGGTAAGGCGGAAGTCATTTACTGGCCCCTGAACCGGATCGGTTTAGCAAAATAATCTTTTACCGGAGCTTTCGTAGAGGCCGTTTCTGGGTAAACTCTTACGGAAGCTTTTTTCACGGAGGTACCGCAGTGAATATTCAAATACAATGGTTTCCCGGGCATATGGCAAAGGCCAAGCGCCAGGTGCAAGAGGCTTTAAAACTGGTTGACGTGGCCATTGAACTGTTGGATGCCCGTATCCCGGTCAGCAGTGGCAACCCCATGATCGATCAAATCCTGGGAAAAAACCAAGGTTGATGATCTTAAATAAGAGTGATTTGGCAGACCCGGCCCTGACCAAACAATGGTTAAAGGTTTTGGAACGCCCCCGGGTAAAGGCCGTTGCCGTGGATACCCTTAAAGGGGAAGGCCTGAAAGAAGTTCCCAAAGCAGCAACCGGGCTGGTGGCGGAGCAGATGGCCAAACTGGCAGCCAAGGGCAGGCGCCCCAGGGCCATCCGCTGTATGGTGCTGGGCATTCCCAATGTGGGGAAGTCTTCCTTTATCAACCGCCTGGTAGGACGGAAGGCCACCAAAACCGGGGACTTGCCGGGTGTCACCAAGGGCCAGCAGTGGATCAGGACCGAGGGGTCCCTGGAATTGCTGGATACGCCGGGCATTCTCTGGCCCAAATTTGAAGATCCCGAGGTGGGCTACAAACTGGCTGTTACCGGGGCCATCAAGGAGCAGGTCTTTGATGTTTACGAAGTGGCCCTGAAGCTTCTTTGCTGGCTGGCAGAAACCAACCCGGCCAGAGTAAAGGAAAGATATAAGCTGCCTGAGCTTTCACAGGACATCCCCCGGTTGTTGGCCGACATAGGAGCCCGCCGGGGCATGCTGGTGTCCGGCGGGGTGGTGGACGAACTAAAGGCCGCTCACCTGATTTTAAAGGAATTCAGGGAGGGAACCCTGGGCAGGTATACCCTGGATATGCCCTCAGCCAATAAATAAAAGAAATTCAAAAAGAAGGTAATTATTCCCCTGGAATCGAATCATTCTAAGGGGATTTTTTATACCCCTTTGGCGTTGCTGTATCATGGAATGAAAGGTAGAGTTTGATGGTTTCATTGGAATTGGAGCAAAGGTTGTGGGACAGGGGAATTCCCCTGGTTGCCTTTTGTGATGAAGTGGGCAGGGGACCGCTGCTGGGCAGTGTTGTGGCTGCAGCGGTGATTTTGCCCGTGGGCCTGTACATAGAAGGTGTGGATGATTCAAAAAAGCTCACAACCAAAAAGAGAGAGACCCTGCATGACATCATTTATGAACATGCGCTGGCGGTAGGAATCGGAGAAGTGGACAACCGGCACATCGATAAAATGAATATCCTGCAGGCCAGCCGGTTGGCCATGCAAAAAGCGGTATTGAATCTGAAGAACAAAGAGGGGGTGTCCGTTACCCCGGATTACCTGTTAATTGACGGCAGGGAAACCATCGACCTGGATATTCCCCAGGAAGGCATTATCCACGGGGATGCCATCTCTCACGGCATTGCCGCCGCCTCGATCCTGGCCAAGGTCTTCCGGGACCGCAGATGTTTGGAATGGCACTGCCGGTACCCCGAGTATGGCATTGCTGATCATAAAGGATACTGCACCAGGGCCCACCTGGACGCCCTGTTAAAACTGGGCCCCACCTCCATTCACCGGATAACCTTTTTAAAAAAGATTATCGCAAAGGCCACTGTTGAGCAGCAGGTTCTGTTTAAATAAATATACGAAATGTACAGGTGTGGTAAGAATCCCACCTGTTTTCTTTTTGCAGGTGTGATTTAAATCACACCCTTTTTGTAACCACCATCACTTACAGTCAAATCTTACTTTTGTAATGTAAGTCTAGGATTAAGTTAGTTAAGATAGTTAAAAAATTAAGTTAAGTTAATGCTTAAGATACTAAAAATACAAAAAAATCAGAATTAATAGAATTTTAAAGTCAGGCGGGCGACAGAACATATGAAAGTTAATGCTTTACCATCGTTAATAGTTATGTAAACGGACCGGTGTTCTATAATGGAACAGATAAAAGACCGCCTGTTTTTGTAACCTGTTACAACTTGGAACGACCAGATTTTTTGGAATAAATCTTGGGTATCTTATCCTATAGGTAAAATCCAAAAAAATTCGTAAGAGTGATGTTGGCGAAGTAATTGCATCTTAAGTTAAAAGTTATCATCTTGTCATTTCTTTTCGATACAATTACTCATCATAGAAGTATTTTTCTGATTATTTTTATTATTCATCATTTTAATAAACACGAAAGGAGAGGATACTTTGTCAGAGTGGGTAGCGTTGCCCTGTTTATGGCGGTGGGTATTGTTTTTGGCGCAGGAGGAATTCTAACCAGCTTTTTGATTCACCCCCGGAGTAAAAACAGGTTTAAGTTAGAAACTTACGAGTGCGGTTTGCCAACGCAAGGAGCCTCCTGGGTGCAGTTTAAGACTCAATATTTTACCTATGCCTTAATGTTTGTCATCTTCGACGTGGAAGTGATTTACCTGTATCCTTGGGCAGTGAGTTTTGAGAACCTGGGATTTGCCGGTCTTATTAAAATGTTTATCTTTATTTTTATCCTGGTTTTAGGCCTCTGGTACGCCTGGAAGGAAGGTGCCCTTGAATGGAGATAAAGGATCAAGACAAAGCAGCAGAGGTTCCTGTGAAGGATGAGATGTACGAAGAAACGGTCAGCCGGTTGAAGAAATTAGGCGCGGAACCGGCCGTCATCGGGGAGGTTACCAAAGCCGTTTCCGTGGGACCGTTGGAAAAACTGCTCAACCTGGCCCGGGCCAACTCCCTCTGGCCCATGGGTTTCGGTTTGGCCTGCTGCGCCATTGAAGGTTTGATGGCCGCCAACATGGCCAGGTTCGATTTGGCCAGGTTCGGCTATGAGGTGATGCGGGCATCACCGCGGCAGGCCGATGTCATGCTGGTGTGCGGTACCGTAACCAAAAAGGCCGCCCCCTTTGTGGTCCGTTTGTACGAGCAGATGGCCGAGCCCAAGTATGTCATTGCCATGGGCAGCTGCGCCATTTCCGGCGGCCCCTTTGTGGATTCCTACAACGTGGTGCCCGGTGTGGATAAACTGATCCCGGTGGATGTCTATCTGCCCGGCTGCCCGCCCAGACCGGATGCGGTCATTCATGCCTTTATAAAACTGAAAGAGAAAATTATTAATCCTGAGGTGGTGAATCGCAAATGACCCGGAAACCACTTTCAGATGTGATTGAGGAACTCAAATCAAAATATCCGGAGATAGAGGTTTCAGAACAGGGTTACCTGACAGTACCGGTGGACACTCTGGTGCAGTTGATGCGGGACCTGAAAGAAAACTATGGTTTTAACTTTCTCAGCAATGTGACCGCAGCGGACTACCTGGACTATTTTGAGACGGTTTATGACGTCAGCGTTGTGGGCGAACCGGACACGATCCATATTAAGACAAGGGTGGACCGGCATAACCCCGTGGTTCCTTCCATGGTTCCCATCTGGGGCGGGGCCATCTGGCAGGAACGGGAGGTATACGACCTGATGGGCATTACCTTTAAGGATCACCCTGATCTGAGAAGAATTCTGCTGGATGATGACTGGCAGGATCACCCCCTGCGCAAGGATTACCAGTATGAAGGCGGCAGGGAGTAAGCCGTGGGAGAGAGGTGACGGGCGTTGACCATTAAGACCGAAGAATTTCTGTTAAACCTGGGTCCCCAGCACCCCAGTACCCACGGGGTGTTCAGGATTGTTTTAACCCTGGACGGCGAAACCGTGGTAAAGGCGGTGCCGGTGCCGGGCTATTTGCACAGGGGCATTGAAAAGCTCGCCGAGTCCCGGACCTATACCCAGGTGATTCCTTACACCGACCGTCTGGATTACCTGACCGGCATGCTGATGAACTGGGGTTATGTTTATGCAGTGGAAAAGTTAATGGACGTGGAAGTGCCGGAGCGGGCTGAATATATCCGGGTTATCGTCGGGGAACTGGCCAGGATTGCCAGCCACCTGGTGGCCACCGGCGCCTACGCCGCCGATATCGGAGGACTGACCGGCTTTATTTACACCTTCCGGGACCGGGAAGAAATCATGGACCTGCTTGAAATGATCAGCGGTGCCCGGTTGACCCCCAGCTACATGCGCATCGGCGGTGTGGCCGACGACATTCCGGAGGGTTTTATCGAGAAGTGTCGCAAGTTTATTGATTACCTGCCCGAAGCCATTGAAGAATATAACGGGTTAATCACCGGCAACGAGATCTTTCAGGCCAGAACTAAGAATGTGGCTGTTTTATCAGCAGAGAAGGCCATTGACATGAGTCTGTCCGGCCCGGTCCTCAGGGCTTCAGGGGTGAATTACGACCTCCGCAAGGCCAGACCCTACGGCGTATATGAGCGCTTTGAGTTTGAAGTGCCCCTGGGCACCAAAGGAGACTGTTTCGACCGTTATTATGTTCGCCTTTTGGAGATGGAGCAGTCGGCCAAAATAATTCGTCAAGCCCTGGACCAACTGCCCGAGGGTCCCATTAAAGGAAAGGTCCCCAAGGTGATTAAACCGCCGGTGGGTGAGGCCTACGCCGAAATTGAAAGTTCCAAGGGGATCATGGGAACCTATGTGGTCAGTGACGGCAGCACCAAACCCTACCGGGTGCATTTCCGCCGCCCGTCCTTTGTGAATTTAGGCTACCTGGATGAAATGCTGCGGGGCTGGAAAATTGCCGATGTGATTGCCATTCTGGGCAGCATTGACATCGTTTTGGGTGAAGTAGACGCGTAGAAAGTGGGGAGTGAGGCAGAGTGGAGAACCTCTTTGTAAATATGGCCAGCGGGATGCGCTCCCTGCTGGCATCCGCCGGCCTACCCGATGCGGCAACGGATTTTGTCCTGATGTTCCTGAAGTTAGGCGCCATTCTGGTTTACATTTTAATCAGCGCCCTCTGGCTGGTGTACATGGAAAGAAAGGTATCCGCGTACATGCAGTGCCGCATCGGTCCCAACCGGGTGGGCCCGCTGGGATTGCTGCAGACCACCGCGGATATAGGCAAATTGATCAGTAAGGAGATTATTATACCCCGCTGTGCGGATAAAAAACTGTTTTTACTGGGACCCATTTTAATTTTTATGCCGCCCCTGGCGGTCTTTGCGGTAGCCCCCTTCGGCAAAGACATGGTGGCCATCGATATGAATATCGGTGTCTACTATTTCCTGGCGGTGGCCTCCCTGTCCACCGTTATCGTCTGGATGTCCGGCTGGGCCTCCAACAATAAATACTCCCTCATCGGCAGTATGCGGGTGGTGGCCCAGATGGTCAGCTATGAAATGCCTTTGATCCTGTCCATCGTGGGGGTCATCATCCTCACCGGCACCCTGAACATGAGTGAGATTATCGTAGCCCAGGAAAACGTTTGGTTTATCTTTTTACAACCCCTGGGGTTTTTGGTTTATTTGATTGCCGGCGTAGCAGAAACCAACCGGGCTCCCTTTGACCTGGTGGAAGGGGAGTCGGAGATCATTTGCGGCCCCTTTACCGAGTACAGCGGGATGGGGTTTGCCATGTTTTTCCTGGCGGAATATGCCAATGTGGTTCTGGTATCCGTCATGGCCACCACGCTGTTTTTAGGCGGCTGGCACGCGCCCTTTAGTCTTACTTTTATTCCCTCCTGGATCTGGTTCCTGCTCAAGGTCTATGGCATGATTTTCCTCTTCATGTGGTTCCGCTGGACCTATCCCCGTATCCGGGTGGACCAGTTGATGGAATTTGGCTGGAAGGTGCTGGTGCCTCTTTCCATTGCCAATATTTTCGTAACCGGCATCGGTAAATACCTGTACCAGACCATAAGGTGGTGATCTAGCGCATGGCAAAAGGACTTATAAAAGGATTGGGGATTACGTTAAATCGTTTTTTTAAACCCAAGGTTACGGTGCAGTACCCCGAGGAGCGCCTGCCCCTGCCGGACCGTTTTTACGGCAGGCCGGAATTTTATTACGACAAGTGCATTGCCTGCAACCAGTGTGTGCATGCCTGCCCCAACCGGGTGATTAAGCTGGAAACCGAGACGGTGGATAAGAAAAAAGTGGTCATAAAATACGATTTTGACCAGCAGTACTGCCTGTTCTGCGGCCTGTGTCAGGAAGCCTGCCCCAAAGACGCCATCAAATTTACCAAGGACTTTGAACTGACCCAGTATAACCGCCCGGACATTAAAATTGAGTTTGTGAAGCCGGAACAGGTGGAGAGAAAGAAAGCGGAAATCAAAAAAGCCGCCGCTGAAAAGGCGGCTGCCGAGGCGGCCAAAGTAAAGGAACAAGAGGAGCAAAACCCGGCGGCAGCGGGCAAGGAGGGGAGTTAAGGTGGAAAATATCTATAGTTTTATTGCCTTTATCCTGCTCAGCGGCATGGTCCTGGGTTCCGCCCTGCTGGTGGTCACGTTGAAGAACCTGGTTCACAGCGTGCTCTGGCTGATTGTCACCTTCATTGGGGTGGCAGGGATCTTTCTCCTGCTGAACGCGGACTTTGTGGCGGCGGTTCAGGTGCTGGTTTATGCCGGTGCGGTATGCATTATGATCGCCTTTGGCGTCATGCTGGTGCAGAGAATTGACATGGCCAACTCCAACCCGGTCAACTGGCGTTTTAAAATTGCCGCACCTTTGGTAGGCGGACTGTTCATCGTCATCGGGCTGCTGACCGCCAGGGCCCAGTGGGTGGTGGCCGGCCAGGAGGTGCCGGAGAAAACGGTGCAGAACCTGGCCCCCATTTTAATGCAGGATTTTGTCATTCCCTTCGAAGTGGCGGCCATTTTGCTGACCGTGGCCTTAACAGGCTCCCTGGTGCTGGTGAAGGAGGTGAAGGCAAATGGCGACAGGTCTTAATCCTTCTTATTTTATCGCCCTGAGTGCGGCCCTCTTTGCCATCGGGTTGTACGGCGCCATTTCCAGAAAAAATGCCATTGCAGTGCTCATCTCCATTGAATTGATGTTAACAGCGGTGAATATTAACCTGGTGGCTTTTAACAAATTTCTGACCCCGGAAGCTTTTATCGGCCAGATTTTTGCCATCTTCGTCATTACCGTGGCAGCGGCGGAAGTGGGTTTGGGATTGGCCATTGTCATTGCCATTTACCGCAATCGCAAATCGGTTGACCTTGATGATTTTGATTGGATGAAGTGGTAGGGGTGGAAGGTAGGTGTTAACGGAATGGTTGAGTTTGCTTTACGTCATGCCTGGTTGGTGCCCCTGTTGCCGGCCCTGGCCTTTGCGATGATCGTCTTTCTGACCAGACCCTGGCCAAAACTGAGTTCGGCGGTCTCTATCGCGGCAATCTTCTCGTCCTTTGTTTTGTCATCGGCCATTGCTACGGGGTGTTCACCAATCCGGCATTTATCGAAAAACCGCTGGTTTATTTCCTGCGCTGGTTTGGCATGGAAGGGTTTACAGTGCATGTGGGGGTCATGCTGGACCCCACCTCCACCATGATGTTGTTTATGGTATCCCTGGTGGCCACCTTGATTCAAATTTACTCCACCGGTTACATGGAGGATGATCCGCAGTACTCGGTATTTTTCTCTTACCTCTCCCTGTTTGCCGCCTCCATGCTGGGACTGGTGATCTCCAGCAACCTGCTGCAGATGTTTGTGATGTGGGAACTGGTGGGGCTGTGTTCATTTCTCTTAATCGGCTTTTACACCTTTAAAATATCCGCCCGGGAAGCGGCGAAAAAAGCTTTTATGACCACCCGCATCGGTGACTTTGGGATGCTGCTGGGTCTGCTGTTTTTGCAAATTGTTTTTGGTACACTGGATTTAACGGAGCTGACCCAAAGGGTGCCGGCCTACGAGCAGTTCGGCATTTCCCTGGGGCTGCTGACCCTCATTGCCATCCTGGTGTTTATCGGTCCCATCGGTAAGTCTGGTCAGTTTCCGCTGCACGTCTGGCTGCCCGACGCCATGGAAGGCCCTACCCCGGTATCTGCTTTGATCCACGCCGCCACCATGGTGGTGGCAGGTGTTTACCTGGTGGGCAGAACCCTGTTCCTGTTTGCTGAAGTCCCCGGCGCTATGGAAGTCGTGGCCTTTACCGGCGCCTTCACGGCGTTGTTTGCGGCCACCATTGCCATTACCCAGAGGGAAATTAAGCGTATTTTGGCCTACTCCACGGTATCCCAACTGGGCTATATGATGCTGGCCCTGGGGGTGGGCAGCCTGTCCGCCAGTATGTTCCACCTCTGGACCCACGCCTTCTTCAAAGCGCTGATGTTCCTGGGGGCCGGTTCGGTACTGCATGCCCTGCATCACAAGGCAGACGTCTGGGATATGGGCGGCCTGATTAAAAAGATGCCCATCACCGGCTGGACCTTTGTTGTCGGGGGGCTGGCCATTGCAGGGATTCCGCCCTTTGCCGGGTTTTGGTCAAAGGACGAAATATTAGCGGTAACGATGCAGTATGCCACACATGGCCACATCCTGGGCTACCTTCTGTTCTTTATGGCAGCCTTCACGGCCTTTCTGACGGCCTTCTATATGTGGCGGATGATTTTCCTGGCCTTCTTTGGTAAGGAGAAACCGGAAAACCATCCCCATGAATCTCCCTGGAACATGGCTTTTCCCCTGATCGTTTTAGCGGTTTTATCCACCGTGGGCGGTTTAATCGGCACTCCCTGGGCCAACTACTGGGGTGAGTGGATCCATTTCGGTCAGCCTCACCACGGGGAACCCGCCATTGGTTTAATGCTGCTGTCGGTATTTCTGGGCGTGGCCGGCATTGGCCTGGCTTACATTTTTTACTATAAGGACGAAGAAAAGCAAAGGGTTAAACAGCTGGCTGAGCGTTATCAAACCCTCTACAGGATTTCCTATAACAAGTACTATGTGGACGAATTGTACCAGTGGTTTACCCGGTCCGTGGTGGATGCCGGCGCAGGGTGCTGTACTGGTTTGACATCCACGTGGTGGATGGCATTGTGGACGGCCTGGCCGGAATTACCCGGACTTCCGGCAAGGGTCTCCGTTACTTGCAGACAGGGAAACTGCAGACCTATGCCCTGGTGTTCTTCCTGGCCGTACTGGTTATCACGGTGGTGCTGGCCTTTGGCAATCCCACTTCGGCCGGTATCCTGGGAGGTGGTAAATAGATGAATATCCCGGTATTAACGTTGACCTTGCTGGCCCCTATTATCGCTGCTCTGATCATTGTCTTTATTCCCAAAGAAGAAGAGAAGCTCTGCAAGTGGGTGGCGGCCCTGGGAACAGGGGTTGCCCTGGCCCTTAGTCTTTATGTGTATTTTGGCTATGACCAGTCTGTGGGCGGCTTGCAGTGGGTTGATTTCGGCAGGCCCGTTCCCTGGATTCGTGATTTGGGTGTTTCCTACTACATGGCGGTGGACGGCTTAAGTTTACCCATGTTGCTGCTGACCAACTTGATTGGTTTTGCCGCGGTCTTTGCCTCCTGGAATGTCAGCCACCGGGCCAAGGAACTCATGATTTACCTGCTGGTTCTCATTGCGGGCGTCATGGGGACCTTTATCGCCCAGGATTTATTTATCTTCCTGTTATTCTACGAGGTTGTGGTGATCCCCATTTACATTATGGTGATTATCTGGGGGAGCTCCAAGCGGGTCACCAAGGAATACGCCGGCATGAAGCTGACCATCTACCTGCTGATCGGGTCGGCCTTCCTGCTGGTGGGTGTCATCGCTACCTTTGTTGAGTCGGTAGCCATCACAGGTACGCCCAATATGAGTTTTGAGGGGCTGGCCCGGGTGGCCTTTCCGGAAGAGTTTCAGATCTATATGTTTGGCTTGATGCTGCTGGGCTTTGGTTCGCTGCTCTCCATGTGGCCTTTCCACTCCTGGTCACCGGACGGCTATGCCGGCGCTCCCACCGCCGTATCCATGATCCACGCCGGCGTGCTGAAAAAGATCGGGGGCTACGGCTTAATCCGGGTGGCAATTTTCGTCTTGCCCCTGGGCGCCAAGTTCTGGGCTCCCTGGATTGCGGTGCTGGGGGTCATCGGGGTGGCCTATGCCGCCATGGGCGCGCTGGCCCAGAAGGACCTCAAATATCTTGTGGGTTACTCGTCAGTCTCCCACATGGGCTATGTTTTACTGGGTGTCGCTTCCCTGGGGGTGATCGGGGTCAACGGGGCGGTGGCCAATATGTTTGCCCACGGGGTGATGGCGGCACTGTTCTTCTCCATGATCGGGTTCATTTACGAGAAAACCCACACCCGCTGGATTCCGGACCTGGGCGGCTTGTCCCACCAGGCGCCCCGCTGTCGGTGGGATTCATGATGGCGGCCATGGCTTCCCTGGGATTGCCCGGTTTAATCAGCTTTATCCCGGAGTTTACCATTTTCGTGGAGTCCTTCAGGGTCTTTGGCTGGCTGGCGGTGCTGGCCATTGCCGGTATCATTATCACGGCGCTGTATGTGCTGCGGGCAGGAGCCAATACCTTGTTTGGTCCGGCCCGAGAGGAATACAACCACGTTAGGGATATCAGGGGCCCGGAACTGGTACCGCTGGTGGTGCTTGGCGGTGTCCTGGTGCTCGGCGGGATTCTTCCCTCGCTTCTCTTTGATATGGTGAACAGCGGGGTGGCGCCCATTATGGCACATATTCAGGAAGCCCTGCAGATAGGGGGGAGATAAATGAACTTTGACTTTTCCCTTTTAACAACCGAACTGGCCATGTTTGTACTCGGGTTAACCACCTTTGTGCTGGGTCTGGTGGCTCCCTCCGCCTCCCGCAGGGGGTTGGGCAGCTTCGCTGTGCTGGGTCTCCTGCTGGTGCTGGTAATTACCGTCGTCAACTGGTCCAACCAGGGAGAACTGCTGAACGGCATGTACCTGGTGGACGGTTACGCCAATTTCTTCAAGATGATATTCTTAACGGCAGCCATCCTGGTGATTTTCGGTTCTTTCCGGTATATCGACCAAAACGTCGGCAATCACTTCGAATATTATTCCACCGTCATCTTTGCCACCCTGGGCATGGTCGTCATGGTCTCCGCAGGGGACTTTATCACCCTGTACCTGGGCATGGAACTGATGACCATCTCCTTCATTATCCTGGTGGCCTTCCGTTTCATTGAGGCGAAATCCCTGGAGGCCGGCATGAAATACCTGCTGCTGGCCGCCATGTCCTCGGCGGTTACCCTTTACGGTTTAAGCTTGGTATACGGGGCAACCGGAACCATCATCATCGGGCAGGTTGCTCAGGCCGTTGCCAGGGGGGGAGCAGACCCGCTCCTGATCGTGGGGCTGGTGATGCTGGTGGCGGGTCTTGGCTTTAAAGTAGCGGCTGTACCTTTTCATATGTGGTCCCCGGACGTTTACGAAGGCGCGCCGACACCGGTGACCTCCTTCCTGGCGGTGGGTTCCAAGGCAGCTTCCTTTGCGATTTTACTCCGGTTATTTTTAGGAGGTTTCGCAGGGGTGCATGACCGGTGGGCTCTGCCGGTGGCCGTCCTGGCTGCCTTGAGCATGCTGATCGGCAACCTGGTGGCCATTCCCCAAACCAATATCAAAAGAATGCTTGCTTACTCCAGCATTGCCCAGGCCGGCTATATCCTGGTTGGCTTGGTGGCTGCCACGGAAGCGGGCATCAAGGGCGTCATGTTTTATGCTTTCCTTTATGTCTTTGCCACCGTGGGAGCCTTTACGGTGGTGGCGGCGGTCTATAATAAGATTCAGAGCGACGAAATTGCCGACTATGCCGGTTTGGCTCAAAGGGCGCCGCTGGCGGCTACCGTCATGCTGGTTTGCCTGCTTTCCATGGCCGGCATACCGCCCCTGGCGGGTTTTGTGGGCAAATTCTACCTGTTTCAAACCGTGGTGGAAGGGTATATGTGGCTGGTTTACCTGGGCTTGATCATGAGCATGGTGTCGGTATACTACTACCTGCGGGTGGTGCTGGTCATGTTCCGGGATGATCCCAAGGACCCGTCTCCCATCGAAATGGGCAGCGCTGCGACCCTAACTCTTTTTATCACCCTGGTGACCACCATCGTACTTGGCATCTACCCCGGCCCCCTGGCGGAAATGGCCAACATGGCGGCCCAGTCCTTCTTCCTGCATTAGGCAAATCAATTTAGGTACAAGAAAATCTCCCGCATGCTGTGGTCGGTGGGAGATTTTTCTGTTTTTCGGAGCCGGGTTAAATTGCCTAATAATAAACTATTATCGTTAATCTTGAATTTAAAGGGAAAACCATGCATTGTCCAGAAAGAGATAATAGATTCTTTCCGGGAAAGAGGTAACAAAGGTGAAATTAAACAGAAAAGAATTGGGAAACAGGGGAGAAGAGGAGGCCGGCAAATTCCTTTGCGGGATGGGCTGGCAGGTCCTTGAAAAAAACTATCGCTGCCGAATTGGTGAACTGGATATCGTGGCCAGGGATACCACCGGTGCGCTGGTATTTGTGGAGGTGCGCTCCCGCAGCGGTGTAAGTCACGGTTTACCGGAAGAGAGTGTGGATTACAGAAAGCAAAACAAGCTCAGGATGCTGGCCCAACAATACCTGCTGGCCCGCCCAAAGCTTGCCAATAGTTCCTGCCGCTTTGACGTGGTGGCAGTTTATTTCGATGAAGATGGAAAGAAAAAATTCATCAGACATATTCCCAATGCCTTGTAGACAGCTAACTAACTACCCTGGGCGTATCTGCAGAACTTCTTGCACTCCGGTTTGAAAAAGGGCGAGATGCAGTCTTCAGGGTAACCCGGCAGGCTTTCATAACACGCCGGAATGTTCTTCGGCCGGGAATAGGCACAGGCAACACAGGCCGGCGTGCAGCCATATCGTAAACAGGCCGTTCCACGGGTCCCGAAACCAAACTCCTGGTAGCAGCTTGGGGGACAATCACATCGATGATAGTTTAGATTTGGTCCGCCACCCATTCAAGGTCCTCCTTATGATAAAAATTTATTTCCCCGGTCTTTTAAATTGAATGGTTCCCAGGACAAAAAAGGCGATACCCAGGAGACCAAACTCAACTTTCTGATCCACAAAGAAACTTATAATAATAAATATTATTCCGGTGGTCCGTAATGATTTCGAAATGCTTGGGCGTTCCCGCTGCACGATCGATCACCTCTGGTACTAATTTTAGCCTATGTTAACACGTACAGGTGAAAAAGAAAAGGGTTGGGCTGAAACAAAACCCCAACCAATTACTATACCCTATTGGTATTCCGGTCTTTTATTTGTGCCACAATAACCGGTTATCCTGAATCGTTGTTTTAGCGCATCCCTGTTCATATAAATAACTTAGAAATGCCATAACGGCAGTACGGTACAGAAAAAATAACCCGGGGTTGGCTGCCGTAACACCCAGGTGAGAGCATAATTGAGCCACCAGTTCCTCCGCTTCCCAAGGCTCGGAAAGCCAGCTCTCGATTCGTTCGATCAGCTTTACCACTTTGCTGCGATTGTATTCGATATCGGAAGTAATATTCTGAGACGGTTCCCCGTGCGAGGGGACATACCATTGACAGGTTAAAGATGCTAACCTTTCCAGGCTTTCCAGGTATTCCTGGATATCCACATTGTAAGGAATGCCGTGTTTTTCCAGTAGATTACCGCTTATGTAAGCATCTCCCGCAAACAAAACCCCGTTATACAGCACCCCGATTTGATCCACGCTATGCCCGGGCAGGGCAATAATCTCCAGGGGCAGCCCGCAGACAGCGGCAGGGCCGGCCTGTAGTATTTCGCCCACTGTACTGGGCTTGGCCAGCAGAAACTTGTTGCGCATCTCCTTCCAGGGGTAGGCGCCTCCCGTCAACATGCAGGGTTCATACAGCGGGTTTTCGATAAAAGGAGTTTCCAGCGGTGAGGCATGGATCACTGCGCCGGTGCGAGCGGCTATAAAAGGGTTTCCCCCGATATGATCCGCATGGGAATGGGTATTAATAATCGCTTTTATGTGAAAACCTTCGTTTTCCACTTCTCGCATGAGTTTTCTGGCTACGGATTCGTCAATGCCTGTATCAATGACTACGGCATCCCCGGCGTCCGAAGTGATGACGCCTATATTGGTCGGTGCTTTAAAGACATAAACTAAATCCTTTATTTTTGTCAGTGCCAACGTGAGTCCTCCTTGAGATTCGAATCTTTCCAATTCCACCATTTCAGTAATTCTCTCATAATTATTTGCCCTGGAAATAAGGCCCCTGCAGGTCCTTCAGTGCCCTTGCAAGATCACCCAGCACCTGGCTGGCCGGTTCACGAAAAACCAGTTCTGCAGTTTCATCCCGGGGAGTGGGTTCCCGGTTGATAATGACCACCTGCCGGGACAGGTCAGGCAGGCTTGCCACCGGCTGAACCTGCAAACTGCTGCCGATAATCAGAAGCAGCTGGCAGCCGGACATCACCTTTTGAGCGGTATAATAGTCACGGGGCATGGGGTCGTCGAACAGCACCACACGGGGACGCAGCAGCCCGTCACAACGGTCACAGAAAAAATCCCGGTAAAGCCGCGTTATTTCGTACTCTGTGCAGCAGGACAGACAATAACAGCTTCTTAAATTGCCGTGCACTTCCCAAACCCGGGTTGACCCGGCGGCCTGGTGCAGCCCGTTCTCCCTGTCTTAACCACTGGCTGCCCCGGTACTGCCCCAGGCAGTCTGTCAGAGCCACCCCTAAGCCGTCAGGGTTGGTATCTACCCCAACAGCGCCATGGGCATGATAGGGAACCGGAACATCTTCTTCGATGGTGACATGGATATAGTACCTGCCGTCCTTACGGATTATTTCTACCTGGTAGGCGGCACCTGTTTTGAGGTAATCCAAAACCATCTGCCGGTAGTTTCGACCATTGATTTTACCTGTCTTTTTGGAAGGTTTATGGGCCAGGTAAACCGGAACGGTGATACGCTTGTATCGGCCTGTGCCGGTTGGCTCGGCGGCTATATCCAGGTAGATTTGTCCGTTCATCTCGTACAGGCGTGTGTTCAGGTTGCCGCCCTTGGTCTTGTCTCCCCGGGACAGGTAACGGTTACTTCTGGCTTCCTGCCACTCTTCCCCRSTGATATTGCCTTTACATCTTKCCWGAAAMAGTTTYYTKCCRCCGAAAACAACTGCCGGAAAGGTCTTGCCCTCCAGGTGTTTTTGCCAATAAGACAGCTTTCTTTGTTCTTTCTCCAGCCGTTTTTGCAGGTTGGCTTTTTTCTTGGGTGATTTGGCTTTGGCTATTCGCTTTTGGGTAAATTCTACTTTGGCCCGGGCATTTTCGTAGTGTAACTTGACCAATTCATGCTGGCTTTTGATGGTGCTTTGGGCATCATACACCGCATCGTTGGCCTGGCGGGAGTTGAAGTTAAACTTGACCTGTATGCTTTGACGGACATCCTGGACTCCTTTGCCTTCCAGTAATCTTTTAAAGCTCCACCTGACTGCTGCACAGTAACGGGCCATGAGGTTATCGAGGTAGGTTTGTTGGGTTTCGGTAAGTTCAAGGATTACTCCCATTGCCGTCGTTTTCACCGGCAGCCACCTCGCTTTCAATGACCTGCACCAGCTTTTTTGCCACTCTACCGCCGCGTTTTCCGTAAAGTCTGGCTGAAAAACTGGTTACTATGGCTATCATGTCTTCTACCAGTTCTTCTTGCGGTTCTTTATTGGGCCGGTCATCTACTTCTTCGATAACCACGTTAAATTGTCGGCAAAATTCTTTGAGATACTTGTAACCAAAACGGGCTATACGGTCACGGTATTCTATGAGAACAATATCTACTTGACCACCGGCGATAATTTTTAATAGTTTGCTGAGTTCTTTACGGTTTTCGTTTAACCCGGAGGCAACTTCCTGATACTCTGCAACTACAACATATTTCCTGCGCTTGGCGATTCCTTGCAATCGCTCCAATTGTCGGATTAAGTTCCCGTTGTCAGCCTGTTTTTTAGTAGAAACTCTGGCATATATAGCACAACGATTTCCTTTAATTTCTACAGTTTTACCCATAACAGCAAGCAGTTCGCTTTCGTCATACCGACGATGACCGCCAGCAGTTTTTATCGGATGTATAATCCCTTCTCTTGACCATCTGTGAAGGGTACTGATGTGCAAATTGTATAATTTTTTAACCTCTTTTGCTGTTAAATATTTTCTCATTATTAACCACCTCTGTTACCATTGTAACATATTTTGGTTAATAATGGCTATGATTAACTATCTTTGCATAAGTATTTTGGAAGCTGTTTTAACCTCCTTTTATGAAATACTTAACTAAAAATAGACGATTTGTTCAGGCTATAAAAACATTCACCGTTGGATCAAAAATAAAGGACGACTATTTCTGTGTCGCCGCTTAAAGTCTACAAAATATTAAATTACACATCGCCTTCCACAGGCACAATGCAAATAAAAGAAAACTCCTGTTCACCTTTGTTCATAAATTGATGCTCCGCCCCACCGGGAACCTAAGCGATGGAACCTGGTTCCAGGGAATGTTCTTCTCCTGCCAAAAACAAGGTACCTTTGCTGCTGACTACATAGTTAATGTGCGGCCAGGTATGAGAGTGGCGAGGATATGACTGTTGGTTGTAAGAGAATTAATGAAAATGTAATATTTGTAATGCAATAGAATTACTGTTAACTTTTGGGCATAACTTCCGATAACCAATCTCAAAGGGGCAAGTAAAAAGTAGGGGGGGAGTGCTGATGAAAAAACAAGTCTTTGGTTTGTTCGTTGTCTTTCTTATGCTAATCGGATGTTCAGCCCAAACAAGTGATAATCCCGACAAAACAACTGCTCAAAAAGCCAATGAACAAAGCCAGGAGGCTAAGCATCCTGAACTGCCACCTGTGAAGGTAAAACCAGAACAGCCTGAGATTGTTGGGGACGACCTTGCCCAGGGTGCTGCTCCCAAGAAACCGAGTGCTGGAAATCTATTCGACCCCCTAAAAATTAAGGCAGGGGATACAATTGGCGGGATTCTGTTCAGGTAGGCAGTATCCCGGGTATTAAGGATCACCCGGCCACTTGTCATATTTTCTGGAGAAGCAATGTTAAGCGGGAAATATATCTGTCATGACAACGATGGGTTTCTGGGATCGTCAATTGTTTTCGAGGTGGACAATAAATCGAAAAACTTTCTGCCCAAGTTGGTTTACGACAACAGATTTATCTGGTTTGTTTTCAGCAATTATGAGGAAGCGGTGAAGGCTTTTGGAAAGCCTGGCTCCAGGGGTGAGGCGACGATCGTGATTGATGATTATACCATTCGTTATAAACATACGGATACTTATAACGAGGCAAAACTCGTAAGGGTAATTCAATAAATTTCTAATCAGTAAGATTTGTTAATGTATGGAGGAATGATAAGGTTAATCAATTTTAATAAGATAGACCCACCGGATACTGGTCCGGTAGGCCTACTTTGGGAGAATTTATTAGAGATGTTCAAGTATTATTATTAGATTTATAAGGAACTGCAGATGATCGTTAAGTAGTGCCGGGTGTTCTTATTAGGATAGCTTTGCTTTGCTCGTCCCACTTTACTTCATAACCAAATGCTTCTGCTATCCAGCGAGCCGGCAGATAGGTACGACCATTCTTCATGATGGGCGCTACATCCAGGTCTACTACAAGATCACCCTTGATCGCTTGGTCAATACCCACTTGCATCTGGAGTATAGTATCACCTAATTTCAGTGTTACTATTTCAAGAGCATTGTCCCATTTAATATCTTGATCTGTTACGCCACATGCATATGCAAGGTAACGAATGGGTACATAGGTACGATTGTTTTCAATATGGTGGCTAAAGATGTCAAGACATTTTTTTGAACTTGTTTAAGGTGGTTTTTCTCCCTCCTTTGTGTATTTTATAAGAAAAATATTACCATTAAAACCATTTATTAACTGGTAATTAAGTAAATTTTTCCCATGCAATACTACTGCAAAAGAAAGTTGACCATAAATGTTGATAACTTTTCCTTCCACACTAATGTACCGATATTTCACGC
>NZ_AWQQ01000119.1 GCF_002607855.1 Desulforamulus profundi
CATCGAAGAGCATGTTCTTATGGGCGGCTTTGGCAGTGCGGTGCTGGAGCTGTTCGAGGCAGCCGGGCTGACCGATGTGAAAGTGAAGCGCATCGGCATTCCGGATGAATTTGTGGAGCATGGCAAGCAAAATATCCTCAGGGCCAATTACGGGCTGACCGCCGAAGGCATCATTGAAACCGTACTGTCAAAGGAATTTGAATTTAAGAAATGCCGTAAACTAAAGGCGTCCGCGGGAAAAGAAACTAGGCTTAAGTGTATTCCTTTGGGGTCTAGTTGTTAGATTATGGGGAAGTTCTTTATGGTCCTGTTGCTAGTTAGAGCTTTTATAACAGGACCATAAAGAAATATCTATAAGTCTGAATACAGGAGCCCAGAGAAAAGCCCATTAGTCTAAATACAAGACCCTAAAGAAAAGACCCGTTAGGCTAAGACACAGACATCTAAGTGCTAAAAGATAATGTAAAAGCCAGGTTTATACCACAACCTTTTGGAGGCAATTCAATTGGCTGTTACCAAAGAACGATTGGATATTTATCTTGTAAACAATGGTTTTTTCCCCAGCCGGGAGAAGGCCCGTGCCGCGGTGATGGCCGGGCTTGTTTTTGTTGATGGGACCAGGGTGGATAAACCAGGCCACCCGGTAAAAGCGGAATCCGATGTGCAGGTGCAGGGAAACCCGCTCCCCTATGTGAGCCGGGGAGGGCTGAAGCTGGAAAAAGCTATCCAAGCGTTTCATATCGATTTAAAGGACCGGGTTGTCATTGACATCGGGGCCTCCACCGGGGGCTTTACGGATTGCGCGCTGCAAAAGGGGGCCAGGCTGGTTTATGCCGTTGATGTGGGCTACGGACAGTTGGCCTGGAAACTCCGCTCCGATCCCCGGGTGGTTTCCCTGGAGCGGACAAACATTCGGCATTTGGAGCCCGGGACGCTGACAGAAGCCCCCTCCTTTGCCACCATTGATGTTTCCTTTATTTCCTTGTCTCTGGTCCTGCCCCGGGTGGATCTCCTCACACAGCCAGTAGCCGAAGGGGTGGCCCTGATTAAACCCCAGTTTGAAGCCGGCAGGGAACGGGTAGGCAAAAAGGGTGTAGTTCGGGAGCCGGAAGTCCACGTAGATGTTATTAATAAAATTTTAACCGTCGTCCACAGTCTTGGCTGGCAGGTGAGTGGCCTGGATTTCTCCCCGGTACGCGGCCCTGAAGGAAATATCGAATACCTGCTGTACTTTTTAAAAGGGCATCCCGGCCAAGGGGCAGCGCCGGATTTTAACGAAGTTGTGGCAAAAGCGCAC
Source organism: Desulforamulus profundi (assembly GCF_002607855.1). Next base: position 1,298 of record NZ_AWQQ01000119.1, read on the forward strand.
TCGACTCTTGGATAATTTTTGGGGTCTAGCCTTGTTAGCTTTTCTTTGGGGTCCTGTATTTAGACTTAAGGGTATTTCTTTGTTGGTCTAGCAGGTTAAAAAACAGGACCCTGAAGGAATGCCTTAAAGTCTAACAACTTGACCCCAAAGGAATACCCTTTAGCCTAAGGGAGGTGATTTCTTGCTCCCCAGTGACCTTCTCATCGTAGGCATTATCATTGGCGCAATTTTACTTTATAATATCATTAGAATAGGACAATCCTACGCCGCCAGGCGCCGGGTTTTGAAGGCGGGAAAGGCGGAAGCTGCGGCCAGAAAGTTTCTTGAGTCGGAGGGCTACACCGTCCTGGCGGTGCAGGAGCGGGTTCCCATTGTGACCAAAATAAACGGGAAACCGCATAAAAGCCATATCCAGGCTGATTTGATCGTACAGAAAAGGAAAAAAGTTTATGTAGTGGACGTAAAAACCGGGGAAGTGGCCCAGAAACCGGCGGCGCCGGAAAACCGAAGACAGCTGTTGGAATATTTTCTGGTGTACCGCCCTGACGGGGTGCTGGTGCTTGACATGGATCATCACAAAATCTATCACATGGAGTTTGAGATCAAGTTCCCCTCCCCCAAGGGTCTAAACCCGGTCCCCTATATCATCTCGTTTTGTGCCGGGGTACTAGTGACTTTAATTCTGATTAAAGGAGGAACATTCAGTTGAACACCATTGGACTGGTGGTCAACAGCAGTAAAGGTGAGATATCGGACCACGTCAGAAGAGTGGTTTCCTGGCTGACCGAACAAAACATAAAGGTTTTATTTAACGAGGAGAGCGCAGCGTTGTTAGGACGCCAGGGAGAAGGAATGCCTACCAGGACGTTAGCCGAAAAATGCGACTGTATCATGGTTTGGGGTGGGGACGGTACCTGCTGAACTGTGCCAGGCAAACCGCCGCCACCGGCACTCCTATCTTCGGCGTTAATCTGGGGCGCCTCGGCTTCTTGACAGAAATCGATAATTCCGGATCTCAAGAGAAAGATGCAGCTTAATTGCTGGCCATTATATTGTAGAAGAGAGAATGATGCTAGAAGCTGCCGTGATACGGGACGGCGAGATCATTGACAACTCTGTGTGTTTAAATGATG
>NZ_AWQQ01000120.1 GCF_002607855.1 Desulforamulus profundi
CTCTCCTGCCGCAGGGGAGACCATGTCACGTCTTTGCCCATCCGGATCAGCCTGCTGTAATTGGCCTCTGCCGCCTGCTGAATCACTTCAAGGGCTATCCCTTCAGCCGCGGTCACCACCGGTACGCCTTTTTTGATGATACCGGCCTTTACCCGGGCAATTTCCCCAACACTGCTGCCCAGGTAGTCCATGTGATCCAGGGATACATTGGTGATGACTGAAACCAGCGGGGTCACCACGTTGGTTGAGTCAATGGTCCCCCCTAACCCCACTTCCAGAGCCACGTAGTCCGTTTCTTCCAGGGCAAAGTACAACAGGGCCAGGGCGGTGCTTACTTCAAATTCGGTGGGGTGCTCGAAGCCCTCCGTCACCATGTTGTCCAGGTGCGGCCGGATATCATTGATGAGTTGAGCCAACCTTGCCTCGGCAATAGGCTCACCGTTGATAAGGAACCGCTCGGTGTAGCTGTGCAGGTGCGGGGAGGTGAACATGCCGGTTTTATAGCCTGCCGCTCTGAGGATACTGGCAATCATGGCGGTGGTGGAGCCTTTGCCGTTGGTGCCGCCGATGTGGATGATGTTCAGTCTGTGGTGGGGATTGCCCAGCCTTTGCAGCAGCTCTTGGATGCGGCTCAGGCCCAGATTGATGCCGAACTTGGTTAGGCTTTTGAGATATTTAATCGCTTGCTCGTAGGTCACGGAGATGAGTCCTTTCTTGGTTCGATATGGTCGGCTTAAAATGAAGGTTGTATCCTGGCACGGCCTACCCACGGGGCAGACCGGCTTTTCCAAAAGCGGAGCGGGCTTTGAGAAGTGAGATGTGAGAAGTTAGACGGGCTGCCCTTTAGGTAACACCTAGATATGGAGCAAGTACAACCTCATATCCGAAACAAGAACCTAATGCCCGTCATTCTCGATCAAGAAAAACTTAATGGCTTCCTTAAAATTCTCCACTGCCTCTTCCATCGTTACTCCCCGGGAAGCGCAGCCCGGCACGTCCGGGGTTACTGCATAGAAACCGCCGTCATCCGGATCCTCGTGCACCTGTACCCGAATCCGCACCTTGATCTCGCCTTCCAGTCCACCCTTGGGCAGGGGGGACAGGATTTCCTCAAATTGAAGTGCCATACGAATCACACTCCCTAATTTAGACTTACATGTATTCTTTTGGGTCCTGTATGCCTCATACAAGACCCCTAGGCATTACCCGTCAGTCTAACAACTGGACCCCATAGAAATACCTTTCAGGCTAAGAAATACCCACTAGCTCAACATCGCCAACCGATCCTTCAGAGCATTGGCCTTCATGGACAGCTCCTCTTCCTTGGTCTTTTCCTTTTCAATGACGTCCGCCGGGGCTTTGGCCAGGAAGCCCTGGTTGTTCAGCTTGCCCTGGACCCGGGCCAGGTCGGTCTGGACGGCTTTCAGTTCTTTGTTTAAGCGGGCAATTTCCTTGTCCAGATCAATAAGCCCCTTCAGCGGCACGAAGATCTCCACCCCACGGGTAACGGCGCTGGCGGATTGGTCGGGTTTCTGCTGCAGTTCGGCCAGCACTTTGACTTCGGTGTTGGCCAGTCCCTGGACATAGGCGGTGTTTCTTTCCAGAATGCCGCGGAACCCTGCATCACCGGACACCAGAATGGTCTCTGCCTTCTTGCCGGGGGGAACGTTCATCTCACCCCGGATACGGCGGATGGCGGTGATCACTTCAATCAGTACCGCCACTTCCGACTCGGCGACCTCATCCTTCAGGCTTTCCTCTGCGGTGGGCCAGCTGGCCAGCATGATGGATGCTCCCCGGTGGGGCAGCTTCTGCCAGATTTCCTCTGTGATGAAGGGCATGAAGGGATGCAGCAGTTCCAGGGTCTTCCTTAATACCTGCACCAGCACCTGCTGGGCTGTCACCCTGTCCTCCGGTGTGGTTTTGCCGAACAGGCGGGGTTTGGCCAGTTCGATGTACCAGTCGCAGAATTCGCTCCAAATGAATTCATACAGCACACGGGCCGCTTCGCCCAGTTCGTAACGTTCCAGGTAATCTGTTACCTGGGAAACAGCCCCCTGCAGGCGGCTTAAAATCCAGCGGTCCGCCAGGCTATAGGGGCCGCCCTGGGCGGCGGGGTTATAGTCCCCCAGATTCATCATGACGAAGCGGGAAGCGTTCCATAACTTGTTGGCAAAGTTGCGGGCGCCGTCCAGCCGTTCAAAATGGAAGCGTAAATCGTTGCCGGGGGTGTTGCCGGTAATCAGCATAAATCGCAGGGAGTCCGCCCCGTGGCTTTCGATAACATCCAGGGGGTCCACCCCGTTGCCCAGGGACTTGCTCATCTTGCGTCCCAGGGAGTCCAGCACCAGGCCGTGGATAAAGACTTCCTTAAAGGGTTCCTGGTTCATAAACCGCAGCCCGGAGAAAATCATGCGGGCCACCCAGAAGAAAATAATGTCGCGGCCGGTAACCAGCACCGAGGTGGGGTAAAAATGTTCCAGCTCGGGGGTCTTGTCAGGCCAGCCCAGGGTGGAAAAGGGCCACAGGGCCGAGGAGAACCAGGTGTCCAGCACATCGGGTCCTGCTCCATTGCACCGCCGCACTTGCCGCAGCCGCTTACCGGTGTAACGGAGGCCACTGTTTCGTCGCAGTCCCGGCAGTAGTAAACGGGTATGCGGTGACCCCACCAGAGCTGGCGGGAAATGCACCAGTCACGGATGTTTTCCATCCAGTTTAAGTAAATCTTGGTGAAACGCTCGGGAATAAAGGTAATGCGCCCGTCTTTGGCGGCCTCAATGGCTGGCTCGGCCAGGGGCTTCATCCTGACAAACCACTGTTTGGACAGCATGGGTTCGATGGCGGTGCTGCAGCGGTAGCAGTGGCCCACGGCGTGGCTCATGTCTTCCACTTTCACCAGGGCGCCCATGGCTTCCAGGTCGCGGACGATTTGCTTGCGGCATTCCCAGCGGTCCAAGCCCTGGTATTTACCGGCATTTTCATTCATTTTGCCGTACTTGTCAATGACCACCACCTCGGGCAAGCTGTGCCGGCGGCCGATTTCAAAGTCGTTGGGGTCATGGGCCGGGGTCATCTTCACGGCGCCGGTGCCAAAGGTGGGGTCACAGTAGGCATCGGCAATGACCGGCAGCTCCCGTCCCACAATGGGCAGCACCAGGGTTTTGCCCACCAGGTGCAGGTAACGGTCATCCTCGGGGTTAACGGCCACCGCCACGTCCCCCAGCATGGTTTCCGGGCGGGTGGTGGCGATCATGATAAACTCTTCGGGGTTGTCCTTGGCGGGGTACTTGATGTAATAAAGCTGGCCGGGCTTGTCCAGGTGCTCCACTTCGATGTCGGAAATGGTGGTCTGGCAGTGGGGGCACCAGTTGGTAATATAGTAATCCCGGTAAATCAAGCCCTGGTCGTAGAGCCGGACGAACACTTCCAGCACTGCCTTGGAGCAGCCTTCATCCATGGTAAAGCGCTCCCGGTCCCAGTCGCAGGAGGCGCCCAGGTGACGGAGCTGGGTGGTAATACGGCTGCCGTACTGCTCCTTCCACTGCCAAACCCGCTCCAGGAATTTCTCCCGGCCCAAGTCGTATTTCGATAGGCCTTCCTTGGCCAGCTGTTCTTCTACTTTGGCCTGGGTGGCGATCCCCGCGTGGTCGGTGCCGGGGACCCACAGGGCGTTGTAGCCCTGCATGCGGCGCCAGCGGGTCAGGATGTCCTGCAGGGTGTTGTCCAGGGCATGGCCCATGTGCAGCTGGCCGGTGACGTTCGGCGGCGGCATCACGATGCAGAAGGGCGTCTTATCCTTCTCCACCTCCGCGTGGAAGTATTTGCTGCTTTCCCAATGACGGTACCACTTGCCTTCCACCTCCCTGGGATTATACACGGTTGGAATGTTGTTTTCGGTCACGTTGAATCACTTCTCCTTAATTGGCCTTTGGCTGTTGGCTATTTTTGTTTTTACTCTTTGTTTTTACTCATTGGTTTTTCTCTTAATTTTTGTTTTAGGTATTCTTTTGTTTGTTTTTATTAATAAAAGCTGATTATAAGGCTTGTAGCCAATGGCTAATGGCTACCGGCCAATGGCCATAAAAAGCTCCCGTCCAAATCAAGGACGGAAGCTGTTTTCCGCGGTACCACCTTGTTTCCACCCATAACAAAAATAAGCATCCATTGGGCAGCAACTCGTTGGGCTGTAACGGGCCTGCCCGTCCAGGCCTACTGGTGGTTCAGCCTGGCTTCTCCGGGGCGACATCCTGGGGCTTTGGACAGAAGACCTTGCAGCCAAGGGCCTTCCTCTCTGAGACCAATGAATCCCGGAACTCCCCTTCATCGACTTTGCCTACCCAATAGTTTAATTATTTTTACAGCCTGTGTCAACAAAACCTACTTGCAGGATCCCAGATATCTTCTGCTAACAGTACGTTTTCTCACCGCGGCCAGGTTAACCCCGACAATGCCGCCCACCGTCCCCAGCACGGCCATGGCCAGGGTCATTAATACAGGGTCAACAACCGGCAGCCCCAGCAAGGCCCCCGCCACCACCACAAACAGCATGCCGTAAACCAAACCGGTCATGCCCCCGTGCTGCCAGCCCCGGATGCCTGCCGCAGCGCCGGCTCCCACTCCTCCGACGACCGCCGAAACCAGGATGGTAAGCAGGATGGCCTGAGAAAAATTATACACCGGAAGGTTGGTGACGGTGACCACGAACCCCATCATTAAAAATACTGCCAGGGTCACGCTTAAGGCCCGTACCAGACCAGCTCCCACGGCCCCCTTTTTGAAAGGCCTGTCCCCTTTTACATCATGTTTTTGCCACTGCACAAAGGTTAGTTTGCCCATGCTTGCCGAACCTCCTTGAAAAAATTCTCTTACATATGTATGCCGTATTCCCAAAATTATGCTCCCTAAACCAAATTATGGTTATTAATTTTTACGACCTAAATAAACATAGTAGTGGATTGGTTTGGTTGAAGGGAGTTGATTTTTTTGAGAAAAAGGTGGAAATGGCTTTTGCTCATACTGCTGGCAGTTATGGCAGCGGGCTTGGGAACACACGGGGTCAAGACCTATTTCTTGTACAGTAAGGAACCGGAAAAACCGGACACAATGAGGGTGGTGGAAACAGAACGTTCCTTACTGGCACTGCCCCATTATATTGCCCTGGCCCAGGGTTTTTACCAGGAGCAAAAACTACAGGTGGAGTCCTTTGTGTCTAAGGAAGCGGTACAGGAAGAGGTAATGCTGACGGGCGAGGGGGATGTATTGTTGGGTAACCTCAGCCAGGCGTTATTCACCCGTCCCCTGGGGACCGGGGCAGACCTGGTGGCTTTTGCGGGTTTAGCCCGCAAAGAAGGCTCCTTTTTGTTGGGGCGTGAGGATACCCAGGCATTCTCCTGGGAGCAGGTGAAAAAGAGAAGCATCATTGGTGATGCGCCGGACACCCAATCCAACATTGTTTTAGAGGAAGCTCTAAAACAAAACAAGTTGGCCCTGCAGCATCAAGTGATTATCATACAAAACCTGCCGCCAAATTTAAAGGAGGGCGCTTTTCAGGCCGGTGTAGGTCATTTTGTTCAGATGTCCGAACCGATGGCCACAATGACCGAGCAAAGCGGGGTTGGTAAAACCGCCGTCTTTCTGGGGTCAGCCGTGGGTCCCGTGCCTTCTTTGGCTTTTTTGGCACCGGAATCTTACCTAAAGGAGTACAGCAGGGAATGCCAGAAGCTGGTCAACGGCCTGTGCAAGGGAATGCTCTGGCTGGATTATCATAGCCCGGCGGAAGCAGCCAGAGTGATTGCCCCGTACTTCCCCGACCTGGACCGGCAGACGCTCACTAAAATCATCGAGCGCTATAAAAAGTTGGGCCTCTGGGACAAAAACTCGGTCATCGGGGAAGAGGATTATGAAAATCTGCAGAGTTACGTAAAAAGGGCCGGCGAACTGACCAACCCGGTGGAATATAAAGACGGGGTTTATGCCAAGTTTGCCAGGAAAGCTGTCCGTTCGGTGGAATACATCCCTCCGGAAAAGCAAAAGGAAAAAACCTGGTGGGAAAAAGTTAAGACCCTGGATTTTAAATAGTCTCCTTGCTGGGATATGACCTGCATAAAAAGTTCCCAATAAAAGTTCATAAGTAATAACCAGAAAATTACCGGGCACACTAAAATGGAACCTGTCTCTGCAGGAGGTGCTACCTTGCGGGTTGCAATTATCGGCGCCGGTGTGTCTGGGTTGGCCTGTGCCCATGAACTGGAACGGTTTAATATATACCCCGATATCTTTGAAGAGCGCTCCCGTCCCGGAGAGCTGTTTCCCCATGTGGCGGGCATCCTGCAATTGATGAACCGTCCGGTGCATGATCAGTTGCAGTGGTTAAAAAAGCAATATCACTTGGAAATCCATCCCATTGCCACCTGGAAGAAACTGACCATGAATTCCCCCCATGTCAAAAGAGTGGTCAAGTCCGGCAATTTTGGTTATTTTCTGGAACGGGGACAGGGTCCGCGCTCTCTGGAAACTCAACTTGCAAACAGTCTTAAAAGCCGGGTCAATTATAACTGCCGGGGCAATTACTCTGAGCTGGCCAGGGAATATGACTATGTGGTGGTGGCCACCGGCAATCGGCAGGTTGCCGCAACCCTCGGTATTTGGAAAGATATCTTTAGCACCATGGTTCGGGGGGCTGTTGTTCAGGGTAAGTTTGACCCGGAAGAACTGATTATGTGGGTGAATACCGATTATGCCTGGGGGCCTATGCTTATTTAACCGCCTTTAGCCCCACCCGGGCCAGCCTGGTGTTGATCCACGCCAATGCCAAACCTGAGGAAACGGAGAGGCGCTGGGTTACTTTTTTAAAGCAGGAGAAACTTGATTATCACATCGAAGAAAACTTTTTGCTGGAGCACATTTCAGGTACCGCTTACCCGCACCATGTAGGAAACATTCTTTTGGTTGGGGCTGCTGGTGGTTTTATGGAGTCTTTTTTAGGCTTTGGCACGGTATCCTCCCTACGCAGCGGTGTCCTGGCGGCCCGGGCCATTAAGGGAAACCGGTGCTTTACAAAACTGGCCGATAAGTTGGACCAGGAAATGAGAAGGTCTGTTCGTTTGCGGGAAATTATCAATACAATGGAAAATAAAGATTATGACCGGTTGGTGGCAACCGCCACTTTTCCTATTATTAAACAGTTATTCTATAACACAAATTTCCCTGTACTAAAATACGCCGGTGATATTTTAGAACTGGTGCGAGCTTCCGTGAACTGGGAGAAAAAAAGCATCTTACCCGCCAAACGTTCCAAATAGGGGGTCAGACCCTCGTAAAAAATGTCGAAGAAAACCGCTGGCGTTTGACCAGCGGTTACTCTTTTTCTACTGACCTTTAACTGTCCGTGTTATGTATCCAATTTTTTATAACTCCCAGCAGTTCATCCCTGCCCCGCCCGGTTTCGGAGGAAAATGGGATCAGCCGGTGCTCCGGGGATAAGGGAAGGGTTTTCTTGATAACTCCCTGCTGCTTGGCCCACTGGTTGTTGGACAGTTTGTCAATTTTGGTGGCTGCCACCACTGTCGGTACCCCGTAATGCAGCAACCACTGGTACATCTGTTTATCCTGGGAAGTGGGGGTATGACGGCAGTCCAAAAGCAGGAACACGCCTTTAAGTGTCTCCCTGTTCTTCAAGTACCCCTCAATCATTTTTCCCCACTTGGCCCGCACTTCCTCGGGCACCTTGGCAAAGCCGTAGCCAGGCAGGTCCACCAGCAGGAATTTGTCATTGATCGTGAAAAAGTTGATCAATTGTGTCCTGCCGGGGGTTTTGCTGGTCCGGGCCAATCCCTTGCGGTTGACCAGCCGGTTGATCAGAGACGACTTGCCTACATTGGAGCGGCCCACGAAGGCCACTTCGGGTAAATTCCCCGGGGGATAACCCCCGGGGTTGACTGCACTGGTTAAAAACTCAGCGGATACAATTTTCACGACGGTAACTGGGTTCCTCCTTGCTGGTGAACCACCGGGGTAAAGTGCGGGTTATCAATGGCCGCTGCTGCTTCAGGTTCTACCACAAAGGTCTCCACCGCTTCCTCTTCCAGCAGAGCAATTTCCAGCACTTGATCCAGGTGCTCGACCAGTTTAAATTCCAGCTGCTTTTTGATGTTGACCGGAATGTCTTCCAGGTCCTTTTTATTATCCCTGGGCAGTATAATCACTTTGCTGCCGGCTCTGTGAGCTGCCATCACTTTTTCTTTAATGCCGCCCACCGGCAGCACCCGCCCCCGCAGGGTGATTTCCCCGGTCATGGCCACATCGTGCCGCACCTTACGACCGGTGAGTACCGAGGCCATGGCAGTGGCCATGGTAATGCC
>NZ_AWQQ01000121.1 GCF_002607855.1 Desulforamulus profundi
CCCTACAGGGATGTTCCTTACAAAACCTCCCTGGTGGTTTCCATGATTGACCGCCCCGGGGCCCTTTACAGCCTTTTGAAGGAGTTTGCCTGGCGGGGAGTCAATTTAACCCGCATAGAATCCCGCCCGGCCAGAACCTACCTGGGCGAATATATCTTCTTTATCGATTTGGAGGCCACCGCCACCAGCCGGCGGTCAAAGAGGCCCTGAGGGAAATTGCTGCCCAATCCCGCCAGATTCGAGTTCTGGGATGTTATCCGGCCTGTCAAAGGACCGATTGCCAGGAGAACAGGAAGAAGGAAGAGACCCTGGAGGAACTCCGGGCGGATATCGATATCATCGACCGGCAGATCATTGAACTGCTGGGCAAAAGGGCGAAGCTGGTCACCAGGGTGGGAGAGATCAAACAGCCTACCGGGCAGGTTCGGGACCCCGCCAGGGAAGCACAGGTGCTGGCGCAGGTGCGCCGGTTGGCCCAACATCATGGATTGTCCCAGGATATTACGGAGACCGTTTACCGGATCCTGATGGACTATTTTGTGGATATTCAATTAAACCAGGTAACATCTCAGACTTTATGACTGGGATGTTACTTTTTAGTTCCCATACTAATTAGTTTTGGTAATAAGAGGGAGCAAGTATTGAATCTATTCTATTGTTGGTGTTATAATATAATTATTAAAATTTTGAAGAAATGGGGGCGCTATTCTTGTCCAGCAAAAAGATCCTAATCATTGGCGGTGTAGCCGCAGGTCCCAAGACTGCAGCCAGGGCACGCCGTTTAGATCCCGATGCGCAAATTACCATTCTTGAAAAGGGTAAGTACATATCTTATGCCGGATGCGGTATGCCTTTCTACCTTTCCGGAAAGATTCACGATTTTGATCACCTGTATTCTACTTCCTATGGCGTTAAGCGTGATCCCGAGTTCTTTAAATCCGAACGGGGCGTGGACGTATTCACCGGCACCGAGGCCATCTCCATTGACAGAGCAAACAAAAAAGTGATCGCCCGCAATGTCGACACCGGCGCAGAAAGTGTTTTTGAATACGATAAATTGGTTTTGGGTACCGGCTCTTACCCCATCACTCCTCCCATAGAAAACCTCGACCTGAAAGGGGTTTACCGTTTAAATCACCTGGAGGATGCTGAAAGGATTAAGCAGGCCCTGGACGCCGGGGAAGTGAACGATGTGGTGATTATCGGCACCGGTTTTATCGGCATGGAAGCTGTGGATGCCGTATTCAATCCCATGCGTGCCGTAACCGTAGTGGAATTCAGAGATACCCTGCTGCCCGGCATCCTGGACCCGGATATGGGCACACTGCTCTACAAAAACTTCTACGAGCAGGGTTTGGAAGGCCGTTTCGGGGAGAAAGTTCTCAAGTTGGAAGGCGAAGACGGCAGGGTGACCCGGGTCATTACCGACAAAGGTTCCATTGACGCGGATGCCGTCATTTTAGCCGTTGGCGTCCGCCCCAATGTGAAGCTGGCCCAGGAGGCCGGTCTGACCATCGGTGAAACCGGCGCCATTGTGGTCAATGAATACATGCAGACCAGCGACCCGGACATTTATGCCCTGGGCGACTGTGTTGAAAACACCCACCTTTTAACCGGCAAAAAGGTTTACGGTCCCATGGCCACCTATGCCAACCGCCAGGGGCGCGTGGTGGGCGACAACGTTACCGGCGGCCAATCTACCTTTAAGGGGATTCTGGGCACCGGTGTGCTGCACTGCATGGGCATGAATGTGGCCCGCACCGGTCTGGGTGAAGTTCAGGCCCGGGCCCTGGGGTATGATATCGAGTCCATCATGGTTGCTACCTTTGATATGACCCACTATCACCCCGACAGCAACAAGATTTTACTGAAGATGATCGTGGAAAATGGCACCAAAAAGCTGCTGGGCCTCCAGGGCATCGGCAAAGGGGAAGTGGCCAAACGCATCGACGTGGCGGCCACCATGATGCTTTACGGCGGCACCCTGGACGACCTGCTGAACCTGGACCTTGGTTATGCGCCCCCCTACAACACGCCCATTGATCCCATGGTGCATACCGGACTGGCTCTGAAGAACAAACTGGAAGGCGTGGCCAATACCTATACTCCACAGGAGGTTCAGGAGAAATTAGAGCGCGGGGAAGACTTTGTCCTGCTGGATGTCCGGACACCCCAGCAGTTTAACATGCGCCACATTGGAGACGACCGGGTACAGCAGTTAACCCTGGGCGAGCTGCGGGAGAAACTGGACCAGGTACCGAGAGACAAGGAAATTGTCACCGTCTGCGTCATGGGTACTCGCGCCTATGAAGCTGCCCGCATCCTGCAGGGTGCCGGATTTAAGAACGTCAAATTTATGGAAGCCGGCATGGAAGGCTGGCCCTTCGATATGGATGATTTTTAAAAGAACGCCAATAACCCGTGCGGAAGGATTCGTACGGGTTATTTATTCTTATGAATAGTACATAAGCCCCATAAGGGCATTTTTTTTGTCCTTAAACCGGGTGTTATCTGGCATAAATTGGAGCTTCGACCAATATGTATAAGATAGGGAGGGGACAAACTATGTCTGTTTTGAGACAAATACAAGCCCTTGATATCAATAAAGCTACACCCGTGGATGAAGTGTTGAACCTGCTGCCCCCGAACCTGCGACAGATGCTGAGTGAGCTGCCGCCGGCCGTCAAGGAAACGGTGGAGGAAATTCGCATCAGGCAGGGACGCCCCTTAATGTTGGGTCTGGCCCAGGGGGACTGCTATGTTTCCGAAAAGGGGGCGGTTGCTTCCTGCCTGAGCGAGGCCTATGTGGTAAACACCAACGATGTGGAACGAGTCACCCAACTTGTGAGCCGCAGTTCCCTCTATGCGCTGGAAGAAGAACTGAGGAACGGCTTTATCACCCTTCCCGGGGGGCACCGGGTGGGCATCACCGGCAAGGTGCTCACGGACCAGGGGATGGTGAAGAATATCAAATACATTTCGGGTTTCAATTTTCGTATCTCCCGCGCGGTCAAGGGAGTGGCGGACAGGGTGCTGCCCTATCTCATTTCTCCTGAAGGAAGGTTTTTCCACACGGTGCTGGTGTCGCCCCCCCGCTGCGGTAAAACCACCCTGTTGAGGGACCTGATCCGCAGGCTCAGTGAAGGAATTCCGGAACTGGGTTTTCCGGGCATCAATGTCGGGGTGGTGGACGAGCGTTCAGAAATTGCCGGCTGCTACCGCGGCATCCCCCAGCGGGATATCGGCCCCCGGACCGATGTGCTGGATGCCTGCCCCAAGGCGGCAGGGATGATGATGCTGCTCCGTTCCATGGGGCCGTCGGTGATTGCCACCGACGAAATCGGCCGCCAGGAGGATGTGGCGGCCCTGGAAGAGGTGTTAAACGCCGGGGTAAAGGTTCTGACCACGGTCCATGGTTCGTCCTTGGAAGAACTGGCTGACCGCCCGGCCTTACAGTATTTATTTAAAATTAAGGCCATCCAGCGATTTGTTTTGCTGGGCAGATCGAAGGGTGTAGGAACGGTGGAAGACATTATTGACGGCCGGACCATGCGGTCGTTGGGGGTGAAACGATGCTGAAATTTTTGGGCGCGGCGGCAGTGGTTTTTTCCTGCACGCTTATCGGCATGACAGTTGCCAGCAGCTACAGCCGGCGCCCGGGTGAGATCAGGTCTCTGCTGAACGCCCTGCAGATGCTGGAGACAGAGGTATCCTACGGGGCCACGCCTCTGCCGGAGGCCCTGACCCATGTGGCAGAACGCTGTGATCCCCGGGTGGCCCCTTTATTCAGCCGAACCGGCGAGGAACTGATGACCATGCGGGGCATCACCGCCAGGGAGGCCTGGGAAACGGCGCTAAATCAATATTATCCCAAGTCGGCACTGACCAGGGCCGACCGGGGCATTTTGCTGGAACTGGGGAACAGCCTGGGGGTTTCCGACCGGGAGGACCAGGTGAAGCACCTGGTGCTGGCCAAGGAACAGCTGAAGCTGGAGCAGACCAAGGCCGAGGAGGCCTCCTTAAAGAATACCAAGGTTTACAACTATTTAGGTTTTCTGGGCGGTCTTACAATCGTACTGATCCTGATCTAGGAAAGGGGAAAAGAAGCATGGGCAATATCGACTTGATCTTTAAGATTGCCGGGGTGGGACTGTTAACGGCCGTATTGAGCACCCTGTTAAAAGAATATAAAAAGGACGACTATGCCGTCCTGGCCACCCTGGGCGGCCTGACGGTGGTTTTGTTCTGGGTGGTGCAGCTCCTGGGAAGCCTGTTTGACCAGGTTAAATCGGTGTTTAAACTTTTTTAAATCCTGCTGATCAAGGATTCAGGTAGATAATAAGTGAGTAAATCAGAAGTGAGATATTTTAAGTGTTTTATTTTCTCACCTCCCACTTCTCACATCTCACAAGTGAGGTGACAGGGGCATGGACATTTTACAAATTGTAGGACTTGGTTTGGTGGTATGCATCCTGGCCATCATTCTGCGCCAGCAAAAACCGCCCATGGCCACGTTACTGACCATGACAGCCGGCGTCATCATTTTCTTTATCATGATGCCTCAAATTACGGGCGTGTTTACTGTTTTAAGAGACCTGGCCAGCCAGGCCAATGTCAGTATGATCTACATGGGAACCATTTTAAAAATTGTGGGCATCGCCTATATTGCGGACTTTGGTTCCCAAATCTGCCGGGATGCCGGTGAGAACGCCCTGGCCTCCAAGATTGAGTTTGCGGCGAAAATTATCGTTCTGGTGATGGCGGTACCCATTATCGTAGCGGTATTACAGTCACTGATAAAACTGGTGCCTTAAGGTGGGGAGAAGGTTGCCAAAAATTATTTGTATGCTGTTCATGCTTTGTTTGCTTTTATCCCCGGTTCCGGTACAGGCGGCACCTGAACAGCAAAGCTCAGGTCCCGAAGGACAACTGGGCGAGCTGGAGATGAGCAAACTGGAGGAGTTCGTGGAACATTTGAACTCCGAGATTGAGGGAGCGGTCCCGGAACTGAAGTTTAAGGAATTGGTTCTTAAGCTGGTAAAGGGAGATTTGGACTGGCAGGTTTCGGACGTTTTTATAGGACTTATTAAATTTTTCTTTAAAGAGGTGGTGGCCAACGCTTCGCTGCTGGGGAAGTTGGTGGTGCTGGCGGTCATCTGTGCGGTGCTGCAGAATTTAATGTCTTCTTTTGAAAAGGGGACCACCGGCAAACTGGCCTATGCCGTCAGTTACATGGCGTTGATCAGCCTGGCAGTGGGGACCTTTACCCTGGCAGTCAATATTGGTCGGGAAGCGGTGGACAACATGGTCCACTTTATGCAGGCCCTGCTTCCCCTGTTGTTAACTTTGCTGGCAGCCATGGGAGGCGTAGCCTCAACGGCCATCTTTCATCCCATCATTTTTGGTTCCATCACGGCCATCGGGACAATCATCAAGGTCATCGTTTTTCCCTTAATCTTTTTCTCGGCGATTTTAAGCATCTTGAGCAACCTGTCGGAGAAATTTCAAGTATCCCGCCTGGCAGACTTAATGAAAAGCGTAGCCATGAGCGTGCTGGGATTATGCTCACTGTCTTCCTGGGCATTCTGGCCATCAAAGGCGTGGCCGGTTCGGTGACCGACGGGGTGGCAATACGGACGGCCAAATTTGCCACAGATGCTTTTATCCCGGTGGTGGGCGGCATGTTTTCGGATGCGCTGGACGCGGTGATCGGGTCTTCCCTGTTAATTAAGAATGCCGTGGGAATTGCCGGGGTCATCATTATCTTTGTGCTGACCATCTTACCCATGATTAAGATCTTTGCGGTGGCCTTTGTATACAAACTGGCGGGGGCACTCATTCAGCCGGTGGGGGATAAGCAAATGGCGGACTGCCTGACCGGTTTGGGCAAGAGCCTGATCAGCATCTTTGCCGCGGTGGCCACGGTGGGATTGTTGTTTTTCTTTGCCATCACCATCGTGGTTGGAATGGGCGATTTGATGACCATGCTGCGTTAAAGTGAGGTGATGACAGGTTTGGAAAGTATCAAGACACTGGTGCAGGTTTTAGTCATCATCATCGTGCTGGCGGTGTTTTTGGAAATGCTGCTGCCCAGCAGCCAAATGCAAGATTATGTGAAAATGGTGATGGGACTGCTGGTTATTATAGTGGTGCTGGAAGCCGGGGCCAACCTTGTCCAGCAGGATTTTAAGTTCGAACTGCCGGCCCTCAACCAAAACGCACAGGGACCTCCCCTGGCAAACATTATGGCGGAGGGACAGAAGCTGGGCGGTAAACAAAAGGAGCAGGCCATGACGGAATACCGGCAGGGGTTGGAGAAGCAGGTGCTGGCCCTGGCCCGGCTGCAAAACAACTTGAACGTAACCGGGGTTCAAGTAAAAACTTCCGGCGCTCCCGAGGATCCGGATTTTGGACGGTTAACCGGCGTCACTCTGGAAATTTCCCGCGAGCCCGTGGAGGACGGTACCAGCACGGTGCAAAGGGTAAAACCTGTGGAAATAACCGTGGAAGCCAACAGTTCCCCGGACCAGGCTACAGGCGCCACCCCGGCCAACAGCGAACAGGCCCGCAAGCTGGCCCGCACGGTGGCCAATTTTTACAACATACCGGTGGATCAAGTGCAGGTGGTGGAGAAATAGCTGTTTGACTTAAGGGTATTCCTTAAGGGTCTAGTTAATAGTTAACTTCACAACTACGATGGGCCCTCTAGATATTCCCCAACTAACAACAGGACCCCAGAGAAATGCCTATTAGGCTAGCAACTAGACCCCAAAGAACTACACTATCAGGCAAGGAGGGTTTTCTATGAGCTGGTTAAAAAACCTGGTAGGAGACGGAGAGGCGGACGGACCGAAGAAGGAGCAAATGAAAAAAATAAAGCTGCTGGCCGCCGGTGCCGTGATCGGAATTGGTTTGCTGTTCCTGGGCGGGCTGGGTAATGATAAATCCGCCAAGACACCACCGCCGGTCCAGGAAAAAGCCGCAGTCATCCAAAATCAGAACAACCAGGCCAAGACGGCCATGGCTTCCGAAGAGGAGTACCTGTCCCAGAAGTTATGCCAAATGCTGGAACAGGTGGAGGGAGCGGGCAAAGTTAAAGTTACGGTAAGATTGGAAAATTCCACTCAGACGGAATACGCTGTCAATACGTCCACCGGTAAGAAAACCACCCAGGAGAAAGACCAGTCCGGTGGAACCAGGTCCTTACGGAGGACACCGACACCGGGCAGCTGGTGCTGGTCAGCCGTAACGGTGAAGAAACCCCGGTGATGAGCAGGGAAATTGCACCCACCGTAGCCGGTGTGCTGGTGGTGGCAGACGGCGCCGGTGACCCTGGCGTAAAGGCGCAGTTATTCAGAGCCACCCAGGTGGCTTTAGGGGTGGAACCCCAGAAGGTCATTGTAATGGCCAGAAAGGCAGGTGAATGATATGTCCAAGCGCTTTTGGTTCCTTGGACTGTTAACAGTCGTTGGGATCACCTTGCTGGCTGTGGGCTACAAGGGCGGGATCCGCGAGGTAAAAGATGCAGTGAGAATGGCCAACCCCCCGGTGATCCAGGAAAGCGGCAAATATGCACCTGAGAAACAGGAACCCTCCTTGGAAAATGCCAAAGATGCCGCCGGGAACATCATTAAGCCCGACAGCACTCCTTCCGGCAACGCCGTACAGGTTGAACAGGAGGAGACAGGAA
>NZ_AWQQ01000122.1 GCF_002607855.1 Desulforamulus profundi
TATTGTATAATTTTAATCATTGATATTCCACTATTGCTGATGAGGTGAAAAACATGGCTGTTAGCTACAAAAAGCTATGGAAATTATTAATCGACAAAGATATGAAAAAGAAAGATCTCCAAGCTGCGGCAGATATAAGTCCTGGCGCTATTTCTAAGCTTGGTCGAAACGAAAATGTAACTACTGCAGTGCTGATGAAAATTTGTAATGCGTTAAAATGCGATATTGGCGATATCATGGAAATAATTCCAGACGAACCGAAAGGCGGTGATGGTGATGAGTAAAAAGAAACCGCCCGAGGAGAAAAATATTCGCTCCTCAGCCGCCGAATACCTAACATACATCGCTGCGACAGGTGATAATCCTCAAAGCGTTGAAATGCGTTATGAAGACGAGAATATATGGCTCACACAGAAGATGCTTGCAACACTTTATGACGTGGAGATACCGACAATCAACGAGCATATTGCGAAAATATACTCTGATCATGAACTTGAGCCGGAAGCAACTATTAGGAATTTCCGAATAGTTCAAACCGAAGGTTCGCGCCAAGTTACTCGTGAGGTTAAACATTATAATCTGCAGATGATTATCGCTATTGGATTTAAAATCAATTCGGACCGCGCCGTGCAGTTCCGGAAATGGGTTAATAAAATTGCGAAGGACTACACGATTCAAGGCTGGGTCATGGACGACGAGCGTCTGAAAAATGGCGGTTCAGTATTGACCGAAAAGTATTATGATAAGCTGCTTGAAAAAATCCGTGAGATACGACTTTCTGAGCGCAGGTTTTATCAAAAAGTCACGGATATTTACGCTACCGCTCTCGATTATGATAAAGACGCAAAGACAACCCGTGAATTTTTCGCCAAGGTTCAGAACAAGATGCATTTTGCCGTTCACGGACAGACGGCAGCTGAAGTAATTTATAACCGAGCCGATTCAAAGAAAGAACACATGGGATTAACTACATGGGAAGACGCACCGGACGGAAAAATACAGCGTTACGATGTTTCTGTTGCAAAAAACTATCTGTCACGGGACGAGTTATCTTCTTTGGAACGTATCGTGTCCGCATATCTCGACTTAGCCGAGGACAGAGCGCGCCGTCACATTCCGATGACTATGGAGGATTGGGCAAAGCGACTTGATATATTCCTGCAGGCAGATGACCGCGAGGTTTTGACAGACGCTGGCAGGATATCTGCCCAAATTGCTAAGGAACACGCCGAGAGTGAATTTGAGAAATACAGAATTATACAGGACAAGCTGTTCGAGTCAGATTTTGATAAGCAGCTTAAGCTCCTTGAACAGCAGATAGCTAAAACAGAGGATGAAGACTAAAGTTTAGGTATTAGGAGGGGGTTAATCTTATGGCGGCAATAAACGATCTCATACGTCAAATTCCTGATGCTGCGCTTCGCGAAAGATTGGAGCAGGAGTTTGCTCGTATGAGTAAAAATAAAAAATTCGGTCTTGTTTTTGAGGAGCATATTCCTGAATGTACTCCCCTCTATGGAGTTCCCATCCGAATCGGTAGTACAGTTGCAAAAAAGACAGGGAGAATAGATGATACATATTTCGGATTGAAAATGATAAAGTGACCTGTATGCAGAAAGCGAATATCGAAATATTCGAACTTAAACTTGATGACCTGGTAGCTGTGGCACAATTCAGCGAAGCCATATTCCCTACCCTTTCTCCTATTGCAAAAGTAAAAAACTCTTCAGAAGATACACCTTGGCATACCCTCATAGAAGCCGACAACTATCATGCTCTAAGGTCGGGCGGCAGTGGAAGTTCAAGATTTCCGAAATAGACGAGTGGATTCGGTCGGGAGCGGCCGCTGAAAAGGATGAACTAAACAATCCTAATCAGGGCTGAAAATCTCTAAACAACATTTTGCTAAAAGGAGCGTTGTGGGAATGCGAAAGGCGTATGATACTATTCTTCAATCTGAGGTATCTGCGGATTTGGCGGCCAAAAGTGGCGGCTTTGAACCGTATCGGTATGAATGCGCTTGCTGCGGTGAAGAAGTTTATGTCGCCGCCGCGTACAGCACCAGTATGGTGCCGCATTTCAGGCATCGCAGCGGCAACAATGATGTCGAGTGTGAAAACTATCTGGGACAATACGGAGCGCTAAGCATAGAATCGCGCTCACGAAAGAGCAATCGTGAAAGAGTCGAGTTCTATTTTGAAAAGAGCAACAAGACATTTAGTCTCGGGCTTCGTTTCAGCGGCGACGAGATTAATGCCTATGAGCAACATAATGTTGTTTTCGAGCTAAGGTCGTCCGCTGCAGAGCAAGCGTTCTTCACTTTGCCGATTAACAATACGAATTTTGCGCCCGATGCCCCGACGCTGATTCCTATTAACAAATTCTCTTTCAGCTATTTCTTGTCCAATACCCTTAATGGGACGAAACGCAAGTACGATTTTTTCAAATCCGGCAACACACCAATATTTTTCAAGTTGCAAGGAAACGATAGCGATTATAAAGCAAAGCTGGTACGTGGCGCGGTTTTGTATACAAATGTTCCGTACTTCGTCGTTTTCAGAATCAATATTCAGTACCGCAAGAAGTCCGCTTCTCTGATGAAATACATGTAGATGAAACATTTCGTTTTGAAACAATGGGCAGAAAATTCTTAGGGAAAGTTCTGACAATCAAAAACAAGACCGCTCAATAGATGCCTTGGTGTTGTCTTGGGGCTATCAATTGGAAGCCTCCGAAACGCTGACCCTATTGTGGCCGCCTGCGGCTCTGGTTGATGACGTTTCGGTAATAGATTCAGGCTATGCATTTTTATACTCGAGTTTTGAGTTGCAAGCCCACGGCAATATTAATGTTCATTCGGAAGACATTTATAGGGTTACCAATGGAGTTTCAAAAGTGTCGGTTAAGCCGAAAACAAAAGTGTTCAAGAAGAACGCTGAGATTATCATAGACAAGGGTGAACAACATCCCTATGGTTTTGATGAGATTCCCTCAACGGAAAGTTCCGCAAGCACATATACCGTGC
>NZ_AWQQ01000123.1 GCF_002607855.1 Desulforamulus profundi
CAAGAACTTCTGCCAGAGATCTTATTGCCTCTTTTTTCCATTTAAGCAATTGATTTGGATGAATCCCATACTCTGAAGCAATCTGGGATATGGTTTTCTCTTCCTTGAGAATTTCCAGTACAACCTTGGCTTTGAACTCCCCAGAATATGATTTTCTCACGGCAACGATCCACCTTAAATAAAGCTGTTTTTTTGTCTAGTTTTCTTTATCCATTATAGTACTGTTTCCGGAGAAAAATGAAACATTTGCCGCATGTTCTGTCCTTGCAAATTGCCTGTCCTGTATTTTATGAAACCGGTCCGGTATTAACAAACCGTAAAACTTTTGGTGATGATGACCTATTGCTTCCAGTTTGGTATCCGCACTGTATAATCCGTACCGTGTGGGTACACGAATTTGAATTTCCTGGTCCTTCTGCAAAACTAAAACCTGACCCTCCAACCGGGGCAGGTCGATCCAAAAAAGACTTTCTTCAATGTCTGTAATGACAGCTTTGTATTTAGATAATGGAGGGATCTGTAATAAAATTTCTTTCTTAACGGCCAGGATCTCTTGGGTTTCAATCATAATCAACAACTCCCTGTTCCCATCTACAAAAACCTTAAACTTCACTGGTTTAATCAGTTAAAGGGATAAGTCAAAAAATATATTCGTAGTTGTCTCCCGCATTGTGATTACCTGTTTCTTGAATATTTTAAGGCGAGGGACCCCTTCGCTTTATTGGAAAAAGAACAATGGGCTGCCGTTTTTCTTTGTAAAAGGTCAAAACACTTTTGATAGAGACTATTATAAAAATTTAAGGTTTATATAATTTTCGTAACAAATGCGAAATTCTTTATACTAATTTTAATCTTTTGTAAATAGTCTGTGCCGGGATACTGCAAATTCTAAAAAAGCTTCTTATGGCGAAAAATATTAATATTCGCTATGATAATAATAATTGGTTCCCATCATGAATTACCTGGGGACCGGTGGATCACTTATTTTTTGATTAGGAGCTTTGAATGAAGAGAAAATTAAAGCCTGGACAGTTATTGGTGGCCAGTTACGGGACGGTTGGCCTGGTAGGAACACTGTTGCTTATGCTCCCGTGGGCGTCTACGCCGGAAGGTCCCAGCACTTTTTTACAAGCGTGGTTTACAGCTATATCGGCTTTGACCGTGACGGGCCTCACCGTGGTTACTACAAGTACGCATTGGACTTTGTTTGGTCAGACGGTGATTCTGGTTTTGATGCAAATCGGCGGTCTGGGACTCATGGTGTTAACCACTTTATTTTTGGTCATTCTGGGACTGAGAGTTCAATTGGGACATCGAGTCCTCATTGCCCAGGACCGCAATCATTTTAATTTTACGGGCATTCTTAGCCTGGTGCGCAGTGTGGTTTTTCTGACCCTGGCCATTGAAGGGGTAGGAGCTGTCTTAATGGCCTTGCTTATGCCGGGCATATGGAATGACGGCTTCCTGCGAGGGTTGTTTTTCGTCGTTTTTCACACCGTCAGCGCTTTTAACGGGGCGGGTTTTGACTTAACAGGACAAAGCTTGGAGCCCTTCCGGTATTCTCCCGGCCTTAATTTAGTGTTTATTGTTCTGATCCTGCTGGGAAGTTTGGGCTATGTGGTACTGCAGGAATTATTGGTGCAGCGACAGTGGCAAAGACCCAGCCTGCACAGCCGTTTGGTTTTGTGGGTTACCGGTTTGATTACCTTATTTGGCAGCGCTTTTTATTTTATGACCGAATACAACCAATCCATGGCAGCGCTTCCCCTGGAGAACAAAGTGGTGGAAAGCCTGTTTCAGGCGGTGACACGAACAGCCGGCTTTACTACGGTACCGATTACAAACTGGAGTGAGCCCTTTCTGTTTTTAATGATCCTGATGATGTTTGTCGGGGCCAGCCCGGGTTCGGTTGGCGGGGGAATTAAGACCACAACCGTCGGCACCATTGTTCTGGCTGTCTGGGCCATCGCCCGGGGAAAAAAGGAAGTCGTTATCTGGGAACGGGAAATTGCTTCTGAAAGTGTCACCAAAGCTTTTACCGTGACTGTTGTTGCTTTAATCCTGGTCTCCGTCAGTACATTGCTTTTAATGACCGTAGAGAAACTGCCGTTGATGCCGGTACTCTTCGAAGTCGTATCTGCTATGGCCACGGTTGGTTTGTCGATGGGGGTCACCCAGCAGTTATCTCCCTTTGGACAAGTCATCATCATTTTATTAATGTTTGTAGGACGGATTGGTGTTTTGTCTCTGGTCATCTTTTTAGCGAAACAGGAGTACCGGCGTTTGCGCTATATGAAGGAAGACATTTTAATTGGGTAAGGGGGCGTGCCGGAAGTGAAAAAGTCCGTTTTAGTGATTGGCATAGGACGGTTTGGACGCGGGGTGATAGAAGGGCTTTATGAAAAAGGTCATGATATATTTGCCGTTGATGCCCATGAAGAGGCCCTGGACAATGTGCGCAACATGATTGTTTCAGGCGCCATCCTTGATGTGGCTGAGGAAGACGACGAGTTAATGCGAATCATCGGGGAAAAGAACTTTGACGAAGCCGTAGTAGCCATGGGTGAGGACTTTGAAGGGGCCTTAATTGCCACGCACATTCTTAAAGAAGCCGGCATTCCTGTGTCTGTGAAGGCAGCCACCGAAAGAAGAGGGAATGTCCTAGCCAAAATGGGCGCTGACCGGGTGGTTTTCCCTGAAAGGGACATTGGTCGCAGGTTGGCCCACCTTATTTCCAACGAGGCGGTGATTGACCTATTAGAGCTGCCCCGGGGATTTGTTGTGGAACAAATGGATGTCGGGGCCAGGTTCGCCGGACAAACCATGGCCGAGCTGGATATTCCCAGGCGGTTTGGCATTTATATCCTGTTAATCTATCAAAATAACGATTTCGTACAACCAATGGCATCTACCCGGCTGCATTTAGGAGACAAGATGATTGTTTTCGGCCGTAAAGACAAGATGAACCTGTTTGAGAAAGAGAACTTCCGGGATTAAAAAGGGTTAAAAATTAGAGGTTTCCCCGGAAACAATAAGCCTCTTCCCGAAGGGCTCACCGAAAAGCTTAATACTTTTTCGTTAACAGCGTAGTATGAATAAGATGCTGATTGACGATGGGTGATTAAGGTGATTCGTACACTACTGGTCTTAGAAGACAGCAACATTCAGTTTGATGCTCCTATAGAAACGATAGGCCTTGAGCAAGAGAAATTGTTTTGGGTTGATTTTTCCGAGCCCACGGAAAAAGAGGTGCGGTACCTTTCCGAAGGCTTTTGATTTCATCACCAAAGATTTTGTTCAGTTTTCCGCAGGATATGGTATAGTAATAGAATTAACTTTATATCTGAGGGAGAGATCATCGTTGCTTTGCCAGTTGGACCAAGTAAAACAGATTTTAGACATTGCTATTGCTGTAAAAAATTCACTTGAAGGGGATTCCGGCATCATTGACCACCGGGATTATGACCGGAAGGCCTGTTCCGTTATCTTTGGCCTTCTTTTGCTAAAAAATTATGACGTGTTTATCCAGGCGGGAGTCCTTGCTGCCGGGGAAAAGGAATATGACCATTTCTGGATTGAGGTGTACCTGGACAATGAAGCCTTTGTATTGGATGTTACTTTAAGTCGCTTGGCGGAGAATATAAAAAAGGAATTGCCGGAGATTTGTTTCATGCCGAAGGAGGAGGCGGTGGAAGTATACGGGTATGGCCCAGGCAGGGACTACGAGTGGCGCCGGGAGGATTGTGAGAAAACCCTGTGGCAGAAAGTACTTGCAGCGCTGGACATACATACACCTTTAGACGAACTTCTTGATGAGATAGATGAAACCCTATCATAGGTTCTTTCAACTCTGTTAAACTACAAACCTCTCACCCTGTGGTAAGAGGCTTGCAGTGATTTGTAGAAAAACTATGTTGCAGGCTCCATAAAGGCGCCAACAAGTGAAGAAACCCAGGGATTACCTGGGTTTCTCAAAATAAAGGGGAACGCCTGTTAAAGAATAGGGTATTTCAAACACACAGCCTACCTTTTGGAACTGAACCTCAATTTCTAAACGTTCACACCTGTTTGATAAACAACTCATTTAGCAGGGAATCACTTAGGACTTAACTAACAACCACTTGCGGGCCTTATATAACGGACTACTGAATGAAACAGGTACCATCAAACAGAAACCGCGTTAGTCTTAAAGCTAAACCAATGGCGTTCCCCTTGCCTTAATTATATTGAAAATTTAAACAGATGTAAAGTGATTTACAAGAAATTTACGAGGGAGTTTCTGTTATGTGTGAATATTTACTTGTGACAATATTTTTATTTATAACCCTTTTAGCTACGGGTGTTAAACTGGCGTTCCAGCAACATATTGTATACAGAATACAATATGCAGGAATAATCGGGAGAATGCCAAATCCTTCATTAGGGAAAAATATCCCTGGGTACGTTGGTGAGAACGGCATTAATTTGTTTCAGGGTTAGAAAGCCGGTATCCAGGGGCAGGGCATCATCACCGGCAGGTTGAAAAGAGACGCCTTCGACCTGACCTGCCTTGGGCTGCCAGAAGTCCCCGTGGGGACGTGAAAAGACCACACCAAACTCCTCATCCTGCTGCTTAACCTCAACCCATTCTTCTTCGGTCAGGGTTTCCATCATCATCGGGGTCAGGATATTTTCTTCCTTGAAAATCATTTCCGAAACCTTGTTTTTCATGGCTTCATAACTTGATTTTACATCCTCCGGATTGCCGCCGGCGGGCTCATGAACCCTGGCAGACACCTCTTTAATCATATCCCTGATTTCATCATCCACCGACCACATCACCGACGGGGGACCGGAAATATTGTGTCGCTCCAGGTAAGGGAACAAATTTTTTCTTTTTTGGAATAGTGCTTGTCCACATTCTCCTTAAAAAAGACAGGCGTTCTTTAAACCGGGAAACATTGTTTTCAGCTAGCAAGGTGTCCAGTTCGGCCAAAACCTTTTTAATTTCTTCGTTTTCATGCTTTATGGAATACATAGGATGCCCCGGAATCAGTTCCGGTTTTTCATTTTGTTCCAGAGCATCCCGGAAGACCGCTGCGTGGACGTCACAAAGCTTGGTGATCTGCCTCCGGGTTGATGCCCTCCCGAATGAGGGCCTGCTCCATATTGGCAATTTCCGTAGCGTCAACATCCCTGATCAGCTTTTGAAACTCAGCCTTTACTTCGTTAAAGTCCTTACCCTGATGCTAGGTCTTTGATAATGTTCTTTAGCATTTCCTGCTTTGCTTCTCTGCTTCCCAGATATTCGCTCATTGGGATCCTCCTTACCGTTAGTTCTAATGTAAGTGATGCCCAATTTAAGCAATTTTATTATCAACTTAAAAACTAATTCTCACGCCAAACCTATTAATCATTACAAGTACCGCATACCGGGCAGATGGTACCACGGCATTTTTTACATACACCATCCTCATCCGGTTTTGCTTCACCCCCGCAGAGCCTGCATTCCACAACCTCGTTGGGAACCAGATCTGTTATACGAACGGAAAGAATCATTCCATTATCAAACTTTGCCGTAACCAGGTTACTGCCGATACAGCCTCCCAGAGACCTACAGGGTTTTTGCGTAGGGACATAAAATAAAGGCTGGTTATGCTTGGGAAAATAGTTCATTATTTACACCTCCACATTACAGGGTATGATGTAATGGATTTTTTGTTACCTGTAAGGTGTTGAAAGAGTTTATAACTCCGTAAGACATTTGACATAAATAGTAAATAGAATTGTAATTTATGCTTATGCTTGACATTGGCTTTTCTTTGGAAATATGATAAATTTAAACATGCATACCGGAAAAGGTGTTCAATTGCTGATCGAGGAGTTTAAGAAGAGCGAACATGAATACACCGGTTGGGGCTGCCGGGCCGGCAGCCCATTCATTGTAAAGGCTGCTCCAGAACCTGTGCCGGGGGCTGTTACGCGGTAAATTTTGAGCAAACCGGCGATCACTTTACACCGTTCGAAGAGAACTGCCTGTTCTGGGTCGTTGGCCAGGAGATCAAAGGAATGTCCGGCAGAATGCGATCCAACGCTCTGCCCCCTGCCGGTTTTTGGGGCAGACAATGATTGCAGGGGTTTCGCCGTCATTAAAGATTTTCACGCAAAGAGAAACGCCTCCAATTTTTGGAGGCGTTTCTGCTATAGAAAGAGCATTTTTACAAAGATGAAGGTAAGTGCGGCCAGGACCATTGTGATGGGCAGGGTAATCACCCAGGCCGAGATCATGGTGACGGCTGTGCCCCACTTAACAGCGGAAAACCTTTTGGCAGATCCGACACCCATGATGGCGGAGCTGATTACGTGGGTGGTGGAGACAGGCAGTTTAATCAAAGTCGCTCCAATGATAACAAAGGCGGAACTCAAGTCGGAGGCAAAACCGCTGGCAGGCTCAAACTTTATAATTTTTGAACCAACGGTTTTAATAATTCGCCAGCCGCCCACGGAAGTCCCCAGGGCCATGGCCAGGGCAGCGGAAACTTTTACCCAGGGAGCCACTTCCAGGGTGTCTTGAAACCCGCCGGCCACCAGGGCAAAGGTAATGATGCCCATGGTTTTCTGGGCGTCATTGGTGCCATGGCTGAAAGCCTGGAAGGAAGCCGTAAAAATCTGCAGAAACCGGAACTTTGAATTTAACTTGTGGGGTGAAATATTAGCGAATATCAGTCGAATAATCGTCATAATGATATAACCTACGGTAAAAGCAAGCAGGGGGATAAGATCAAACCTTCAATAATGGTAAGAAAGCCTTGTAAATTCACCGCGCTTAATCCTGCGGCAGCGATAACGGCCCCTGCCAGAGAGCCGATCAGAGCATGGGAAGAACTGCTGGGAATACCGTAATACCAGGTGAACAGGTTCCAGGCAATGGCCGCCACCAGAGCTGCGGCCACCACGTAGACCCCGTGTTCGATGTTGGCGGGGTTGGCAACCTTGCCACCCACGGTTTTTGCCACCCCGGTAAAGGTGAGAGCGCCCAACAGGTTCATCACAGAGGCCAGAATGATGGCGGTCTTGGGTTTCAGAGCTTTGGTTGAAATAGAGGTCGCAATTGCGTTTGCGGTATCGTGAAACCCGTTAATAAAGTCAAAACTCAACGCCAAAATAACAACGGCTATAATAATTGCATGCTGTTCCATTATCTGCCATCCTTAACTAGGAATTTCGCATTAAGATACTCTCTAAAATGTTGGCGACATCTTCGCAAATATCTGTAATTTCTTCCAACATCTCGTAAATCTGCTTATATTTTACAAATTCAATGGCATCGGTGCAGGAGGAAACCAGTTCCCGGAGACTGTTGTTAAACAGGTGGTCGGCTTCATTTTCCAGCTCATTAATTCTGACAGCGTGGGCACGGATATCCAAGAATTTTTTGGTCACCAGTTTTTCAATACTCTTTTGAACCTCCTGGCATTGTTCCAGAATAATTTCTGCATTTCGCTTAATGAAAATATTCATGTCCTTGATGTCGTAAATATCCATCCGGATGAGGGTCGCTTCAATGCCGTCCAGAATGTCATCCATTTTTACGGCCAGGTTCATGATATCTTCTCGTTCCAGGGGAGTGATAAAGGTTTTGTTTAATTCCTTGATGATGGTATGGGTATACCGGTCCCCCGTTTTTTCATAATCCTGGATATTGGTTAAACCTTTTTTCTCGGGACTGGGATTATGAATCTCCTCACTAAAATCCAATGCTGCCCGGTTCAGGTTTTCAGCGATTGCCTTGAAAGTCTCAAAAAAGATATCTGTTTTCTTAAAAAACATAAAGTCCCCCCCAAGGAGATAATTTATTACATGTCCATGAAAGAGTATAACATATGAAGCAGATTATTGTTAAAAATAAGTTATTAAATGAAAAAAATTTAACAATCACGTGAAAATAATCGCATAGTAACCTTCCTGCCGCTCTTTTTTCAAATCGGTCTCCTTACCTGATGGCTTTACTCCATAATTGTATTCCATGCTTACCGTAGAAACCCGCCAAAACTTTCTATATTATTTTTTCAGATGAACAAGCACTTTTTAGCAGGTGCACCGTAGCATAATGTAGACCTATTTTTCCGTTTCGGAGGGGATGCTGAGTTGACTCCCGGAGTTTTGACGTTGATTGCCCTGTCAATTATTAACGGCTTAATCATCCTGGTTTCTTATATTTCCTCGGGCAGCCTGCCGGAACCGCTGTCACCGGAAGAAGAGAAAGAATTGCTCATCAAAATGATCAGGGGCGACAGGTTGGCCAAGACCATATTAGTTGAAAGAAACCTGCGGCTGGTTGCCAAAATCGCCAACAAGCTGAAAGACAACGGGGTGGATAAACAGGATTTATTTCAGAGTGGGGTGGTGGGTTTGATTAAAGCGGTGGAGACCTTTGACATTGACAGGTCAAGAAAGTTTTCCACCTATGCCGGGGTCTGCATACAAAATGAAATGCTCATGCTGCTGCGGAAGCAGAAAAATGAAAGAAGCTGCATCTCCATCTCCGAACCTCTGGACTATGATAAAGACGGAGCAGCGCTGGAATTGCAGGACACACTGACAACCAATGAAATTCCGGTGGATGAGATGGTGGAAAAGAATATGGAAGTTGAAAGACTGGAAATGGCCATGCAAAAATTGACTCCCCGGGAGCAAATGGTGATCAAACTCAGGTATGGCCTGGAAGGCGGACGGGAACTTACCCAACGGGAAGTGGGAAAAAAGCTGGCCATCTCCAGATCCTTTATTTCCAGGATTGAGAGCACTTCCATCAATAAATTGTACAAGGAACTGACAAATTAACAGGGAAGGCCCCCCGTCTGGGGGGGTCTATATAAAGTTCAGAAATCTGTAACGGCTGTTTAAGATACGGCCGCTTTTTTTATGGTAAAATAGAAACAGAACAGTAATTTAACTCTCTGTACAGAAAATATTTCTAAAACGGGGGATTAAATTATGAGGGAAAGGTGCCGCATATCAAAACAGAAATTATTGCCCCCCAATTTAATTCCTTTGAACCAAAAGTATCCTAGAACATTTTTTCCGACACAATAATTTTCAGGCCAATATTGACCCCCGCAGGGGGTTTTCTATGAATTGGATCATACTCTTACTTTGTGATTTAGCCTCATCAGTGGTAAAATATGGAAGAAATACGGAATCATCCAGGCTGCAGGAGGTTTTTACGATGCAATTTAATTTCCGCTGTCCCACCAGAATCTTTTTTGGTCAGAAGTGTGTTGATACATACAGCAGCGAATTGTCGACCCTGGGAAAAAAAGCGTTGATTGTGACCGGGGGCAGTTCTTCCCAAAGGAACGGTTCCCTGGCAGAGATGACCGCCGCCCTAACCAGGGAAGGGATCCGGGTCCAAATTTTCAACGAAATTGAGCAAAACCCCGGTTTGACCACTGTATACCGGGGCGGTCAGAGGGCCCGGGAGATGGGGGCAGATTTTATTGTGGGCCTTGGCGGGGGCAGCCCCCTGGACGCTGCCAAGGCTGTGGCGGTTCTGGCGGTGAACGACATCAGCCAGCAGGATTTAATGGCCAAAAACTGGTCAAATGACCCGCTGCCTGTGGTGGCGGTACCCACCACCGCCGGCACCGGCAGTGAAGTAACCCCCTATGCCATCCTTACAGTGGATTGGGCGGAAACCAAAATGTCCATTGCAGGGGAAAAGCTGTTTCCCGTACTGGCATTTCTGGATGGCCGCTACATGCTGAACTTACCCTGGGACATCACTGCCAACACAGCGGTGGATGCCCTGTCTCACAGCGTTGAGGGCTTTATCAATAACCGTGCCACGGTCTTGACGGACCTGCTGGCCCTGGAGAGCATCCGGATCATCGGCAGGCTGCTGAAGACCATGAACCCCAATGACGTTTCCCTGGCGGAGCGGGAAGAATTGCTCTATGCCTCCATGCTGGCCGGCATGGTCATTGCCCAAACCGCCACCGGGGTGGTACATGCTCTGGGTTACCCGTTAACCTATTTTAAGGGGCTGCCCCATGGTCTGGCCAACGGCATTATCATGAAGCCTCATTGGATTTCATGGCCCAGGATGCCCCGGACAGGGTGCAACAGGTGGTGGAGGCGCTGGGCTGTACCAGTTTGGCAGAAGTCGGTGAACTGCTGATAAAAGCATTACCGCCTGTCCATACCATACTAACGGCCGGAGAACAGGACAAATTTGTGGCGAAAACCCTACAGGCCAAAAATCTGGACAACTGCCCGAAAAGACCGGAAGAGCCGGATATTTACCGCATCCTAAAGGAAAGCAACCTGGTTTCTGACGGGTATTAATAAAATTTGCTAAGTGATGTTTTGGTTTAGGATAAAATGGTACAATATCTTAAATTCTGCTTTATAGGAGGTTTCATATGTCAACCATTAAAGAAAGCGATCTTCCCGGTATTGGCAAGAAGTTTCAAGTGAACGCACGCAGTGGAGATCAGATGGTCATTGTTGTACATGATGATGGTAGGCGTGAAATCCACCATTTTGATAACGACGATCCTGAAGAAAGCATTTCCATGGTAACGCTGGATGATACGGAAGCCCGTCAAGTAGCCGGTATTCTCGGGGGCATGACGTATATGCCGAAAGCCCTGGAGTCCGTTGAAGTTGCCTTTGACAGTATGATTTTTGAATGGTTCAAAGTGGAAAGTTGTTGTAGAGCCAGGGGAAAAACCATTGGCGAGATGCATATCCGGAAAAAAACCGGGGCTACCATTATCGCCATTATCAAAAAAGATGAAAAAATCATAAATCCGGGTCCGGAACAATACATTACGGAAGGAGCAACGCTGGTCGTTTTTGGCGATCGAAAACAGATTAAAGCATTGAAAGATCTTATTAGGCAAGGGAGTTTCTAAGATGGGAAACTACCTTTTATTTGAAATCGGTCTGGCGCTATGCATCGTGGCCGCATCCGGGCTGCTGGCCGCACGTTTGCGATTTCCCATTGTACCGTTGCTGATACTGGCCGGCATGGCCGTCGGTCCTCATGCACCGGTGATCGGGATGCTGGATTTTCGGTTCATAAAGAGCGCACCCTTAATTGAATTTATGGGCCGTCTGGGTGTCCTTTTCTTGCTTTTCTATCTTGGCTTGGAATTCTCGGTGGGACGTTTGTTAAACGCAGGCCGCTCTATTTTTCTGGGCGGCACCATTTACATGGCGATTAATTTTACACTGGGGATTATGCTTCCTGTAATGTGGGGTTGGCCATTAAAGGAAATTTTGGTCGTAGCCGGTATTATTTCGATTTCTTCCAGCGCCATTGTAGCGAAAGTTCTGGTTGAGTTGAAAAGAACCGTTCGGCCGGAGACAGAAATGATCCTTGGCCTCATGTTGTATCAGGACGTCTTTGTGGCAATCTACCTTTCCATCGTTTCCGGACTGGTGCTTACCGGAGCAACGTCGCATGAAAGTGTCTTTATGTCCGCAGGAATCGCATTGGGGTTTATGCTGGCGTTTATCCTGTTAGGACGTAAACTTGCCCCGCGGCTTAACAAGCTGCTTGACATTCCCTCCGATGAAGTTTTTATGCTGGTGATTTTTGCGTTTCTTACCCTGGTAGCGGGCTTCTCAGAAACCATTCACGTAGCGGAAGCCATCGGCGCCTTGCTGGTGGGATTGATCCTGGCTGAGACAGACATGTAGACCGTATTGAACATTTGGTGGTTCCCTTCCGTGATTTTTTCGGTGCCATCTTTTTCTTCAGTTTTGGCTTACAGATCAATCCCTTTTCCCTTGGGGGGCAGTATGGCCTGCCATCGCTGCGGTTGTGGTAACGCTGCTGGGCAATTTTATCGCAGGGATTATCGCTGGTCGAAGAGCAGGCTATTCCTACCGTGGGGCTACCAATGTAGGATTAACGATTACTTCACGGGGTGAATTCTCAATCATCCTGGCCAACCTGGCCAAGGCAGGCGGCTTACTGCCTGTTTTACAGCCCTTTGCAGCCCTTTATGTGCTTATTCTGGCCATCTTAGGTCCCTTACTAACCAAAGAATCCAAATGGATCTACAGCAAACTGGCAAATGTATTTGGCTGGCCTCCTTTAAAAGAGAAAACCAAACAAAAACAATTGGCATAAGTACCATTGTTTTGTCTAAGCTGAAAGGATCAGGGATCGGCATTTAAATCGGTCCCTGATCCTTTCTTCTATCCTTTATGTTGATAAAAAATGACAAAATGATATGCCCCTGGCAGGTTATTCCCTCAAAACGTCGAAAGTAGTCTGTACCAAATATTCACAAGTGATCTCGAGGACATGTTATGTTTAAAATAACCCATCTCAACAACCTTTCTCACCAAGTTTAAACTGTCTACATAATTTTAAATGATATAAATTAATTAAAGGGAGGAACAGGCATGGCAATTAAGCATGACCATGGCCAGGTTCATCGCTGGAATATTGGCCAATGTCATTGCCCCCACTGTGGTCATCCCTCCAAATGGGGGATACCGGTTACAGAAGGAACTCCTGAAAAAGTAGAATGTCCCTTTTGTGGCTTGTTTCTTGAAGGAAAGTTGGTTCGAAAAGAACGCGATGAGCGTAGCTCGCCTCATTAAGAATAATCGTCCTTATAGAGAAAAAACGTCGGGGTTCCACTCCGGCGTTTTTCTTCCTATCTTTTACCTGATACATTCTAATCGTTCCGATTGTAGGGCTGGTATCACTTTCGGTATTGACACCCAAGTCCGGCATGCAGAAAAAGGCGATAAACACCCTGCCTTAAAGAACCAGTTTCCACGTTTCTCCGATAAGGTCATGACCGAAGCTGTGGTGTGCTTCCTGGGCCACGAGCTGGAAGCCCGATTTCTGGTAATATGCCGGGCATCTTTAAGCACGCTGTTGGTCCACAGCATCCTATATTTAGAATGTCCGGAAGATTTTTTGCCTAAAGAAGTACACTGTGTGCGTAACCCCTCCCATAAACCGCATAAACACACAGGATGGGAACGATTTTCTTTATTGCCTGACCATGTTACCAAAGAGTTTCAGCCGGTGGATAAGAGGATGACCGGACCCGCACGGTCCTGTGGAGAGCGGACACCAGGAACTTCTGGCTCGCTTGCGCCACGCCGTTGAAACCGGTAACCTGGCGGTAGTGACCGGCCATGTGGGTTCCGGCAAATCCACCGCCGTGCGGGCAACTATCCACAACCTGGATGCCTCCAAGGTTCTTTGATACCACTCAATAGAGCGTTCGGAAAGATTTTTAGTTTCCTGATACATAAGAAAGGATTTTACCAGTTCTTGATTAGTCAATTTGACCACTCCTTAAATTTTTTTAGTGGTAAATTGACAATTTGATTGGAGAATTAAGTGGTTAAAAAATGAGGTTCTTTTGGTATGAGGAATTAATTTGTCAAATAAAAAAGGACGTTTGGGCGGCAAATGGGCGACGCCGGAAAAGCCTCTTATCCCTTGAAAATACCAGGCTCAAGAGAAATCTCCTTCATGAAGAAGGACATTGGTATTGTACAAAATGATTATGTTCTTTTTACAGGGTTAAAGACCAGTGCGCCAATTGCTTTTGCGGCGTTAATCAAATTATCATCACAGGCCACAAAGAACCAGTCATCTTCTTTAACAAGCACAAAGGTGGCAAGGTGGAGTGCGTCCAGGGTTCGTAAGCCGTGAGTTTTTCCATAATCTGTGTTAAGTTGGGTATGGGTTGACAAAATGGAATAGGCTGGGAAATAAATCAACCACCCGGGCTTGCCCCAGATGGTTGAGTATCCACAGTGCTCCCCTTATAATGATAGTTACCACACCAACATAATAAGGGGGAACTGCTGTGTATACTCATCCTACCGTATTACGCTGCAGAAGGCAAGCAATGATACTTGATGGCAGGAAAATTTAT
>NZ_AWQQ01000124.1 GCF_002607855.1 Desulforamulus profundi
GGTAAATGCCGCAATAAGCGCCCTGGTAATGGGCCTGCATGCCCAGGGAATTCACAACGCTTACTTCTATCTCTGCATCCTGGTAGGAGGAACTTTCAATGATTTTTATCCTTTTGTCAAAGGCCCTGGCGGTGTTCTCCATCTCCACCGCCATTTTAATTTTGTTTTCCACGGTGGAGGCTCGAATGGCCGGGTCGTAAATATCCAGATCCGGGTATTTTGCCGAAATCTCCGGCAGGGTATAAAATTCATCCGGCTCGGTATTGGCACCGTTGGCCAGGGCCTGGTGAACAACCTGATCCAAACCTCCGGCGCTGAACTCGGTGGTATAGGCAAAGCCAACCCGTCCACCGGTGATTACCCGCAGGCCCAACCCCCGGTCTTCCGCCAGTTTCATGGTTTCCACTTCACCGTTGCGAACCTCTATGGATAAGTCTTTGCTGCTCAGCAGATAGGCTTCAGCCATGGCCGCCCCGGCAGCCCTGACCTTTTGCACAGCACTTTCAGCTATGGTCAAATATTTATTATTCAAGTCAGGCAGCTCTCCTTTCTTACATCATAAGTATTGTTCTCTGATAGACAAAATATTCCTTCTGTGATGAAAGGAGTTTAAAGAAAACTTGGACACCACTCTGCCATAAAAGCCGACGACGCACGTTCATTCCTTTTTCTTCCCTGGTAAGACGAAACCGCCCCTACCGGGCGGCTTAATGAACGAAGTTTGGGTTAAAGCAAAAAGCTTTCTGGCCGAGACCGGGTTCAGTTCCTGCACAGATGCTTCCACAATAAGATTCGGGTCTAAAAGAGCCAGAATGGCCACCTTTTCTCCGGTCTGCTGGTTTGTATAAAATCCCAAAACGCAAAATTGCATATCTTCCCCGTAAATTTTCCTGGTTACAATATCACCAATTTTCACCACCCACTACCCCCTAGACTTCTAATCTAACATAAAAAAGACCATAATCCTCCTGCCGTTATTCTTACAATAACATATGAAGTCCAGTGGGAAGGTGTGTCTGGCCACTTTTGTCTTTTAAATCGCTCTGTTGTTTACAAAAAAGTGACCCCCCGGGTCACTTTTTTAAAGTAACATTATAGCCTTCTGATTCTCTTAATGGACGGGTTCTGATCATCGTCCCCGTGAGCTGTGCCACCCACAACGATTTCCGGAATGTGCATGGTGGGTTGAGCGTCCGACACCGGCGCCCCCTGGCCGTCTTTGCCGCAGGTTCCGATGGTAAATCCCAAATCAGAGCCTACCATATCAACAATCCTTAAAACCTCCGGACCGTTCCCGGTAAGGGTGGC
>NZ_AWQQ01000125.1 GCF_002607855.1 Desulforamulus profundi
ATGTCAACAATGCCGTCGAATTGGGTTTTCATATCGGGAGTGGACATGAATCCATTCAAAGCCAGCATATTAAAATGGCGCTGCTTGATTTTGGGATTGTTGCGGTCTATCCACGGCTTACGCGGCGAGCCGGAAATCATCTCGTCAGGATGCAAAAAGTAATGGCTGTCGTGCGTTCCGCCGGAAGCGTATGTTACGATTGTGGATATGCCTGCATTTTTACGTCCGGCACGTCCCGCACGCTGTTGGTAGTTTTCTCTCATAGGCGGTATGTTGCGAAGTCCGACAGCAGTCAACGAACCGATATCAATACCAACTTCCATAGTAGTCGTGCAACTCAAAACATCAATGGAATCCTCGCCGTTTTCACCTGCGTTGATGTCTTGGAAGCGCATCTCATACTTTTCTGTGCGGCTCCAAGTATCGCTTCGGATTTCTTTATGGGACAATTGCGCTGTGTGCTCTTCGGTATCAATTGTGTGAATGGTTTCGATTTTGTTTAAGGCGTTCAGAACCGGTATCCGCCAAAAGTCAAAGCGGGACAAATCGGATTCGCCAATAGGTACTAAATCCGTTGAATCAAAACAAGCGCCGCAATAATCCCCAATTTTGAACGGAGATAGTTTCCCGCATTTTACGCAGCGATACCAAATGAAGTCTTTGCCGGCAACTCAATCTTTACTGCAGCTAACTTAATGTAGTAGCGATTGTTTGCTGAGGAAGCGAAAAACAAGTCCCGCACCTTATTTGCGATTTTTGCTGTCGTTTGATTATCGAGGTTCAACAGTTCTTGGATTCGCTGAACAAGCCCTTTGTCTAATTCAGTTGAGAATTCAAAGCCCAAACCAAATATCTGATTTTTGCTCCTGCCGGGTAGACCTTTTCTGACATCGTCTTGAATTATTTCTCCAAGAGCTGCACTATCGTCCATAACATCCCAGAACAACAGCACAAGCAATTGGTAAAGAATACCCTTATCTATGGTTACTCCAACGTCCTCCAAATCAAATACGCAATCGTCGAGAACAGAAGATACAGGGGTTAAAAATCCAATGCCAATGTCCTTAAAAGAACGAGGGCTTTCTGTGAAGAAGTTAGCAACTGCTCATAGTAGTCATCGGGTAATGTCTGATACTCTGAAGCTACTGCAGAATAGTCAATGGCTCTTCCTCGCCTCTCCACTCTGCTTTTTTTGTCCCTAAACAGTCGCTTGTCGTTTTCAAATTTCTCCTTGCTTTTCCCGCTGAAGAATGTAAGGCTGTTTTGGATGCAAACATCCAAAAACGCCGGGTATAAGTCAGATAAAGAGTGTTCTTTCCCGTCAACTTGCAGAAGGAGCGACGCAAACATAACAGCCTGACGGAAAGCGTCTGCGTCAGATGATTTTGACAGGTCTAATGCAAGTTTTGCAGCGTTCTGGCGTGAGTCTGAGAACAGCAAGACTTTTTTCCCTTGATTGATTAAGTCTGACTTCGGAGGCTGAAGTTCAAACTGTGCCTTTGTCAGGTTATAAAATGGAATGTTACCTTTGGTAGATAAATCAACGGGTTTCTTCAAAGGCATAGGTTTTTTGCA
Organism: Desulforamulus profundi; assembly: GCF_002607855.1. Next base: position 1,576 of record NZ_AWQQ01000125.1, read on the forward strand.
TTTGGGGCAAACGCCAAAGTTAAACGACCGAGACTTTGCGTCGAATTTATCACTATATACGACGGTGAGCAAATTATCATCGTCTTGGGGCGACGTATACA
>NZ_AWQQ01000126.1 GCF_002607855.1 Desulforamulus profundi
GGGGCAGGGAACATGCTGAGGAACCCTGCCCGGTTCGCACGGTCTTTCAGCGGGACCGGGACCGGATTATTCATTCCAAAGCATTCCGGCGTTTAAAACTGAAAACACAGGTGTTCATTATTCCCGAGGGGGACCATTACCGCACCAGGCTGACCCACACCCTAGAGGTGGCGCAAATTGCCAGGACCTGTGCCAAGGCCCTGGGTCTTAATGAAGATTTAACCGAGGCCATCGCCCTGGGGCATGACCTGGGACACACTCCCTTCGGTCATGCCGGGGAACAGGTGCTGGACATGGTCTACGCCCCCGGGTTTAGACATAACGAACAAAGCCTCCGGGTGGTAGATCAATTAGAGGGCCAAAACGGCCTGAACCTTACCTATGAGGTCAGGGACGGCATTTTAAATCACACCGGGCCCAACATCCCCGTCACCCTGGAAGGCAGATCGTAAGAATTGCCGACCGCATCGCCTATATCAATCATGACATTGACGACGCCCTGCGGGCCGGTGTGCTGAACCAGCAGAACCTGCCCGGGGACTGCTTGAAAGTGCTGGGCGGACGCCACAGCCAGCGGATCAACACCATGGTTCTGGACCTGATTCAATCCAGCATGGGCAAAGCGGCAATCACCATGAGCCCACAAGTGCAGGAGGCCATGGACCGGTTGAGAACCTTTATGTTTGATTATGTATATATTGGTTCTGAGGCCAAGAAAGAAGAGAATAAAGCCCGGCATGTAGTGAAGGGGCTCTACCTGTACTATACTGAACATCCCGCTTCTCTGCCCGATGACTTGCTAAACAAGGTGGACCGGGAAGGCATTGCCCGGGTGGTGGCGGACTATATCGCCGGCATGACTGACCGGTTTGCTGTTGCCCAATATAAAAAGTTGTTTATCCCTAAAGGATTTCCCCCGGGATAAACAGTTTTGATATATTCATTGTAAATATTGGCAATAATAAAGCTGTTGCCCTAAGAAAAAATGTCGAAGCATTGCAGGAAATTTTTTAGCAACAGCGAATAAACTTTAAACTGTAGTTCCGATTCCGGGTTTCTTCCAGCGGCAGGAAAAGCACCCTTGGACAGAGAAAATGTAAAGTATTAGCAGGGAGAAGGGTGGTTTTTATGGCGGGACGGATCCCGGATGCCGTTATTGAAGAGATCAGGCAAAGATCCGATATCGTTGAAGTTGTTTCCCGTTACCTCCG
>NZ_AWQQ01000127.1 GCF_002607855.1 Desulforamulus profundi
GGTGCCAGGCACCTAACTTATTAACTTTCTGTGGGGTATCTACTTACCTGGTGTATAGCTCCCGGTAGGCCCTCCCGCAGGAGTACGGCCCGCGCACTCTGGAAACGGAGTGCTCGAGGAAATCCCTGGCAAAAAACCGCTGCCATGGCGAACCAAAGGGACGGTCCCTCTGGTTTACCCAACCCTGGCCCTCTGCTCTCAGTTACTACGCTCGGAGTAGAGGGCCTAATTTTCCGTGAACTAAGAAAAAAATAAGGAGGGGGTAATGGGTGTCAGGCACTAAACTTATTAACTTATTGTAAATTGTGCTAAGTTGGGTATGGGTTGACAAAATGGAATAGGCTGGGAAATAAATCAACCACCCGGGCTTGCCCCAGATGGTTGAGTATCCACAGTGCTCCCCTTATAATGGTAATTGCTACATCAACATAATAAGGGGGAACTGCTGTGTATACTCATCCTACCGTAATTACGCTGCAGAAGGCAAGCAATGAAACTCGACCAGAGAAAAGTTTATACGCGCAGAGAAATAGCCGCCAAATGTCAGATGTCTCACACCACCTTTTACAAGTTTTTGGAAAGGTACAAGGAACAAGGCGAGAACGGATTGCACGATAAAGAACGTGTACCAGGTATCCGGCCTAATCAAACGCCGCCGGATATAGAAGAAGCTATCCTGGCTATCCTGGCTTTTGTCCAGGAACACCCAGCTTATGGACCCAAAAGGATCAGCGCCGAACTGAGAAAATCAGAAAACGGCGGAATTAAAATCGGCGAAACCGCTGTATACGGGGTACTTAGACGCAATGGCCTCAATACCAGGCGAGAACGCCTTAAATGGATTGATTCCCTGCAACCTCCGCAGGAGAAAACAGCCTGGGAGCTGGACAAAGGGGCCAGCCAACACAGGCAGGGGTAATGGGTGTCAGGCACTAAACTTATTAACTTATTGTAAATTATAACACCTCCTGGTATAATTTGGCCGGGAGGTGTTTTTTGGGTAGAGATTTAAGGGTGGAACATCCCGGCACGGTTTATCATGTGATTAATTGTGAAGACATGTTCAAATCTCTATTGTACTATTCTTGTTAGCCCTTGTTTTTAAACAATTCCATGGTTAAGATAGTAAAAATATTTATTGCCATAAATTACTAACTATTACTCGACTGAAAACGATCAATAACATTAACTTATAACATGGGTTAAAATAAAGGTGAAAAACATGAAAGCAATCAGAGACCCTGCACGATAACATTATTCTATTCAATAAGACTAAAGAGAAACTGCTTTTAGATCTGATTGACACTAAAGAATTTCAAAGATTACGCCGAATCAGGCAACTGGGCTTTTCTTCCTATACATGGACCGGGAACTTGACCCCAAATACCTGCTGGACAGAGCAGCCAGGCTTGACATCCTGGCCAGGAAGCCGCAGGGACGGTTCTTGTGGCTGGTGAGTAGACAGTTCGCATGAACTGTTTACCAAGAACCTCATAACCGTAACAATTATTAATCAACTTGCCATGGTAGCAAAGATCCATGGCTGCTCTTTCTTACTGGAAAAACTTTGCAGCTGCCG
>NZ_AWQQ01000128.1 GCF_002607855.1 Desulforamulus profundi
CCAACTAAATGTAGTATTCCTTCATAAAAACCAGGTCTTTTTCAACAGTAAGGGTAACTTTTTATAGTTTTTTCTCACTCACTTCGGGTGGTAACAGCTTCCTACACTACCCCATGACGGAGGAGAAACAGTACCTTCTTACCGTCATTGGCGATAGTTTGAAACATGGTTATTTACCGAAATTGGCAATGAACTGGTTACCGCCATTCAGCGTGGTTTGCTACATTCAGTTATTCCCCCTTTTGTAATACTCAGCACCACGTGTAAAACCATACTGGGATGTCTCCGGGGGCGTTTCCGATGCAGGTTTGTTATCAAGCAGCTTGTCCTGTCCGGATTTAAGGATTGCCTGTACATTTTTTAGGCTTGGATGGACGGTATAGGACAGCGTCTTTGCGCAAGCGGCTTCTAGACGTTTTACGGAATACTTATCTGCAAGTTTGAGTAGAGCCATACAGGACTTGTATCCTTGCTGCTCTACCTTGTGGGCACTGAGGAAGAAACGAACAACAACAGCGGTATTTTCTCCGATCTTTTCGGCCCAGCTGATAAATCTTTCTGCGTTCCACGTTACATACTTCTGGTGGTATGGAGGCATGTGTGCCTCAATAGTGCTGTATTGGCCACTACGTCCGTACAACCTTGGGTGGGAGCTGATCCGGTTACCTCCAAAGAAAACCTCAATGACATTCTTAGTGAGCCTGACTTCCACTTTTTGCTTAATGTATTCATACGGGACTGAGTAATTCTGGGAATCTACGCTTGATATGGTAGTTGAACTGGACAGTGGCAACTCGCCATGTGGCCAACTCAAAAGGTTTTGGCGGCAGTGGTAGCAGGAACGGTCTTTCCTCTTCAAACAGACTGGCTCTGCTGCCTTCCTTCTTCTGGAATGGCTTGTTATTAAACTCTTTTAGCTTCTGTCGGATAGCTTCATTTAGCTCATGCAGGGAGAGAAACTGCTGGTTGCGCAACGCCGCCAGGATCCATGTGGAGATGATCCCTACTACGCCCTCGACAGTTGGCTTATCCTGAGGAGCTTTTACCCGGGCAGGGATAACAGCTGTTCCGTAGTGTTCCGCTAATTCCTGATAGGTCTTGTTGATTGTAATCTCGCTTCGTGAGTGCTTTGTAATGCCGGTCTTTAAATTGTCCGGGGTGAGAATGCGTGTAACACCACCGAAGTAGTTGTAGGCATTAACATGGGCGGTAATCCAGCACTCTTGGTTCTGTGATAGAAACCCCTCCACGTAGGCGTAGCCGCTGTATGAAAGGGCAGCAACAAAGACGGAAACATCTATTAACTCACCTGTATCAGTATTTTACAATGTGCGCATATTGACCGGCCCAATCTACCTCCATGATTTCTCCAGGCTTGCGGTTAATATGCATAGTTGCTTTGGTACTTCTGACGAAATCGCTGTAATACTTGTTAAACTGGGTGGATTTGTACGGGACTTCACCCGCCACGCGGCATTGGTCACAATATTCCACCCACAGTAGACTAAGCGTGACACCGCTCTTGGCCATCTCTCGATGGATGTATTCATAATCCGGCATTTTGTACGTCGGCTTTGCTTCCCCGGGTGGAAACAGCTTCATGGCAAGCTCTTTGTTGGTCATCTTGTCAGGCAACGGCCAACTTAGCCGACACGCTGCGGCCCGTTGCAAGACATTCGTGACGGTGTTTCTAGAACACCCACAGCTGGCCGCTATGTCCTTTTTTGTTATCCCAAGGCTAAACAGCCTCAGGATTTCTCTGTAATTGGTCATTCATATGACCTCCTATGGATTATTTGCGCTAGATTCCCAGCACATAAATCCATTATACAGAGCGTTTTTACAAGCGGATCATGAGTGCACAATTAGTGCGGAAGCTATGCCCAATTCAAACGGTCTGGGTGCACAATCACAACGGTCAAAATGCACAATCTGGCTCGGCGTATTCAGATAACTTTAAATTAGTTCAGAAGACACGTAGATAATAGTGAAATTAATTAACAAATTCGTATATTGCCTACGTAGCTGGTATTTTACTTAATCAGTGGGTGTATATGTCACTGGAAAGAAATGAACGGTGAGTTAGGTGTTTCTAGAGATATGATACGGGTAACCACCCAAAATAATATAAAAAGCTGGGGACAAAGGGTAGTTTGACACTATAATTCAAGGTGTATTACAATAGTAATTCTGCTGATAGAAATGGGGTTGAGCCTAGTACGGTAGTTCCGCACGCCATGGTCTGTACAGTGGTGATTAACCGCTCTCTACGTGACTATTAACAGAGGGACAGGTACGTCCGATTAGAAATTCGAAAAAGTTTAGTGTTTTTAGATTTTATCTTGTATTGAACTAATGTCTATAATGGGAAGTTAGGTAGAAAAGCTAAGAAGTTTTGGGTATGTTTGAAAGGAGGAAGATAGATGGACTCAATAGACTGGTCAAAAGATCATATTCTCTATATTGCTAATGAAGTTCCTGAAGGTTCAGATACTCCAGACGAAAAAAAACTTCGATCTGTGATAGAACCATGGCTGACTGCTGTCTTTCAAAGTGAGCATCTCTCACTACTGTTGGGTACAGGCATTACTACAGGAATATGTTGTGATTCAGGCGTCACTCCGCAGGCTATGCAGCGAATAAAATTCATAACTGAAGGCGAAAAAATAGAATCCTACGCCAATGAAGAAGCAAAAAAACTGTCTCGTGGTTCAGCAAATTTTGAAGATGATTTAAGGACTGCCATCGAATTAGTAAAAGGGTTAAAAATATTGAATGATACAAATGCTACAACACTCGAAAACGAAATAAATGAGAAGATGAAATTACTCATACTGAATTTGATAAAAAATGAATGTAATGTGCTTTCTTCAGAAAATGGCTCGGACGCTTTAGCGCTTCTAAAGAGATTTCTCATCAGTTTTAGCAGTCGAACCGCTACCCGTGACAGGCTGCATATCTTTACAACCAATTATGACCGATTTATTGAATATGCTTTAGATAATGCGGGTATTTATACCTTAGACCGTTTTATTGGAAAATTAAACCCAACCTTGAGAATGCATAAAATGGAGTTGGATTACCATTATAATCCACCCGGAATACGCGGTGAACCACGGTATGTTGAGGGGGTTGTTCGTTACACGAAGCTGCATGGCTCGCTTGACTGGCGTTTCAATAATGGAGATATTCATAAAGAGCCTATACCTTTTGGTTGTAAAATAAATGAAGACACAATTCAAAATCCTTACGAAACAAATGTGATTTATCCCAACTCAGCAAAAGGGATTGATACAGTATATTTCCCTTATTCTGAATTATTTAGAGACTTTTCTACAGCAACATGTCGACCCAATTCTGTTCTTGTTACCTATGGTTATGGTTTTGGAGATTCGCATATAAACAATATAATTCTAGATATGATGACCATACCATCGACTCATCTGGTTATTATTTCTTATGACTTGGCGGATGGACGAATTAGTAGCTTCGTGAAGAAATGTAATCATTCTCAACTAACGCTTTTATTAGGAAATCATTATGGGAATATTCGAATCCTGACTGAAAACTATCTTCCAAAATCAGCAATCGACCGAATTTCAGATAGACGGCATAGAATTGAAGAGAAAAGGAAAATCACTCCAAAAGAAAGCGAGAGTGAAGATGAATAAAGAATTTGAACATATCAGAAACCAAACTATTGGTACGGTTGAGTTTGTTTCTCCACGTGAAATAAAAGTACTGCTCGAAATCAATGCTCCGCAAAACACTGCTATTAATACCGGAGTACCACAACTTTTCCCAAAAGTAAACGGATTTGTTCTCATTCCCAATGAATCAGGCGCTCTTATAGGAATTATTTCATGGATTGGCGTTGAATATTCTCCGTATCCAAAAAGAAAGGGGTACAAAGACTTTGACCTAATTGACTTACCCTTTCCACTTCGTAAGCTTTCTATAAGTCCTTTGGGTATTCTTAAAGAAGAGGATGGGCAATTTGAAATCGAGCGTGGAGTTTATAGTTACCCGTCAGTAGGGATATTGTTGTAGTTCCTAATCAAGAACAGTTACGGGCAATCGTCCAAAACAAAGACAATAATGCAAAAGTTAAAATCGGTATTTCTCCGATGACTGCAAATGCGCCTGTTTTTATAAACCCTGATAGAATTTTTGGCAGGCATATAGCGGTTTTGGGAAATACCGGAAGCGGAAAATCTTGCTCAGTAGCTGGATTAATACGCTGGACTCTTGAAGAAGCAAGGAATGAACTGCCGAAAGAGAAAAAACTTAATTCTCGTTTTATCGTACTCGATCCAAATGGTGAATATTGTGGGACATTTGAGGGGTTGGCTAATGTCCGTCGTTTTCAGGTGATATTCAATGATAATCCCGATTCAGACACTACTATCTCCCAATTAAAGGTTCCAAGTTGGATGTGGAACAGTTACGAATGGAGTTCAATTGCACAAGCTAGTGGTAAAACACAAAGACCACTATTAAGAAAAACCCTGCGGGAGATTCGTTATGGTGGAAGATTGGATGAAAATGATAGTCTGATTACTCCTAGACGGTTTATTATTAGTATTTTGGTAACTCTTAGAAACTTTGAAAGACAGGGAATAAATGCCATAGCCAATTGGCCGGGTAAAAACAATCTAGGAGAAACTTTTCAATCATCAAAAGATTCCCTTGCTTCTTTTTTAGATAAAATCGATGGTGAGCCAAAAGATAAAATTAAAGCAATAATGGCCTCTATTGATAGTGTTTTAACAAAAAGGCCAAAGAGCGGTAATAATTATCCAGCCTTTAATTTAACAGATATACAAGAAGTTGTCTCTGCAATTGAAGCATCACAGAGTGTTTTCGGGGAGTTGATAAGTTATCAAGGGCCAGATGAAGATAGCCCTGTTTTCTTTACAAATGAAGATTTTCTTAGTCATATTGAACGTCTATCTCAGGAAAACAATGCGCAACAATTTATGGACTTTTTCATGATGCGAGTCAGAAGCATTTTGACTGATTCTCGCATTGCTTCGGTGATTGAAACAAAAACAAAAGAAGAAATAACACTCGAAGCGTGGTTAAATCAATATATTGGTAGCAATGAAGATGATGGATCTATTAGTATTATTGACCTCTCGTTGCTGCCATCTGAAATACTTTTTGTGATTGTATCCGTTTTATCAAGAATCATTTTTGAAGCTCACCAGCGTTACAGAAGAAAAACCGGAAAAATACTACCGACTACACTTGTAGTTGAAGAAGCTCACAATTTTATCAAACGCTATGATGGGGATACCGATGAGATTACTGCTAATCGGCTTTGTAGTCAATCATTCGAAAAAATAGCCAAAGAAGGGCGGAAGTTTGGTCTAGGATTACTGATTTCTTCTCAAAGACCTTCAGAATTATCTCAGACTGTTTTGTCACAATGTAATACTTTTCTATTACACCGTTTAGTTAATGATAAAGATCAGGAGATGGTAAAAAAGCTAGTCCCTGATAATCTAGGTAGCATTTTGAACGAACTCCCAATACTTCCAACCAAAAAAGCAATTTTGCTTGGATGGGCAGCCCCGATACCAGTAATCGTTGAAATGAATACTTTAGAGGAAAAGGATCGTCCAAAATCAAAAGACCCTGAGTTCTGGGATGTGTGGACTAAAAAAGAAGAAAGGGATATTGACTGGAAAAGCATTAGTGATGAATGGCAGAAAGAGGATAATATTTAATAAGACCCCGCCTCTGCATCCTAGCTATGGCGGCAAGGAGGGGCGCGGGGATTTTTTAAAGAAAGAAGAAAAAAGAGGCACAACCATTTTCCGGACGGGTTGTAACTGCCCGTCCGGAACAAGTGGGTTTTCGAATCGGTATATACATTTAGTTCTAATCTTGTCTTCACCTTAAGACCGCTGTTGAGGTTCTAACGGCTGTGTCACACTTAGTCTACTCGCTAGAGGCTAAAATTTTCATGTACAACGCAAGCTACTGATTCCACCTGTACGTTCAGGGGAGTTGTGAGTTCAAGTTCGTTCTTCAACTTCCCATTATCCATACTAGGAAGTTGAAGAGACTTTTAATTTACACGATATTTACACGATAGGAGAATGGTTGTTAACATAATTCAACAAACGAAAAATATGTTTTAAGAACGGCAGTCTGAGACCCTTTCACTAGAGCATGGAGAGAATAATCCAGTTGACATAATGTTATTATCGGTTAATTTATTAACTAACATATATAATGAATAGCCCTGACCGCGCGAGGATCTCGCTGATTCCAGCAAAATATAATGGATAAAGAAAACTAGACAAAAAAACAGCTTTATTTAAGGTGGATCGTTGCCGTGAGAAAATCATATTCTGGGGAGTTCAAAGCCAAGGTTGTACTGGAAATTCTCAAGGAAGAGAAAACCATATCCCAGATTGCTTCAGAGTATGGGATTCATCCAAATCAATTGCTTAAATGGAAAAAAGAGGCAATAAGATCTCTGGCAGAAGTTCTTGAAGATGGTCGTAGAAAGAGTGACAAGGAGAAAGAGACATTAAAGAACAAGATTCAAGAACTATACGCAGAGATTGGCG
>NZ_AWQQ01000129.1 GCF_002607855.1 Desulforamulus profundi
TTGCCAAAGAGCCATTACCTGCGATTATAGGATAAGTGCGCCCAATTGCATGACAAATACTGGAAAATGGGAGGTAATATACTCAAAAATATTAGTTTTCGTCTTAAAATCTAAAAAAAGTGGGTCACTACTGTTAATTAATGTAAATTTTATTTTTTGAAAGAAGTAAAATTAGGGTTTTAAAGGGGTTTTTTCAACACCCTCCTAGGTGATAACTTTACAGATTATATCGAGGCCAATGTTCACCCGGGGATGTACCAACTGCAAACCAAAATTATGCATTTTGACCGTTATAAGCAGGTAGGCTTTACCGGCACCTGTCACTTTAATATTCGGGAGCAGCAGGAAGATATCTTATTAAAAATAGTGCATATGCTGGCCGAGTTTGCTTTTTATGCCGGTGTAGGGTACAAAACTACGATGGGCATGGGTCAGTGTAAAAAGATCCTGTAGAAAATATTAAGGAGGACACTAATGTCGAAAGCGGAAACCATCATTTGTACAGTGGGAACCAGTCTGTTGGAATCCAACTTGAAATCGCTGCCGGACACGGAGGATAATTTTCACAAGTTGCTGGCAGGCCGTTACAAAAAAGATTCGGATTACCTTCAAAGCCGCTGGAAGGAGGTTCAAGAGACCAAGAATCTTTATCTGAACAACCAGGATCAAAAACTGGGGCAGTTTCTTGCATCCTTCCCGGATGATTTGATGCTGAACGGGGCTGAAATTAATTCCATCGGCTGCCTGCTTAAACGAAAAGATGTCGATCTAAGAAGACTTATTTTTCTGGTCTCCGATACATTATCCGGCTTGCGAATGGGTGAAATCCTGAAGGCCTATTACATGGCTCGGCAAAAGGAACTGGGTTTAAAATTCGTTGATTATCAAACGGTTAAAGGTATGCAGGATGAACATCCCGGCAGTTTTAGGGCTCAGGGACTGCGCAACTTGGTACGGGAAATTGGAAAAATAATATATGAATCCGGCGGGGCTGAAAAAATGGCTATTAACGCCACCGGTGGCTATAAGGCACAGATAGCTGTGGCTGTGCTAATTGGTCAGGCTCTTGATATGCCTGTATATTACAAGCATGAGCGATTTAATGACATAATCTCCTTTCCACCCATGCCTGTTAGCCTTGATTATTCGCTGGTTGGCAGATATGGCGACCTGCTTTCAGCCTTCGAAAGGGGTTGTGTCCTTTCTTCAGACGAGATTGGTCAGGACATAGAAAAAATAAGACCGCTCCTGGAAGAGGTTGAGATAGACGGACAATTGTACTGGGAACTAGGGGCCATCGGGCAAATTTATCTTACGGGCTACCGGCTGCGCAACCCAAAGCCTCCATACCTTAAGGAGTTGACGGATGAAAGCCGTAAACTACCTACCTTAAGCAATCATGGGTATGGCGGGAAAAGAGACGATTTTAAAGATTTTGTTAATAGGGTCTGGCGGGAATTCAGATGGATTAAAACCTGTGTCAGTGCAGGCTATCATAGTCAATCATCAATCAGAAAAACCGGCTTCCGGATTGAATGCGAAGGTAACGGGAAACAAGAGATAATTGGGGAGTGGAAGGATGATAAAATAGGACTGCGCTTCAAGGTTATCACAACGGCCCAGCATGAGGCGGATCTAATATGGGCGGTGGATCAGTTAAATCAGAGATTTGGCGAATAAGTCGAATTATTATTAATGACTTGGCGATTTTCAAAAACACTAGGTGCAGCAGGTGCCTGCAGATAAAAGCCATGATTATTTCCGTTGGCGGTTCGCCGGAGCCCATTATTTTTTCACTTAAAGAGGTTAAGTGTGGCGCAGAGGTTTTCATTACCGGGCACAACCCGGGAATTTATATGCGGTAGAGCAACGTAAAAAACTCTGCCTGTACTTTAACAGCTACCAGTTCACAGCCTGCCAGGAAAGTGTACCGGGGTGAGAATTGAAATATTATGTCTTCAAAGACCAGCGGTAAATAGTCAATAGCCGATTCTATGAAAATTGGAAAAAAATTAATGTTAAAACAGCCTTCATACCTAAAAATGGCAATAACAAACTAAACCCGTTAATATTAAAAACGGATTTGAGAAAAGGYTATCTATCAAAAAGAGATTATATCAACTCCTTTTGCTAGCGTTATAGAGCTGATTGTTGCGCAGCAGAGCAAAAACCAGCCGGACGAATTTCCTTGCGGTAAGGACGAGTGCTCTTTTGTGTTTATGCGTGGTAGCCTCCGAATATTTACTTAGGTAGAACTGCCTATACTCCTCATCATGTACCTTGATGTGGTTTGCAGATTCAACCAGATAATAACGGAGATACTTATTTCCTGACTTAATACGTGGCGTAAATTCGGCTTTCCAGTTACCAGATTGATGTTCGTTCCAGACTAGGCCTGCATATTTAGCCAGTGCCTTGTGGTTGTCAAATCTATTTATGCCAGCAATCTCAGCTACAATACCGGCAGCATAAACTGGGCCGATACCCTTAATAGAAGTAAGAGTTTGAGGAATTGCCTCAAGGTGTTGGGCAATAACCTTATCAAGCTTCTTTACCTCGGACTCTAGGGCACGTATAACACTAGCACTGGCGGCTAATGAAGCATTTACAGGATCGGCCAGAGATTTACTCAATCTATAAGACGACCGAGCAGCTTTTTTTAATGCTTGGGCCACTCCCTCTGGGTCACTAAAACGGTTCTTGCTCTTTTGCTGTATGAACTCAAYCAGTTCTTCTAATGGCATAGTGGCTACTTCATCCACAGATAAAAATTCCTCCACCACTGCCATAGCTGTAGCCCCGAATTGGTTGCTAAAAAGCTTATCCTGGCATAGAGAACTGAATTTCAAGAACAAGTTATTCAGGAAGAAGGCTATGGTGGCTAAAGATGTCAAGACATTTTTTTGAACTTGTTTAAGGTGGTTTTTCTCCCTCCTTTGTGTATTTTATAAGAAAAATATTACCATTAAAACCATTTATTAACTGGTAATTAAGTAAATTTTTCCCATGCAATACTACTGCAAAAGAAAGTTGACCATAAATGTTGATAACTTTTCCTTCCACCACTAATGTACCGATATTTCACGCACCCGTTCCAGTCATGGGCTTGCGGCCGCCAGGGAATTTAAGGTCGGTAGGAAGCTTTGGGCCTGCAGAGCAGCTTAGGTTATACTGGTCGGAGGAGGTGGACACCAGAGTGGACGATATCCAGCATAATCCCCAGAATGATAGACACAAATTATTACTGAAAGTCTTTCAAGGTATAATTGCCGAAGTAAACTTCGGCCGGAGTCAAGTTTTTCAATGCTTGATGTGGCCTGTAGTTGTTGTATTTTTCAAAGAACTTTGCGAGACCGAGACGGGCTTCACGGGGGCTTGTATAGTCGTTTATGTAGACCTCCTGGTACTTGACTGTACGCCAGAGTCTCTCGGTAAAAATGTTGTCCATAGCTCGACCTCGCCCGTCCATGCTGATTTTGATCTCGTTGCCCAGTAATACAGTGGTGTATCGTTGACTGGTAAACTGGCTTCCTTGGTCACTGTTTGCGATCTCGGGTTTGCCAATTCGTAATGCCCTGTGGAGGGCTTCCAGCACAAAATCGACTTCAAGAGTGCAGTCCAGTTCCCAGGCTACTACGTACCTTGAAAACCAATCTAGGAAAGCCACCAGGTAAAGCCAGCCCTTCCTGAGGCGTATATAAGTGATATCGGTACCCCAAATGTGGTTGGGAAAGGATGCCTTAACGCCGCGGAGTAAATAGGGGTAGACTTTATGCTCGTGGTTCCGGCGGCTGAGGTTCGGCCCTGGCCTGATTGCTGATATTCCCATTTCCCGCATATACTTCTGTACCGTGGGTCTGCTGATGCTAAAGCCTTCGCGGTTCAGAATCGCTGTAATCGGACGGGAACCCATGTAGGGGTCCTCCGTGTAAATGCGGTCGATTTCATGCTTGATAGCAATTTCCATCGGCGATGGTGGTACTGGCTTGTAGTAAAGGCTCGAACGGTTTAGCGAAAGCATTTCTGCCTGAACTGTTAATGGTAGCTCGCGGTTCTCAAAATCCACAAGTTCAATTCTTTCAGCCCTCGTCCAACTTAAAGCCAGATTTTTTTTAAGCCAGTTGAGCTTAGTTGTCAACTCGCCAATCTCTGCGTATAGTTCTTGAATCTTGTTCTTTAATGTCTCTTTCTCCTTGTCACTCTTTCTACGACCATCTTCAAGAACTTCTGCCAGAGATCTTATTGCCTCTTTTTTCCATTTAAGCAATTGATTTGGATGAATCCCATACTCTGAAGCAATCTGGGATATGGTTTTCTCTTCCTTGAGAATTTCCAGTACAACCTTGGCTTTGAACTCCCCAGAATATGATTTTCTCACGGCAACGATCCACCTTAAATAAAGCTGTTTTTTTGTCTAGTTTTCTTTATCCATTATAACCAATTCGGGGCTACAGCTATGGCAGTGGTGGAGGAATTTTTATCTGTGGATGAAGTAGCCACTATGCCATTAGAAGAACTGATTGAGTTCATACAGCAAAAGAGCAAGAACCGTTTTAGTGACCCAGAGGGAGTGGCCCAAGCATTAAAAAAGCTGCTCGGTCGTCTTATAGATTGAGTAAATCTCTGGCCGATCCTGTAAATGCTTCATTAGCCGCCAGTGCTAGTGTTATACGTGCCCTAGAGTCCGAGGTAAAGAAGCTTGATAAGGTTATTGCCCAACACCTTGAGGCAATTCCTCAAACTCTTACTTCTATT
>NZ_AWQQ01000130.1 GCF_002607855.1 Desulforamulus profundi
CCCGGCGGTCAGCAGCAGGGCCAGCAGTTTGGCGGGCCCCATCTTTCCCCCTGAAAGAGAAAGGCGTAGGCGGCCACAATGCCTGGCGCCAGGTACTGCAGAAACACTGCGGTGGCCACGTTGGTCTGGCTGATGGTATAGAGATAACTGAACTGATTCAGCGCAATTCCGCCGATCCCCAGTACGGCCAGGTAGAGAAGATCGCATTTTTTACCCGTAGCAAATGAGGTTTCCAAAGGGCCAGGTAGGCCAGCAGCACCAGGAAGGACAAAGTAATCCTGATGGTGACCAGGTGCAGGGGGTTTACCTGCTGGTTAAATAAAATTTTGGCCACGGTGCCGGAGATCCCCCACATGGACGTAGCCCCTACCAAAAAGAAAAATCCTTTGACGGACGGCTTCAAACCTTACACCCCCTGAGGTATTGTAACAGATTCCCCGGTCTGTGGAATACAGAAAAGTTGCCCTTTGGCGGACAAAAGTTTATTCCCGGATGACAGGCATGGACAAATTCTGTTATTATTAGAACTATCTACGGTTTTGCGAAGGAGGTTTAGTCAGTTGGTTCGTTCAGACATAAAAGAAGGGATTAGTGCGGCCCTGCCGGTTGTCTTCGGTTATTTTCCCATCGGAATGGCCTTTGGCGTTTTAGCGGTGCAATCGGGCATGTCCACCGTAGAAATTTTTATGATGTCTTTGCTGGTATACGCAGGTTCTTCCCAATTTATCGCGGCAGGGCTGCTGGCAGCCCAGGCTTCCATCGGCGCCATTGTTTTAACCACTTTTCTGGTCAATTCCCGTCATATGTTAATGACGGCTTCCCTGGCTCCTTACGTAAGAAACATTAATGCGAAATTACTGTCTCTGCTGGGCTTTTGGGTCACCGATGAAACCTATGCCATTTCCATCGGCGCGGTTGCAAAACAGCAAAAAAGTCAGTGGTACTTCTTGGGCTTGTTTATTACTTCCCATTTGGCCTGGCTTTCCAGCACCGTGCTGGGCTCGGTGATGGGCAACTTTATCCCGGAGCCCCAAAAGTTCGGCCTTGATTTTGCCCTGCCGGCCATGTTCATCGCCCTGCTGATCCTTCAGGTGAGACACAAGAAGGCCATTTCCATTATCTTTATTTCCGCAGTCTTATCCATCGGTATCAAACTGAACCTGGGCGGCAGTTGGAACATCATCCTGGCCACCGTCATTTCTGTAACGATAGGAGTGTTGATTGATAAATGGATGGAAAAGTCCTCACAATCATTATCGGCATGATGATTGTCACCTACATCCCCCGCATGCTGCCCCTGGCCATTTTATCCCGCATCAATATTTCCAAGGGACTGCTGAACTGGCTGAGTTATGTCCCGGTGGCCGTGCTGTCCGCGCTGCTGGCCCCGGAACTGCTGCTGAAAGACGGGCAGCTCAGTGTCAATCTTTCAAACACCTACCTGCTGGCTGCCATCCCCTGCTTTATCACCGGTATTTACAGCAAGAGCATCTTTTTAACGGTGGTCACCGGCATGGCCATGGTGGTTCTGTTAAACAAGTTCATGTAAAAATGCCGCCGAACAGAACCGGCGGCATTTTTGATCAGCCCCTTCTTGCAAGGTAACAAACCCTATCTGCCATAGAGTAACCACAACCACTCCATTACCTAAAGCTTTGTCCCTTCCACCGGAGAATAGCTTAAATGCAGGGCATACTCCACCTTGTCGTCAAAGGCCTGATCGTGGGAAACCAGCAGCAGCTGCTCAAATTTACATTCCTGCTGGGCTTTGCTGACGGCCTCGGCCAGCATGATCCTGCTCTCGGTATCCAGACCGTAGGTGGGTTCGTC
>NZ_AWQQ01000131.1 GCF_002607855.1 Desulforamulus profundi
GAAACCCGCTGATGCCGCCGTATTGTCGCAGGGTGGCAAACTGGACCTGGCGGCCGGTCAGCAGCTTGTGCACATAACTCTGGTGACCCACGTCCCAGATAATCCGGTCCACCGCAGAGTTAAAAACCCGATGCAGGGCCAGGGTAAGTTCTACCACTCCCAGGTTGGGAGCCAGGTGACCGCCGGTCTCCGCCACGGTCTGAATAATGGTGTCTCGGATTTCATCGGCTAAACTTTTTAGTTGTTTAAGACTTAAGTTCTGTATGTCCTGAGGACTGTAAATGGTTTTTAATAATGAGGTCAAACCTTGTCCACCTTCTTTTTAAGACCTGGAACGATTCTTTTTTCCCAGGTTTTTACCAGTAAGTTTCTCCCAATAAGCCAAAACCTTACCTACCAAGAATATTACATCATTTGCCCTGGAGAGCGCTAGTGTTTTTCCTAATGCTTTGCCGGAAATCGTCAGGGAGGCAATCAGCGCCGTCATGATGATATTGGCCCAAAAGGCATCCGTGCCCGGGTTGTTACTAACTATTTTAACCACAATTGAGATCCCTAAAGCACCGCTCACTGTACCGACGATATCGCCAATGACATCGTTGCATATATTGGCAACCTTACCGGCATTGCGTAACAAAAAACACCTTCCTTCGCCCCGCGTACACGTTTGGCCGCTTTGGCATGAAAAGGTGCCTCCTGGGCAGCGGTAACCGCTGTTCCGATAATATCGGCAAAGATACCAATAAGTATAATAGTAAGCAAACCTGACAAGGATATAAGTACGCTTTGTACGATCCTGGTCATGGTTTCAGACAGGAGAGAGAAAATAACCGCCAAAAGGAAAGATCCAATGGAAACCAAAAGCAGGTAGCGACTCGAAACATTGGATTTATGATTACCCAAAAAGTTCACCTCATGTGAGTATGTAAAATTTAATAAGTGGTAGCAGATCAGGTAAATGTTGTGGCTTAGGTCCAGCAGGTTTTCCCATAGCGGTACCGGCTGTCGCCAAACCGGCGGTTTCCCATTAAACCCTATCTGAGGCGTCGCCGCTCTCAGGACTAGATTACCACTTAGTCCACACTTTAATCCCTGATCTACCCCGGCGTGGTGCCGGACAGCCTAGGAGTTTTCCTCGACAGCATCAATCTTTCTTAGACTCTTTTGCAGCAAAGGTTTCATCCCACAACAGCAGATTACGGGCCCGTATTCTGCCGCTGTACCAGAGGAATCCACCAGTGCCACTTCAAGTCAGGCTACACTGCACGCAGCTTCCTACCACATGCAGGTTAACAACCAAGCCATAGTTCGCCGTTTCCGACTCCCCACGCACTTGGGTCTCCACGGGGACGGGGTCGATGCCCACATGCCGTTGCAGGTCGCCCCATCCCCTTAACTCCCAGTACCAGCCCCCAACTGGGCGTCAAAAGCCAGCACCAGGAACTTCATCGATGTGCCCTTGACGGATTTTTAGGCCCGCCTTCGGAAAGGTGATGCTGACTAGGATACTGCATCACTTATTTTTAAGTATGTCTATTGCACGCTTTAAATTATAACATGCTTAAAACCTCTGCCTCAAATGCCCCTACGAACTAAACAAGACCAGCCGGTAGAATGGCAGGAGGTTTTTATCACGAAAACTCTTTTAATCATATACGCTATCGCTCTGGCTTGCGATAGCGATCTTTTTAATGATCTCTATTGATAATAAAATGCATCATCGACCGTAAAAATTCCGCTTCTGCATCAAAAATTTTCAGCGCATCAACGGCTTCCCGGGCAGCCGTGGCGGCCATTTCCCTGGCTTTTTCCAAGCCGTAAAGAGACGGTAGGTGACTTTTTGATTTTTTACGTCACTGCCCACCGGCTTGCCGATTTTTACCTCGTCTCCCTCAATGTCCAATAAATCATCTTTAATTTGAAAGGCTAAACCCATTTGCTCCGCATAGGTGGTCAGCGCCTCCAGTTGATTGCCGGCAGCTCCCCCGAGAATGGCTCCCGACCTAACGGCTGCTCTAAAAAGGGCACCTGTTTTATGACGGTGGATGTATTCCAGCACCTCGGCCTCAATGTGCTGGTTTTCGGAAAGGATGTCCACCACCTGGCCGCCGATTAGGCCGCGGGATCCTGCAGCCTGCGCGATTTCCAGAGTGACTCGGTTTACAGCCTCCGCGGGGTTGCTTTCCCCACACCGGGCAATCAGCTCAAAGGCCAGGGTCAGCAGCGCATCTCCTGCCAAAATGGCCATGGCTTCGCCGTACACCCTGTGGTTGGTGGGACGTCCCCGGCGAAAATCATCGTTATCCATGGCCGGCAGATCATCATGGACCAGGGAGTAGGCATGGATCAGTTCCAGGGCACAGGCCACCGGCATCACTTTGTCTGTGCTGCCCCCCACAGCCTTTGCCGCTGCCAATACCAGGATCGGCCGCAGCCTCTTGCCTCCCGCAAAAACACTGTAGCGCATGGCGTCGTGTATCGTGGCAGGATAGGCACCGCCGGCGGGAGGTACTCCTGGAGAGCCTCGTCCACTTGCTGGGACCAATGTTTTAGTTCCTCCATAAAAGGCACTAGCGATTCCCTCCCTGACAAAGTGAAGGCGCTTCTTTCAATTCACCGTCTGCCATAAGCATGCTGATTTTTTGTTCCGCTTGTTCCAAACAACCGTTGCAGTATTTAGACAGAGTGATTCCTTCCGCAAACAATTCCAGCGCCCGGTCCAAAGGGAGTTGGTTTGATTCCAATTCCTTGACCACTTCCTCCAATCTTGCCAGGGCCTGTTCAAAGGTAAGTTTTTCAGCCTCCATGTACATCCCTCACTATTCTTTCATACGGCCCCGAACGCTTGTCAGGTACTCCTGGAGATTTCCTCCGCCTCCAGGATCAGTTGTTCTTTTTCCGCAATGATGTTCTTAACTTTTTCCAGATCATTTATGTAAGCAAGGTTAGCGTCCACCATCATCAACGCCCCCTTCAGAGCCGCTTCCAGCAGGTGAGCCCCTACGCCCACATCGCTGATGGCCAACTTGGCGCCGATGGCGGCCAGTGAATTGGCGGCTTTTAGGCCCGACAGGCAGGTCCCGGCGATCTCCAGGGGAACTCCGGCAGACAGCAGGGCGGCCTGCTGCTTTTTTCCTCCCGCAGGGCCTTTTCTTCCGGGGTGTTTCTGGGCATGGCCAGCGCCTCCATGAAGCCGTGAAAGGCATCCATATCCCTTTGGGCCAGGGACTTCAATGTTTCTATATTCCTGTCCAGCGTGGTAATTAACCCGCTGATTTCCGTTTCCACATCTTTGTATTTTTCTTTCCCCAATGTAATGCGGGCCACCATGCTCAGCATGCCCGTGCCAAGGCAGCCGGTCATGGCAGAAACACCGCCGCCGCCCGGTTCCGGGGCAGGCGAAGCGGCTTTTTGGAATAATTCTTCCACCGACCAGTTTAAATAACCTAACATAATTGTTCAGCTTCCTCCCATTCCCTGGACTTCTCCTGCAGGTCAATACCTTTCACTAAGTTTTTCAGCATCAAAACGGTGGTTAAACTTCCCACGCCACCGGGAACCGGAGTGATAGCACCTGCCACTTCTTTTACCCGGTCAAAATCGACGTCCCCGGTGATCTGTCCGTCCACTTCGCTGATACCGGCATCCACCACCACCGCTCCGGGTTTCACCATATCCGCTGTAATTAAACCGGGCTTACCCACCGCCGAAACAAGGATATCCGCCTGCCGGGTAAAGCCGGCCAAATCGGTTGTCCGGGTGTGGCATACCGTGACGGTGGCGTTTTCGGCCAGGGCCATAAACACCAGAGGTTTTCCCACCGTCTCTCCCCGGCCTACGATCACCATGTGTTTGCCCGCCAGGGAGATGCCGGAACGTTTCATGATCTCCAGGCAGCTCATGGGCGTGGCGGGCTGCAGGCACACGCCGCCGCTAATTAAGTGCCCCCGGTTAAAGGGATGTAAGCCATCCACATCTTTCAGCGGGGAAACCGTTTCCATAACCCGCTGCTTGTTGACATGGGGAGGTAGGGGCATCATCAGTAAAATTCCGTGCACGGAATGATCGTTGTTAAGATCCTCTATTTTTAGCTTTACATAAAGTTCGCTGGCATTGGCCGGCAGCTGATGCAGTTCGAAAAGAACACCGGCATTGCCGCTGACCTTTTCCAGGAACTTGGCATAGGCCACCGAGGCAGGATCTTCTCCCACCAGGAGCACCGAGAGCTTGGCTTCCGTTCCCTTTTCTTTCAGCAACGTTATCTCTTGATTTAATTCTTCCCGGAGGATCGCCGCCACTTTTTTGCCATCCAATATTTGTGTCATGATGTCTCCTTCCTCGATGTTCGAGATTCTATTCAAAGTTCGATTTCTGTTTACGTTAAATTTCCACCGATTCGAACTTTATATTTTTATCCTCGACCGTTGATTCGACGGTGCAATGAATCTTTCCTTTATTTAGCAGTACATGAACAGTCTGTCCTGTTTCCAAGCTGCCAGCATCGGTTACCACTTTTCCTTCGCTTGTGGTGCAAATGCTGTAGCCTCTGGCCATGGTGGCCAGGGGGCTCAGGATATGTAATTTTCCGGCCAGGCCGGCCAACAACGCTGTTTTATCTGCCAGAAAGAGTTTCCCGGCCCGCTGCAGATTGGTGGTGAGCATATCCACAGTCTGCTGCCGGTTGCCGGTGATCAGGTAAGGTCGCTGCAGCGGTTGGCTGGTGGTACAATTTTTTACTCTCTGCCGGACCCGTTCCATGCCGTTGGTAATGCCTTTGGTAAGCCTCTGTTCCATGCTTTGCAGGTAACGTGCCATTTCCCGGCAGTCGGGCACCACTAGTTCCGCCGCCGCCGATGGGGTGGGAGCACGCAAATCAGCCACCATATCCGCAATGGTATAGTCCGTTTCATGACCCACCGCCGAAATAACCGGGATGCGGGAATTGGCAATGGCCAGTGCCACCTCTTCGGTATTGAAGGCCCATAATTCTTCCAGGGACCCGCCGCCCCGCCCCACAATTACGACATCGATGTCTTGCAAGCCGTTCATTTGGGCGATGGCCCGGGCGATGGACGCCGGCGCTCCCTCTCCCTGTACCAGAACCGGCGCCAGGATAATTTGCACCTTTGGCCAGCGCCGGCGGATAATGTTGAGCATGTCCTGCACCGCTGCCCCGGTAGGCGAGGTGATGATCCCCACCACCCTGGGAATTCTGGGGAGGGGACGTTTCCTGCCCGGGTCAAATAGGCCCCGGGCGGCCAACTTTTGCTTCAGCTGCTCAAAGGCAATATACAACGCCCCGATTCCCTCCGGTTCCATGCCCTCGGCATAGAGCTGGTAGCTGCCGTCCCGCTCATATACGGAGATGTAGCCGTGAATAACCACAGACATGCCGTTTTCCGGCCGAAACAAAAGCCCCCTGGCCCGGGAACGAAACATAACCACCTTGAGGCAGGCGTCCCGGTCCTTCAGAGTAAGGTAAATGTGCCCGGAGCTATGGTTTTTAAGGTTAGATATTTCCCCTTTTACCCAGGTGTTAGCCAGCAGGAAATCGTTTTCGATTTTATCTTTTATGTATTTGGTAAGCTCTGAAACGGAAAGGATTTTCATTCTGTAGTTCCTCTCAATTGGGGGTCTGGCCCCTTTAATATATAGACTTAAGGGTATTCCTTCTGGGTCTTGTTGTTAGACTTATATGCATTACTATCGGGTCTAGCCTTTTTAACATAAGTATTTTCATCATAATACCTAGTTTACTAAAAACTGGGCCCTTAAGGAATACCCTTAAGTCTAACAACAGGACCCAAAAGCATTTTTCTAAGACAAATAGCCCATAAATAAAAGTGTACCGCCCTGTGAAGGGGCGATACACCTTTTAGCTTACATTTATATTCGTTAGTTTTTCTTCGGTCCCTTGGCCATTAAATAATCGTGAATGCTCTGGGCGGCAACCCGTCCGGCACCCATGGCCTTGATTACGGTGGCAGCCCCGGTTACCACATCGCCGCCGGCATAAACGCCTTCTTTGGATGTTTTGCCAAAGTCGTCGGCAACAATGTTGCCCCGCTTGTTGGTTTCCAAATCCGGTGTGGTTTTGGTAATCAGCGGGTTCGGTCCCTGGCCGATGGCCACGATGGTAACATCGACGGGAAGCACGAATTCGGAGCCCGGTATGGCCACCGGCTTCCGGCGGCCGGAGGCATCCGGTTCGCCCAGTTCCATCTTAATGCATTCCAGACCCGTCAGCCAGCCCTCTTCGTTGCCGATGTAGCGGGTGGGGTTGGTCAGGAAGAGGAACTTGACGCCTTCTTCTTCGGCATGCTCGATTTCTTCCAGACGGGCAGGCAGCTCGGCCCGGGAACGACGGTACACGATATAAACTTCTTCGGCGCCCAGGCGGAGGGCGGTACGGGCTGCGTCCATGGCTACGTTGCCGCCGCCCAGGACAGCCACCTTCTTGCCGACCTTAATCGGGGTATCGCACTCGGGGAAGCAGTAAGCTTTCATTAAATTGGAGCGAGTCAGGAACTCGTTGGCGGAATAAACCCCGTTGAAGTTCTCGCCGGGCAGGTTCATGAAGTAGGGTGTTCCTGCACCGGTGCCCAGGAAGACAGCGTCATATCCTTCTTCTTCAAACAGTTCATCCAGGGAGGCAATTTGCCCGACGATGGCGTTGGTTTCAATTTCCACGCCCATCTTTTTCAAGTTTTCAATTTCCTTTTGCACAATCCGCTTGGGCAAACGGAACTCGGGAATACCATACATGAGAACACCGCCGGGTGTGTGCAGCGCTTCAAAGATGGTTACGCTGTGGCCCCAGCGTGCCAGGTCGGCGGCACAGGCCAGACCGGCAGGACCGGAACCAACAATGGCCACTTTATAACCGGTGGGTTCTGCCTTTTCAATCTCTTCTTCTTTATTTACGATGTAGTCGCCCACAAAACGCTCCAGACGGCCAATGCCGACGGGCTCGTTTTTCTTGCCCACAACACAGAATTTTTCGCACTGGTGTTCCTGGGGGCATACCCGTCCGCAAACCGCGGGCAGAGCGTTGGTGCGTTTGATAACCTTGGCGGCTTCATCAAATTTTCTTTCTTTAACCAGAGCGATAAACTCCGGAATGTCTACACTAACAGGGCAGCCCTGCTTACAGAAAGGCTTTTTACAGTTAAGGCAGCGCTCGGCTTCGGCCACTGCTAATTCTTCGGTGTATCCCAGGGCCACTTCATCAAAGTTTTTTGCCCGTACCTGGGGGTCCTGATGGGGCATAGGATGCTTTTTCGGAATAATTTGTTTAGCCATGGCATTTACCTCC
Source organism: Desulforamulus profundi (assembly GCF_002607855.1). The sequence goes on from NZ_AWQQ01000131.1 coordinate 7,316, forward strand.
TCCACCACAGCCACAACCGCCCCGGTTCAGAGCGTGCTGTTCTTCGGATTTATACTTGCGGGAACGCATTAACTGTTCTTCAAAATCAACTAAATGACCATCGAATTCAGGGCCGTCTACACAGACGAACCGGGTTTCTCCTCCCACCGTTACCCGGCAGGCGCCGCACATGCCTGTGCCGTCCACCATAATGGAGTTCAAGCTGACCATGGTCTTGATTTCATATTCTTTGGTCAGGTTAGCAACCGCCCGCATCATGGGCAGGGGGCCAATGGCCATGACCAGATCGGGTTTTCCCGCACTTTCAATATATTCCCGCAGGACGTCAGTTACAAAGCCCTTGCGGACATAGGAACCGTCATCGGTGGTCACCAGCAGTTCGTGGCATGCGTCCTTCATACGCTCTTCCCAGAAAATCAGTTCTTTGTTACGAGCGCCCATGATGCCAACAACGTGGTTGCCTGCGGCCTTCATATCCCTGGCGATGGGGAAAACCGGAGCACCCCGACACCCCCCGCAACCATAACTACTTTACCAAACCTTTCTACATGAGAAGGAACACCCAGGGGGCCCACGAAATCCTGCACGGCATCACCGGCATTCAGTTTGGCTAATTTTTTGGTGGAATAACCGGCCTCCGCAAATACAATGGTAATGGTCCCTGCTTCCCGGTTATAATCTGCAATGGTAAGGGGAATCCTTTCCCCGTTTTCGTCTACTCTCAGGATAACAAATTGCCCCGCTTTGGCTTTTTTGGCCACCTTGGGAGCAAGAATTTCATATTCATGGATGGCCGGCGCCAAAGTCTCTTTGGATATAATCTGATACATCCTGGTTTCCTCCTCTCTGAACATTTAGACTACAATGTATAGCATACCAAGTTTTTAAACGGGTATCTAATGTAAATAGTTTCTAGTCCTTCTCAATCAAGGCGGCTGTTTCTGCTTCCTCACCTTCGCTGTTAGGCAAGAACTTACCCAAAATGCCGTTTACGAACCTGCCGGAATCCGCTCCGCCAAAAATCTTGGCCAGTTCCACCGCTTCGTTCACCGACACGTTTGGGGGAATATCTTCCCGGAACTTCAATTCATAAAGGGCCAGCCGTATGATGTTGCGGTCAACGTTGGCCATGCGGCTTAACTGCCACTCTTTGCTAACCCTGCTGATCAGTGCGTCTATTTCATCTATGTGCTCCAGGGTGCCTTTAACTAATTGTCGTGCAAACTCCAATTCCTGGGGACCTGCTCCAAACTCCTCTGCAGTGTTTTTGATGGCAAAGTCCGGTTCGTTTTTTCCCACGTCAATTTGAAACAAAGCCTGCAGCGCAGTTTCCCTGGCCTGCCTTCTACCCAAGTTAGGACCTCCTCTAAAGTCATAGTTCTTCTGCCTCTAGTTTTACCCAGGATGCAGTGTTACAAAACATTCCCCAAGCTGTCACCAACGGTCCCGAAAAAGCCGGTCAAAGGCCCCCCGGAAATCGAAGTGTTCGTCCACCCCCTTGCCGATAAAATAACCAGCAGTGACACAAAAGGCCACAAAAACAGCCTTAAAAAAACCGTAGCTGACGGCAAACCAGCCAAACAACAGGCCAAGGATTACTCCCATGGCTTTGCCCTGGTGGTTTTCTAAAATTTCCTGCATAAATTTAATGAACATCTCACACCCTCCCTCCTGCGGGCCTACTCAACCCTGGGACGGTTGGTGGAAATATTGTCTACAATGATTTTAATGTCGTTGACGGTAATCCCTGTGGTCTGGGATATATACTCCTGGACCCGCTGCTGGATTTCCCGGCTCATTTCAGGAATGCTGATATCCGGGGCCACAACGGCCCTGATATGCAATCCCATTCCCCCGGTGGTCTGGATTACGCTGGGCCTTACATCCTTTACACCGGGAATTTGATAAACCACCTTTTTTACCAAATTCTCAATGGCTTGCAGCGAAATGCGTACTTGTCCCAGTTTATAGTCGTGCACAACCGCCCTGCCGGACTGGCGCCGGGTCAGGGATACCCATAGCAATCGCAGGCCGATCAACAGCAGCAGCCCGATAAAGACAGACAGGTACAACTGCAGGTCAAATACATAGGGGCTTTGCCAGAGGAAGTACAGGGGCTGCTGCCACCAGCCGGAAACAATGGACAGCAGCAGCGAACAAAACAGTGTCATTAACAATGTGTAAACAACAAGAAGGCCACGATCAAAGGGGCTCACAAATCCCCCTCCCTTTTTACTATAATACTATAACCGAACGATAAATAAAAGCATAATTTCCTATAATACTATGTTTGGTTTAAGTTATAAATATAAAATGCGGAACCAATAATATATTGGTTCCGATTTTAGATAGGACTATTTAAATTTGGGTTATCTTACACGGTTCGGTTCTTCTTCCTTGGTTTCCGGGTTGGCAAAGGCCACTCCCTGTACATGGACGTTCACTTCCACCACAGAGAGGCCGGTCATTCCTTCAATGGCGCGTTTTACATTCATTTGAATTTGGGATGCCACATCCGGAATCCGTACGCCAAATTCTACAATGACAAAGAGGTCAACAGCAGCTTCCTTTTCGCCAACCTCTACCTTGACGCCCTTGGACAGGTTCTTCCGTCCCAGCATTTCGGCAATGCCGCCGCCAATGCCGCCGCTCATGCCTGCCACACCGGGAACTTCGGTAGCCGCCATGCCGGCGATGACTCCTACCACATCATCGGAAATGCGGATACCGCCCAAACCCTCCTGGGGAGTCATAACCACTATATCCCGTTTATTGTCTGCCATGGTACACCTCCAAATGATCCATTCACTTCCATGTGCATTATAGCATATTTTGGTAAGGCACGGCAACTCGGGTTACTGCTCCGGCAAAATGCGTCTCTGAATAAAGTTGGTGTAGACTTCTCCCCGCCGGAAGAAGGCATTGTTAAGGACTTTCTTGTGGAAGGGGATGGTGGTGGGAATTCCCTCCACCACAAATTCATCCAAAGCCCTTTGCATTCTGCGAATGGCCTCTTCCCGGTCCCTGCCCCAGACTATTAATTTGCCAATCATCGAATCATAAAAGGGCGGAATGACATAGCCCGTAAAGGCAGCGCTGTCCACTCTTACGCCGAGGCCGCCGGGAGCATGATACAACCGGATGGTGCCGGGGTGGGGCATAAAATTTTTGTCCGGGTCTTCCGCATTAATGCGGCACTCAATGGCCCAACCGTCGATGCGAATGTCATTCTGGCCGTAGCCAAGGGGTTCTCCGGCAGCGATACGGATTTGCTCTTTAATCAAATCAATACCGGTAATCAGTTCGGTGACCGGGTGCTCCACCTGAATCCGGGTATTCATTTCAATAAAATAGAAGCGGTTATTCTTGTCCAGCAGAAATTCAACGGTTCCCGCATTGTAATACCCTACCGCTTTGGATGCTTTAATGGCCATTTCGCCCATTTTACGGCGCAGGGAAGGAGTTAGTGCCACCGAGGGAGCCTCTTCAATGACCTTCTGGTTGCGGCGCTGCACCGAGCAGTCCCGCTCTCCCAGATAAACCAGGTTCCCTTCTTTGTCCCCCAGCACTTGAATTTCTATGTGGCGGGGCTGCTCCACATATTTCTCCAAATAAACATCCCCGTTGCCGAAGGCGGCCTGGGCTTCGTTCCTGGCAGTGCTGATGGCCTTCAGCAAATCCTCTTCACTGTGGGCTACCCGCATGCCGCGTCCGCCGCCGCCGGCGGAAGCCTTGATTAAAACCGGGTAGCCAATTTCCCTGGCAATGGCAACGGCTTCTTCATCGTTCTTGACAGCCCCTTCAGAGCCGGGAACCACCGGCACACCGGCCTTGATCATGGTGCTACGGGCCAGGGCTTTGTTCCCCATGTACTCAATGGCATGGCTGAAGGACCTATAAAGGTAATGCCACAGTCCTCGCAAATCATGGCAAAATTTGCATTTTCAGCCAAAAAACCGTAACCGGGGTGGATTGCATCCGCCCCAGATACTTCCGCTGCACTGATAATATTGGTAATGTTTAAATAACTCCTGCCCGAGGGAGCCGGCCCGATGCAGTAGGCTTCATCGGCCAGGCGAACAGGCAAACTGTCCCTGTCCGCCTCAGAGTAGACCATCACCGTCTTAATGCCTAACTCCTGGCAGGCACGGATGATTCTCAGGGCAATCTCACCCCGGTTGGCAATCAGTATTTTTTTAAACATGCGCTCTCCCTACTTCTTCTTTATCAAGAACAATTTCTGTCCGTACTCAACGGGCTGACCGTTTTCCACCAGGATTTCTACAACTTCACCGGCCACTTCCGCTTCGATTTCGTTCATTAGTTTCATGGCTTCAATAATGCACAGGGTCTGGCCCTGCTGCACAACGTCCCCGACCTTCACAAAGGGATCGGCATCCGGGGCCGGCGCCTGGTAAAAGGTTCCTACCATGGGTGCGGTAACGGGCACCAGGCCTTCGGCGGACTGGCCGGGCGTTGCCGCCGGAGCGGCTGGGGCAATGGGGGCCTCCTGAGTTTTCAGGGTCTCCGCAGCCGGGGTCTCCACCGCAGGCGCAGCAGCCGGCGCTGTTACAGAGGCAGACACCTTGCCACCCTTGCGGATGGACACTTTAACCCCGTCACTTTCCAGATCTATTTCAGTAATATCCGTTTGGTCCAGTACTTTAATCAGTTCTTTTAATTCGCTAAGGTTCACGTTTTTGGCCTCCTTGGTCCTCTTGGCGCCACTAGCGTCAGCGGGTGCTCCCGGCTTGATGGATGCGGCCTTCCGGTGGGGGCCTGTTTCTCCCCTTTTCCGGGCCTCAAAAAACTTCCGGGCCACCTGGGGGAACATGGCGTAGGTCAGCACATCCTCCTGCTAATGGCCAAATCTTTAATTTCTTCCCTTAGTTTATCCAATTTTGGTTCCAGTAAGTCCGCAGGGCGGCAGGTGATGGGTTCCTTATCTCCCAGCACCTTACGGCTGATGGCCGGGTCAATGGTGGCCGGCGGTTGGCCGTAGTACCCCTGGACATACAGTTTTACTTCGCCGGGAATCAGCTTGTAACGCTGTCCGGTGAGCACGTTCAATACCGCCTGGGTGCCCACAATCTGGCTGGTGGGCGTAACCAGCGGCGGGTAGCCCAGTTCCTCCTTACCCGGGGAATCTCCTCCAGCACTTCGTCCAGCCGGTGCAGGGCCTTCTGTTCTTCCAACTGGGATACCAGGTTGGAAATCATGCCGCCGGGCACCTGGTGCTCAAACACCCGCATGTCGCTGATGCGGGTTACACCACGCTGCTGCCCCAGTTGTTTCCGAAGATCCTCAAAATACTGGGCAACTTCAAACAGGGATTTGATGCTTAAGCCTGTGTCATAGGGGGTTCCCTTAAGGGCCCGCACAACGGTCTCAACGGGGGGCTGAGAGGCACCGAAGGCCAAGGGAACCGAGGCCGTGTCCACCACATCCACACCGGCTTCAGCCGCCTTGAGGTAAGACCCTACGGCCATGCCGCCGATGTAATGACAGTGCAGCTGCACAGGAACATTTAAATGAGCTTTAAACAGTTTCACCAGTTCGTAGGATTTAAAGGGTGCCAAAAGTCCGGCCATGTCCTTGATGCAAATGGAGTCGGCGCCCATTTCCTCCAATCGCAGGGCGGTTTCCAGGTAATGCTGGGTGGTATGGACCGGGCTTACGGTGTAGACCACGGTGGCCTGGGCATGGGCCCCGGCCCGCTTGGTAACCTGCAGGGCCTTTTCCATATTGCGGATATCGTTTAAGGCATCAAATATCCGGATGATATCCATGCCGTTCTCTACGGTTTTATGAACAAAGGCTTCCAGTATGTCATCGGGATAATGCATGTAGCCTAACAGTGATTGCCCCGGAGCAGCATTTGCAGGGGGGTGTTCTTTACATTCTTTTTAATCAGCCGGAGACGCTCCCAGGGGTCTTCATTGAGAAAGCGCAGGCAAACATCAAAGGTTGCCCCGCCCCAGACCTCCAGGGAGTGATAACCCATTTGATCCAGTTTTTCCAGGATGGGCAGCATATCCTCAGTGGCCATTCTGGTCGCCCACAGGCTTTGGTGTCCGTCCCTCAAGCTGGTGTCGGTGATTCTCAAACGATGCGTCATAGTTCCTCCTCCCCTAACAAAAACAACAGAAAACTCAGGTTATTGTAAAACCAAACAACCTGAGCGGGTCCGTCAGTTGCCGTCAAAAAGATTGAATTTAGTTACAATATAAATTATATAGAAGGATTGGAGGTTTGGCTACCAAGCAATTACAAGTATACAATATTTCTGAGGATTTTGCCAAAAACCTGCTCGCATTTTACTTTTTGTACAAACTTTTTCCATTAATAACAGGTGTTACAGGTATGTCTAAAATGGGAGCCGGATCGTGGAGGTGCATAGTGGGAAAAGCCCGTCTGACTAGCTTTGTTAATACTTCGGTATAATCACGATGTTCTGCGGGTTGACCTGGGTACTGCGCGACACCAGATCGGTAATCTTGATGGCGTCCTCCTGGTTCATGTCCTTTGATTGAATGACCACGGTGACGGTCTTGCCTTCCAGGAACACCACCGCATCCCTGTATCCTTTGGCTCGGATGAGGCTTTCCACTTCCAATTCCTTTTGTAAATTGCTGCTGATTACATATAGCTGTTCCTGGGCTTTCTTCCGAATGTCCGGGTCGGAATTAACATTATTGATAATTTCCCTGGCGATTTCAATCTGGTGCCCCCGGCTTCGTTCCCTTTCCAAGCGATACTCCACAAAGAAGCCGCTGCCCTCTTTCATCACGTCGTCCACCTGGTTTCCTGTCTCCTCCTGTTCAACCTGTACGGCGTTGCCGGAAGGAGTGCTGTCGGGCTTAATGATGTTCCCGGCGGCATCTTTGGCATTTTCCAAGGAGGGTTCCTGTTTCTCAGGTGCATATTTGCCGCTTTCCTGGATCACCGGGGGGTTGGCCATTCTCACTGCATCTTTTACCTCGCGGATCCCGCCCTTGTAGCCCACAGCCAGCAAGGTGATCCCAACGACTGTTAACAGTCCAAGGAACCAAAAGCGCTTGGACATATCATTCACCTGCCTTTCTGGCCATTACAATGACCTTCTGGGGTTCCACCCCTAAAGCCACCTGGGTGGCTCTGAATAACTGCGCCTTTACGCCAGGGTCACCGGCGCCGTCTGCCACCACCAGCACACCGGCTACGGTGGGTGCAATTTCCCTGCTCATCACCGGGGTTTCTTCACCGTTACGGCTGACCAGCACCAGCTGCCCGGTGTCGGTGTCCTCCGTAAGGACCCTGGTTCCACCGGACTGGTCTTTCTCCTGGGTGGTTTTCTTACCGGTGGACGTATTGACAGCGTATTCCGTCTGAGTGGAATTTTCCAATCTTACCGTAACTTTAACTTTGCCCGCTCCCTCCACCTGTTCCAGCATTTGGCATAACTTCTGGGACAGGTACTCCTCTTCGGAAGCCATGGCCGTCTTGGCCTGGTTGTTCTGATTTTGGATGACTGCGGCTTTTTCCTGGACCGGCGGTGGTGTCTTGGCGGATTTATCATTACCCAGCCCGCCCAGGAACAGCAAACCAATTCCGATCACGGCACCGGCGGCCAGCAGCTTTATTTTTTTCATTTGCTCCTTCTTCGGTCCGTCCGCCTCTCCGTCTCCTACCAGGTTTTTTAACCAGCTCATAGAAAACCCTCCTTGCCTGATAGTGTAGTTCTTTGGGGTCTAGTTGCTAGCCTAATAGGCATTTCTCTGGGGTCCTGTTGTTAGTTGGGGAATATCTAGAGGGCCCATCGTAGTTGTGAAGTTAACTATTAACTAGACCCTTAAGGAATACCCTTAAGTCAAACAGCTATTTCTC
>NZ_AWQQ01000132.1 GCF_002607855.1 Desulforamulus profundi
GACAGTTTCAATGAATAGCACAACTCGACACCACCGCCGACAAATTTTAAATTTATTCTATTATCACATGATGTAAAATAGTAAGAAAGACATTGGGGGTTAAACCATGGGCAGGAGACCTCGGGTTGGTACCCAGGAGCCATATACCATGTTATTTGCAGAGGAAATCATCGGCTAAACATTTACAGAGACGATGAAGACAGACGAATATTCTTACATATACTTATGCTCGAGGAAATCCCTGGCAGAAAATCGCTGCCAGGGATTTCCAAAAAGTGCCTGGCACTTTACTAAACTAAAGTGAAGGCGCTTTTTCTTTTCCGGGTCATCCTTTTGGGTCTGGTGGTTTCAATGAAAGGCTACCTAGCGTGCCAGGTACCGTCTCGCATGAAAGTTGTATACGAGCACAAAAAGTTACYGACGGACGGAACCAGGCACCGCCCCCGGCAAATCGGGGAAATTGCACAAAAAACACTTGCATTTTACTAAATTAAAGTGCAAGTTCTTTTCTTTTTTGGGTATTTTTTGGAGTTCGACAGTTTCAATGAATAGCACAACTCGACACCACCGCCGACAAATTTTAAATTTATTCTATTATCACATGATGTAAAATAGTAAGAAAGACATTGGGGGTTAAACCATGGGCAGGAGACCTCGGGTTTGGTACCCAGGAGCCATATACCATGTTATTTGCAGAGGAAATCATCGGCTAAACATTTACAGAGACGATGAAGACAGACGAATATTCTTACATATACTTATGCTCGAGGAAATCCCTGGCAGAAAAYCGCTGCCAGGGATTTCCAAAAAGTGCCTGGCACTTYACTAAACTAAAGTGAMGGCGCTTTTTCTTTTCCGGGTCATCCTTTTGGGTCTGGTGGTTTCAATGAAAGGCTACCYAGGCGGTGCCAGGTACCGTCTCGCATGAAAGTTGTATACGAGCACAAAAAGTTACCGCCGGACGGAACCAGGCACCGCCCCCGGYAAATYGGGRAAATTGCACCAAAAAACACTTGCATTTTACTAAATTAAAGTGCAAGTTCTTTTCTTTTTTGGGTTATTTTTTGGAGTTCGACAGTTTCAATGAATAGCACAAATCGACACCACCGCCGGCAAATTTTAAATTTATTCTGTATATCACATGGTATAAAATAGTAAGAAAGACACAGGGGGTTAAACCATGGGCAGGAGACCTCGGGTTTGGTACCCAGGAGCCATATACCATGCTCGAGGAAATCTCTGGCAGAAAACCGCTGCCAGAGATTTCCGAGATTTCCAAAAAGTGCCTGGCACTTCACTAAACTAAAGTGACGGTACTTTTTCTTTTCCGGGTCATCCTTTCGGGTCTGGTGGTTTCAATGAAAGGCTACCCAGGCGGTGCCCAAAAAGTTACCGACGGACGGAACCAGGCACCGCCCCCGGCGGTGTTTGTCAAGATAGTTGTCGCTAATACGTTCAATTTTTTTGTATTAAACCCACCGCCGGTCTTGACTCCATGTGCTAATAATGGGGTAACCCGACCGACGGATATACGCCAACTAGAAACCTGTATACGGTCGGGTAAATTAAYCCTAGCACATGGGTCAAGACTCTTCGCTTCGCTACGACCGCAAGCGGCGGCTACTGGTAGTTAGGGCAAYGTTCCCCTCCCTCTGGAGACCGCCTGCTTTATTAATTTTAGGATGTACACTTTTCCTTCGTTTTTGATTGTTCGGTGCGTTCGGGATTAAGCCAAACGATATCATCTAATGTCCAGTCTCTGATTGAGCCAGCCCATCTCTCTGGGTGCTTTGATTTAGCTTCTTCATAAACCCGTTTTCTCTGCTCCAGAATTTGTGTTGAGAGACCGTTATGTCTTTGTTTTGGGGTCAGGAAATTAAGCCCACTGTGTCTGTGTTCCTGGTTGTACCATGTTACAAATGTTAGCACCCATTGCCTTGCCTCAGTTAGTGTTGCAAATCCTTTGGTAGGGTAATTAGGGCGGTATTTGCATGTACGGAAGATGGATTCAGCGTATGGGTTGTCGTTGCTTACTCTAGGGCGGCTTCTTGATGGAGTTATCCCCAACTGATAGAGGGTTTCCAGTAGGGTTGCCCCTTTCATAGGGCTGCCGTTGTCTGAATGCAAGACTAATGGCTGGTTAACTAACGTGCGTTTTTCAGATATTATTGCCCGCCGTACTAATATACTGGCGTTCTCAGATAATTCTTCGGTCCATATATCCCAAGCAACTATTTTGCGGCTGAACAAATCCAATATGAGATATAGATAGAAATAGATGCCCTTAACAGGTCCCGGAAGGTAGGTAATATCCCACATCCAGACTTGATTAGGTCCGGTGGCACAATGTGTTGAAATGGGTTTTGAACCTGGTTTTTTAGCTCTTCCCCGATGGTATTGCATATTGTTTTCTTTCAGGACTCTGTAAAATGTTGACTCAGAAGCTATATAAATGCCTTCATCAGCTAGTCTAGGTACAATTTGACTGGGTGGTAAACTTTTGAATTCAGGTTGATTCGCTGTTTTTATTATGGCTTCTCTTTCATCTGGACTAAGTTTGTTTGCAGGCTTTCGTTTGGTGTTTACGCTGGTCTTCATCAGGTGATAGACTGCTTCTCCAGCGTTGCAGAGTACGCTGAGATATTCCAAGCACCTTACAAGCCATTGGTTCCCTGGCCCCGTTAGCAACAGCTTCTTTGATCAGTGAAATAACTTTTTTGCGATCTGAGACACTGATCAGTCGTCCTCGGGGTCCCCCCAGATCGCTTGGGCCTTTTTTCTTAGAACCAGGAGTGCAGCAGTTTCAGCAAGTGCAGCTTCTTTCCGTTTAAGTTCCTTTTGGAGGTCCTTAAGCTCTCGGTCCTTTTGGCGAAGATCCTTTTGTAGTTGGGCAGCCTGTTGGCTACGCCACCATTGGCCTGCATACAGGCATCCCGCCAGGCCTCCACCTGTTCAACAAAGAGACCTTTAGAGCGGCAGTATTCTGCTAATTCAATCTCGCTTAAGGATGCTGTTTCAACAACAATTAAGAATTTATCCTGTGTGCGCCATTTTTCTGCTTCAGGCTCACCGCCTGGAACTGCTATGCCGTTGGCTCTGGCCTTTTTCTTCCAGCTGTGTAGCGTGCCCTCTGAAAGACCTGTTTCTCTTGCGATGGAATTAACAGATTCATTATTGGGTGGCATCATTCTTTTGATAATGGAGTACTTGAATTCATCACTGTATCTTGTCATAGCTTCCTCCTCAGTAATGGTACTTTTCTTACTATAGTTTATTTAGAGGTCTATGACAACTATCCTAACACAGGGGGAAATCGGTGTTGATATGTCTGTGTTCCCTACAGCCAAACACTTGTGTTCCTGGGCAGGAGTGACTCCTCAAAACAACGAGAGTGCTGGCAAGAAACATTCTGTTCGCATATCCCGTGCCGGTGTTTATATCAAGCCACTTTTGGTACAGTGCGCCAACGCTGTTGTTAAAAGTGATAAACACCCTGAAATCAAGGGTCGCTATTTATCTATCAAAAAGCGACGTGGCCATAAGCGTGCTATTATAGCTATTGCACGAATGTTGCTTACTGCCATTTATCACATCCTTAAGAAAGGTGAACCCTATAATCCCGAGCTTTATAAGAAAGCTGAACCTATTCCYGCATCTCGTGAAATCACAGTAGAACAGGCTATTCTTATAGCACGTAGACACGGGTACTCTGTAGTTAAGGATTGATAGAAATACACAAGTTGTCACTATTCATTTTTTAAAGACTGTCCCATGGATGGTCTGTTTGCTATGCTCTTTTTTAGTTTGTGCCCCCCGTGGAGCTGGTTTCAGACTTTCCTCCTCGGACTGCTGCTCAATTAACTATACTTGTTTTAGAGGTCTATGACAACTATCCTAACACAGGGGGCTTCCAATCAGATCTGTTATCATGGATTTTCAAAAATAACTTGCCCCCTATGATCATACCCCAATATTTTATACTCGACATTATGGCTGTAATCTACTACAATGAAGGTTTTATAAACACTTGAAGCTATTTCTTTCCAATTGCCGTCTTTCTTTTTATAGACTTTTGTTGTTTTAATTTCGTCTGAGTTAACTACACCAACAACTGCCGTGTAATTTTTGTTATTTACAATACCTGAAGTAACAAAATATTCAACTGGTTCGTTATTTTGTAATTGAATTCCCCCTTCAATATTTTTATCAGCGATCATATTTCTATTGTTTTTATAAAATTTATGAGCTATAAGATAATTATCGCGCAAGTATAAAATTAAAAAAGTATTAGTATCAATTTTTTCTTTTGCCAAAATATTATAATGAGATACCCTTATCTTTTGGTTGTGCAAATAAAATTCAAGTGCATCATCAGGATTAACAGCATATTTAGTACAACCTACTGCAAATATTAAGATTGCTATTATTAAACATGGTGTTAACAATAACTTCATGTTATTCATTCCTTTTTAATAAGGCACCCATTTGGGTGCCTTATTGTTAATAGTAATAATGCATATGACTACTTGGTTCTTTTGAAGCTGTATCTGTTCCACTGGTTGATAGTGTAATTGCCGGCGGAACCGACACTACAAAAGATAACTCATAATTTGTTGTTTGATGCCAATAAGTGTAAGCTACGTCTCCCATGGTCCCAGAGTTAGTTGTTTTACCAACTTCAACTTGAAAGGTACCACTTAAATTATACTGTTTGTTGTACATTCCCCAAGCAACCCCTGAGTTTGGGAAAGTTTGTTTTTATATGTGCTGATTAATCCCCCGGTCACATTCTTTGCTGTCCAAAGTGATCCAATAATAGGAGTGCTACCAGCCCAGCCCATAGTTACATAGTCTCTTCCATATCCATTTGTTGACCATTGGTGATATCCTTTAAACAAATAGTGGCATTTATAAGTATCACCTTTTGTTGGCTCGTATATATTTGTACTGCTCTGACTTAGAGTAAGATATTGAATGTCACTAGAAGCCCCTTGTATAGTAACATCCCCTGCTTTAACTGGTTTACCGGCCTTATAATCTTTTTCTTGTTCCGCTGTTAACCAAATTTCATTATTATTTTTTACAATGAAAGGGAATTTTGCTACTGTTCGGCTTACGACAGTATATCCTTTTGCTAAGGCATCCAGATAGTCACGTTTTTCATCCTCATTTATGAAATTAATTTTCGACGGATCCGAAAGTATTTTTGGATCTGTTATTGTTTCTGAATATGACGCCTTAATCTCCTTTTTAACTGTTTCCGCACCAGCTACAGAACCGAAAATCCCTATAGAAAATAGTAAAAGTAAAGGCATTATTATTAATATTCTTTTCATTAGCTTAATTACCTCCTTAATTATTTTTGAAAGAAGTCTACTCAGAAAACAATATTATTTTATTAATACATTGGACCCACCCCCCTTTTCCTACTAGACAGACAAGGGGGTAGGTTGGTTTTAAAAATAAATCGTAATATATCTACAAATATCGACATTATCAATAATAATAATTGATTTCAACAAAGGAATTAAATAGTCATATATAGAATTATTTTGTAAAGATAACGAAACCTCTTGGGAGGTAACTATGTCTATAATTAAACGTCTGTTCTCAAGAAAGAAAAAACCAGACAAAGAGTACAGCGAGCTCATATTTCGACTGTATTACAATCCAGCTTATGAAGCAGTCTATTTTTACTGTGGTGATGCTTCAATCGCAGAAGAAGCTGCCCAAGAGGCAATATTTAAAGCTGAATTAAGTTGTCAAGGTATTGACACTTTGGAAATAAATAACAGCTCCCCTTGTTATCCTAAAATGTTCTTGGTGAGCCCCAGAGGTTAACTTAAATTAAAGTGGCGCCGAAGGGAAGTCTTGACGGACGGGGTCCCCGCGTGTGGTACAATCGAGTAACCGGCGGGGCGCAATCTGTT
>NZ_AWQQ01000133.1 GCF_002607855.1 Desulforamulus profundi
TCCACGCCAATGCCAAACCTGAGGAAACGGAGAGGCGCTGGGTTACTTTTTTAAAGCAGGAGAAACTTGATTATCACATCGAAGAAAACTTTTTGCTGGAGCACATTTCAGGTACCGCTTACCCGCACCATGTAGGAAACATTCTTTTGGTTGGGGCTGCTGGTGGTTTTATGGAGTCTTTTTTAGGCTTTGGCACGGTATCCTCCCTACGCAGCGGTGTCCTGGCGGCCCGGGCCATTAAGGGAAACCGGTGCTTTACAAAACTGGCCGATAAGTTGGACCAGGAAATGAGAAGGTCTGTTCGTTTGCGGGAAATTATCAATACAATGGAAAATAAAGATTATGACCGGTTGGTGGCAACCGCCACTTTTCCTATTATTAAACAGTTATTCTATAACACAAATTTCCCTGTACTAAAATACGCCGGTGATATTTTAGAACTGGTGCGAGCTTCCGTGAACTGGGAGAAAAAAAGCATCTTACCCGCCAAACGTTCCAAATAGGGGGTCAGACCCTCGTAAAAAATGTCGAAGAAAACCGCTGGCGTTTGACCAGCGGTTACTCTTTTTCTACTGACCTTTAACTGTCCGTGTTATGTATCCAATTTTTTATAACTCCCAGCAGTTCATCCCTGCCCCGCCCGGTTTCGGAGGAAAATGGGATCAGCCGGTGCTCCGGGGATAAGGGAAGGGTTTTCTTGATAACTCCCTGCTGCTTGGCCCACTGGTTGTTGGACAGTTTGTCAATTTTGGTGGCTGCCACCACTGTCGGTACCCCGTAATGCAGCAACCACTGGTACATCTGTTTATCCTGGGAAGTGGGGGTATGACGGCAGTCCAAAAGCAGGAACACGCCTTTAAGTGTCTCCCTGTTCTTCAAGTACCCCTCAATCATTTTTCCCCACTTGGCCCGCACTTCCTCGGGCACCTTGGCAAAGCCGTAGCCAGGCAGGTCCACCAGCAGGAATTTGTCATTGATCGTGAAAAAGTTGATCAATTGTGTCCTGCCGGGGGTTTTGCTGGTCCGGGCCAATCCCTTGCGGTTGACCAGCCGGTTGATCAGAGACGACTTGCTACATTGGAGCGGCCCACGAAGGCCACTTCGGTAAATTCCCCGGGGGATAACCCCCGGGGTTGACTGCACTGGTTAAAAACTCAGCGGATACAATTTTCACGACGGTAACTGGGTTCCTCCTTGCTGGTGAACCACCGGGGTAAAGTGCGGGTTATCAATGGCCGCTGCTGCTTCAGGTTCTACCACAAAGGTCTCCACCGCTTCCTCTTCCAGCAGAGCAATTTCCAGCACTTGATCCAGGTGCTCGACCAGTTTAAATTCCAGCTGCTTTTTGATGTTGACCGGAATGTCTTCCAGGTCCTTTTTATTATCCCTGGGCAGTATAATCACTTTGCTGCCGGCTCTGTGAGCTGCCATCACTTTTTCTTTAATGCCGCCCACCGGCAGCACCCGCCCCCGCAGGGTGATTTCCCCGGTCATGGCCACATCGTGCCGCACCTTACGACCGGTGAGTACCGAGGCCATGGCAGTGGCCATGGTAATGCCCGCCGAAGGACCGTCCTTGGGAATGGCTCCCTCAGGAATGTGAATATGCATATCCCACTTCTCGAATAACTCTTGATCAATGCCCAGGTCCTGGGCCCGGCTGCGCACGTAGCTGTAACCTGCCTGGGCGGATTCTTTCATGACTTCGCCCAGTTTTCCGGTCAGGGTCATGCGGCCGCTGCCTTTGTAGGTGGTCACCTCGATTACCAGGGTATCGCCGCCCACTTCGGTCCAGGCCAGACCGGTAACGGTACCCACCTCATCGTTTTGCTCAGCCACCCCGTAACGGTAACGGGGAATGCCCAGGAACTGCTCCAAGTTTTGAGACGTGACCTTCACTTTTGCCGCTTCTCCGGCCACGATTCTCTTGGCGGTTTTACGGCAGATGGCTGCGATTTTGCGCTCCAGGTTACGTACGCCGGATTCCCGGGTGTATTCCCGGATTACCTTGAGGATGGTGTTGTCCGAAACACTGATCATGTCGGAAGTCAGACCATGATCCTTAATCTGCTTAGGCATCAGGTGACGCTTGGCGATTTGCAGTTTTTCCTCTTCAGTATACCCAGAAATTTGAATAACTTCCATCCGGTCCAGCAAAGGACGCGGGATGGACCACATGTTGTTGGCGGTAGTAATGAACATCACATTGGACAGGTCAAAGGGTGTCTCAATGTAGTGATCGCTGAAGGTGCTGTTTTGTTCAGGGTCCAGCACTTCCAGCAGTGCGGAAGCCGGGTCGCCGCGAAAATCGCTGGCCATCTTATCGATTTCGTCCAGCAGGAAGACCGGGTTCCTGGAGCCGGCGGTGCGCATGCCCTGTATGACCCGTCCGGGCATGGCGCCCACGTAGGTCCGGCGGTGTCCCCGGATTTCGGCCTCGTCCCTGACGCCGCCCAGAGAGATGCGGATGAATTTGCGGTCCAGTGCCCGGGCAATGGAACGACCCAGGGAGGTTTTACCCACACCCGGCGGTCCAACCAGGCAAAGGATGGGACCCTTCATCTTCTTGGCCAGCTTGCGAATGGCCAGGTATTCTATAATTCTTTCCTTAGGATCTTTCAGCCCGTAATGGTCCGCCTCTAAAACCTCTTCGGCAGCTTTAATATCGATGCGGTCCCGGGTGCTCTTGCTCCAGGGGAGGCTCAGCATCCAGTCCAGGTAGTTGCGCACCACCGCTGCTTCGGCGGCCATGGGAGGCATTTTTTCCAAACGCTCCACTTCTTTGAGCGCCTTTTCTTCGGCTTCCTTGGGCAGTTTGGCCTTGGCAATTTTGTCTCTCAGTTCTTCACATTCAGCGACCCGTTCGTCCTTTTCGCCCAGTTCCTTTTGGATCGCCTTCATTTGTTCCCTCAGGTAGTATTCCTTCTGGGTCTTTTCCATTTGCTTGCGGACCCGGATGTTAATCTTGCGCTCCAGTTCCACAATTTCCAGTTCACTGGCCACAATGGCGCAGAGTTTTTCCAACCGCTCCACAATCGTAACGGCTTCCAAGACCTTTTGTTTATCCTCGATACGCAGTGCCAGATGGGAAGCGATAATATCCGCCAGACGGCCGGGTTCTTCCAGGTTTACCACCGTCACCACGGTTTCCGGAGGAATGCGCTTGGAAAGTTTAACATATTGCTCAAACTGGTAAACAAGACTCCGCATAAGGGCTTCAATTTCAGCGTTTTTCTCAAAATCTTCGGAGTACTGCTCAATTTCCACCCTGAAGTAGGGCTCCAGATGCTCGTATTTGTTTATCTTGGCCCGGGCAATGCCTTCCACCAGCACCCTAATGGTACCACCCGGAAGTTTAAGTAATTGTTTAACTTCAGCTACAGTTCCTACCTGGAAAATATCGTCTACAGTGGGTTCATCGGTCTGCGCTTCCTTTTGGGTGGCCAGAAAGATCATTCTGTCCTGCACCATTGCTTCTTCAATGGCCTGCACAGATTTCTCCCGTCCTACATCCAAATGAATCACCATATAGGGAAAAACCAGAATGCCCCGCAAAGGAAGCAGGGGTAGAGATTTTAATTCGGAATTCACTGCCGCACCTCCTTGTATATTCTAATCATGAGTTAATTAACTAGTGCACCAGAATAAAGTAATAATAACACACAAGGCGAGAATCCCGCCACAACAATAATTCCCAGTAACGGAAAAAACCCAGCAATCGCTGGGTTTTAGGAGCTTGCAGAAGCCAAATAGGGTATTTCTCTTTGGCAGGATGTTTCATATTTCGCAATTATTTTTTAAATTATCAGGATTTGGCAGCTTTCTGAGACAGGAAGGCCGCCGCAGCGGGTATTTCCAGGGCAGCCGGTACCGGTTCCCACTTTGATTCCTCTGCCCCGGCCTGACCCATTAAGGCGCCTTTAATTACTTCATCCAGGGTTTCCACCGCCACCACGGTGATACCCTCTATGTTTTTAAACATTTCCTGGTAATTTTCCTTGGGAATAAAGACCTTCTTTACGCCGGCCTGGCGGGCTGCTTCCACTTTGGTCACAATGCCGCCCACCGGCTTCACCAGCCCCCGGATGGAGATTTCACCGGTCATGGCCACGGTGTTGTCCACCGCAATTCCCTTGATGGCAGAGTAGATGGCGGTGGCAATGGTGACCCCGGCCGAGGGCCCGTCCACCAGACCGCTGCCCAGGAAGTTGACGTGGATATCATAATTTCTCGGGTCCACATCCTTCACCCGCCGCAGCACCGTGACAACATTCTCCACCGAACTGCGGGCCATGCTCTTGCGACGTACTCTTTTGCCGCTGCCGCCAATTTCTTCTTCCTCAACCACACCGGTAACGGTAATTTTGCCGGTTCCTTCAGCAATGGGGATGACGGTGGCTTCCACTTCGGAAAGGGTGCCCATATTGGGGCCGTATACGGCCAGGCCGTTCACCGCGCCCACCTGGGGCTGCGGGTTGATTTTCCGTTCCGGCCTGGGGGTGTACTGGCCGCTGTGGATAACCCACTCGATGTCCCGCACCAGGATTTCTTTTCTCCCCTCGGTAAGGGCAATGCCGCCGGCGATTTGAATGATGTTAACCGCTTCACGACCGTTGGTGGCATAGCGTTTGATCACGTCCAGTGCGCCTTCTTCCAGCGGGAAGCCGATTTTCTGGGATGCGTTGGCAGCAATTTTTTCAATTTCATCCGGCAGCAGGGCCCGGAAAAAGATTTCCAGACAACGGGAGCGGATGGCTGGGGGAATTTCTTCCGAGGTCCGGGTGGTTGCTCCCACCATGCGAAAATCCGCCGGCAAGCCGTTCTGAAAAATATCGTGAATATGGGTGGGAATATTGGTGTCTTCGGAGCTGTAGTAAGCGCTCTCCAAAAAGACTTTACGATCTTCCAGCACTTTTAAAAGCTTGTTCATCTGGATGGGGTGCAGTTCCCCGATTTCGTCAATGAAAAGCATGCCCCCGTGGGCCTTGGTAACGGCTCCCGGCTTTGGCTGGGGAATCCCCGCCATCCCCATGGGACCGGCCCCCTGGTAAATGGGGTCGTGTACCGAGCCGATGAGCGGGTCGGCAATGCCCCTTTCGTCAAAACGGGCGGTGGTGGCATCCAGTTCAATAAATTTTGCGTTTTCCTTGAAGGGTGAATTGGGCGATTTTTTGGCTTCTTCCAATACCAACCGGGCTGCGGCCGTTTTGCCCACTCCGGGTGGGCCGTAAACGATGACGTGTTGCGGGTTGGGACCGCAGAGGGCAGCCCTGAGGGATTTCAGCCCTTCTTCCTGACCAATGATTTCGCTAAAGCATTTGGGTCTTGTTTTCTCTGCCAGCGGTTCGGTTAAGGAGATGGCCCGCAGCCGCTGGAGCTTTTCCATTTCTTTGCGGGATTCCTTCTCGACGGCTGTCTTATTGCCTTGCTGGGCTTTCAGCAGGTTCCAAAAGTACAGGCCGATGACCACCGCAAAAAATACCTGTATAAAGGTGAGAAAACCCCCGAGACTGGTAAGTTCCCCCATAGCAATGCCTCCTTTTGGTCGACTTTCCTTCTTGTATTATTGCTAAATGTACGAAATTTTACACCTGCTATGGGGGATTTCTTTAGCGGCCAAATACCTGATAGAAAAACAAAAACACGGAGTTTTTACACTCCGTGCCCCAATGGTACTCTTAAACTACGCAGACTCTTCTTTTTTCTTCTTATTCTCCATTGTAATAAGAAGCGGTTCGCCCTTTTTAAGAATGGCTTCTTTGGTGATGATGACTTTCGAAATATCCTTGCGGGAAGGAATGTCATACATGATGTTCAGCATGGCCTCTTCCATGATGGCACGGAGGCCGCGGGCGCCGGTATTGCGCTTGAGGGCCTCTTTGGCCACTTCGCCGAGGGCGTCGGGCTGGATTTCCAGGCTTACGCCGTCCAGTTCAAACAGTTTTTCATACTGTTTGGCCAGGGCGTTCTTGGGTTCGGTCAGGATGCGGATGAGGGCCTCTTCATCCAGGGCATCCAGGGTGACGATGACGGGCAGACGACCGACAAATTCGGGAATCAAACCAAATTTGAGCAGGTCTTCCGGCAGGATGTTGGCCAGGATCTCACCGATTTTTTGTTCTCTTTTGGTTTGAATCTCAGCGCCGAAGCCCAGCTGCTTCTTGCCGGTGCGGTTTTGAATGATCTTTTCGATGCCGTCGAAGGCACCGCCGCAAATGAACAAAATGTTGGTGGTATCCAGCTGGATGAATTCCTGGTGCGGGTGCTTGCGTCCACCCTGAGGCGGTACGCTGGCAACGGTGCCTTCCAGGATCTTTAGCAGGGCCTGCTGTACGCCTTCGCCGGAAACGTCCCTGGTGATGGAAGGGTTCTCGGACTTACGGGCGATTTTATCAATCTCGTCGATGTAAACAATGCCCTTTTCGGCCTTTTCAACATCGTAATCCGCAGCTTGAATAAGTTTGAGCAAGATATTCTCAACGTCTTCACCGACATATCCTGCCTCGGTTAAAGAGGTGGCATCTGCGATGGCAAACGGCACGTTTAACAAGCGAGCCAGTGTCTGGGCCAGCAAGGTCTTACCACAACCGGTGGGGCCGAGCATAACAATATTGCTCTTGGAGAGTTCCACGTCTTCCACTTTGCCCCCAAGGTTAATCCGCTTGTAGTGGTTGTAGACCGCCACAGCCAGTTGACGCTTGGCATTTTCCTGGCCGATGACGTACTGATCCAGAATAGCCTTTATTTCTTTGGGCTTTGGTAAATCGCCCATATCCAAGCCTGAGGTCGTCGCTTAACTCTTCTTCGATGATTT
>NZ_AWQQ01000134.1 GCF_002607855.1 Desulforamulus profundi
TTATTACTAAGTAAATACTACTACACTTATAGTGTATCGTCAAGGGTTTACTTTACTTTTTGTGTGGTATATTTTAATGTTTACACATATTGTGTTATAATACATCCAGAGGTGTTAACATTGTTTGGTAAAAGGATTAAAGAATTAAGAGTCCAACATAATATGACCCAAAGTGATTTAGCAAGATTATTGAAAGTCTCTCCCAGTACGATTGGTATGTATGAACAGGGGCGAAGAGATCCTGACACTGACACAATAAATTTTCTTGCCGACTTCTTCAATGTGTCGGCAGACTACCTTCTTGGCCGCACCGATATTCCTAACAATGTTAACGACGAACCCACTCCACAGGAGCTTGAAAAAGTTCTCCGAGAGGCCAATATAGCTTTTGATGGAGCCCCACTGGATGAAGAAGATAAAGAAGATGTAATAGAGTTTGTTAAAGTTGCCCTCCGGGCACTCAAGAAAAGGAAACGGGAAAAAGCACAAGAAAAAGCTACTGATCATCAGTAGCTTTTTGACATTTTAAGGTATTTCGACATAATTCGGGGTGATTCGATGCACTGGATTAAGAGGGAGGTCAGAAACCTGCAAGAGCAGTATCATACCTCCGATCCTTTTGAGCTTGCTGATTATCTTGAATACATCCTCGTCCCATTCCCATTTAGAAAAATTAGAGGTATGTTGCTGGTGTTTGAAGGAACAACCTTTATCGGGTACAATAACACATTGCCATACCGAGAACAAAAACTTGTAATCTACCATGAAATAGCCCACCGACGTCTGCATCCGTCCCTTAACTATTTTATGGTTTTAGATAATTTACGGTCTATTTGTATAGGTAAGTATGAACGTCAAGTAGACAGGTTTGTGGCCGAGCTCTTACTGTCCGAGAAAAAACCAGAGCCCGGCGAATCAATATATGAATTTGCCAGGCGCTATGACGTTCCTGTAAAACTT
>NZ_AWQQ01000135.1 GCF_002607855.1 Desulforamulus profundi
CGTTGAGCAACCGGCCCTCTTTGCTTTCCACCGGCAAGTCGATGCCGTCCGCCAGGCCCTGTAGGTAGGCCACCTTCGACTTCAAACAATCCATGCAAAAACCCCCTTTGACTTTACCGTAGTAACACTACAGTATTATTCCTCAATCCAGGGGGTTTTAAACCTGTTATGGAACTTATACCCGCTTGATGTAGTTGCCAGTGCGGGTGTCAACCTGCAGCACATCGCCCACGTTGACGAAGAAAGGCACGTTAATAACAGCGCCGGTTTCCAGGGTAGCCGGTTTGCCGCCGCCGGAGGCAGTGTCGCCCTTGATGCCGGGGGCGGTCTCCACAACTTCCAGTTCAACGACATTGGGCAGGTCCACACCGATAATGTTTCCATTATAGCTGGCAATGGTCAGGTTCATGTTTTCTTTCAGCCACTTGACGGCATCGCCCATGTCTGCTTTGGAAACAGTAAACTGGTCGAAGGTTTCCGTGTTCATGACGTTGTAATTCTCACCGTCGTTGTACAGGTACTGCACTTCTTGGCGTTCAACCCTGGCGGGGTTTAATTTTTCATTGGGGTTGAAGGTTCTTTCAATGACCGCCCCGGTACGCATGTTTCTCATTTTGGTGCGTACGAAAGCAGCACCTTTACCTGGTTTTACATGCTGGAATTCAATAATTTGATAAACATCGTTGTCAATCTCAACCGTTAAACCGGTCCTGAAATCGCTGGTAGAAATCAACTGAATCGCCCTCCTAAAATAGTAAATTTAAAGTTTTAATAACTCATGTTTCGGTGAAGAGGTCAGTATCTCACAGCCCTCTCCGGTGACCAGCACACTATCCTCTATGCGCACCCCGCCCCAGCCGGCAGGTAAATGCCAGGTTCCACGGTCACCACCATACCTGCTTTTAGTACAGTTTCATCTTTGGCGGCTACCCTTGGCCTTTCATGAATGGCCAATCCCACACCGTGACCGGTGCCGTGTCCGAAGTACTCTCCATAGCCCCGGTCGGTAATGACCTGACGGGCCGCTTCGTCCACTTCTCTGGCCGTGACACCCTCTCGCACCGCGGCCAGCCCGGCCAACTGGGCTGCCAGCACGATGCTGTAAATCTCCTGCTGCTTCTCATCCGGTTCCCCCAGCACAACGGTGCGGTCATATCCGAATTGTAGCCCTGGTATACGGCGCCGAAGTCCATGGTTAACAGGTCGCCAAACTGCAGCTGCCGGTCGCTGGCCACCCCATGGGGCAAGGCGGAGCGGAGGCCGGAGGCCATGATGGTTTCAAAGGCGA
>NZ_AWQQ01000136.1 GCF_002607855.1 Desulforamulus profundi
GTCCTCCTTAGGTTTGGTTAAATAAGTCCTTTTGATTTTAAGCTGGTGAATCTATTATCTCCAATTACGATGTGGTCCAGGACATCGATTCCGATAATTTCTCCCGCTTCGACCAATCTTTTGGTGAGGGAGATATCCTCTGCTTGGCGTGGGGTCCCGCTGGGATGATTATGTACCAAAATAACGGAGGCTGCACTCCGGCGAATGGCGATTTTAAAAAGCTCCCTGGGATGTACCATGGAAGAATTCAGGGTGCCGATGGAAATGGTCTCCCTGGCCAGCACCTGGTTTTTGGTATTGAGAAGCAGGGCCTGAAAATATTCCCGGTCCCTGTCCCTTAAGTCCTCCATCACCAGAGCACATACATCCTCGGGACAACGGATCACCGGTCGCTCTTCCGCAGGCAAAGCAGCCAGCCGTTTGCCCAGTTCAAGGGCCGCCTTTACCTGCACGGCCTTTGCCGGACCAACCCCTTTTAGTTCGCTCAGTTCCTCTATGGTGGCTTGGGCCAGTGCCCGCAAGTCCCTAAACCGGCCCAATAATTCAGCCGCCAATTCCATGGCAGAAGCCCTGGCTGTACCGGTCCGCAGCATAATGGCTAGTAAATCAATATCGGAAAGGTTTGCCGCCCCTTCTTTAAGCATACGCTCTCTGGGGCGCTGTTCCGGTGGTAGTTCGCGCATTACGGGATAAGTCATACAATTTCGACTCCAAACATTCTTAAAGCATCTGCCAGTTTGGCAACCGGCAGGCCAACCACATTGAAATAACAGCCCCGAATGCTGTCAATAAAGATCGAGGCTTTTCCCTGCACAGCGTATGCGCCGGCTTTGCCCATCGGCTCACCGGTATCCACATAGCGCTGGATTTGTTCTGACGACAGAGGCTTAAACCGTACAGCGGTGGCCTGGTGGGTCACCACCGATTGACCGGTGGCGGCGTCAATGACTGCCAGACCCGTGAACACCTCGTGGCTTCTGCCCTGCAGGCTTTTCAGCATCTGCACGGCTTCCTCACGGTCTGCGGGTTTTCCCAGGGGTTTTCCTCCCAGTACCACAAGGGTATCGGCACCGATAACCAGCCCTTTGGTGCTTTGTGCAGCCACCACCGAAGCCTTTCGTTCCGCTAGTTTCTCCACTTGCTGGGCCGCAGGCATATTTTCATCCAGTGTCTCGTCCACTTCACTGACTTTTACCTCAAATTCCAGCCCCAGGTTGGCAAGAAGTTCCTGGCGCCTGGGAGATGCCGATGCGAGGATAATAGGACGCACAAGTGAAACCCCCTGTGAAATTTAACAAATCTTATAATTTTCGATAGGCTAAAAATCCTAATAATATTCCC
>NZ_AWQQ01000137.1 GCF_002607855.1 Desulforamulus profundi
GTCCATGCGATGTCTCCTTATTTTTGAGATTATGGACAGGACTACCTGTTATACCTCAATTATAAGGAGATTTTAATCATTTTTACAGGATATTGCTGGAAAAACAATGATTTATTGGTTTTTTTCTAGAATTTTAGATATTGACATTTTGGAAATTTATTTATGCAACGCTAGTGAGAAGTTATATTTAAAAAAACTGTGGATATGGTGGTGGAGGCGGGCCGTGTGACCGTCAAGTAGAAATGTACAAATTTCGATAAATAATTTTTAACACCTAGGAGACTGTTGAAAAACTTCAAACAATAATAACCAAAATTAGATATCTTTAGCATAACAGGAAGGAAAATGGAGATATTTGTAGGAATAAATACCTATCATTAGATAGGGAGTGCTAATTTAATATGTTAAAGCAAAAAGGACGTCAATTATCTATAACCGAGGGAGTGTACAAAATTTTGTGTAATTGGATTATTCCGTCAGATATTGGGTAGGCTTATAGTGGCTCTTACCTGTCGGGAGGATAGGGCAATGCTGGGGAGCAACCCGAGCGCCCGCAGGGTTCTGCCGGAGATAGCTGAGGATATTATTCCCAGCTTTCTTCCTTTTATAACTATCTCCGGGAGAACTAAAGCGATAAACCCGTTACCTAACCCATTGTTTTAGGCAATCCCCTGGCTGAACTCTATCCCCAAAGTATATTGCAAGTTGGGAGATACAATTCCTCCATTCCCGGATTGGCATAGTCCACTTCTTTGAGATTGATTCTGTTGCCAAATAAATAATCTTTCTTAAAGCATCGTCAGTTGGGTAAGCAGTTTTTGTTTTGGTTACTTTCCTTAACTGCCGATGGTAACCTTCGATAATGTTGGTCGTGTAGATCATCTTCCTGATCTCATAAGGATATTCAAAATATGCCGTTAGTTCCAGCCAGTTGTTTTCCCAAGACTTGATTATGATAGGGTGTTTCTTGCCCCACTTCTCTTTAAATTCCTCAAAGGCAAATTCAGCCTCTTCAAGGGTCAAAGCCTGGTAAACCTTCTTAAGGTCAGTCATTACTGCCTTCTGCTCTTTGTAGGATACATATTTCATAGAGTTACGAATTTGGTGAATAACACATAATTGTATCCTTGTCCTGGGGAAAACAGCGTTAATGCTTCRCTGAARCCGGAAGAGACCGTCTTTRCAGGCWATTAARATGTCTTCAACMCCCCTRTTTTTGAGGTCATTRCAKACRCCRAGCCARAAACTGGCRCTTTCATGCTCGCCAATCCAGATGCCTAGTATTTCTTTTTGGCCGTTCATATTAATGGCCAGTACACTATAGGCTGCTTTATTGACAATGCGGTTATCCTTACGCACTTTGAAGTGAATAGCATCAAGGAAGACTACGGGGTAAACCCGATCCAACGGTCTGGATTGCCATTCTGCAATCATAGGTAGGATTTTATCAGTCACTTTGCTGACCATAGCTGCAGAGACTTCAATGCCATAAATATCCCGCATATGGTCCTCTATATCCCTGGTGGACATGCCCTTAGCATACATGGCAATAATTTGTTCTTCCAGTTCATTGGCCGTAGTTTCGTATTTCTTGATGATTTGTGGTTCAAACTCGCCGTTACGATCACGGGGAATCTTAATTTCTGTTCTGCCCATTTGGGTCTGAACAGTCTTTTTACTGTATCCGTTCCTACTGTTGCCAGAAAGATCCCCGGCAGGTCATGTTTTTCATAGCCCAGGTGGGCATCCATTTCCGCCTCGAGAATTTTTTGAATGGTGTCCTTAAAAAGATCCCTCAGCATGTTATGGACATCATCCATGCTTTTGCATTCCTTAGCTAATTCTGTAGCCAATCTGTTCTTTACGTTTTGCATAATTGATCCAACTCCTTTATTGTAGTTATAACCAATGTCGAGTAGAAGTGCGTCTCTCTAACTTTAGAAGCAGGTTTGTTTTCACCGTTTCTCCCCGTTTCCTCTGGGAGTGCCACAATATTTGCTCCATGGCTAAATTGAACACACAACCCTCACAGAACCGTGCTTGCGCTATTCACGCACACGGC
>NZ_AWQQ01000138.1 GCF_002607855.1 Desulforamulus profundi
CGGAGCGACATAAAGACTCACCATAGCGTCTATACTGTTGTTGCCTTCTGTGCGTGTAACCACATCGGCCATTCTCAATTCATATTTCGGAGCTCAATCACTTCAGCTTTCGCTTTCGGCCCGCTATTTTGCCGTTCTACGCTTAAAGCTTTCAGTTACCTGAAAACCTCCAAGAACTGGCTACAGGGCTGCTGGTTAGGCTTTACCCTGGTGGGGCTTACACCCACTAGACTTAGCGACCTTACCCGGCCGCACTACACAAAATCCTGTACACTCCCAATTTAAACTCCCCAAAATTACTACTCCCTACTTGATTTCAATTACTCCACCGTATCCAGATATTGAACTTATGATTATGCCTTTTTGATTTAAGAAATACCCTCTTATATCTATATCAAAAGAGTTTTGTTCTAAAAACTGTAATGGTTGTAAAAAACTATTAGGCAAGAACACTTTATATGTTAAACATTTCTTATCTTCAGAAGTAGTATTGAGTACTGCCTCGAAAAGTATTGGGGTAGGTTCTTTTTTATATGTGTTATCATTTGTTTCAGTCATGATATATGGCTTTAGAAATACTCCAGAAGGTAAAAAATCATAACCTGTTTCATTTCTTATTGTTATATTAACTTCTGTTATATCCTGGTTTTTAGACAATACCATTGAATCAACGGTTAGCTTTTCTATTGAAACGTCTGTAGGATGCTTGAGTTACAAGCCGTTATAAATATCAAACAAAGCAAAAATAACATTATTTTATAATATCTCATTATATCAGTCTTCCTTGAATTATTTAACTATATTATACTTTATATTCCTTTTAAAAAATAGCCGCAACCTGGTGGTGCGGCTATTTTTAGATTTATTTAAGTCCTAGGAGACTGTTGAAAAACTCCAAACAATAATAACCAAAAATAGATATTTTTAGCATAACAGGAAGGAAAATAGAGATATTTGTAGAAATAAATACCTATCATCAGATAGGGAGTGCTAATTTAATATGTTAAAGCAAAAAGGACGTCAATTATCTATAACCGACATTGATGTATTAGAGCAATGGAGTAACAGACCCCTTGTTTCTGAAAACAGCATCTATTATGCCCTTG
>NZ_AWQQ01000139.1 GCF_002607855.1 Desulforamulus profundi
GCAATGTGTTCAGCCGACCGGTACTAATAGATCGAGGTCTTGACCTAATTTGAGATGTGAGAAGTGAGAGGTAGGAAGTGAGAGCTAAACACCATCATTTCTCCTTAAGATACGACCTTACTTAAGAGCTGTTCAGTTTTCAGGGAATGCAAAGTTTGCTAAAGGGAAAAGCCTAAAAAGCTGAAGGCCGATGGCCGACGGCTGACGGCTAGACCCCAAAGAATTACCCAAAAGCATAAGATTTTCTGGTGGCGATACCGGAGGGGGTACACCTGTTCCCATCCCGAACACAGCAGTTAAGCCCTCCAGGGCCGATGGTACTCGGGGCGCAAGCCCCYGGGAGAGTAGGTCGTCGCCAGAGTAATTTTAAACACCCGCAGTTATTGACTGCGGGTGTTTTGCATGTTTGGGAAAGCCGTTGATATTTGCTAAACAGCAACAACGAGTGATTCCTAATGAAGATTGGGATGAATTATAGCTGTCTCGTAAGAGACAGTAGTTTAATTTTCAAATAAAAATTTTTAAAGTATTAAAGGATGTTTATTTCTCGGTGCAGCAAAATGAAATCTACGCCCTGGAAATCGCAAAGGCCCTGTCCAAGCAAGCCAGGTTGTTGATTATGGACGAACCCACAGCGGCTTTGACCGAGGCGGAGAAAGAAAAATTATTTGATATCATGCAGTCCCTGGTGAATCAGAGCGTTTCGATTATCTATATTTCACACCGAATGGAGGAACTGTTCCAAATCTGCCACCGGGTGACCGTTTTAAGGGACGGTGAATTTATCGCCACCCGTGACATCGCCGGCACTTCCATTGACCAACTGGTAGCCCTGAAGGATTTATGCCATCGGCGGCAATGAAGAAGCCACCCGCCTGAGCGTATTAAGACCAACCGGTATAAGATTCTGGTCTACTCCATCAGCGGACTGCTGGCAGGTTTAGCAGGGGCCATTTTGATTTAATCTGTCGATCAAACCCTATTTTTTCTTCTGAATCCTAATACATCACCACCACCGCGCCCACAAAGATTAAATAAAAAATGCTGTTAAAGGCCAGGGTTATGGGTCGAATTTCACTCCGTAGATTTAAAAGAACTAGGACTGTACCGGCGGCAACAAGGGCCAGCACGGCGCAGAGAATGCCCAGTGGAGATAACTTCCAGGGAGTCAGCACGATGCCCAGGGCCGGGATCAGGGAACTCTGAAAAACCATAGCGCCGGTAATGTTCCCCAGGGCCAGCGTGTCTTTACCCTGGCGCACCCAGATGACGCTGTTGAACTTTTCCGGCAGTTCGGTGGCAATGGGAGCGATGATTAAGGACAAAATAAAGGCCGGCACACCCCAGATGGAGGCCAAAACTTCAATTTCTTTGACAAATAGATGGGCGCCGATCACAATGCCAATCAAGGCGATGACCACCTGCAGGGAAACAATGGGGATGCCGGGATTCGGGTGGCGCCTTGCCAAATACAAGGGATTATGGGCTTCGCACTGGCCGCCTTCACAGTGCAGGGTCTTGTAGACATAATAAAAATAAGCCGCCACCAAAAATAAAGCCACCAGAGGTTTAAAACCGTCCGAGAAGATTCCTGCCACCACTGCCACGGCATAGACCAGCACAAAAAATTTGAGGTCACGGTTCATAACTTCCCTGTCAATAAACATACTTTGCCGGGCCTTTCCTTTCACTTTCCAGGTCATAGCGGCAAAACCCGTAATGCCCAGGGCCAGGGTGGACAACATAAAGGGCGCTCCCAGAATAGCTCCAATGCCTACATCTTCCGCCATATCTCCTGTGCCGAACAGTATGGCAATGACCGGGATCATGGTTTCCGGCAGGGCGGTACCCACAGCGGCCAAAAGACTCCCCACCGCCCCTTCAGAAAGATGTAATTTTTTCCCCAACCATTCAATTCCATTGGTAAAGACCTCTGCGCTGAGCAAAATAATAGCCAGACTGGCAAGCAAAAGGAGGTATGTCATCTATGCTGTCGGTCCTTTCTGTAGAATCTATGCCTTAAGTTCCCCATGTTGCCGCCCTGTCATACTGAAAGGCAAACAGATTAAAACGGATGTTGATCAAAAACTCTCTTCCACTGCAAGATACGGTTGAAAATAGCTGCACTTAGCAGGGATTTACCATATTTAAACGAAATAGGTTTTAAAACTAAACACGGGAGATGATTGAGATGGAAAACTTGTGGGCCCCCTGGCGGTCTATCTATATCGGCAAGCCACAGACCGGCTGTATTTTCTGTGAAAAACTAAACTCTGATGAGGATAAAGAGAACCTGGTGGTTTACCGGGGAGACAAAACCTTTGTCATCATGAATTTATACCCCTATAATAACGGGCACCTGCTCATTGCACCGAAAAGGCATGTGGGGGACATCACCGAACTGACAGAGGAGGAACTCCTGGAATTAAATAAAATGACCCGCTTTATGGTGCAATCTCTGCGCCGGGCCTTTGGCAATCCCCATGGTTTTAACATTGGAATGAACCTTGGCAAGGTGGCGGGGGCCGGCATTCCCGGACATCTCCATGTACACATTGTTCCCCGCTGGAAGGTGACGCGAATTTTATGGCAGTCATCGGGGATACCAGGGTCATTTCCGAGGGGCTGCAAAGGACCTATGAAAAAATAACCTGGGCAATTACGGAGCTGGAGAAGGAAATGCAGCCTTTATCATAACCAGGAGAATCTTGCATAAAATTTCAAATTTCAGATCATCATAAACCCAGCAATAATTTACGCGGATATTCATTTCTTTCGGCCCTTGCACCGCAAGGGTTATTTTTTGCTCTGCAAGTTGTTGCTTTTTGACACACGAACCTTTAAAATTACTGTAATGAAGGCAGAAGGGAAAACATTCCATGAAGCAGATATGTCTTATGGGAGGAACCTTTGACCCGATCCACTACGGACACCTGGTGGTGGCGGAAGAAGTTCGCCAGAAGTTTGGTATTCAAAAGGTCATTTTCATCCCTGCGGCCAGGCCTCCCCATAAAATGGGTCAGGAAATATCCGAACCACATCACCGGGTAAACATGACTCGCCTGGCCACTGCCAGCAACAGGTATTTTGAAGTATCCACCATCGAAATTGAGAGACAGGGACTTTCTTATACCATTGACACGGTTCAAGAAATAAAATCTATCTATAAGATCGAAACCGTCTATTTCATTACCGGGGCGGATGCCGTTCTTGAGATTCTAACCTGGAAAGAAGCCGAGAAGTTATTGAACATGTGTACTTTCATTGCTGCCACCAGACCAGGCTATAATCTGAACAACCTTAAAGAAACACTGAAATCCTTACCGGGAGAGATCTTTAAAAAAACACTGCCCCTTGAGGTGCCGGCTTTGTCTATTTCTTCCAGTGATATACGGCAAAGGGTGAGGGAAGGCAGGAGTATTAAATACCTGCTGCCGGAGCCGGTGGAACAATACATCAAGGAAAATAAGATTTATTTATAAAAGGATGTTTTGTAAAAATTGTTACATTGATGTATTTGATTGGATACCTTATTTGCCAATCATAGGTAAAAACCTGCAGGTTTTTACTAAACCGTGAATGCACGCTCTGCATAGTGAATGTAAAGATGACACTATGCAACTCACGGGTTCTTAAAAAGCAACGATCTTTTATAAAACAGCGTTAAAACAGCGTTTCCCTCAAATGGAAATATCTTAGTCTACCTGCCACTGCATTTCGTTAATGGCTTCTGCAAATAATA
>NZ_AWQQ01000140.1 GCF_002607855.1 Desulforamulus profundi
GCTTCATACCGACACCCCCTTCCGCAAGGGGAACTGTTCTATGCTGAGCGAACATTCCTTAAGGTGTGAAAATCTGCGCTCAAGTAAGTGTCCAGCGAGGCAGGGGAAGAATGCCCCAGTGCCCTGCTGATCACTGGCTGTGGGATTCCGTTTCCCAGAAGTGTCGTTGCAAGATGGTGCCGGAAAATATGAAAGCCTTTCCTGTCACCATTTGCGCCCCTCACATTTRCGGCTTTCATGATCTTATTGGCGACATTGGACAGGCTTCTGCTTTTCAGTCCGGCATATGGGTGACATTGGGAAATGAAGATTTCCAGATGGTCAACCTGAGGGCGCTCCTTGGTTAGATAGTCATAGATGGCATTGCCTACAACCGCAGTGAGGGGCAATTCCAAGGGAACATCCGTTTTTTGCTGTCTGATGTGAAGTCGGTCATTTGTCCAGTCTATAGAATCCATAGTCAGGGCGGCGATGTCGCAGCACCGCAGACCTGTGTACAGGGTGAGTAGCCCAATTGCTTTGTCCCGAAGGGAAAGGGACGATTCTTCCGCTGTCAATGCAGCCTTGATCCGGCTAACTTCCTCAGATGTAAGGTACTGAATGTTCATCCTCTTTTCCCGGAGCGCTGGCAGGAAGGACAAAACCCTTGTGCAGGTACCTTCGGGGAAGAAAGGAGCACATGCCTTGAATACAGCTGCAATATTTTTCTTATAAGAGCAGCTTCGTGATACTTTACCGTCGGGAGATGCAAACACGTCAATTACTGCCTTTTCCGTAATCTTCTCCAGAGTATCCATGCCTTTGTGTCGTAGCGATAATAAGAACGAGGTGGCGTTATGTGACTCTGTATAGATGGTCGATTCCTTTTTGCCCCTTGTTCTTTCAGTCTTGCAATAACAGTCAATGACAGATTTGAATTCCTCGGGCAAAGAATTGTATCCGGTCCTTCTTAAGATTCCATGCCTGCGTCTGCCGTCCGGACATTGCCCAAAGATGTCAAAGTTTTCAATCGCTCCGATAATTGTCCGCTTGTTACGGAGATAGGATGGGGAATGGGATGTTTTGGTATAAGCCAGATAAACATCCGTATAGGATTTCCAACCTTTTGAATCCGACAAAAGAAGGATTCGTTTAATCTCTCTCCTGAATCTGACTACATRCGATTCTGAATAACCGTTCTCTGTCATGTAGGAAATGAGTCTGGGATAGTTCTCCCGTAAATTTTGCACATTCATATATGCGTCCTCCTTATATAYTTGATATAAGGAGTATATAACTTTAGTAAAATATCCAAACCTTTTTTTAGTGAATCCACCAATAATTAAATGCTATCCAAAAAAGGTTTGGATTTTATTTAAGTTTTGATAACGAAGAAAATCCAGACGTTTGGATTTTATTCGGCACACATTTATTGTTCACTCATATGCGAGAATGACCGGGGAGCTTGGGCTGGACCTGTACACTACTATGCCGATCATAGCGGCATACGCAGGTCATACCAACATTAAAGATACTGAGAGGTATATTCACCTTCCGGAATTTGACTATTCAAACATCACGACTGCTGGCGCACCTTTTTTGGATGCCTGTGTACCGGAGGTGACGTTTGATGTCTAAGCAGTCAAAACCTGACTTTGCTGACTATATCTATTCGTACTTTATGAAGTACCTCCCACTCCAAAGAGGATTGAGCCCCAATACGATCTCCTCTTACAGCTGTTCGCTGATGCTGTTATATCAGTTCTGCAAAAGTGAGAGGGGGATTCCATATGAGAAACTGTCATTGGACAGAATAGACAAGCAAGTTGTGGATGATTACTTGCTCTGGTTGGAAGCCAGCAGGAATAATTCAGCAGCAACCAGAAACCAGCGTTTATCCGCACTCAAATCACTGTTTCAGTACATTCGGTCTGAATCGGTTGTTTATACCGCTCTTTGCTGTGATATCCTGTCCATACCAGAGAAGAAGACCCCGACTGCCCCCTAAATATTTATCTGCTGGAGAAATGGAAGTGCTGTTCTCTATGCCGGATATCCAAACCAAGCATGGCCGCAGGAATCTTAYTCTTTTACTGCTTCTTTACGATACCGCAGCACGCGCTGGTGAATTGGTTGAGCTTAAAGCTGGAGATATTTCCTTTGGGAAAACTCCGACCGTAAAACTGTTTGGAAAAGGTAACAAGACGAGAGTCGTTCCTATCACACAAAAGACATCTGATATATTACAGGGGTATATCAAGGAAAATCGAATCAGCAAAACGGAACAATATTTGTTTGAAAACCGAAGCCACGAAAAGCTGACAACCGTGGGTGTTTCCTACATCCTCAAAAAATATGTGGAGATGGGGAAGCAGATTCATCCGGATATGTTTCATGTGTCCATCTCTCCCCATTTGCTGCGGAGTACCAAAGCCAGCCACTTGATTCAAGGCGGTGCAAATATCTATTACATCCGGGATTTTCTTGGACACGCATCTGTAGTGACAACCGAGAGGTATGCGAAAAACAATCCCGAAGTTGTCCGGAATGCAATCGGCAAGGCATCGTCTGATTTGACAGGCGATACAGAGTATTTCGATGACAGCGAAAAATCGGCAATGCTTGAATTCCTGAAGTCGTTGCAGTGAATTTGATTATTTAAAGTTGAGCTTGCGGTTTTCCTGCATTTTCGTGGGTAATTGCACTCAACTTTAAATAATGTAAAACTTTCGATAAGCGATAAACCCGTTACCTAACCCATTGTTTTTTAGGCAATCCCTAGCTGAATTCTATCCCCAAAGTAAATTGCAAGTTGGGAGATACAATTCCTCCATTCCCGGATTGGCATAGTCCACTTCTTTGAGATTGATTCTGTTGCCAGGTAAATAATCTTTTTCAAAGCATCATCCGTTGGGTAGGCAGTTTTGGTTTTTGTCACCTTTCTTAACTGCCGGTG
>NZ_AWQQ01000141.1 GCF_002607855.1 Desulforamulus profundi
CTTCGGGTGAAAGAATGGTTACGGGACAATCGGCACCTGCCGGTCAAGGTATTAATGGATCAGTTATGTCGCAAATTGAAAGGATACTATCAATACTAGGCCATCACTGATAACCTGCGCTCTGTACAGAACTTTAGAGATAAAGTAATAAAATTTATCTTTAAATGGCTGAACCGGCGCAGTCAACGGAAAACAAAGCGTCTCCTAAAACCCGAGAGGCCCACATCTACTCGACTTGACTTGAATTTGAAAACGATGAATTCAAGTCAAGAACCGTCCCCACTTGAATTCACTTGAATTGGAAAATCCTTAAGGGTTATTTTTTCATCTTACCCGTTGACAATGAATATCAACCTGTATATAATCAATAATTGTTCACGGCAGTGTGGCTAAAGTGTCAGGAAAAAGCAGCATCAAATGACAAAGAATACCTTGTTGAAATAAGCTTGACAACATCTTAACATTTTGGTAACATAATTTGTGCGAGTCGACAAAGTTGTTGTGGTGGGTATAGCTCAGCTGGTTAGAGCGCAGATTGTGGCTCTGGAGGCCGTGGGTTCGAGTCCCATTATCCACCCCATATTATTCATATAAATATACTGGGGCGTCGCCAAGCGGTAAGGCACCGGTCTTTGGAATCGGCATTCGTTGGTTCGAATCCAGCCGCCCCAGCCATCTTTACGTGACCCATTAGCTCAGTCGGTAGAGCACCTGACTTTTAATCAGGGTGTCCCGCGTTCGAGTCGCGGATGGGTCACCATTTTCTATGTTTAAACAAAAAATACATGCGGATGTGGCGGAATTGGCAGACGCGCCAGACTTAGGATCTGGTGCCCGCAAGGCGTGGGGGTTCAAGTCCCTTCATCCGCACCAGCAAAAGAAAAAAGTCCAAGGATCATTCCTCGGACTTTTTCTTTTGTAAAGGATGGTGCTTCTCCATTGTAGCAGAGAGTTTTTATTTAAAATTTGGTAGAATTTGTGCTCCCGTAAAAGTAATCGGACCGATAACGTTAGCCTGGCTGCCTGCTAATGGCAGTTCGGCTGTTAAGAAATAACTAACCTTCTCAGGATGATGAAAATCATCACAGGGGTTAAGGGGAATCAGCGGCAAATCTACATGGGTAAAAGTGGTGGTCTCAAAATTTTCTTCCGCAGCATTGGCGCTTTGACGGCAGCTGAAAATTAATGGACCGGTAACAGGAGCATCTCTAAAGATTTTAAACAGAACATCGACCTTGTTTCCTACATTGGTAATGGCCTGCCAGCCAACCGTGGCAGTTAACCATACCCGGCTGCATACAACAAAAATGTTTAAAGCATCATCACCCGTTAGAGAAGCGATGGTAGTCGGGGTTGTAGTAAGAGGAATAGACGTTGCACCGCTGGTGTTACTTGGTTGGAGGGTTACAAATTCAAACTCCACAAGCAACCCGCGTCTTTTAAAAAATGAAGATGAAATAACGTCGGAGTTTTCTTCACTGGCGGTCTCCGGATTTTCTGTTTCTTTTAATTCGTCGGACATAGGGTCTAACCTCCCTTAACAATCTTACTCCATTATACGTAAGAGCCTATGGAAAGGTGACCCTCCTATGGTTAAACATTACTGCTTAACCTTAAATTATTTACCCTTATCATCTCCCGGGAGGCAAAATAAATTTAAGAGCCGGGGGAACAATCCTCCGGCTTCAGTCGGTATCTCGCAATTGATTGGCATAACAATCGGTACAAAGATGAACCTTTTTATAAACGCAGATGATGTGCCTGTGGCAGACCCACTGCCCGCATACGTTGCATTGTTCATAACACGACAGGCATACGTCGTCACCGCAAATGGGGCATTCCAATATCCGGCTTGCTGGATGATTACAAACAGAACAAGTATTTGACATGGTTTTAATCCTCCGTTACTTCTATATTAGCACAAATTTCTGCGTTTTTTCAATTATCTTTAATGTATACATGATTAAATTTGATAACCAAATGTTCTGTTGTCAAACCAAATGGAACGAACATTCTCTGAGCAAATGTTTTGCAAACCGTTAACATTATGGTATAATTGTAATGATATACAGTGGCCAGGGTTCTGCCCTGGTATTTTAATTATCGAGGCAGCTGGAAAAAATTGCCCTTTTTGGCTGGAAATGATTTGACTCCGGGCAGGAGTTGGACAACCTTCGTAGAACTAAATACAGTGTCATGCCCGTATTGGGTTACACTATAAGGACTAAGGTTGCAGGCTATGGGAGGGTGTATTTCAGTAAAATAAAAGCTTTATCAAACAAAACATGTATTTAAGGAGGAGCACTGTAAAATGAAGGCCACAGCAGAAAGGATAGAAAAAAACACCGTCCTTTTAGAAATTGAGGTAGAGACAGAAAAACTGGAACAGGCAATGAACAAAGCCTACCAGAGAGTCGTTAAGCAGGTGAACATTCCCGGTTTCCGTAAAGGGAAAGCGCCTAGGGCAATGGTTGAACGTTATGTAGGAAAAGAGACTCTGTTTGGGGAAGCCGCCGAAATGATCGTCCCCGAAGCTACATGCAAGCCATCAAGGAAACCGAAACGGAGCCCATCGACCAGCCTAAAATTGACATTGTGCAGGGTGAACCGGGTAAGCCTCTTATTTTTAAAGCCACCGTGGAGGTCAAACCGGAAGTGACCCTTGGCGAATATAAAGGTTTGGAAGTAAAGCGTCCTACCACAGAAGTCTCCGATGAAGATGTACAGAAAGAACTGGAGCGTCTGCAAAACCGCCATGCCAAACTGGTTACCGTAGAAGAAGGAGAAGTACAAAAGGACGATGTAACCATCATTGATTTTGCCGGTTATGTAGACGGCGAAGCATTTGAAGGCGGCACTGCCGAAAATTATTCTCTGACCATCGGTTCCGGTACCTTTATTCCCGGCTTTGAAGACCAGCTCATCGGAGTAAAAGTAGGCGAAGAAAAAGATGTCAACGTAACCTTCCCCGAGGAATACCATGCAGAAAACCTGGCCGGCAAACCTGCAACCTTTAAAGTAACCGTGAAAGAAATTAAACGTAAGGAACTGGCCCCGCTGGATGATGAACTTGCCAAGGATGTCAGCGAATTTGACACCCTGGA
>NZ_AWQQ01000142.1 GCF_002607855.1 Desulforamulus profundi
CCATGTTACAAATGTTAGCACCCATTGCCTTGCCTCAGTTAGTGTTACAAATCCTTTGGTAGGGTAATTAGGGCGGTATTTGCATGTACGGAAGATGGATTCAGCGTATGGGTTGTCGTTGCTTACTCTAGGGCGGCTTCTTGATGGAGTTATCCCCAACTGATAGAGGGTTTCCAGTAGGGTTGCCCCTTTCATAGGGCTGCCGTTGTCTGAATGCAAGACTAATGGCTGGTTAACTAACGTGCGTTTTTCAGATATTATTGCCCGCCGTACTAATATACTGGCGTTCTCAGATAATTCTTCGGTCCATATATCCCAAGCAACTATTTTGCGGCTGAACAAATCCAATATGAGATATAGATAGAAATAGATGCCCTTAACAGGTCCCGGAAGGTAGGTAATATCCCACATCCAGACTTGATTAGGTCCGGTGGCACAATGTGTTGAAATGGGTTTTGAACCTGGTTTTTAGCTCTTCCCCGATGGTATTGCATATTGTTTTCTTTCAGGACTCTGTAAAATGTTGACTCAGAAGCTATATAAATGCCTTCATCAGCTAGTCTAGGTACAATTTGACTGGGTGGTAAACTTTTGAATTCAGGTTGATTCGCTGTTTTTATTATGGCTTCTCTTTCATCTGGACTAAGTTTGTTTGCAGGCTTTCGTTTGGCATGTTTACGCTGGTCTTCATCAGGTGATAGACTGCTTCTCCAGCGTTGCAGAGTACGCTGAGATATTCCAAGCACCTTACAAGCCRYTGKTTCCCTGGCCCCGTTAGCAACAGCTTCTTTGATCAGTGAAATAACTTTTTTGCGATCTGAGACACTGATCAGTCGTCCTCGGGGTCCCCCCAGATCGCTTGGGCCTTTTTTCTTAGAACCAGGAGTGCAGCAGTTTCAGCAAGTGCAGCTTCTTTCCGTTTAAGTTCCTTTTGGAGGTCCTTAAGCTCTCGGTCCTTTTGGCGAAGATCCTTTTGTAGTTGGGCAGCCTGTTGGCTACGCCACCATTGGCCTGCATACAGGCATCCCGCCAGGCCTCCACCTGTTCAACAAAGAGACCTTTAGAGCGGCAGTATTCTGCTAATTCAATCTCGCTTAAGGATGCTGTTTCAACAACAATTAAGAATTTATCCTGTGTGCKCCATTTTTCTGCTTCAGGCTCACCGCCTGGAACTGCTATGCCGTTGGCTCTGGCCTTTTTCTTCCAGCTGTGTAGCGTGCCCTCTGAAAGACCTGTTTCTCTTGCGATGGAATTAACAGATTCATTATTGGGTGGCATCATTCTTTTGATAATGGAGTACTTGAATTCATCACTGTATCTTGTCATAGCTTCCTCCTCAGTAATGGTACTTTTCTTACTATAGTTTATTTAGAGGTCTATGACAACTATCCTAACACAGGGGGAAATCGGTGTTGATATGTCTGTGTTCCCTACAGCCAAACACTTGTGTTCCTGGGCAGGAGTGACTCCTCAAAACAACGAGAGTGCTGGCAAGAAACATTCTGTTCGCATATCCCGTGCCGGTGTTTATATCAAGCCACTTTTGGTACAGTGCGCCAACGCTGTTGTTAAAAGTGATAAACACCCTGAAATCAAGGGTCGCTATTTATCTA
>NZ_AWQQ01000143.1 GCF_002607855.1 Desulforamulus profundi
TCTACGACCATCTTCAAGAACTTCTGCCAGAGATCTTATTGCCTCTTTTTTCCATTTAAGCAATTGATTTGGATGAATCCCATACTCTGAAGCAATCTGGGATATGGTTTTCTCTTCCTTGAGAATTTCCAGTACAACCTTGGCTTTGAACTCCCCAGAATATGATTTTCTCACGGCAACGATCCACCTTAAATAAAGCTGTTTTTTTGTCTAGTTTTCTTTATCCATTATACTTCCGGGTGGACAATCAATAAAGGTCAGTTTCTCTTTCTCAGACCTATTTTCATTCAGTAGCTTCTTTATAATTGGGATACCCGATGCTTCACCGGTGTTCAATATCCCTGTATTTACAGTCACATTATCTGAAACACCTTTTTGAACTTTCCCGATAACCTTTTCTTTTTCCGACAGAGCTTTTTCAGGGCAAAGCAACACACACCCTCCACAGGAATGGCAAACCTCATCAAAGACTCTCAATTTGCCGCTAATGTAGGCTAATGCATTGAATTTACAAAAATCAATACAAGTACGGCATCCATTGCAAAGCTGTTCATCTACAGTAGGAATCTTGATTACTACTTCTTCCTCTTTGACACCCTCGGGCTCGAAAAATAAATGCCCATTCGGCTCTTCAACGTCACAGTCTATATAGATGGATTCTTTCGCTGCTGAAGCTAAATTTACCGATACCAATGTCTTTCCTGTGCCGCCCTTGCCGCTAAGCACAGCTATCCTCATATTATTTGCCTCCATGGTTATGAAATCCGGCATGAATCTCTTCTAACAAAGAAAGTTTTCCGTCAATGAATGCGTTGATGTTATCCTTAACAGAAGCATCCATTGTCTTATATATTTTGATATCGGCAGCTTTGATCACCTCTGCGGCATTCTCTCCGCAGCGTGGCGTAAGTAAAGCACTTACTTTGTTATCCACAATCGTCTGCGCAGCTTTAATCCCAGCACCACCTTGGCTGGCTGCTGCGCTGTTGTCGATGAATACACTTTCTTTTGTCTCAGTATCATAAATAAGGAAATATGTGGTGCGTCCAAAAGACTGGCACACACACGTATCCATGGAATTATCGTCTACCGGTATTGCTATTTTCATAAGTGTTCCTCCATTCTACTTGTTTTCTCATAATAATTATTAATAGCTTTGTGCAAAGCGCTCACACCCAAATTTGAGCAATGCACTTTATTTTCAGGAAGGCCATCAAGAGCCTCAATAATATCCTCTTCAGTGATTTTTAATGCATCATCTAAGCTTTTACCTTTCGCCAATACAGATGTCATGCTTGAGGTAGCAATCGATGCGCAACATCCAAACACAAGATAGCTAATCTCCTTAATGCAATTATCTTTGACTCTAATATAAACCGTTAGTGCGTCTCCACAAGCTGGATCTCCAGAGCTTCCTTCAGCATCTGCATCAGGCATACTATATGCATTTTGAGGACACATAAAATGTTCAATTACTTTCTCAGAATAAATGATCACTCACCTCTATCCTCATCATCCATAAAACCTCTACCACATCTATGTCTGCGACAACCACCGCCGCCACAAGACTTACCATAACCATCACAAAGCTGGTATTCTCCGCCCTCGATCCATAGCACTTTCCCGTTTACCAGAAACTCTGCAAGTTTTTTTCTTGCGTCATTATAAATACCCTGAACTGTTGTTCGTGCTATATTCATTTGGCTGGCACACTCTTCCTGGGTAAATCCTTCTAAGTCAATCAGCCTTATAGTCTCATATTCGTCTACTGTCATATTGACAAAATTCTCCGTATTTGCCGGAGAATCAAGAGGCCCAAATCGGCTGCTTTCAGGTAAACAACAAACTTTTCTCCATTTTCTTGGTCTTGGCATAAATCTTTCACCTCAATTTGCGACAGAAATAACCAGAGCGTCCTCCGGTTACTTCTGCTGTCCTTTACAAATTTTCCAGTTGCTTGTCAATAACTTCGAGTCGGCTTTGAAGCAGATCTTTTTGTTCTTGGAGCAGCTCTTTTTGTGTTTTAGAAGAAGTCTGATCTACTGCAAAATTTCTCCCGAAACCTCGTCCTAAGCCACGCCTGCAACCAAGTCCTAAACCAAGTCCAAGACCAGCACCATATTTCACTGCATTTGCACCAGTGCAAAATCCTAAACCTCTTCCAGTCATTGACCCAAGCCCCATTGGGCCAGTTCCATCTCTTCTTGGCATATGATTCACCTCCTTATAGTTTATGACATATGTCGTTTTCAATTCTTATTATATGCCGTTTCTGACATATGTCAATAACTAATTGAAAATTTTTTGAATATGTTGGCACAACTTTCCTACAAATAAAATAAACCGCCAATCAAGGAGTTTTCCCCTTAACTGACGGTCATCATTTTGCCCTATATTTCAATATTAAAATCAACACCAGACTTAAATTCCACATCAAGCTCATCCTCAAACACCGTAATTTTCTCAACCAACCGCCTGACCAGTTTTTCATCTAGCTGCCGGATATATTTCAAACAGTCCAGCGTGTTATGAGCAAATCGGCTGATGGACTTCTGTAACTGATAAAATAAAATCAACAAATTTCAACAAATAAGAATGAACACTATATACCAAAATCCTCCTTTTCGGCTATGATGGAACTGGAAATTATTCAAACCACTTCATCATGGGCGGGAGGAAATTATGAACAATAGAGAAAGGTGGAAGATGTACTACGAGATTCAGTCACTTAAAGAAATGGGATTGAACGTCTCTCAAATTGCCAGGAGGCTGGGTATCTGCCGGAACACGGTTTACGCACATTTAARCGCCACAACGGATGACCTGGAAAGAATTAACCGTGACAGCCAAACCAGAYAAAAGAAACTGGATGAATATAAGTTGGAGATAGCGGGCTGGCTCAAAACATAYCCC
Organism: Desulforamulus profundi; assembly: GCF_002607855.1. The sequence goes on from NZ_AWQQ01000143.1 coordinate 2,914, forward strand.
GATTTGTCGGCAGCCCAGGTGCTGGACTGGCTAATGGAGAAAAAATTCTCTACCAACGTTTGCGAAGGCACAGTCAGAAACTATATTCGATGGCTGAGAGAGGAGTATGATATCCCAAAAATTGTCCATAAGCGTCAATACGAAGCAATCGAAGATCCGC
>NZ_AWQQ01000144.1 GCF_002607855.1 Desulforamulus profundi
TTTCCCTCCCTCCGCCAAACCATAAGACCTTGGATCTGTACGAATATATATTGATGTAAAAATTGCAAAAATACAATACCATTTAATTATAACGCAAACTCTCCAAACAGTCAATAACCTCTTAACCCGGAGGCCATTGCATCTTTCTTCCCCCGATCAGGTGGAAGTGAACATGGTACACCGTTTGGCCTCCCTCTTCTTTACAATTGGAAACCACCCGGTATCCCTTTTCCAATCCCAGTTCCCTGGCCAATTTGGATGCAGTGACGAGTATGTGGCCCATTATCTCTGCATCTTCGGGGTTCAGGTCCTCGAGAGTGGAAATGTGTTTCTTGGGGATAATCAATACATGTACCGGAGCTACAGGTGCGATGTCCTTGAAAGCAAAGACCCTATCATCTTGATATACCACCTGGGACGGTATTTCCCCGGCAATGATTTTACAAAAGAGGCAGTTTTGCACCAACTACACCTCCCCCCAGGGCAAAATAAACTATATAAACATAGTCTTTTCTAAAAGTTTATTCAACACGCCCTCAATATTATCCTGCAACCCTGTTAAATAATTCTGCCTTTTACCAGGGATCCCTGTACTTCTTCAATATGTACGGTAACAAGTTTCCCCCGCAAATTTTTCTCACCGGGGAATATTACTTTGAGATAGGTATCCGTATGGCCCTCAAACAGTTTATCATCCTTCTCATAGGGCTGCTCTGCCAGTACCTGCAGGTCCTTGCCCAGCTGCCGCCCGGCATACTCATGGGCCAACCGGTTCCCCAGCTCAATCAGCCTTTTGCTGCGATCTTCTTTTTCCTCCGGCGAAACTTGATCAGGCATTTCCGCCGCCGGGGTCCCCTTGCGAGGCGAGTATTTAAAAACGTGAATGCCCGCAAATCCTAACTTGCCCACCGTATTCAAGGTATTCTGGAAATGAAGCTCCTTTTCTCCGGGAAATCCCACGATAACATCGCTGGTAATGGCAACTCCTTCAATGGTCCTGTAAATCCGTATGATTAATTCCTCAAACTGGCGGGTATTGTAGCGGCGTTTCATCCTGGCCAGGATTTCGTCGTCCCCGCTCTGCAGCGGGATATGCAGGTGGCGGCAAACGTTGGCGTTATTGGCCACGGCTCGATGAGGGCATCATTAATGTCATGGGGTTCCACCGAACCCAGCCGCAGTCTGGTGAGTCCCGGTACTTTCGCCAGGCGTTCCACCAGCCAGCCCAAATTAATGTTCTGACCGTGAAAATCCTGGCCATAGGCCCCGATGTGAATACCGGTCAAAACAACTTCTTGAAAACCCTGATTGACCAGCTCTGTTGCAGAACGGAGGACATTTTCCGGCAGGCGGCTTCTCACGGGGCCACGGGCATAGGGAATGATGCAGTAGGCACAAAAACTGTTGCACCCTTCCTGAATTTTAAGAAAGGCCCGGGTTTTCCCCTGTTCGGCGGGCACCGGAAGTTCTTCGAAACAATCGCTTGCCATTACGTCTACAACGGCATTCACAGGTCCCCTTTCCCCGGAATGGGCCTCCACCAGTTTGACAATCCTGCTCTTATCCCTGGTTCCTACCACCAGGTCCACGCCGGGAATCTCCAGCACTTCCCCCGGAGAAGTCTGGGCGTAGCAGCCCGTAACCACGATCACCGCCGCCGGGTTTTGTTTGGCTGCCCTGCGAATGATTTGCCTTGACTTGCGGTCCCCCAGGTGGGTCACGGTGCAGGTATTGATGACATAGACATCGGCGGGCTGCTCAAAGTCCACAATTACGTAACCGGCCTGACGGAACAGGTCACCGATGGCGGAAGATTCATACTGGTTGACCTTGCAGCCAAGGGTATAGATGGCGGCGGTTTTAGACATCGACTAACCTCCTAACCCAGTTCCCCGTAATGATACAGCACCATGGTCAAGGCCGCCGGCCCGGCCGTTTCGGTGCGCAGAATACGGTGTCCCAATGTGACACTATGAAAGCCTTGCTCCCTGGCCCGCGCTGCCTCTTCCGGTGTAAAACCGCCCTCCGGACCGATGAACAGGTAAACCTCGGAGGGCGCTGCCACGTTTTGCAGGACCTCCTTAAGGGATTGCTGTCTTTCGTCCTCCCAGGGCATCAATACCAGTGCGCCCAGTGGGATGCCGGCCAGTACTTCGTCCCAGCGACAAAGCCGTTGTACTTCCGGAACACCGGCCCGGCGGCACTGTTTGGCGGCTTCCATGGCCACCCGCTGCCAGCGTTCCTGACGCTCGGCCACCTTTTTGCCCTCCAATTTAACCACCGACCGGGCCGCTGCCAGGGGAATAATCCGGTGCACCCCCAGCTCGGTACTCTTCTGAATAATGGTTTCCATTTTATCGCCTTTGGGCAGCCCCTGGACCAGTGTCACTTTGAGATGCGGTTCGGAGTCCGCCTTTTCTTGTCCCAGCAGCCGGCAAAGGATTTCTTCTTTATTTATTTCACGAATCTCTGCCTGGTAAACAGCCCCTGTGCCATCCAGAACGGTCAGGGGATCTCCCACGGCCATGCGCAGTACCCGGGTGATATGCTTGACATCCGGCCCGGTGATAATGGCTGTGGTTTCTTTAATTTGTTCAGGTTGGACAAAAAACCGGGGCAATTTTATCCCTCCCAAACACTAAGGTAAGACACCCATTCCCCGTCTTCCTTGCGCTCTAAAACCTTAAATCCGGTCTGCTCCAGCTTCTCCTTAACTTCCTCCGCCCGGTTCCGAATGATTCCTGAGGTAATAAAAGTACCCCCAGGTTTGAGAATTCTTAGCACATCCGGTGCCAGGACGATAATCACGTTGGCCACAATATTGGCGATGACAATGTCCACCGGCCGGTTCACTTGGTCCAACAGGTTGCCGTGGAGAACTTCTACCTTATCCTCAACTTTATTCAACCGCGCATTTTCCCTTGCCACGTTGACCGCCACTTCATCCAGGTCTACGGCAAATACCCTGGCGGCACCTAGTTTGGCGGAGGTAATGGCCAGAATCCCTGTACCGGTTCCCACATCCGCAACCGTCTCGCCGCCTTTTATAATTCCCTCCAGAAACTCCATGCACATGGTGGTGGTGGGGTGATTACCGCAGCCAAAGGCCATGCCGGGGTCCAGTTCCAAAACCACTCGACCGTCCGGCGGGGTATATTCTTCCCAGCTGGCTTTACCGCCAGTTTACGCCCAATTTCCACCGGCTTGTAGTAGGCCATCCAGGCGGTGGCCCAGTCTTCTTCCGCCACCCTTGCCGTTTCAACCTTTGGTGCTGACCCTAGGGGCAGCCCGGCCAGCCTTTCCTGCAGCAGCACCAGCTTGTCCTCCAACTCCGGGCCTTCGGGCAAGTAGGCCTTGACCATGGGCATGGGCCGGTTGAGAACCTCCGGCGGGAATTCGTAATGGTCCCAAATATTGGCTTCAATGTACCTAGAAATTAAGGCGGGGTCTTCAATGACAACCCCGCCGGCACCCAGTTCATCAAAAATATTGCTTACCATGTCAATCCCCTCATGGGGCACATGGACAGCGATTTCGAGCCAGTTCAAAACAGTTCTCCTCCCTACCGAGAGCTTACAGGTAATAGATACTTGTGTATATGACTGTTGTTCAGTAGCTTTAGACTTATAAGCATTGCTTTAGGGTCCAGTTGCTAGACTAAAGGGCACTGCTTACGGGTCCTGAAAACAAGACCCCAGAGAAATACAGCATTAGTCTAACAACTAGACCACAAAGAAATGCAGTATTAGTCTATTAGTCTATCCATAAAAGCATCTTTCATTTTTTCAAAGATGTTCTTGTCAGCCCCCTTGGGGCTTTTTTCGCCGCTTAGCCGGGCAAATTCACGCAGCAGTTCCTTTTGTTTTTCACTCAGCTTGGTGGGTGTTGCCACCTTGACGCGGACATGCTGGTCGCCACGGCCGCTGCCGTTGAGGTAGGGGATCCCCTTGCCCTTAATGCGGAAAATCGTGCCTGTCTGGGTTCCCTCGGGCAGCCTGAGATCGGCCGTACCGTCCAGGGTAGGTACTTCAATAACATCTCCCAGCGCCGCCTGGGCAAAGGAAATGTCAATGTCACAGACAACCTCATTGCCCTCTCTTCTGAAGAACTTGTGGGGGCGGACCAGAATGTATACGTAAAGATCCCCCGGCGGGCCGCCCCTGAGACCGGCTTCCCCTTCACCGCTCAGGCGCAGGCGGGAGCCGTCATCCACCCCGGCGGGAATTTTAACATGCAGGGTTTTGGTTTTTCGAATCTGACCGGCGCCCCGGCAGGTGGGGCAGGGTCTTTCGATGATTTTTCCGGTGCCGTGGCACTCCTCACATGTGCGGCTCTGGACAATACGGCCAAAGGGGGTGTTGGAGGCGTATTGGACCTGCCCGGTACCTTGACATACGTCACAGGTCTTGGGTCTGCTGCCCGGTGCGGAGCCGCTGCCGTTACAGGTGTCACAGGTTTCGGTGCGGGGCACCTGGATATCCCGTTCCACACCAAAGGCTGCTTCCTTAAAGGAAACCTCCAGGTTAACCCGCAAATCGTTCCCTTTCTGCGGGCCGGTACGCTGCCGTCCCATGCCGCCAAAGAACATATCAAAAATATCGCCCAACCCGCCAAAGTCGGCGCCAAAACCGCCAAAGCCACCGGCGCCAAAGCCCTGGCCGTCGGTGGCGGCGTGGCCGAACTGGTCATAGGCCGCCCGCTTGTCAGGGTCGCTTAATACAGCGTGAGCTTCGGCAATTTCCTTAAATTTGGCCTCCGCTTCCTCTTTGCTGCCCTGGTAGACATCCGGGTGGTACTGGCGGGCCAGCTTGCGGTAAGCTTTCTTAATCTCCTCCTGGGTGGCACCTCTCGGCACACCTAACACCTCATAGTAGTCACGCTTAGCCATGTTTCACCACCTTACATTCATAAATTACAGGGGAATAACCATTCCCCTGTAATCCGGCAACACTACTTTATTATATTACAACGCTCTACTTGTTGTCGTCTTTTACTTCATAATCTGCGTCAACAACATTGTCCTTTTGCGCGTTACCGCCACAGCTGCCGCCGGCGCAGCCGCCCTGGGGATCCTGCTGGGCCTGCTGCTGGTACATGGCGGAGGTCAGTTCGTAAAGGGGTTTGGTAAGTTCTTCTAATTTGTTCTTAATTTGATCAATATCATTGCCGTTCATTACTGTGCGCAGTTCTTCAATGGCTTTTTGGACCGCTTCTACCTTGGTTTTATCGGCTTTATCTCCCAAGTCCTTGATGGTTTTCTCGGCCTGATAAATCATGGAATCGGCCTGGTTTTTCACTTCCACGGCTTCTTTCCGTTTCTTGTCTTCTTCAGCGAATTTCTCGGCTTCATTGACCATTCTGTTAATGTCATCCTCAGAAAGGGCGCCGGTAGCGGTAATGGAAATGCTCTGGGCTTTACCGGTCCCCATGTCTTTGGCGGATACGGAAACAATGCCGTTGACGTCAATATCAAACTTCACTTCAATCTGCGGCACACCACGGGGCGCCGGAGGAATGCCGGTCAGTTGGAATCTGCCCAGGGTCTTGTTGTCCGCAGCCATGGGCCGTTCACCCTGCAGCACGTGAATCTCTACCGAGGTCTGGTTGTCGGCGGCAGTAGAGAAAATCTGGCTCTTGGAAGTGGGAATGGTGGTGTTGCGTTCAATCAGGCGGGTAAACACGCCACCCAGGGTCTCAATGCCCAGGGACAGGGGTGTTACGTCCAGCAGCAGTACATCCTTCACTTCACCGGCCAGCACACCGGCCTGAATGGCAGCCCCGATGGCAACGCACTCGTCCGGGTTAATGCCTTATGGGGCTCTTTGCCCAGGAACTTCCGAATGGCCTCTTGAACAGCCGGGATACGGGTGGAACCACCCACCAGCAGAACTTTGTGGATATCCTTGGCATCCAGCCGGAGTCGGCCAACGCCTGGCGGGTGGGACCCATGGTTTTTTCCACCAGGTCGGCGGTCAGTTCATCAAATTTGGCCCGGGTTAAGTTGATGTCCAGGTGCACAGGACCGTCAGAACCGACGGAAATAAAGGGCAGGTTAATGTTGGTGGTAACCACCCCAGACAGTTCGATTTTGGCCTTTTCGGCGGCTTCTTTCAGGCGCTGCATGGCCATTTTGTCTTTGGTCAGGTCGATGCCGGTGTCCTTTTTAAATTCAACGGCAAGGTAATCAATGACACGCTGGTCAAAATCATCGCCGCCCAGGCGGTTGTTGCCGCTGGTGGCCTTCACTTCAAAGACGCCGTCGCCCAGCTCCAGAATGGATACGTCAAAGGTACCGCCGCCCAGGTCAAAAACCAGAATGGTCTGGTCCTCTCCTTTGTCCAGGCCATAGGCCAGGGCCGCCGCTGTGGGTTCGTTGATGATGCGCAACACCTCCAGACCGGCAATCTTACCGGCATCCTTGGTGGCCTGGCGCTGGGCATCACTGAAATAGGCGGGCACGGTGATCACTGCCTGGGTAACGGTCTCACCCAGGTAGGCTTCTGCGTCTGCCTTTAGTTTGGAAAGAATCATGGCAGAAATTTCCTGGGGGGTATATTCCTTGCCATCGATGATCACTTTATGGTTGGTACCCATGTAACGCTTGATGGACAGCACCGTCCGGTCGGGGTTGCTGACGGCCTGGCGCTTCGCCACCTGGCCTACCAGACGCTCGCCGGTCTTCGAAAAGCCAACGGCGGAAGGGGTTGTTCTGCCTCCCTCGGCGTTTGGAATTACAACGGCTTCGCCGCCTTCCATGACAGCCACACATGAGTTGGTTGTTCCCAAGTCAATACCAATTACTTTTCCCATTGTTATAGCCTCCTGAGAAAATATATTCTAAAATTAATTAACTTTCTTGAGGTAGATATTTTTTTACCGATATAAGCTAATGCTTGCTTTAGTTTAGAAGTGTTAGTTAAGGGGCAGACTGGCATTTCCAACGCTACGCTCTGAAGTTTTCATGATTGTCTAAATCATACGTGTATATACCGCGCTTGACAAACTACAAGTACGATAGTTACGCCCTAATGCGGCATTCCTTTGTGGCTATTACGGGCTAAGCAACGCAGCCGAATGCTCCGCTTCGCTTTTGGAAAAGCCAGTCTGTCTGTGTATGGTTTGTTTGAGTTTTTTAGTCTAAGACTTTGCCACCTTCACCATGGAAGGTCTGATGACTTTTCCTTTCAGGTAATACCCGCGTCTGAGTTCTTCCGCAATGGTGTTCTCCGGTTCGCCGGTGTCTTCCACCTGCATAACCGCTTCATGGAGGTTGGGGTCGAAGGGCTCCCCTTTGGCAGGAATGGGGGTCAGTCCTTCGGCATTTAATACTTCGTTTAACTGGCGGTGAATCATTTCCACACCGCTGATAAATTTTTCCCCGCCGTCCCCGGCGGAGGCCAGGGCCCTCTCAAAGTTGTCCAGAACAGGTAACAGGTTCTTAATCAACTGCTCGGAGCCAAACTTTAAAAGCTCCTCCCGCTCCTGGCGGGTGCGGCGGCGCAGATTTTCATAATCTGCCTGCAGTCTGAGTGCCCGGTTATAGTTATTTTCCGCCTCAGCGGTCTTTTCCCTTACCAGCTTCTTTAATTCCGCCGGGTCATCGGGCAACCCGTCGGTTTGGCCGGGAGTTTCCCCGGCCTCTTCAACCGCCGCTTCTGTTGCGGGGTCATGCATGCAGTTCTCTTCTTGCAGGTTCTCTTCCCGAGCTTCTTCTTGATCCTGCCTCATATTTTCTTCGGTCACTGTATCACCTCTCCTAAACCCCCTGGTCAAATCCTTCTCCGGGGGGTTGTTTATAATCCTTCATTTTAATGATGGTATCAATGCGCAATATGGCTTCGGCGATTTCCCCGGCTGCTTTCAGAGCATGAATTTTTACCAGCGCCGGGTCCAGTACACCCAGGTCGAGCATATCAATGATTTCACCGGTGTCGCAGTCCACCGCCAGGGAAATCTTATTTTGTTCCGCCTGGGCGGCCAGCACATCCCCAATCTTTTCCAGAGGATTAAAGCCGGCGTTGGCGACTATTTGGGCCATGGGACGGCGCAAGGTCTCCGCCACACAACCGACACCATAGGCGGCCATGCCCCGGATGTTCTCACGGACCTTTTCCACTTCCCGGGCTACGGCCAGTTCCAGTGCCCCTCCGCCGGGAACCACACCGCCTTTAATGGCTGCCTGCACCGAACTGGCAGCATCCTTGGCAATGCGCTCGCGTTCCCCCACCACTTCCTCAGTGGCAGCGCCCACCAGTACAGTGGCCATGGGTTTCCCCTGACCTTCTAAAATCCAGACCTGCTCCAGCCTTTCGTCCTCCAGGACTTTTCTGGCATGGCCCAGGTATTTTGCCAGCTCAGGCAGTTCTTTCTTTAAGCCGGTGCGCTTAATCACACGGGACCCGGTGTGTTCCGCCGCCCGGCGCAACTCTTTATTTAAAACCCGCTGCACCACCATCACCCCGGCGTCGGTCAGCAAATCTTCGGCTGTATCGTCCACACCGCGGTCAACCAGCACCAAGCCGACTTCCAGGTCGATGATTTTCTGAATATTGGCCTTGAATTCCCCCTGCAGTTCCAAATAGCGGGCAAAACCGGTTTCGGTACCCAGGGCCTCATCTTCAATTTCTTCAGGTTCCAGCGCGTCATCAATCACCAGGACCTTTACATTCTCCAATTGACGGGGCATTTGTTTGTTCATGGTTTCCTTGTTGAGGATAACGCCCATAAACACTTGGTTGGTAGCCCCTTCTTCGGATGTAACGGTGTCGGACAACTTGAAGTTGGGATCGAGAAGTTTTTCCTTGCCGATCAACCGGGCTGCTTCCACCACCAGGTCGGCGATATCCTGGTGTTCCCGGCCGGCCACCAGG
>NZ_AWQQ01000145.1 GCF_002607855.1 Desulforamulus profundi
CAGCCGTTTCGGTTTGTGCGTCTGCCTGAACCGACTTGACATCCTGCAATACCTGGGTAATATCCTGGCGTACGGCGGCGGAAATGCCTCATTGATTTCCGGCACCCGGGGTACCTTCTCCATAGCCTCCTACGTTCTTCCGCGGTTTTTTCCTGGTCAACGTAAACCACGCTCTTGGGAGCATAAATGGTGGAAGGAGAAATCTGCCCCACCTGCAGGTTCACCTTTTGGGGGACAAATTCAAAGGATACCAGTAAGGTCATTAGCACGAAAAACAAACCTGCTGCAACATAACGTCTAAAATTTTTGTTTTTGAAAAGATATTTAAGGCCTCTGACAAGGCCTCCTCCGATTTCTCGCCATGAAAGCATAAAATCACTCCCCGACCTACAAAGAGGCCTGTCCTACTGTTCAGCCTGCTGTTCGTAAGCCCGGATAATCTCCATCACAAGGGGGTGGCGCACAATATCCGCCCCGGTCATCCACTGGAAGGCAATGCCCTTGACTCCTTCCAGCACTCTTTTGGCGTCTACCAGACCGGAGCTGGTTCCCTTGGGCAGGTCGATTTGGGTAATATCTCCCGTAATCACTGCCTTGGAGCCAAAGCCCAACCGGGTTAAAAACATTTTCATTTGCTCGGGTGTGGTATTCTGGGCTTCGTCCAGGATAATAAAGGCATCCTCCAACGTTCTGCCTCTCATGTAGGCAAGGGGCGCTATTTCAATCATATTTCTTTCCAGGTATTTTTGTGTGTGATCCAAGCCTAAGATGTCGTACAGACTGTCGTAGAGAGGTCTCAAGTAGGGTCAATCTTTTCCTGCAAATCGCCGGGCAGAAACCCCAACTTTTCCCCCGCTTCCACGGCGGGGCGGGTGAGAATAAGACGGTTGACTTCTTTTTTCCGCAAAGCATTCACCGCCATGGCCACCGCCAGGTAGGTTTTGCCGCTGCCGGCGGGGCCAATGGCAAAGACAATATCGTTTTTCCTGATATTTTGAATGTAATCCTTTTGGCCTAAAGTTTTGGCTTAACCTGCTTTCCCCTGGCAGTAACCAGTACAACATCCTTGGCCAAATTGGTCAGAGCCTGTTTGACGCCGGATTTTACGGACCTTAGCACATAATTAATTTCATGCCTGCCAATATGGTTGCCGGACTTATAGTATTCAAACAACTGGGAAAATACTTCTTCCCCCTGCTCCACTTGCTCCGGGGTGCCAATGAGGGTAAGTTCTTCTCCCCTGGCCACCACCCGGATGCCTAAACTTTGCTCAATCAAGTTAATATTTTCGTCCTGTTTGCCAAAAATCTCGCTGCTGCCTCAAGATCCCCTATAACTACCTTTTGTTCAGTACGTTCGGTCAATCGTTATCCTCCTCAGCTGCCTTGAAGGGTTTGATAATGCCTATATCCTCTACCGTTTCTACAAAAGCCTTTATTCTGACAAGTTCTTCCTCTCTGCCGGTATTCACTTGTTCCAGCCGGCGTTCCATGATCTTTGCCCCCTGGGGCAGCTTGGCGTTCACTTCTTCCAGAGCCTTTTGTTCAGCAATTCTTTTGGCCCCTGCCTGACCATAATTCATCCGTTCCTTGAGTTTTTCAAGGTATTGCACAGTTCTAAGTTCGACGGGAATTGAAAGATTCCTCCATTTGGGCAGACTTTTAACATTCTGCTTCTCTTCGTAATATTGGAACGGGGATTCCTTGGGCCCTGATATGATTATTTCCTTGACCCCAAATTTAATACGAACGGAAGTTTTTTGTTGGCCGGACAATTTTTCAAGGGTCTCCGAAATCCTGCATTCTCCGTAACCCTCATACCATACCCTGGCCCGGACGATGCCCTTTGCCTTCACAAAACGGCTGATGTACTGAGGTTCCGGCGGTTCCTGTCCTTCGGGCAGGGGCTGGTTTGTCTGCTCCGGTTTTATTTCTTCTTTAATTTCCCCGCTGATCAGGATGCTGCCCGGCAGAACGGTATCGCCCTCTTTTACCACCGCTTGTCCGTTTAAGACCAGAACTTCTTTAATCAGACCGGCCTTACCGGCAACAATATGGGCGGGTTCATTTCTGTGCGGGTCTTCCTGGACTAATTTTCGTTCCGCAATCTCGACGGTTACCCGGGTTCCCTTTACGTAAACACCGGCCCAGGCCACCGAGGGGATTTTCTCCCGCAGGGTCCTTTCTACCAGTTTGGCGTCCAGATCCCACTTGGCTACACCGGGTCTTAGTCCCGCCTCGGCAGCAATTTTCTTAATATCCTCATCGGAAAGCTTGTCATTGCCGGTGACCTGAATAAACCAGACAAAGGAGGATAAAAAATAAAGGGTTACTAAAAAGACCACTCCCCCGATGGCCAGCAGTTTACGTTTTTTCATACGGTTGAGCATAAAGGGCAAACCTTTGCGTTCAACAATCTTGAAACAGCTTTTGGTGGCCCTGGCGATATGCCTCAGCGGGCGGACATCGGATATGCGAACTTTCACTCTCACCTTATCGTTGCCCAGCCGGGTGATATCCCATAAATAAATTCCCCTGCTGGCGGCCATGTTGACAAACTTTTCAAGGAATTCCCCCCGCACCACCAGGGATACATGTCCCATTAAAAAAGAAAGCAATCTCAGGAGAACCATTTACCACGCCTCCCCCGGTTCCAGAAAACATAAGGATTTGATCTGACCTTCCACACAAATTTCATCGGTCTTGATATTGCGCAGCATCAGCTTGGCCCCTGTAATGCCAAATTCCCCTTCTCCCACTTTAACGCGAACTTTTTCTGTGGTGTATTCCACAATGCCCCTGTGGTTTTCAATAAAAACTTGCAAATTGCCCACCAGCACGATTTTAGGCAAGTCCAGCATGATGTCGCTTGGTATCTCAAAAAAGTCTGAGAACTGTTTTTTAAATTTCCTTTGCAAATCCCTTAAGGACATAAAAAATCCCCTCCTTGGGATATGTGTATGCGTCCCTGGAAGGGAAAATTACTAATTAATGGTAGGCCCTGTTTCTCCTGCGCCGGGCCACCGGAGGCCCGAGAATTTCTGAAAGGACAATGCCGTTTCTCAGCATGGCAGGGGTCATGGGACCGATGGGTTGATCGTCCATGTTACATACTGCAGTTTCCCCGGGGGGAGCTGCTTTTTTACCCTGCTTACCGGCCGGCGCTGTTTTTATCACGGGCTCTGCTTTGTCTTTTACCGTTGCGATTTTGTATTTCTGGGGCTGTTCCGGAGGTTCGCCAAGAATTAATTCAGCGGGCTGCGATTTTTCCTTTGCCTGCTCCGTTTTGGGACCCCACTTCTCCCTCAGTTCAGGTGGTAAGCGGTAAGCGGGGACTTCTTCCTCCCGTGGTTGGGGCGCAGGCATCCTGTTTCTGGCTCTGTCGGAAAGCACCTTGATAATGGTCCAGATGATGAAAATTAAAATTAATGTTTTCACAGGGGCATCCCTTCCCTACTCGGTCTTCTTTCCTTTTTCTTTCCCGTTGCCGCTTCCGGAAATGGACTCCCTCATTTTTGTGTCGGCCAGGATGTTTTGCATGTTGTAGTAGTCCATCACGCCCAGCCTGCCCGAGCGGAATGCTTCCGCCATGGCCCGGGGCACTTCTGCCTCGGCCTCCACCACTTTGGCCCTCATTTCCTGTACCCTGGCTTCATTTCCTGTTCTTGGGCCACTGCCATAGCCCGGCGTTCTTCCGCTTTGGCCTGGGCGATATTTTTGTCGGCTTCGGCCTGGTCGGTCTGCAGCTGGGCGCCGATGTTCCTGCCGATGTCTACGTCTGCAATATCAATGGATAGAATTTCAAAGGCGGTGCCGGCATCCAAGCCTTTGGACAAAACGGTCTTGGAAATGCTGTCAGGGTTTTCCAGCACCAGTTTATGGGACTCCGCACTGCCCACGCTGGTGACAACGCCCTCGCCCACCCGGGCAATGACGGTTTCTTCACCGGCCCCGCCCACCAGGCGGTCGATGTTGGCCCGGACCGTCACCCTGGCCACAGCCTTCAGTTCGATGCCGTCCTTGGCCACCGCGCTGATCACCGGGGTTTCAATAACCTTGGGGTTAACGCTCATCTGCACCGCTTCCAGCACATTTCTGCCCGCCAGGTCAATGGCTGCCGCCCGCTCAAACTGGAGGGGGATATTGGCGCGCTCGGCGGCGATCAATGCATCCACCACTCTGTCCACATTGCCGCCGGCCAGGTAGTGGGCTTCCAGCTGGTTGACATTGACGTTCAACCCTGCCTTATCCGCCTTAATTAAAGAATTGACGATTTGTGCCGGCGGCACCCTGCGCAGCCGCATACCCACCAGGGTAATGATGCCTACCTGCACCCCGGCGGCCAGGGCTGAAATCCACAGCCCCACCGGAATGAAGCTGAACAGCACCACCACAAAAACCACTGCCAGCATGAGCAAGACTAAGAACGAAAGACCACCTAAACTAATCAAACTGCATTCCCCCTTTAATTTTTTGTTAGAAAGTTAAGACTGTCGAACTGGCAGGTACTTTCATTATCCTTAGCGAACGACTTTGCGAAGCATCGGTAACAGTCTTGTGCCCTGTTGGTATACTTGACGAGCGTAGGGAGAATTGGGGGGGCGCAGTCAGGACGTCTGTCTGCGCCCCCCCAATTTCTCCCGGAACGAGTCGTAGTACTGTCGGTGCGGAGCATTGGAGTGAGCGGGGATAATGAAAGTACCTGAGAGCTAGCATAATGTATTATGTTATTTTTTTACACCTTCTCCACAGCATTCACAATCACCCTGGTCCCTTCTACCATAACCACCAACACCGGTGTACCGGGCATGATAAATTCGCCCTCGGTGACCACATCCACCCGTTTTCCGTCGATGAGAGCCGTACCGGCCGGGCGTAGAGGTGTGGCAGCCACTCCCTGCAAGCCAGGAGCTTCTCCAGTTCCTGCCGGGGTGCCAGGTAACCCTCCTCCCGCTTCTGCCGGTGGGGCAGGGTGACTTTACGCCAGAAATTTACCTTGGTGGCCAGCCAGACGCCCCCTACCAGCGCCACCAGGGTGATCACCAGGGCCAGCGTCAACGCCTGGGTAGCATGGAAGATATCCACCGATACCAATAATATTCCCCAACCCAGAAGAATAACGCCCAAAACTCCGGCTACGCCAAATCCGGGCACAAAAAACAATTCCAATATCAGGGCAATAATGCCCAGGACGAAGGCAAGGGTAGCCAGCCAACCGGACATTTCTGCTAAAAACTGCATTCCTTCACCCCCAATCAAGTTTTCCACGCATTGACATAAATATTTATTCCCATTATCAAAAAATGCCTGGCATAGATCTATGCCAAGCATTTCTTTTGTCATTCCATTATTATCTGAAGCTTTTACGTTTACGAGCTGCTTCGGATTTTTTCTTTCTTTTTACACTGGGTTTCTCATAATGTTCGTGTTTGCGTGCCTCAGCCAAAACGCCAGCCTTTTGACAGGACCGCTTAAAGCGCCGGAGGGCACTGTCCAGTGTCTCGTTTTTGCCAACTCTAACTTCCGCCACTCAATTTCCCTCCCTCCGCCAAACCATAAGACCTTGGATCTGTACGAATATATATTGATGTAAAAATTGCAAAAATACAATACCATTTAATTATAACGCAAACTCTCCAAACAGTCAATAACCTCTTAACCCGGAGGCCATTGCATCTTTCTTCCCCCGATCAGGTGGAAGTGAACATGGTACACCGTTTGGCCTCCCTCTTCTTTACAATTGGAAACCACCCGGTATCCCTTTTCCAATCCCAGTTCCCTGGCCAATTTGGATGCAGTGACGAGTATGTGGCCCATTATCTCTGCATCTTCGGGGTTCAGGTCCTCGAGAGTGGAAATGTGTTTCTTGGGGATAATCAATACATGTACCGGAGCTACAGGTGCGATGTCCTTGAAAGCAAAGACCCTATCATCTTGATATACCACCTGGGACGGTATTTCCCCGGCAATGATTTTACAAAAGAGGCAGTTTTGCACCAACTACACCTCCCCCCAGGGCAAAATAAACTATATAAACATAGTCTTTTCTAAAAGTTTATTCAACACGCCCTCAATATTATCCTGCAACCCTGTTAAATAATTCTGCCTTTTACCAGGGATCCCTGTACTTCTTCAATATGTACGGTAACAAGTTTCCCCCGCAAATTTTTCTCACCGGGGAATATTACTTTGAGATAGGTATCCGTATGGCCCTCAAACAGTTTATCATCCTTCTCATAGGCTGCTCTGCCAGTACCTGCAGGTCCTTGCCCAGCTGCCGCCCGGCATACTCATGGGCCAACCGGTTCCCCAGCTCAATCAGCCTTTTGCTGCGATCTTCTTTTTCCTCCGGCGAAACTTGATCAGGCATTTCCGCCGCCGGGGTCCCCTTGCGAGGCGAGTATTTAAAAACGTGAATGCCCGCAAATCCTAACTTGCCCACCGTATTCAAGGTATTCTGGAAATGAAGCTCCTTTTCTCCGGGAAATCCCACGATAACATCGCTGGTAATGGCAACTCCTTCAATGGTCCTGTAAATCCGTATGATTAATTCCTCAAACTGGCGGGTATTGTAGCGGCGTTTCATCCTGGCCAGGATTTCGTCGTCCCCGCTCTGCAGCGGGATATGCAGGTGGCGGCAAACGTTGGCGTTATTGGCCACGGCCTCGATGAGGCATCATTAATGTCATGGGGTTCCACCGAACCCAGCCGCAGTCTGGTGAGTCCCGGTACTTTCGCCAGGCGTTCCACCAGCCAGCCCAAATTAATGTTCTGACCGTGAAAATCCTGGCCATAGGCCCGATGTGAATACCGGTCAAAACAACTTCTTGAAAACCCTGATTGACCAGCTCTGTTGCAGAACGGAGGACATTTTCCGGCAGGCGGCTTCTCACGGGGCCACGGGCATAGGGAATGATGCAGTAGGCACAAAAACTGTTGCACCCTTCCTGAATTTTAAGAAAGGCCCGGGTTTTCCCCTGTTCGGCGGGCACCGGAAGTTCTTCGAAACAATCGCTTGCCATTACGTCTACAACGGCATTCACAGGTCCCCTTTCCCCGGAATGGGCCTCCACCAGTTTGACAATCCTGCTCTTATCCCTGGTTCCTACCACCAGGTCCACGCCGGGAATCTCCAGCACTTCCCCCGGAGAAGTCTGGGCGTAGCAGCCCGTAACCACGATCACCGCCGCCGGGTTTTGTTTGGCTGCCCTGCGAATGATTTGCCTTGACTTGCGGTCCCCCAGGTGGGTCACGGTGCAGGTATTGATGACATAGACATCGGCGGGCTGCTCAAAGTCCACAATTACGTAACCGGCCTGACGGAACAGGTCACCGATGGCGGAAGATTCATACTGGTTGACCTTGCAGCCAAGGGTATAGATGGCGGCGGTTTTAGACATCGACTAACCTCCTAACCCAGTTCCCCGTAATGATACAGCACCATGGTCAAGGCCGCCGGCCCGGCCGTTTC
Organism: Desulforamulus profundi; assembly: GCF_002607855.1. Next base: position 7,471 of record NZ_AWQQ01000145.1, read on the forward strand.
GGTGCGCAGAATACGGTGTCCCAATGTGACACTATGAAAGCCTTGCTCCCTGGCCCGCGCTGCCTCTTCCGGTGTAAAACCGCCCTCCGGACCGATGAACAGGTAAACCTCGGAGGCGCTGCCACGTTTTGCAGGACCTCCTTAAGGGATTGCTGTCTTTCGTCCTCC
>NZ_AWQQ01000146.1 GCF_002607855.1 Desulforamulus profundi
TCTTCAGTAAAATCTTGTTGCTGTCGGGGTGATAGTGGGTCATATCAAAGGTAGCAACCATGATGGACTCGATATCATACCCCAGGGCCCGGGCCTGAACTTCACCCAGACCGGTGCGGGCCACATTCATGCCCATGCAGTGCAGCACACCGGTGCCCAGAATCCCCTTAAAGGTAGATTGGCCGCCGGTAACGTTGTCGCCCACCACGCGCCCCTGGCGGTTGGCATAGGTGGCCATGGGACGTAAACCTTTTTGCCGGTTAAAAGGTGGGTGTTTTCAACACAGTCGCCCAGGGCATAAATGTCCGGGTCGCTGGTCTGCATGTATTCATTGACCACAATGGCGCCGGTTTCACCGATGGTCAGACCGGCCTCCTGGGCCAGCTTCACATTGGGGCGGACGCCAACGGCTAAAATGACGGCATCCGCGTCAATGGAACCTTTGTCGGTAATGACCCGGGTCACCCTGCCGTCTTCGCCTTCCAACTTGAGAACTTTCTCCCCGAAACGGCCTTCCAAACCCTGCTCGTAGAAGTTTTTGTAGAGCAGTGTGCCCATATCCGGGTCCAGGATGCCGGGCAGCAGGGTATCTCTGAATTCCACTACGGTTACGGCACGCATGGGATTGAATACGGCATCCACAGCTTCCATGCCGATAAAACCGGTGCCGATAATCACCACATCGTTCACTTCCCCGGCGTCCAGGGCCTGCTTAATCCTTTCAGCATCCTCCAGGTGATTTAAACGGTAAACCCCTTTCAGGTCGAGGTTTTCTATGGGAGGAGTGATGGGGTAAGAGCCGGTACCCAAAACCAATTTATCGTATTCAAAAACACTTTCTGCGCCGGTGTCGACATTGCGGGCGATCACTTTTTTGTTTGCTCTGTCAATGGAGATGGCCTCGGTGCCGGTGAATACGTCCACGCCCCGTTCGGATTTAAAGAACTCGGGATCACGCTTAACGCCATAGGAAGTAGAATACAGGTGATCAAAATCGTGAATCTTTCCGGAAAGGTAGAAAGGCATACCGCATCCGGCATAAGATATGTACTTACCCTTTTCAAGAATGGTAATTTGCGCATCGGGATCTAAACGGCGTGCCCTGGCTGCAGTCTTGGGACCTGCGGCTACACCGCCAATGATTAGGATCTTTTTGCTGGACAAGAATAGCGCCCCCATTTCTTCAAAATTTTAATAATTATATTATAACACCAACAATAGAATAGATTCAATACTTGCTCCCTCTTATTACCAAAACTAATTAGTATGGGAACTAAAAAGTAACATCCCAGTCATAAAGTCTGAGATGTTACCTGGTTTAATTGAATATCCACAAAATAGTCCATCAGGATCCGGTAAACGGTCTCCGTAATATCCTGGGACAATCCATGATGTTGGGCCAACCGGCGCACCTGCGCCAGCACCTGTGCTTCCCTGGCGGGGTCCCGAACCTGCCCGGTAGGCTGTTTGATCTCTCCCACCCTGGTGACCAGCTTCGCCCTTTTGCCCAGCAGTTCAATGATCTGCCGGTCGATGATATCGATATCCGCCCGGAGTTCCTCCAGGGTCTCTTCCTTCTTCCTGTTCTCCTGGCAATCGGTCCTTTGACAGGCCGGATAACATCCCAGAACTCGAATCTGGCGGGATTGGGCAGCAATTTCCCTCAGGGCCTCTTTGACCGCCGGCTGGTGGCGGTGGCCCTCCAAATCGATAAAGAAGATATATTCGCCCAGGTAGGTTCTGGCCGGGCGGGATTCTATGCGGGTTAAATTGACTCCCCGCCAGGCAAACTCCTTCAAAAGGCTGTAAAGGGCCCCGGGGCGGTCAATCATGGAAACCACCAGGGAGGTTTTGTAAGGAACATCCCTGTAGGGGGTGTCCCCCTGGCCCACCACCACAAAGCGGGTACAATTATTGGATTGGTCATGAATGTTTTCTTCCAGGGTGGTCAGGTTGTAGTGTCTGGCCGCGGCCAGGGTGCCGATGGCGGCCAGTTCTGTCTCCCCCTCGGCCACCATGCTGGCCGCCAGGGCGGTACTTTCCACCGGCAAAAGTTTGGCGGCGGGAAACCTGCGGGCCAAGTACCGGCGGCACTGGGCCAGGGCCTGGGGATGGGACAAGACGGTCCTTATGTCTTGGCAAGTACTGCCCGGCCGGACCAGCAGGTGGTGAGCCACCGGCAGCAGCATCTCCGCCTGGATCTTTAAACCGGGCAGTTCCAGCAGCAAATCCAATACCGGGTTCACGGAGCCTTCAATAAGGTTTTCCAGGGGCAGAATCCCTTCCGTATAATGCCCGCCGTCAACCCCCAAACAAACCTCCTCCAGGGACTGGCAGGGGACCAGTTCAGCCTGTTGATTCCCCAGGTAGTTTAAGGCTGCCTGCTCGGAAAAGGTTCCCCTGGGTCCCAGGTAAGCAATCTTTTTCATATGCACCACCCCCGCCCTATAAAGTTTTGCCCACGGCCGCAGCCACCGGTCTTATTTTTTCCATCAGTTGAGCAAACTCCTCGGGACTGAGAGACTGCGGGCCGTCGCAGAGGGCCCGGGGGGGATCCGGGTGCATTTCCACCAGCAGCCCGCTGGCGCCCGCCGCCACTGCCGCCAGGGCCATGGGCAGCACCAGGTCCCGCTTGCCGGTGGCATGGCTGGGGTCCACCACCACCGGCAGGTGGCTCAGGCCCATCACCAGGGGAACCGCGCTTAAATCCAGGGTGTTGCGGGTGTAGGATTCAAAGGTCCGAATGCCCCGTTCACAGAGGATCACCTGCTGGTTCCCTTCGGACATCACATATTCGGCCGCCATCAGCCACTCTTCCACCGTGGCCGAGAGACCCCTTTTTAATAAAATGGGTTTACCGGCTTTGCCGGCTGCCTTTAATAACCGGAAATTTTGCATATTCCGGGCCCCGATCTGTACAATATCGATATATCCCACCGCCATGGCCAGGCTTTCTTCATCGATCACTTCACTAACCGTCACCATGCCGGTTCGCTCAGAGGCTTCCGCCAGCAGTTTCAGCCCCTGCTCCTCCATGCCCTGAAAGCTGTAGGGGGATGTCCGGGGTTTGAAGGCCCCTCCCCTTAAGAGCCTGGCACCTGCCGCACGGGCCGCACGGGCGGCCTCCATCAATTGCTCCCGGCTTTCCACCGCACAGGGACCGGCAATGACCGCCAGTTCATTCCCGCCAATGGTTACGTCCTTAACTTGAATTACGGTGTTTTCTTCTCTTACTTCCCGGCTGGCCAGCTTAAAGGCTTCATAATGGGAACCACTTTTTCTACGCCGGGTAACGCTTCCAAGCCCAGGGACTCCAGGGCCCGGCGGTCTCCCACGGCGGCCACCACCGTTCGTTTATCTCCGTAAATCACCTGGGTGCGGAATCCTACCGCCGTTAACTTGGAGTCTACCTCCACCACATGTTTTTCCGTAGCCTGGGGCTGCATAACGACAACCATAAATCATCCCTCCGTAAATTTAGTTTTGCAAGATCTACTAAGGGACGAAAGCCGTAGACTTCCGCGGTACCACCCTTATTGGCCCAAAGGCCCTCTCAGCAGGGTACGGGACGAAGATTCCTGCACAGGGGAGGAAACTAAAAAAGCTTCCCATCCCTTTAGGGACGAGAAGCTGATCGCTACCGCGTTACCACCCTAGTTGATCCCAAAAAAATTTGGAAATCCCCTCTGTGCAGGGTACGGGAACAGTCCGATACCCCCTTCCCTGTAACGTGGGAACGACGGCCTAACCTACTATGTGTTCAGTCGGCATCTCCGGAGAGAACTTCAATTAGCCATATCTGGAAACGCTCTCAGTCGGTGACGTTTCCTCCCTGGAAGACTGGGCCTAACCTACTTTTCTCCTTCATGGACATTTATCTGTGAAACTTGGTTTTTATTTTATACCATTTTCGCAGCTATGGCAAGGGAAACCTTGTACTTTTTAAGAAACAAATAAGAAGACAGAACCCTCAGATTCTGTCCCCTAATAAACGGTCATATTTTACCGGGGCCTGTCCGTGTCTCCCCGGCCTTCCAGCGGTTCTGCCTCATCGGCGCTGGCATAGGTGTCGTCATTGACAAAGACCACTTCATCGCAGTTTGGACAGGTGACTTCAATGATGTCGTCATCCTCTAAAATATCAGAATGGAACATGACCGTTTCTCCACAGCCGGGGCAATCCACTTCGACATAGTCTTCCTCGTCACATTCGCACTCGCTGAGGTCTTCCTCCAGGGCGTAGAGGTCCTCGTCAACGGTCTCTACATAGTCTTCCAACTGCTCCTGGGCTTCCTCCAGTCCCTCCAGTTGATCTGCGAAGTCCTGTAGTACATCGATGATTCCGTTGAGCAACCGGCCCTCTTTGCTTTCCACCGGCAAGTCGATGCCGTCCGCCAGGCCCTGTAGGTAGGCCACCTTCGACTTCAAACAATCCATGCAAAAACCCCCTTTGACTTTACCGTAGTAACACTACAGTATTATTCCTCAATCCAGGGGGTTTTAAACCTGTTATGGAACTTATACCCGCTTGATGTAGTTGCCAGTGCGGGTGTCAACCTGCAGCACATCGCCCACGTTGACGAAGAAAGGCACGTTAATAACAGCGCCGGTTTCCAGGGTAGCCGGTTTGCCGCCGCCGGAGGCAGTGTCGCCCTTGATGCCGGGGGCGGTCTCCACAACTTCCAGTTCAACGACATTGGGCAGGTCCACACCGATAATGTTTCCATTATAGCTGGCAATGGTCAGGTTCATGTTTTCTTTCAGCCACTTGACGGCATCGCCCATGTCTGCTTTGGAAACAGTAAACTGGTCGAAGGTTTCCGTGTTCATGACGTTGTAATTCTCACCGTCGTTGTACAGGTACTGCACTTCTTGGCGTTCAACCCTGGCGGGGTTTAATTTTTCATTGGGGTTGAAGGTTCTTTCAATGACCGCCCCGGTACGCATGTTTCTCATTTTGGTGCGTACGAAAGCAGCACCTTTACCTGGTTTTACATGCTGGAATTCAATAATTTGATAAACATCGTTGTCAATCTCAACCGTTAAACCGGTCCTGAAATCGCTGGTAGAAATCAACTGAATCGCCCTCCTAAAATAGTAAATTTAAAGTTTTAATAACTCATGTTTCGGTGAAGAGGTCAGTATCTCACAGCCCTCTCCGGTGACCAGCACACTATCCTCTATGCGCACCCCGCCCCAGCCGGGCAGGTAAATGCCAGGTTCCACGGTCACCACCATACCTGCTTTTAGTACAGTTTCATCTTTGGCGGCTACCCTTGGCCTTTCATGAATGGCCAATCCCACACCGTGACCGGTGCCGTGTCCGAAGTACTCTCCATAGCCCCGGTCGGTAATGACCTGACGGGCCGCTTCGTCCACTTCTCTGGCCGTGACACCCTCTCGCACCGCGGCCAGCCCGGCCAACTGGGCTGCCAGCACGATGCTGTAAATCTCCTGCTGCTTCTCATCCGGTTCCCCCAGCACAACGGTGCGGGTCATATCCGAATTGTAGCCCTGGTATACGGCGCCGAAGTCCATGGTTAACAGGTCGCCAAACTGCAGCTGCCGGTCGCTGGCCACCCCATGGGGCAAGGCGGAGCGGAGGCCGGAGGCCATGATGGTTTCAAAGGCGACTCCCGTTGCTCCCTGCCGACGCATAAAAAATTCCAGTTCCAGGGCCAACTCCCTTTCGGAAATGCCGGGTTTTACGTATTTTAAAATATGGGCAAAGGCCTTGTCGCCAATCTCCATGGCACGGCGGATGGCGCTGATTTCCCGTTCATCTTTAATCATTCTCAGCTCTTCAACCAACCCGCTGCCCGGTGCCAGGCCAATGTCCCGGAGCTGTTCCTTAAGTTCATGGTACTGTTTTACCGTAAGGTGCTCTTCTTCAAAAAATAGCTTCTCACTCTTATATTTCCTTAATACTTCTGATGCTGTTCCAAAGGCAGACCCCTGCTCAATTTTCACCACGTTAAAACGGGGGCTTTGCTGCTTCACCTGTTCAACATACCGGAAATCCGCTAGAAAATCCGCCGTTTCCTGCCCTATCAGCAAAACCCCAGTGGTACCGGTAAATCCACTGAGGTATAAACGATTCTCCGGTTTCGTGATCAGCAGGTAGGGAATTCCCTTTTGGGACATTTGCCGGCGCAGCTGTTCCAGACGCTTGATCAATTTGTTTTCCTCCTGGATTGTACGAGGGATACCGCTGCCCTGAGTCCCAGCAGATAACTTTCCGGACCAAAGCCGCTGATTTGGCCAGCGGCCACAGGCGCAATGACGGATTTGTGGCGAAACTCCTCCCGGGCATGGATGTTGGATAAATGGACTTCCACTACCGGAATGTCCAGGGAGGCCACCGCATCCCTGAGGGCGATGCTGTAATGGGTAAAGGCCCCGGGGTTAAAAACAACCGCATGCATGTCTTCAGCCGCTGTTTGGAGTTTGTCAATTAATGCTCCCTCGTGGTTGGATTGAAAACACTCCACCTCTGCGCCCAATTCCCGGGCCAATTCCTTAATATGGGAATTGATTTGTTCCAGAGTGGTTGAACCGTAAACAGCCGGCTCCCTTTTACCCAACCAGTTAAGATTCGGACCGTGTAAAACCAAAATGTTCATAGGTTCTTCTCCCAAAGGCCGGCAATCCTGCCGAAACCCGCATTACCGACACACATTTTACCATATTTTGTACCCCTTTGGAAAGGGGCTAGAATTAACTCGAGGTTCGAATCAACCTTCCTTCCGGGGGCTCTACCCCTTGTTTTTGGATTTATTAACTAAAATATTTTGTCTATCATTGCAATCTTTGATAATTTCATTTTCAAACTTTAAACTTTTTAACCTTGAACTGGAAAATTAACTGCCGCTCAGGGACATGGAGGACACGCGCAGGGTGGGGCCCCTTTGCCGCCGAAAAATTCCAAATCACTGCCCACGGCGTCCACAGAACCGAGCAGGTCCATGATGTTGCCGGCAATGGCCACCCCGCGAACGGGTTTGGTGAATTCACCGTTTTCAATCCAAATCCCCGCCGCGCCCAGTGAAAAATCCCCGGAGATGGGATTGGCTGTATGCATCCCCATCACTTCGGTGACATAAAGCCCGTTTTTGACTTCCTTAATGATTTGCTCCGCACCGGCCCGGCCCGGCCGGATAAAGAAATTGGTGGTTCCCACTTCGGGGGTGCTTTTGAAGGAACCCCGTACACCGTTGCCGGTGGAGCGGATGCCCTCCTTGGCCGCCGTATAGGTGTTGTGTAAAAAGCCCTGCAGCTGGCCTCCTTCAATCAGGATGGTCTCGGAAGTGGGCACCCCTTCCCCGTCAAAGGGGGCGGAGGCAATCCCCCCCGGCAGACGCCCGTCGTCCACAACGGTCACCAGGTCGCTGGCGACCTTCTGACCCACTTTACCGGCGAACAGGGAGCGTCCCTTTTGTACCGCTTCCCCGGACAGCGCGGGGGAAAGCAGCCCCAGGAAACTGGTGGCAATGTACGGGTCCAGAACCACCACGGCCCTTTGGGATTTCACCGGTTTGGCTCCCAGCATGCGTACAGCCCGCTCTGCCGCCCTTTTGCCGATCAAGACGGGATCCAGATCGGCAAATTTCAGACCGTACTTTATGGCAAAACCGGTCTGGCTGTCCTCTCCCTCGCCGGCCACCAGGGACAGGTAAATGCCGCAATAAGCGCCCTGGTAATGGGCCTGCATGCCCAGGGAATTCACAACGCTTACTTCTATCTCTGCATCCTGGTAGGAGGAACTTTCAATGATTTTTATCCTTTTGTCAAAGGCCCTGGCGGTGTTCTCCATCTCCACCGCCATTTTAATTTTGTTTTCCACGGTGGAGGCTCGAATGGCCGGGTCGTAAATATCCAGATCCGGGTATTTTGCCGAAATCTCCGGCAGGGTATAAAATTCATCCGGCTCGGTATTGGCACCGTTGGCCAGGGCCTGGTGAACAACCTGATCCAAACCTCCGGCGCTGAACTCGGTGGTATAGGCAAAGCCAACCCGTCCACCGGTGATTACCCGCAGGCCCAACCCCCGGTCTTCCGCCAGTTTCATGGTTTCCACTTCACCGTTGCGAACCTCTATGGATAAGTCTTTGCTGCTCAGCAGATAGGCTTCAGCCATGGCCGCCCCGGCAGCCCTGACCTTTTGCACAGCACTTTCAGCTATGGTCAAATATTTATTATTCAAGTCAGGCAGCTCTCCTTTCTTACATCATAAGTATTGTTCTCTGATAGACAAAATATTCCTTCTGTGATGAAAGGAGTTTAAAGAAAACTTGGACACCACTCTGCCATAAAAGCCGACGACGCACGTTCATTCCTTTTTCTTCCCTGGTAAGACGAAACCGCCCCTACCGGGCGGCTTAATGAACGAAGTTTTGGGTTAAAGCAAAAAGCTTTCTGGCCGAGACCGGGTTCAGTTCCTGCACAGATGCTTCCACAATAAGATTCGGGTCTAAAAGAGCCAGAATGGCCACCTTTTCTCCGGTCTGCTGGTTTGTATAAAATCCCAAAACGCAAAATTGCATATCTTCCCCGTAAATTTTCCTGGTTACAATATCACCAATTTTCACCACCCACTACCCCCTAGACTTCTAATCTAACATAAAAAAGACCATAATCCTCCTGCCGTTATTCTTACAATAACATATGAAGTCCAGTGGGAAGGTGTGTCTGGCCACTTTTGTCTTTTAAATCGCTCTGTTGTTTACAAAAAAGTGACCCCCCGGGTCACTTTTTTAAAGTAACATTATAGCCTTCTGATTCTCTTAATGGACGGGTTCTGATCATCGTCCCCGTGAGCTGTGCCACCCACAACGATTTCCGGAATGTGCATGGTGGGTTGAGCGTCCGACACCGGCGCCCCCTGGCCGTCTTTGCCGCAGGTTCCGATGGTAAATCCCAAATCAGAGCCTACCATATCAACAATCCTTAAAACCTCCGGACCGTTCCCGGTAAGGGTGGCACCCCGGACCATGGAGCTGATTTCCCCGTCTTTAATAAGATATCCTTCCGCCACGTCAAAGACAAAATCTCCGGTGGTGGTATTTACCTGTCCCCCGCCCATTTTTTTCACCAGCAATCCGTTTTTGGTTTCCCGGATGATTTGCTCGGGGTCCATCTTCCCGGGGGCAATAATGGTGTTGGCCATGCGGGGCAGCGGCTTGTGCTGGTAAGATTCCCGGCGCCCGTGGCCGTTTGATTCCCGGCCTTCCTTGGTAGAAGAAAGGTAATCATACAGGTAATCGGTGAGGATGCCGTTTTCAATCATGGTTACTTTACGGGAGGGTACCCCTTCATCGTCAAACCGGTAAGAACCATATTTGTCCGCCATGGTGGCGTCATCCACTACGGTAACAAACTCTGAAGCCACCTGCTGTCCTTTTTTATTGGCATAGACCGAGAGTTCCCGCTGGGTTAAGTCGGCCTCTAACCCGTGGCCGCAGGCTCGTGGACCATGGTGCCGCCGGCTTCCCCGGCCATCACCACCGGCATCTTCCCCGCCGGGGCCGGTTTTGCGGTCAACATTTTCACGGCCCTGCCGGCGGCTTGCCTGGCCACCTCTTCGGGGTTGACCCGCTCAAACAGTTCAAACCCGCAGAGGCTGCCGAAGGCATCATAGCCCGTTTGAATGGTACCCCCGTCCGAGGCCACAGCGCTTACAACCATACGGGTTCTGATCCTTTCGTCCTCCACATAGGTGCCGTTGCTGTTGGCAATGGTAATCTTTTGTACCGTATCCCCGTAGCCCACAATAACCTGTTTTATTTTTTGCTCATCCACCGACCTGGCGGCCTTCTCCGCCGCTTTGACAACGGCCACTTTTTCCTCTGTCTTTACATCCTCCGGACGCTTTTTGAATTCAAATTTTACCAGAGGCTTCATGGCAGTCAAGTCAATATTGGCGTCCTTCTTGCCGCCCTTGGCCGCATGGCTGGCAATATTGGCCACCTCCAATAACCCTTCTTTGCTGATGTCATTGGTGTAGGCATAGGCTGTTGCCTCCCCCGACAGCACTCGAATACCGGCTCCTACGTCCAGTCCCGAATTAACCCTCTCAATCCGCCCGGCCTCCATGCCGATGCCTGTAACCTGCTTGTTTTCCACAAAAATATCCGCAAAGTCGCCCCCGTTGGACAGCGCAACACCGAGCACTTCCTTTAAAACTTGTTTATCAACCAAGCTTACCGCCTCCTACAGAAAATCCTGGTAATAGTTTAGCCCTTTACCATTCTATTGTCTACTTTCCCGTAGCTGTTTATACAAATATTGGTTTAAGAAAAAAATGAAGATCCGTTTTCAGACCTTCACTTATTGGTAGTTGGGTAAGTATTTGATTTCCGGTTCCCCGGTTGTTTCCTGTAATAGCCAGCCGGGAGACGGATTGCTGCCGGACTGTAACGGAAAATATACGGGCGGCAGGACCGGCTTAGGTCTGGGACGCGGGTTCGCTGTTTCTTTAAAGGGATTTACCCTGCCAAAGGTCCAGTTCTTAATATCTTCCAGGGACAACCTGCCTTCCGGTGAATGCCCGGAAAAAATCATCAGAACAAATTTAGCCGTTACATCCCCCCGTGCCAGAATATTGATGGGGCTATCTCCCGAAACCTCCGGCTTAACGGCCTCAAAAGCAATCTCTCTTAATTCCGTCAAGTTGGCCTGGTTCTCCAGAAAGTCAATGACTGCAATGATGCTGTTGTAGTCCCCCTTTAATACAACCTCCACAGGGAGAATATAATAAAATTCTTTATCTTGAATATCCATCGGTCGAAAGACGGTGAGACCAACATTTTCTGCCACCAGCTTGCGGTCCAGATTCACGATAAAAAGACCGTCCTGCATAATATGAGAGAATTTTTTGCTCGCCGCCGCATGTTGCACTCTGGTCTCTTCCTGAGATTGCAGGCCTTTTTCCATTCTTTTGTTGGCAGCATTCAGCTGGACTATGTTTTCCCTGGTTTCGGAGATGGCTTTTTTCGTTGAAACATACTCCCTCACCTGGGGAAATAAAAAATACCAGGAGAATACGCCTATAATAAGGACCGGCAGCAGGTAGGTTACTATTTTCTTATCCCTGGGTGTTATTTCGAGCTTCATCATGGTTGAGCCTCCTTCAGGGGAGCCTCAATTTTAAAGGTATACTTACCCTCATCATCTTGAACAATTTCGATGAGTTCTACCTCGGACAGGTATTTCAACTGATTCAGACTGTAAATAAATTTGCCGATGGACTCCAGCGAATAGCTGCCGCCTTCTATTACAGCGGTGTTTGGAGCAAACTCGGGTACTTTTGCTTTTTCCTTGCCCTTGGGATTACCGTTTTGGTTTTGCTGTATAGTAGACGGAGGGGGGTTTTTCCCGGGGATGCAGGCTGTGTTGCAATTTCCTCCGTTTTGCCGGGCACAGGATTCCTCTCCGGACCTTCGCTTTGCTGCTCCTTTGACTCAGTCTCATCCTCTGCTATGTAGGAAAGGTTTAATTTTGCCAACCAAACACCCTCAGGAACTCGTTCGTTTAAATCATATAAGAACTTCGGCCAGGTAGATCGCTCCTGCATCAAGTGATTGAAAGTGTTAATCTGGTTCTTCATCGCCTGCTGCTGCTTGCTCGTTTCGGAGAGCCTTGCTTGCGTTACCTGCAGTTGTTCCTGGTTTTGTTGTAAAGACTGCAATTCTTCCCTAAAGGAATTAAGCTCTATTTGAAAGTATCCATATCCAAAACCAAAAAGAGCAAACACCAGCGTACACAGCAGGTACGAAAGAAATTTCTTTGCACTCAGGGGCGGCTTTGGCTGCAGCTCTACCGGCAGGAGGTTTACACGGTAGTTCATATTAAAACCTCCCTTAGAGCTAAGCCAAAGGCCATGGTAAATTTAGGATGCAGTTCCTGAATTTTATCGGGCGCGGTCTTCAACTGGGGATAACCGATATGAACGGGTAAACCCAACTCAGCCTCAAGGATTAAGGCCAAGCCGTCAATTTTACTTCCCCCGCCTGTAATAACCAGTTGTTCAACAAATGTGTCTCTTTCCTGCAGGCGATAAAAGTCCAGGGAACGCCGGATCTCGGTTGCCAGCTCGGAATACAGCAGGCTTTCATCCACCATACCCGGAGGCATGTCCACCTCCCTGGTTGCCGCGACCTCCGGAATAATTTCCAAATCATAATAGTCGGCAGCTATGTCGGTAATGTTATCCTGCTCACAATTGTTGACCTCTTCTGCCGGTTCCCTGTTGATATGGTTTAAATCGACGGATAAAGAGCGAACATAAGAAGGAACACCTTTTTTTATTACGATAAAGTGGCTGGTGGTGTGTCCGATGTCCACCACCGCCTGGATTTCCTTTCTTTCCGGGAAGCAGTGCTGCCCCTGAAACACCCGCCACAGATTTAATGCCGGCAAATCAATGGCTGTCAGGGTTAAATTGGCCCGGTCAAAAACTTCATAGTAACGGTAGACTAAATTTTTGGGTGCAGCCACCAGTAATACATTCAGCTGGGAGCCTTCCCCAAACTCATTCTTTTTCTCTTCCAAGACCACCGCCCGGATTTCCATATCCGGTACCGGGATAGGCATCAGTTTTTCCGCTTCCCAAACCACCGCCTTTTGCAGTTCGTCCTCGGGAATCGGGGGCATGGTGATTTGCTGGGTAATCACCCGCAGGCCGCCAATAAAAGAAACTACTTTTGACCTGCCAATACCGGCCTTAGCCGCTGCCTCTTTCAAGGACGCAGCAAGCTCAGCCACATCTCCCTTTTCCAAAGACTCAAGCCCGGGGCTGGGATGGCTGATCTGCTGGCTGATTCGCAACGATTGGCCCTTCTTTTGCAGTTGTAGGATCTTGATGCTGTTTTGCCCTATATCTACGGCATTGATATTGTGGCTTGTCCAAAGCTTCATTGTCTTTACTCCGAAGAATATTTGTAATATTAGGGTCACTGTCATTGGTGCTTGATAACCTTACCCTACCTGTTGAAACCGCTACTTTGATATAAAGATATTTCTTTAGTTCACTTTGATATAAGGTGATGGTTCCGGGGGTGGCAGTTCCTCTGGCGCTTATATTCATAATGTTACCGCTAAAAGTAAAACGATAAAACTCCGTATTTGCTGGTAATTGCACCTTTTTTATTGTTTCAGTAGATTTATTAAGTTGATAATAATTATTGTAAAACTCAATCTTATAGTACTCGCTGCTCTCTGCCAGTGCTTTTTGCTGTAGATACTTTATATCTGCTACTAACTGCCTGGCAGCACCTTCAAACCTGTATTCACTTATTTTTTCTGTAGTGATGGGAGGGTTACGGCTAAAAGAATACTAAAGATACAGAGAACAATGGCGACCTCCACCAAGGTAAAACCACCTCGGGAATTAATGCGCATAACCTCACCTACTTTTATAGCAGAAATTCGTTAAAAACAGCGCAAATCCTCTAACATCTCACAATAATATACTTTAAAATACTGGGTATTTTTCCCTCCATTTTACCAGGACAGGCTTATACATTAACTGGTAAGTCACTGTTGCATCATTAACAAAATCCTGAACATCTTTATTCTTGCTTGGTTCAATATACTTGGCATTTTCTAATAATGAAATCGGGTCTGCAATAATTTTCCCGTAGGTTTTAGTATTCTTATTACCTGTAAAACTATTGGCATATATAACTGCCCAAACCTCCACCTGCCCTGCACCGCTTTTGACTTCTACCTGTCCGGAGCAAATTATTACTAAAATATCTTCATCACTATCATTATTTTTGCCATTGTCTTTATGCGGCTGATGCGGTCTTAAATCAGCTGAAACAGTAACATTGCCATCTACAGCTATCAGCCATTGACCTTCGTAGATACCAGACAGATTGAGGTCACCTTTTCGGTAGTAAACCCCCGCAGAGTTGTTAGTTAAGTCCATGGTCTGGGAACTTACAGGAATACCGGTACTTTGATATTGATCAGGAGTTAAGGATTTTTTTACAGTTGCTACTATTGTTTTTGTACTTAATGGTCGACCCTTTTGATCCTTGTAGATGCCGGTTGATTCAAGGTTCCACTCTTCCCCATCGGATTGACCTGTAAGTTTTATTTGAACCTCTTGCCTGGGATCATTATTTAGCTGAGCCCCGGTTGACCAGTCATCCCCCAGTTTAAAATCCTTCACCTTCAGTTCGTGCATACACATCTCGGTACCGGCATCAGCCAGATAAAGGGCCCTGGTCATATTTACTTCATCGGCGGAACTCTGTTTTTCCTGGGATGCGTATTCAATAAAAACCCCTACCAAGACCATTAGAATGGTGGTTACCATGATAACCACCGGCAGGGCCACTCCAGTTTTATCCTTCAATACCTTGTTCATAACAGCTACTCCCTCAACAATTTGGGCGTTACTTTGGTAAGGATGGTATAGGAGTAGGGTTTACTATCATAAAGTTGATAGCCCTTTTCTATTTCCTTCTCGGAGCGATTATCCTTTTCTCCCTCTATAGTTATGGTAACAGTACTACCTTGTTTACTAAATTTTACATTTTTTACATGATTAACAATGGGAGTATTCCCGTAAAATCCTGCACCATTATTGACAGCATACTCTATTTCTCTACCCGCAGAATCCAGGTAATATTTCACTTCTTTAATAGTTTCTTTGTTATCTTTACCTAACTCCACACGTTTAACGGAAATCCAAGGGGAGTCAGTAAAGTCCCCGGCAGGCTGAATTTCGACGGCCTGGCGAATATCGCGGGATATCCGATTAGCAGCAGTTCTTATATCATTATGGACATCAGCCCGGAAAACTTCTTTATTGGTTATTAATGTGGTATGAAATAAAAAGAAATAAGCTGTCCCTAAAAGCAAAGACAGCAAACCCGTAACTACCATTAATTCCATCAGTGTAAAGCCATTTTCCTGACGTAGTATCTTGATAAGGTGTTTCATACCTTTCCCACCTTAGCCTTTTCGCTTAATCGTATAGAGTGAAACCGTATTTTTAGGCTGATTGTTGTTTTGATCCAAGTAGTATACCTTTACTGTTATGGAGTAAAAATTGGTGTCATTTGTGGTGCCATTTGAGCTCTTTATGACTGCTTTGTTATCTACGGCAACCTCATAGTAATATCCTTTGTAGTTCTCGAATCCCGGTTTCTGGTCTATGGGAGTACGGGGAACTGAATTACCCGGGTCAGCGGTGGCCAATCTCTCTTCCATGATGGCCTGGGCCAGGTTTACGGCTATGGTTTGCTCTTTGGCAGAATTGGCAGCTACCAGCCCGGTTATCAACACATTGGACACGGCTAAAATTACCATAGCCAAGAGGCTGGTGGCGACCAATATTTCCACCAAGGTTAAACCTTTTTTTTCGGATAAGCGACTTTTAACATTTAACATTTACTGCACCAGCCGTTACCATAGATTTAAGTCTAAATTGTCAATATATTGTTAATGTGCCGCCGCACCGATTTGGGGAGCATCCGCTGCTGCCACCCAGGTTACCCACTGGCCAGTCCACTGGATTTTCCCGCTTGTTGCGCCATCACCATGATCAGATGATGGCGATGACCACCAGCAGCTCCACCAGGGTGAAGCCGCGGCTGTCGCGGCGCAGGCTCGGCAAACCGAACATCAATGGCTCACATCCTTTCCCGGGAAAAGAGAACCCGGCTCACTGTTTTACCCCCGCCGGAACAAGCGAACTGCGTGTTCCTGCCGGGGCCGAGTACTGCAAGTACCATCCGGCACTGGCAGCACTGTTAAGCAGACCCGGCGGCGGTAATTTCGACTACCTTACCGTTCTTTACTGTTCTTTCGAAATCAGGATGCAGACTGTGCTACCGTTTTCCTTGACCACATCATCCCCTAAGTCCGCCTTTAACCTGGCGATAGATGCAGTCGGCACCGAGGTCAGCTCAAGCCACCTAGCAGTACCCCATCCAAATGTGGTGCCGCTGTTATCATTCTTGTAGGTATAAGTCCCACCCCACGGGTTCTTGCTCGGCCAGCGCTCCAGGTAAGGGCCGTTCCAGTTTTTGTAGTCATTTGATGAATTAGTACTACTAAACGGATTGCTTACAAATCCAGGATCCGTTCCATCTGTTTTACTATCACTCCACTTTCCCAAGTCAGTATAAAAATTCAGCGCCGCCGCTTTAATGGCCTTGTAGTCCGCTTCCGCTGCTGCTACTTTGCCCTTTTCAACGGCCTTGAAGGCGTTAGGTGCGATCACCGCGGCCAGGATGCCGATAATGGCGATGACCACCAGCAGTTCCACCAGGGTAAAACCCTTTTGATTTTTCACCCTTCTTTTTAACACTTAATTACCCCCTTATAATATTTTTTTAATTAATTAGTAAAACCAACACAATAATATGTAGTATGTTGAGGCCAACTGTTTGTCGGTCTGTACCTGAACATACCCGTTTTTAAATCACCGTCATCCAATGCTTTATCAATATCTAATACAATTTTTGATATTTGATCATCACTAAAACCAGAACCGCCGAAATTAAGCTCTACACAGGGATCTGCTTTACCGTCATTATTAAAGTCTAAGGGTGTACTTCCATAGTTGTATACTCCCTGCCATTGGTACGTCCCGCCATGATTTCCCGCCCAGTACTGAGCTTCGGGCCACTTTTCCAGGTAAGGGCCGTTCCAGCCATCCACATTATTCTGGTTTTTCAAAAAGTCTATCCCACGGTAACTGTTACCGGTTGGGCCCCCGGCATAGTTGTCGTCATTGGGTGGAAAGGTGCCGGTATCTGCGTAGTAAGCCATGGCAGCACCTTTAATAGCCTTTAAGTCAGCCACTGCCCTTGCTATCTTTGACTTTTCCACCGCCCGGAAGGCATTTGGGGTAATAACGGCTGCCAAAACTCCGATTATTGCAATGGCCACCAGTAATTCAACTAACGTAAAACCTTTTTCACCGTCCCTCTCTTCTTTCATTTTTTGTCCATTTACCGCCTCTCCTTAAACTTTTTATAGCCCCTCCATCATAGTGCTCATCATCGGCATCATCACCGATAAAATGATAAACCCGACAATCCCGCCTAGAAAAACAATCAAAACCGGCTCGATAATACTGGAGAGCCTGCCTACTACGATGCTGACTTCCTTGTCATAAAAGATGCCGACCCTTTCCAGTAAGGTGTCCAGGGCGCCGGTTTCTTCGCCGACGGTGATCATTTTTATGACCATGGGTGGGAAGACGCCGCAGGCTTCGATGGGCTTGGACAATTCCTGGCCGTTGCGAACGCTTTCCTGGGCGCTGGTTACCGCTCGGGTGATAATGACGTTGCCCACGGATTTCTTGACTACTTCCAGGGATTGGATAATGGGAACGCCACCTTTAAGCAAGGTCCCCAGGGTTCTGCAGAAGCGGGCGATGATGATCTTGGTATAAATCGGTCCGAAAATGGGGGCTTTGATGGCCAGCTTGTCCAGGGTTTCTCTGCCCTTTGGACTTGATTTGATGCGCTTGTAGCCTAACGATACGAGAAGAACGATAAAGGGAATGAGATACCAGTAGTTAAGAATTGTACTGCTGACAGCCATGACAACACGGGTGGGAAGGGGTAGGGGAACGCCCATCCCCTCAATAACACTTATAATCTTGGGTAAGACGAAGGTTAATAAGAAAGAAAGGGCAAGCATGGAAAAGCCTAATACAACCAGCGGGTAAGTCATGGCGGACTTTATTTTTTCGTTAACTTCATGCTCCCGCTCCAGGTGTTCGGCCAAGCGTTCCAGGACTTCATCCAGCACGCCGCCCAGTTCCCCGGCTTCCACCATGTAAACAAAGATTTCCGGGAAGATGTGTGGAAATTTGGCAAAGGAATCTGCCAGGGTATTGCCTTCTTCAATGCTGGTGGTGATGTCCCCCAGCGCGTCCTTTAAGGCCTTTACCTCAGTCTGGTTGCGGGTGATATGTATGCAACTGATTAACGGGATGCCGGCATTAATGAGCGTGGAAAGCTGCCGGGAAAAGGTGGCCAGTTCCCTCAGTTTCACTTTTTTAGAACTTGCCTTTGTTTTTGTTACCTTGCTAATTGAAAGAAAATTTACACTTCTTTTAGCCTTTTGTTTCTTTTCGACTACATCTGTGACAAAGACCCCCTGTAGCCGAACATAACCGGCTACCTCGCTGGGGGACGCAGCCTCCATCATCCCTGTTATTAATTTGCCGTCACTGTTTCGACCTTTGTACTCATAAACAGGCATGAATTCACCTCTAAAATGCTACCCGTGAACAATAAATTCCAAGCATTGCTTGGAATTTGCTTTTCGGTAGCCCGGCTGCCCTGCAAAATGTTTAGGCCCGTGGCTTTGCGTCCCTACCTTTCAATAGGTTTGCCGTTTATCGTATCTTATAAAAGTAATTCTAATATTTGGATTGATAGTAAAATTTTAATTGAAAAAGCAACTATCTGTCAACAAATGTAGTTATACAAAATGTTACAAAATTCTTAAACCTTTGCTAACATTTCTATATCAACAGCTTTTTCTCGCGCTGTTTCGGCAGATACGATCCCGTTTAAAACCAGGTTTCTCAGGGACATGTCCATGGTTTGCATGCCAAACCTGGCACCTGTTTGAATTTGGGAGACAATCTGGTGGGTCTTACCCTCTCGAATCAGGTTGCGGATGGCAGGGGTGACAACCATAGTTTCCATAGCCACCACCCGTCCGCTGCCGTCCCGTTTGGGCAGCAGCTGCTGGCAGATAACCCCCTGCAGAGTACTGGAAAGCTGAATACGGATTTGCTGCTGCTGGTGGGGTGGGAAGGCATCGATGATGCGGTCAATGGTTTGAGCGGCGCTGGTTGTGTGCAGAGTGGCCAGTACCAGGTGGCCGGTCTCGGCAGCAGTGATGGCAGTTGCCATGGTTTCCAAATCCCGCATTTCTCCCACCAGGATCACATCCGGGTCTTCCCGCATGGCCGCCCGCAGGGCATTGCCAAAGGACATGGAATCCTGGCCGATCTCCCGCTGGTTGACAATGCTTTTTTTATGAAAGTGCAGGTATTCAACGGGATCCTCCAGGGTGATAATATGGGAACTGGTTTCCGTATTGATCATGTCAATCATGGCCGCCAGCGTGGTGGATTTCCCGCTGCCGGTGGGCCCGGTCACGAGAACCAGCCCCCTGGGTTTTCTGGCCAAATGACCGGTCACTTCCGGCAGTCCCAGTTCCTGCATGGTGGGGATTTGTGTCCGGATGATTCTCATGGCCATGGCCACTGAGCCCCTTTGTTTGTAGATGTTAATCCGAAAACGCCCGATGCCGTGAATGGAATAGGAAAAATCCACCTCTCCCATTTCCGTAAACTTTTTGTACTGGCCGGCATCCATGATGGCCCTGGCCATCTCCATGGTTTGCTCCGGCGTTAGTTTTGTTCTTGGCAGTTCCTGCTCAAAGGAGGACATGTTGTCCAGTGACTGCAGCAAGCCGTTGATGCGAAATACAGGTGGTTTGCCAACTGTAATATGCACATCAGAGGCGTTTATTTTAGTACCGAAGCGCAAAATTGACTCGATGACGCTCATCTGTTTTCCTCCTCGGTAAAGGCCACCCGCATAATCTCTTTAACAGAGGTAATCCCTTGCAGAGCCTTATTAGCGCCGTCTTCCCGCATGGTAATCATGCCTTCACAGCGGGCCTGGGCCTTAATTTCCTGTTCGGACGCCCTTTGCTTTGCCATTTGCCGAATGGTATTGGAAATCGTAAGCACTTCTTCAATGGTGCTTCTCCCTCTGTATCCGATATTATTGCAGCTGCCACAACCCTTAGGGCGGTACAACGTGACAGGTTGGCCGGCGGGTATCCCCAAAAACTCTCGTTCCGGGCTGTCCGGGGCCGGCGTATAGGCCTCTTTACAATCCGGGCAGAGCACACGTACCAGGCGCTGGCATATCACGCCCACCAGAGAGGAAGCAACCAGGAAAGGCTCTACTCCCATATCAATTAACCTTGTAATGGCACCTGACGCATCGTTGGTATGCAGGGTGCTGAGTACCAGGTGGCCGGTGGTGGCAGCTTTCACTGCAATGGTGGCTGTTTCCGAATCCCTGATTTCACCAATCATAATGACATCCGGGTCCTGGCGGAGAATTGATCGCAGACCGGTGGCAAAGGTCATACCCGCCTTGTTGTTGACCTGGGTTTGGTTCACCCCGGGCATCACATATTCCACCGGGTCTTCAATGGTGACAATATTTCTTTCCTTATTATTCAGTTCGTTAACGACAGCATATAAAGTCGTGGTTTTACCGCTGCCGGTGGGGCCGGTAATGAGAATCATGCCATAGGAATGGCGGATGATGGCGGAAAAAACTTGCAGGTTGCGCCGGTCGAAGCCCAGCTGGCCTATCTTTAATATATTTGTACTCTTTGCCAAAAGTCTCATGACGACCTTTTCGCCAAAAACCGTGGGCAACGTGGATACCCTTAAATCTACCTCATTTTTTCCATACCGGATCTGAAAACGCCCGTCCTGGGGCAATCTTTTCTCAGCGATATCAAGGTGGGCTAAAATTTTCAGACGAG
This sequence comes from Desulforamulus profundi, assembly GCF_002607855.1. The sequence goes on from NZ_AWQQ01000146.1 coordinate 20,560, forward strand.
TGACTAAGGATGACAGGACGGACTTGGGCAGTACGCTGGATTCATGAAGTAACCCGTCAATGCGGAAGCGGACACGGACTTGTTCCTTGAGGGGTTCAATATGGATATCGCTGGCCTTGTCGTTGATGGCCTGCCGAATAATGGTGTTTACCAATCGAACCACCGGAGAGTCTTCCGCTCCCGTTTCGTCGCCGAAACTCAGGGTTTGGCTGGTTAACGGGTGATCTTCCCCGGTTTGAACGGAACCAAAGGCATCCTGTACGAAGGACAACCCAAATACCTTTTGAATGGCCGCGTCGATTTCCTCCTGGGAAGCGATGACAGGGTCAACGTCACAGCCTGTGGCGAGGCGTATGTCATCAAGGGCCACCACATTGAGGGGGTCAAACATGGCCACAATGATACGGTTGCCTTCCCGTTGGACCGGGACTATTCTGTGGCGTCGAATCAGTGCCTCAGGCAAACTTTTAATGAGGGCCGGGTCAATTCGGTTGGTGAGGGAAATTTTCGGGATGCCTAACTGCATCTCCAGAGCATTGAGAATGTCTTGCTCCCGCACAAAGCCCAGATTAACCAGGGCTTGTCCCAGTCTTTGGCCGGTTTGTTTTTGGGCTGTCAAAGCCTCTTTTAACTGTTCTTCGGTGATCACTTTACTGTCTACCAATAAGTCACCGAGACGTTTTTTGGCAAACCGTTGGTACCCCATGCCGGTTACCTCCAAGTGTTTAAAAATAGGTAAGGTATTTGTCAATGATTTGCTGTCCGTAAAAAATGGCGATGATGGCCCCTGCAGATAAAAAAGGGCCAAAGGGGACCGCTGTCTTCATATCTTTGTTCTGGACGATAATCAGCGCCAGCCCTACCAGGGAACCGATGATAAAGGAGAAAAACAAGCACACCAGAAGCAACTGCCAACCCAAGAAGATGCCGATTCCCGTTATCAGCTTGACATCCCCGCCACCCATGCCGCCCCTGGATAAAATTGCCAGGACAAGCAGCAGCCCGCCGCCCAGGAGACCGCCTATCACTCCGTTCATGAGCGCGCCGGGAGGACCAAAAGCTTGTAATATGAGACCGGATACCACAAGAAAAAGGCTGATTTGATCAGGGATTATTTGATAATCTAAATCAATCAGCGAGGCGGTTAATAAAGCACAAAACAATAGAACATATAGTAAGGTTTGGAACTGAAAACCAAATACCGTCACAATGAGGACGAAGGCAATGCCGGTTAGCAATTCTACGAATAAATACCTGGGAGAAATTTTTACCCCACAGTACCTGCACTTTCCCTTTTGCACAAGGTAACTTACCACCGGTATCAGGTCCAGGACGCCCAGTCGTTGGTGGCAGCCGGGGCAATGGGAGGGAGGTGATACAATGGATTGATTATTGGGTAAGCGGTAAATGCACACATTCAGGAAACTTCCAACAACCAATCCCGTAATAAAAACGAATGTCATGACGGCCAACATAGGCTACCTCATCAAACTAATCTAACTTAGAACCTGTTCTATTTCAGATTCGGACAACCCCTGAAACACTTTGCAGTATCCAATGCTTACTGGCAGGGCAAAGGTCAGTTTGCTTTCTGTTACCTTTTTGTCGGTATACATGGATTTAATCATATCCTTGGCCGTCAGCTCCCGGGGGACGGATACCGGCAGCTGGACCTGGGATAATAGCTGAATGATTCTGGTCACTTCGTCATCGGTCAACAAGTTCCTATTGCGGGCCAGACGGGCCTCTATGATCATCCCGATGGCCACCGCTTCGCCGTGCAGATAAGTACCATAACCGCTCAACGATTCGATGGCGTGCCCGATGGTGTGACCGTAGTTTAAGATGGCCCGGCGGCCCTGCTCGGTTTCATCCTGTTCCACCACAGCGGCTTTGATTTTGCAGCAGGTTTCTATGACGTACTCCAGGGCTGCCGTTTCCAAATGCAACACTCTGGAACTGTTTTCTTCCAACCAGGCAAAAAATTCTTTATCCCAAATGATCCCGTACTTGATGACTTCCGCCAAGCCGGCCCTGAGTTCCCGTGCATTTAGGGTCTGCAGGGTATCTACATCGATAAGTACCATTTTAGGTTGATAAAAGGCACCGATGATGTTTTTGCCCCGGGGGTGGTTGACCGCCACTTTACCGCCCACGCTGCTGTCTACCTGGGCCAGCAGGGTGGTAGGCACTTGAACAAAGGGGACTCCCCGCATGTAGGTGGCGGCCACAAAACCTGACAGGTCGCCCACCACGCCGCCGCCCAGGGCCACCACCGGGCAAGTGCGGTCCAAACCATGGTCGAAGGCCGTATCATATAGCCCGGCTGCCTGTTCCAGAGTTTTGGCGTTTTCCCCCGCCGGCACCCGGATCACAGCAACCTGAAAACCGGCCCGCTCCAACAGATTCCTGACCTTGTCCCCGTAGAGACTGTCTACGTTGGTGTCTGTAACAAGCAGCACTTTTTTCCCCAGCGGCATTTCAGACAGGTAGGCACCCAGATTATTTAGCAGCCCGCCGGCGATGTAAATAGGGTAACTGCGGCTGCCCAGCGCTACATCAATTTCTCTCACGGACTACCCCCCTTTCCACCAGATATCGGTATATTATGTTAACTATTTTTTCCGGACTTAAATCATCTGTATTGACGGCAAGTTCAGCCACTTGATAGGCCTCTTTCCGCTCCGCCAGCAGTCTTTCCACTTTTTCCTGGAGGTTCCCCTTGGCCAACAGGGGGCGGGTCCTTTTGCTGCGGACTCTCTTGCAGATAACTCCCGCAGAGGCCTCAAGGCTGACCAGAACCCCATTCTCTCTTAACTTTTTAACGTTTTCCGGGTTTAGCACCAGTCCCCCGCCGGTGGCAATGACCAGGTTCTCCTTGCTGGCTAACTTGCTTACCAGCAAAGCTTCTTCTCCCCGGAATCGTTTAACACCGTGCTTGTGAAAAATTTGCTCTACCGTAAGTCCGGTGACTTCCTCAATGGCATAGTCGGTATCGATAAACCGGTATCCCAAACGCTTGGCCAATCCCCGTCCTACGGTTGACTTGCCCGATCCCATAAAGCCGATCAATACGATATTCTTCATTTCACACCTACACCTGCCTAACCAGCTGCCGCCACCGGTTAACTCTTTCTTTTAGTTCTTCCAAGCTGTCGCCACCGAATTTTTCCACCATGGCGGCGGCCAGTTCCCAGGCCACCACAGCTTCGCCAACGACGCAGGCAGCAGGCACGGCACAAACATCTGATCTTTCCACCGAAGCAGCAAAGGGCTCCTTGGTCTTCAGATCAACACTGAGCAGAGGCTTATAAAGGGTAGGGATGGGCTTCATGGCCGCCTTTACCACAACGGGCTCCCCGTTACTGATCCCCCCTTCTATGCCGCCGGCCCGGTTGGTGGACCGGTAAAAGCCCCGGTCAGGGGAATGGTGTATTTCATCGTGCACCTGGGAACCGGGAACGGCCGCTGAACCAAAACCCAGGCCTATTTCCACGCCCTTGATGGCCTGAATGCCCATGACCGCACCGGCCAGCCGGCTGTCCAGTTTACGGTCCCAGTGGACATGGCTGCCTAATCCCACCGGCACCCCGTAGGCCCGTATCTCAAATACCCCGCCCAGAGAATCACCGTTTTTCCTGGCCTGGTCGATTTCCTTAATCATGGCTTCCTCTGCCTGTTGATCCGGGCAAAGGAGTTGGGACTGCCCGGCACGTTTTTGCAGTTCTTCCATCGCCAGGTTTTCTTCAATCATGGCCTCTACGGACCCGATGCGCCGGACAAAGCCCAGTATTTCTACCCCCAGTTCCTCCAGCAAACATCGGGCCAGGGTTCCCACAGCCACCCGGGCAGCCGTTTCTCTGGCGCTGGACCTTTCCAAAACGTTCCGTACATCATCATGGTTATACTTGATGGCCCCGGCCAAATCGGCATGACCCGGTCTTGGACGGGTTACCACCCTTTCATTTAGGTTGGCCTCCGGTCCCGGAGCCATAATTTCAGACCAGTTGGCCCAGTCTTTATTAATCACCTGAAGGGTGACGGGACTGCCGGTGGTCCGTCCTCCCCGGACCCCGGAAAGAAACTGTACCTGGTCTTTTTCTATTTTCATACGGCCGCCCCGGCCATAACCACCCTGGCGCCTGGCCAGTTGTTCATTGATATATTCCCGGGTGATGGGCAAGCCGGCCACCATTCCTTCCACAATGGCGGTAAGGGCCGGACCGTGGGATTCTCCTGCTGTCAGAAAACGCAGCAACGTTATCTCTCCTCTCCTCCTGAAAGCTGCCTGAGCAGCGTTTCCCTCATAATCTCCACTGGTGCAGGCAGACTGGTCCAAAGCTCAAATGCTAAAACTCCCTGGTAGAGCAGCATCCCCAGGCCGTTAAGGTTTTTGCCCCCCGTGCCGCCGCCTGCTGCAAAAAAAGGGGCTTTTCAGGGTTATAAACCAGGTCGCACACCAACTGCCCGGGATGCAGGGCAGCAAAAGGAAACTCGGCGCCCGGTCTACCCAGGGACTCATCCCGATGGATGTGGTCTGTACCACCAGGTCCACTCGGGAAACTTGATCCTCCGGCAGTTGCTGTCCCCAGGGAAGGACTTGGGCTTCAACTTGACATGCCCGCGAAACATCCCTGGCCAAATCATCCGCCCTTTCCGGGGTCCGGTTGGTGATATAAAGGGAGTCCAGTCCGGCAAATGCCAGCGCGATGACCACCGCCCTGGCTGCCCCGCCGGCCCCTAAAATCAATGCGCTTTTTCCCCGGGGCGTAAAATTGGCTTCGCTTTCCAGGGACCTGATAAAACCTTGCCCGTCGGTGTTGTAACCAACCAGCCTGCCATCCACGTTCACAATGGTGTTGACCGCTCCGATTACGCGGGCTGCCGGGTCTAGTTCATCGAGCAGGGCAATGACGTTTTGCTTGTGCGGCACCGTGACGTTAACACCGGCTAAGCCAAGGGCAGTGATGCCCTGCACTGCCTGTTCGAGACAGTCGGGCCGGACACTGCAAGGCACATATACCCAGTTCAGGCCAAGCTTCCGGTAGGCGGCATTATGCATGGCGGGAGAAAAGGAATGTTCCACCGGAAAACCAAACAATCCACAAACCCTTGTCTTACCATTTATATTGGGAAAACCCATATTACTTCCCTCCCGAATGTAACAAAAGCTTGGCCTGCGCCAAGTCAGTATCTATGATTATTGTTTTTTATCCGGCCTAACACCAGTTTTTCCAGCTTTCTGTTAATCCTTGTGCCGATAAATTCCTTCCCGGCCAGGGGAGTCACCAGAATGGTGTACAGCCCCAGGCGGTTGCCCGCCAGCACATCGGTAAATACCTGATCGCCCACAAATGCTGTTTCATGAATGTCAGTTCCTACCAGGCTGAGGCTCGCCGCAACCCACTGCGACGTGGTTTGGCCGCCTTGTGCACCCCCGGCACCTGTAAAGAGCAGCACAAAGCTGAGACCCTGCTTTCATTGTTGTTTGATACAAAGCAAACCTTAAACCCCTGCCGGCACAGATCCCGAAACCATGCCTCTATCTCGGGGTCCATATGCTTACGGTCCCAGGGGATCAAAGTATTGTCGATATCAAAAAGGATCGCCTTAATTCCCTTCTTCTTTAAATCTGCTGTATTAATGTGGAACAAGGAAGGTACATAGGCTCTAGGATAAAGTTTTGAAAGCATCTTTTCACACCACTTTGCAACGGGCACCCTGCAGTACCCCTATGATCAGAATATTTTGCTGTGCATATTTTACCTGCATTTGGCACCCTTCGTCAACTTACAACACCTATTAAATGGTATGATCCTCTTCCTCGGGGACAGACACCAAATTATTTTCTCCCCATACCATATATTGTTGACTTAATTTTTATTAGGGGGGATTACTTGATGCTACCCGGCCTGTGGACGGTCACTGTCCTGTCGGTTGTGAACGGGATCATGGCGCTGGTTTCTTACATTGCCAACAACACCTTTCCCCAGCCTCTGAATGAGGAGGAGGAGGCTCATTACCTCGGGATGCTGGCAGAAGGGGATGAATCGGCACGCAATGTGTTGACAGAAAGAAACCTGAGACTGGTTGCCCACATTGTGAAAAAATTCGATTCCACCGGCGAAGACGTTGACGACTTGATCTCCATCGGCACCATCGGTTTGATCAAAGCCATTAATACGTTCAAACCTGATAAGGGCACCCGTCTGGCTACCTATGCGGCCCGTTGTATCGAAAATGAAATGCTACTGACAACTATTAACGGTATATTATGCTAATATAAAATTATTTTTCTTCGTCCGTAATCGTCTCCAGATAGGCATCAATAATTTAAACTGTTTATGTTTATCGCCCAAAGATAACAACTTTTCAATTCTTTGACTTACCTCTTCATTGGCTTCATCACTAGCGGGAGTTTACTAAACATTAAGTTAAAAACCACCCTCAGCCCAGTAAACACGGGCACTCAGAGATTTGCAGCATATATAAACCAAGGGCTATTAACCAATGCATTGTATAGCCCTTGCAGCTCCTGGTAAGCAGCGATAATATCTTCTTCAAAGTTATCCTTGGAGTTACTACCTTTATCAAATACAATGGTAATTTCCTCCATATCAAGGTTTAGCTCTGAGAGTTTTTTTCTTAATTTGGTTAGTGTAGGGATGAACAATTCCTTATCTGATTTGTTACCTTCATATATTTCAGAAAATACCGGGATGAGAAATTCTTTGGTAACCACCTGGGCAAGCCCGAACTGCCTTAAATCAGTCCGCTTTTGTTTGTTTCTGCCTCTTTGGGCCAACTCTGCCTTTTCATTTGTAGAATCAATATGAGTAAAAAAGTCCTTTCTCCATCATTTTTAGGGTAATCGCATTTTCTACATTTTCCAATTGCTCGTCACTAACGGTATCCATTTGCTCTCAGAAATGCCGGCTATCTTCACTCTGATTATACAGGTTTTTTATTGCAAGTGGCTCACTTTTATTTTAGCGTTTATAACAACCAACTCCTTTTCTCAGTGGAATCATTTATTGTTTCTTTAACGAAACTCACTGATTGTAAATACGTGGCAGAGTTCCTGGAATATATAGACCCTTCATATAACTATGTACAAAAATCTCCTATGAAATATATGTGCATATATTTCATAGGAGATTTTTGTTTTTTGCAAAATTAAATTTATAATATCAAAAAAATTCTATAACTCAAACCACCCAGCCACTTCAATGGATCGTCCTTCGGCCTTTGCTTTTGATGAAGCTAAACTAGCCATATTGAAAAGATCTGAAACCAAGTACGGTTTATTTTCATCTGAATTATGTAACTTTTTCTGACCTCCTACAACCCCCACTGACCCCTTAACCTTAATACCCTGGAACCATTCTTCCGAAGCTATAGAATTAACAATCTGTTGTGCAAGCCCGCGGGCATCTTCCCATGGTCTATTTGTAATGATAGCAAATTCATCTCCTCCATAACGACAGAGATAATCAGTATTTTCCTGTGTTACACTTTTTAATACCTTGGCAGTTTGAAGCAAAATAGAATCTCCTACCACGTGGCCAAAGAGTTTATCAATAGAGCCAAAATCATCTAGATCAAAAAAATAACAGTAATTTTTTCCCCCTTCTGCAAAAAATCCTTTGCTTTATCAAATAAAAACTCTGCTTTGTTGAGTTCTGTCAATGGGTCAACATATTTTCCCCATTCCGTTATGAGACGGGCTTTCGTTAATAAGCCAACTAAATAATTATCGTTTTTTACTGCCAAACGTTCAATATTATGCTTATCCATAAGGTCTTTGGCCTGCCAAAGTGAAAAGTGAGGCATAACTGTTATTACATCTCTGGTCATTGCGTCTGCCACCAGACGATTTGGATGGGTCCTTCTTACATCTCGAGAGGTAATGATGCCAACTAATCGTTCACTTTCCAGGACCGGTAACCCGCCAATTTTATGCTTGTCCATTAAATCAATCGCCCGTCCGACAGAATCGCACGGGGTAATGGTTATTAATTCCTTTGCCATGATTTGTTCCACACAAATCATTACAAATCTACTCCTCTGTTTACATGAATCACAATCTCTACCTGAGCCTTTAATAATGTACTTTCTGTTGACATACGTTCTCCTTCTTCCAAAAGGATAGGTAGTAACTTTTCTTCAGACATTAATTTTACTATAGATTTCTTTATAACAGCAGCTTCGAATATGGGATGATCCATGCGTATTATCTCATATTGATCCGGGGACAATGCATCAACCATTCTGCGCACGGCTTCCGGTCCAATGGGTGCTTTCTTACCCACCAACAGTACATCCCTCATGGGAGGGATTTCAAACTCTGACAAACGTATTGAGAGTTCCGCCTTTCGCACAATTTCTAACGGGTAGGGGGAAATCTTTAAGTTACCTGTCAATCTATAATCACCTTCCCGGATTATTTTGTAAAAAATCCCTTTTAGGTGTAACATTATCTAAAATTAGAACCTTTTCCCTATTTACATAGTATTTTGTGATTACTAACAAATTTTCCTGCTTTTAATTTTATTTAAGCAAAATTTTTTCTTTTTTATAAATTGGCCCAGTTAAATTGCTACAAAGTTTTGGAGAAAACAATAATCATTCCCTATTTTAATAATTATCATAAATATATCCCCTCCGGTAGTTTCGCGTGTACTATAACATCTATAGAACCTGATCCTTGTTCATCCCTCTTACTTCTTCCAGAAACAACCACCTGTGATATTAAAGTCCTTACCAAAAATACTTTTTCTAAAAATTCAACTTCATTGAGGTTATCCAGTATTATTGTAGCTATTTCCCTCAATTCTTCTGTTTTATGCAAAGACCCCTCTTTGAGTTTTTGTCGTCCTATGATTTCCTCCTTTCTTTTTTCTAACCTTTCTTTGCGAGATTTTAATTCGTTAAGCTTTTTAGAAATGTTATCATCCAACTCAACTAACCCGTTTGCTAGTAAATTTATAATAGAATTTTGCCCCTTTATAATGTTCATAAGATTTTTATCAAGTAATTTTATCTCTTCACCACTGTTACCCTTTCCCTGTAAATAATCTAAGGCCTCCCTGAGAAGCCAATCTGGGTTTCTTAACCATTCTCGCACCTGCTCCCAAACTACTTCTTCCAATGGATCGGCTGGGATCATTTTAATGGGTCTACAACCTTTGTTTTTATATCCCTGGCAGCTTTTATTACAGGTATAACGTCGCTCTCTTTTACCCCACCACTTGGCGTTAACTCCGGTCATTGTGTTGCCACAATCATTACAAATAACTAATCCAGAAAGAAGGTAACCATGTTTTATTTTTCCCGCATAAAGCCTGCGACTCTCTTTCAGTTTTTTCTGGGCCCTTTTAAATAAATTCTCATCCAAAATGGCCGGTACTTGTATAGACATACCTTTATAAGACCAAACCCCAATGTATACGGTATTAGTCAATATCTGTTTAACTACCTGCCTATGCCACATCTCACCCCCTCGGCGAGTAGGTATTCCCATTTCATTAAGTCTTTTGGCAACACCGTTAACTCCCATATCCTCACAAGTAAACCAGTTAAATATATTTATTACTGTTTTTTCTCTTGTTCCCGGTAACTTACTATACCGGTCTCCGGGTTGTACTGATAACCGAATACATCAAAGTTTATAGGGATACCTCCCTGCTTTGCTTTTTGATCCTTTCCTCGTCTCATTCTGTCCCTTATCTTCTCACGCTCATATTCTGCTATAGCTCCCCGGATAGAATAAAATAGCCGGCCTTCCGGATTATCTTTCCAATCAAAGTCTAAAAATTCTAGCTTAATATTATGTCTTTCCAACTCCTCAGTTATTAATAATTGATGAGCAAGTTTACGCGATAGGCGGTCCGGGTCACGTACTACCAGTATCTGAAACCGACTCTCTCTGGCAGCTTCTCTTAGTTCATTAAGCCCTGGTCGTTCTAATATAACCCCTGATACTCCTTCATCAGAAAATATGAGTACCTCTTTGGCCCCCATTTCTTTTGCACGACTGCAGCAGGCCTCACGCTGTTCAGCAATGCTGTAGCCATATTTGACCTGATCATCGGTACTTACCCGGATATAGATTGCCGCCCGCAAGCTGTAGCCCTCCGTTCAATTACTTTCTTTACCAGGAATTGGTATGCATCATGTAATCCTGTGCCATTTTGAGAATACTTTATAGTTATATTTATCCTTAAAATTCTAGATTCTTTTTGTTTTTTTTGTAGGTTATTTTTCATTAACATTCCCTCCCCCGCATTCCTCCTCTCATAACATATGCTTTGTAGTTTGTACACTTTCCAGTAATACTCCCGTCGCACGTATTTTTATGTTAACTTAATCCATTAGTGACTGGTAAGATGTCTTCTAAGTTGTATGGTTGTTAATCTTACCTTATTATTCCGCTAGGATACCTGCATTGACATTGAAATTCTGATGCATTTAAGGTTCATCAAGAAAGTAAAGGCAGAGGTTTCCCTGTACGACCCCATTGGCGTAGACAAAGAAGGTAATGAAATAAGTTTTACTGTTTATCTGTTCATAAAATATAAGTGTCAAATAATCCCCACTCTTTTATGAAGTGAGCTGGCGCACAAAATAGATGAGAACACCCAGCTGGGTGTTCTCTTGGGGAAGCCTTACGGCCAATGTCTGATTCTCTCCGAACCAGACTTGATAGTACAAGTATATGCTTTATTTTAAAAAAATATACCAATATATGGTAAAAGGCCACTACCTTAAGAGTGACCTTTTACCTTGAAAAGCTTTTACAAGCCAATGTCTAACTTTCGTTAGTGTTGGGGCTGAGTTAAAAAGCCCAGAAGCTGACGGTATTGCCTATCCAGAAATAGATGGATATAATGACCATAACTTAAAGAAAGGAAAAGGACATCTCTGTAGTGCGTGGTACTGCGCCAACAGTATCACTAGAGATGTCCACCCAACAAGTATGATCATTGTATCAGATTTTTCGCTGGTTGAGAATCCTGTAAATGGCGTTTTCTGTTAGGAGTGCGGAAATAGTCCCTTGCCCTTGTTGTGGCAGAGAGTTAAGGGTAATCGGAAGCCGTCTACGCAAATCGATCAAACCATCCGGTGATATTATCGTGTTGAACATTCGTAGATTGCGGTGTACTCATTGTAGTAAGATTCATCATGAACTGCCGGACTTCATAGTACCTTACAAACGGTATGATGCCGACAGCATTGAAACCGTGGTAAGTAATGATTCGGTTCAAACCATCGCTGCGGATGATTGTACTCTGTACCGTTGGAGGAATTGGTTTCAAACGATATCCAATTACCTGATCGGTTGCTTAATTTCACTTAGCATTCGGAATTTCCATGTCCCTGTGGATATCCTGTCCGTGGCTCCACAGACCGCACTCCAACGTATCGGACATTTTGTGGGTGATGCTCCCGGTTGGCTGGGGAGAATTGTCCGTCCAATAACAAATTTAAATTTATGGTTACATACCCGTTCTGCATTCTTGTCCGGGAATGCCTAAGATATACTCATGCTGAAAACCAAATATGGAGAGGAGTTTTCAGCATGAAGGATCAGAAAAAAGCCGAAGAGATAGCAGCCCTGCGGGTACAATTGTTATCTCCACTTTTGGCAGACGGACTGGATCCCGCTAAAGCCAGGCAGATTAAAACCCAAATCTGTGAACAGATGGCTTATCTGAGCGAACATTACGCCGGTATCTGGCACAGTATCGTAAAGAAGGCTTTGAAGGCTTAAAGCCTAAAGGGAAAGGCAATAAACAAAAGGAAGATGCTATTACCCCACAACTTTTAGAACAAGCTATCTTGCTCCGCCGAGAGGTTCCTACCCGCAGCGTTGCACAGATTATTCAAATTTTGGAATGGGAAGGGCTGGCTTTGCCCGGGCAACTTAAACGAAGCACACTGCAAGAGAAGCTGGCTGAACGAGGATACAGCACCCGCCATATGCGAATGTATGCCGACACGGGAGTAGCAGCCAGGCGGTATCAGAAAAAACACCGTAATCAACTATGGCAATCTGATATTAAGTATGGCCTTATCTGCCCATAGGTCCGGATGGAGCCAAGAAACAGTTTCCTTTGTAATTTCAGGGAAATATACGCCTTTTTTTGAAATTCCTTTAAAAAATAATCTTTTTCTACTTTAACCGTTTACATACAGATTTCGGGGAACCGGGCCAGATGGCGGGAAACAAAAAGCGCAGGATCCCTTAGATGGTTACTGCGCTTTTGGTTTATTTAATAATGTGTATTTCCGTCTTACTCGGTACCTAATACCCCTGCCATGATTTTTCCAATATAGGAATGATCCCCTTCCAATGGGAATAGTATATGGTGCTGGTTAAATTCCGTTTCGGTAATCCCATCCTTCCACCAACTAATTTGGTTCATGGGTGTTTGAGAAATAATGAAGGAGTTCAGCACTACCCCGGGGTCTCCCAGGCGTTTTTCTATCTCTTTAATGGTCAGGTGAAATTCCACCTTCGGGTCCCCCAGGCCGTCGGTATTGCGCAAACCCTTGGGGTCCACAAATGTAATAAACTGTTTTTCTTTAGTTACCAACCACAGGATAAAGTCCGGATGGAAGTTGTTGGCCTCGAAGAAGCCGGCACCCCGCCCCCGTCCCTGGTTGCGCAGCAGGTACAACTCCTTGTCCTCAAAGAACTTCCGGTTGGCGTTGAAGTAGGATCGCAGGTCAATGACGAAGTTTTTCTCCCCTTGGTTCAAGGGTACCGGGGTTACCTCTATGCTTTCACCGGTGAGATGAATTAAAGGCTTGTACAGGTGACGGTCGAAAATGATGGAGTCTAACTTGCCGAAGGAGAAATCACTAAAAATCCCGTCATTGATGGCCTTTTTCAGCTCAGTTAACTTATGGATTAAATCCTCCTGGTCCTGATTGATACGGAATTTGTATTCATCAAAGAAATTGCCTATTTTCCCTTCCGCCGCCAGTTTTTGGCGGTACTCCTCCAGATCCACCAGTTCCATTCTTTCCCCTTCCCAGGCACCCTTGTGATAGTTATAGTAACGCTCACAGTATTTTTTAACAGGGTAACAGCAATTTCTTGCCAGCGGCGCACCCGGGCAAAGTCCGTAAATTCTAATTCATCCTTGGGAATGTATAGCACATACCAGTCCGGTTGATGGAGCAGGTCCTGCATAATTTGCCGGGAGAGGCATAAATTATGCCAACCACGTTCGTTTTTGTAGCGCTGCAGCTCAAAGTAAATGCTTTCCCAGTTCAGTAAGCTCAGGTGAGCAGCTGTGATCTGGCCGGTTTGTTTAACTATACTCTCGGCATTAGCCGTGGCCTTACCGCTGATGATGGCTTGTAATTTGGGGTAATAATCCACCACCACAGGCCTTTTTAACAACACTTTGTTGGGTCTCCCCAGTACCGGATTGGGGCCGTGCTTCTTGAAATCCAGGCCATCCTTGAGTTTGAGGTATTTCAAGTTGCGTCCCGGTGTCAATCTAATCACCGGCAGAGTGATCTCAGCCTTTTTGTCATCCGGGGGCAAGCCCTCTTCCTCCAAATATTCCTGGAATTGTCGCATATAGTCTGCCCGGATACCAAAGACATTCAGGGTTTCCACCTTGTTGATATAATCCGGTGTGCCAGGGCCTAAAACAGTGCGTTTTAAGCTGAAGTCCTTTCCTTTAAGACGAACCCCCCGGCCAAAGAGCTGAATAATTTCCGAGCCTTCATTTTTCCCCACATTCATTAGCCCCATTGTGCTAACCCGCCAACTGTTCCAGCCCTCGGAAAATTTCTTGGAACCAATCAGCAGATTAACCTGGGAATTTTTATCATTGAGGGACCGGAATAGGGAATCGCTAAAGTCCAGGGCGGTGGTATGCAGGCCGTTTTCTTCACAGAGCTTGGCCAGTTCACTGTCATCCCCCACGTTAATAACCCCGAAGTATTCATTATTGGCCACCCGGAGGCCAATTTCACCGGTTTGTTTAAACCGCTCCACGTGTAGTGTGCCAAGAATCTGGGCGTTAAACAGGTTTTTTAACATGTCCTGATACAGGGTTTCCGGTGTAAAGCCCTGCTTAATCAAGTAGCCAAAGGCCCCGGCAAAAATCTCCCGTCCTTTATGATCCGGCAAGTCCGGACGGTTTTCTAACAGGCGCTTGAGGTGACGCTGGGTTAAATAGGGTTTGCTGATAAAATCATTTAAAAAGAGCAAGATATCCACCACGTCCGAAACCTTGCGTTTGTTTTCCGACCGTACAGCGGTGACCTTGCTGCCCACAAAAACCAACAGGGGCTTTTCCAGCAGGTAGGGGGCATATTCCCTTTGTTTATCCTTAAAAAGCCGCAGTTGCTGGTAAAAGGTTAAAAGGCAGGCCGTTAGGTAGCGCTGGCGTATTTCGTCATCACTGTCATTGGCCAGGTTTAAAATTTGATAATCCTTGCCATAACCGTCCCGGTAAAAATACTTGTAAGAGTAATCAAACAGGATACATTTGGCGTATTCCTGGATGAGCGCGGCCTTGCCGGATGCCTTCATGGCCTGGCCGAAGGTGGCGGAGTATTCAAAGGAGAAGCCTTCGGCACACAGCTTGTCTCGTTTAGCCTTCCAGTCCTCGCCGCTGGAGCCCCGGTGCCCCTCATCCACCAACACCAGGTTGTTGCCCTCAAAGGCCTCCACTGCCACGGTTTTTTCGCCCATTTCATCCTTTAGTTTGTGGATGTCGATAATTTCGATATATTGCCCTTTATATAAACCTGCCCCGTCTTTGCTAAATATTTGGGCCGGTAGGCCGGACAGGGCAAATTCCTCTTCATGTTGGCGGGATAATCCTTCGTTGGGGGTCAGCAGAATAACCCGGCTTAGTTCTTTCTCCCGGCCGTGCAGGGCCAGGTAATGGCGGTACTGCAGGATGTTCACATGCATCAGGAGCGTTTTACCGGAGCCGGTGGCGTTCCAAAAGGCCAGCTTTCTCAAGTCTGCCAAAGTATAGGGATTGACCCGGTCGGCAGCCCCTACACCTGCATTAAACTTCTCCACCCAGTCATTGAGGTCGGCCAGCAGTTTTTCCGGGTCCCGGAAGTAGCGGTCCAGGTAGATTTCGGTAAATAGCAGGGCCAGGTATTGAAAGTATTTCCAGGTGATGGGCCGTTCCCGCTTGCCCCGGATGGCCAGGGTATGACGGACAATGTTCTGGTCGTAAGTTAACAGCAGGTCCTTGGGTAACTGGGCCCGGTCATAAAGGCGGTTGGTCAGGTGGTGATAAAAGCGGGAGACGTTGTTTTCGTCCAGCCCCTCCCATTCCGGCCCCTTCATGTCCCGGGCCAGGTCCTCAAGTTTGGTTACCTCAAAAAGGCTTAGCAGGTACTGATTTAATACCAGTTTTTGATCAAAGCGCAGGGGTGGGGGCATGGTGACAGTCTGTGTTGCTGTTCTTCTTCTGGCCATTGTTGCTACCCCCTATACATCCTGCACGTCGAACATCAGACGTTTAAACTCTTCTTCGATCAGCAGCACCTTCCACTGGTTACCTTCATCTACCGCCAGGTTTGCCAGATTGTTATCACCGTTAACATAGATGCGGTCAAATTCATTGTCCCTGGTATTGTATCCTTTGCGGGTGAAGTAGGCATTTAA
The DNA here is from genome assembly GCF_002607855.1 of Desulforamulus profundi. The sequence goes on from NZ_AWQQ01000146.1 coordinate 36,218, forward strand.
GGCGGCATTGTCCCGGGCTATGTCACCGGTGAGATTGCGCCAGATAATCAGCACTCTTTCTCCGGCGGGGTTAAGACCTGTCACGATTTTAAAGGTGAATTCACCTTGACCGTTCTTGTCAATTCTGAGCTTTACAGTACCGGGCTTGGCCGCACTTTCATCCGGGACGGCGTTAAAGGTTTCTCTGGCTTCTATGTGCTGCACCCGCAGACCCAGCAGGTAGTTGAAGGTTTCCACCAGGTCGATTATTTCCTCCCGGGTTTCCTGGTTGCGGGTGATTTTCAGTTTGTAATTGAAGGGGTCTTGGAAGTAGTCCAGGTTCAGCAGGGAGGCGCTGCCGTTAGTTTCCATGTCCAGCATGTAGGATAAAATGTACTCTTCCCGCAGTTCTTTGTGCTGGGCAAACAGGCTATCATGCTCGGGTGGACGTTTTAGCTCCAGGTTGTTCATGGTGTCTTCATAGGATTCCAGGCGGATGTATTTGAACATGTGGCTGATACCTTCCCGGGAAACAGGCTTGCCGTCTTTCCAATCTTTAGAGTAGATAACCTTTTGGATGCGTGGTTTCAGTACAGTATCGAAGTACTCGCCCATTTCCACCAGGATGTATTTGCGATTACCGCCGTCTTCGCGGTTAAGGTTGATGACCGCATGGCCGGTGGTGCCGGAACCGGCGAAGAAGTCTAATACAATACCATTTAAATTTTTTAATGCTGCTCCAATTAAAGTTTCATAAAATGATACTGGATGGCAGTATGGAAAATTAACACCCAATAGATCAGTATCAGCCTTCCCCTTTTTTGCATCTTGAATTACGGTTGACATTTGGCGTCTTGATTCTTCTGTTAAAAACACTTTTTGACGAGGTTGTGTTGTTTCATCTTCCCCGAACAATATTTCTCCTCTTGAAACCATTTCGCTTAATGTTTCTGGTGTTCTTGAGAAACCATTTGGCGGTACTGCACATGGCTTATTTGTAATTGGATGAATTAATGGTTGATGAAACTTTGGGTCTTTACGAGGTTCGGGGGCACGCAAACTAACACTTTGATAAATTCTACCTTCATCATCAATATACCTATAAGCCTTTTCTCCACCGCTTAAATCTTTATTATTATTAATCCATTCAATATACTTTTTTCTTACATTATCATTGATGCCGCTTTCTAATTCAATGAGCTTTTGAACAAAAGAAATCATTCTAATAACATTTGTGTTTTTTATGTATATTGAACCACGCTGTTTAGTTCTCCAAATAACATATTCATGTTGTGTAGCTAAACCATTACCACCATTCATTGGATTACGCTTATCCCAAATCAAAGTACCAGCATTTATAGTTTGAGGATTATCAAAAATAAGGTATAACCTTTCATATTCATTTTCATCTATATGACAAAGATATGATGCTTCTTGTGATAAAAGATTAATCGACATATCTATCCGATTTTTCATCATAGATAACCAGCTTGAATGTTCATAGTTGTTTTTATAAAGAAAACCGCTTGTAGCTGTATTATATGGTGGATCTATATGAATGCAATCAATACTCTCCTTATACCGCTCCTGCAGCAAGTTTAATGCCTGGAAATTCTCACTGTGTACCAGTAACCCATCAACCTGCTCCTCCAGATTCTCGATGGAAGCTAAAAGTTTCTCCTTAAACTCCTGTCCAAAGAAAGCCGTATCCAGCACCAAATAGGGATTGGCCTTTTAAAAATCCACCGTCAGCGGTTCACTGTAACCGGGCTTGTCCCCGTCGGCTACCAGTTCATTGATGGCAAACAGCTTCACCCATTCGGCTGCCTGTTTACTGTTACCTGCGATTTCCGGGTAAAATTCCTCCGGCACCCGATCCAGGGTAATACAATAGTTGGTCTCCACCACAAACTTTTTCTTCAGCCACAGTTTCTTCTGAAAATTCTCCAGTTGCTCCAGAAATTTAATAATCTTATGGCCGACCTCTTTGATGGCCCGGATTTTAGCTATATATTGCTCCAGCTTCATTTCCTTGGGCGTGCCCAAATCGTCCAGGAACATGACTTCGTTTTTGATATAAAAGTCCAATTCCCGGCGCAAGAAGCCGCCCAAATCCTTGTGGATGAAATAGTCGAAGGTATTTTTCGCTGTGTAATCGTTCAGGTGTTTTTCCAATAATGTACGGGTTTTGTTTTTCTCGGTGGGCATGGGGGTCGCCAGTTCCTGCCAGCGGGCTGTTACTATCGGGTTTTTGAATACCACCGCCAGGGCTTTAGCATTTAATTCCCCTTGCTTTACTTTCTTCTCTTGGAGTATGAAGTGGAACCGGATGTAAAGCTCGCCATTTTCTTCCACCACCGGTTGTTCTTCATCCAGCACAAACCGTCGTTCTTTACCGTTGGGAGCCTTGTTGTTGTTCTGTTCGGTGCTGGCTTCCACCAGTTTAAAATGTACCCGTCTTCCCGAGGCAGGTAAAGAGGTAATCCCGCAGGTATTCGGATGTCTTGACGTAATACTGGTCGGCATTGGCCCAGTACAGTTTCACTTCCTCTCCCTCGTAGGGAATGGCATAAACGTCCTTTTTATAGCGGCGCAGGGATAAAAATCCCCTTCGTGGTAATAGCGGCGGAAGAAATTGGTCAGGTGGGAATATACCTCGTTTTCCAGGGCAACCACATCCGGGGCCTGCTCTAACTGATTCTTCTTTTCCACATATTTGGGGGAAGTCTCCGGATCCACACCCAGGTCCTCCAGTTGTTTTCTTAATTGGGCCAGTTCCTCCTGCAGCCTGGCTTTATCCTGGGCTTCATAATTACCAAAGGCTTTTTTTACATTGGGCAGCAGGTCCTGGTCTAAAAACCGTTCTACCTCTGCCCGCTTCTGGTTCATGATGCGGTAGATGCCAAAATCTAAATCTGCCTGGTCAAACTGGAACATCTGCCGAATAATCTTCTTAAATTCTTCTAATTTGGTACTCAAAAACGGTCAACCTCCTGGTCTCTTCTACTGCTGTTAATTTCCTTCTATATTTAATTATCGCACCACCCAGCGAATGGTAAACAGGGTTTCCTGTTCGGTACGCTGTTGAAGCCGTTTTTCCAGGCTTTGAATCAATTCGTCACGCTTCTCCAAAATTTCATCTTCCACTTCAAAGATGCGCTGGCGCTGGCGGCGCTGTAGTTTGGTCAGTTCTTGCAGTTTAACCTGAATTTGGTGCTGTTCCTCAGTGGAGGTGGCCAGCCGGGACTGGCGATTAAGGGCCTTTATCTTGGCCTTGGTTTCCTTTAATTCCTTTTCTGCTGCCAGCACCAGGTCGTCGGCCCATTTTTCCAGACGATCCCTTTCCTCTTGGAAAGCTCGGTTGCTCTCTTCCAGAACTCGGTTAATGGTAGCTGCAGCATAGTGTGCCGCTTCTCTTTTCAGCATGGCTTGGTAGGGTGCGGGTATTTCACCCAGGGGGACCACCTCGGCCCGACATTGAAACAGTTTTTCACAGATTTCCTGGTCCAGGACTTTCCCTTCATCAGTGATGGCGTTAAATAGCAAGTATTCCTCCCGCTCAAAGGTTTCGATGGACAGTTTGGTTAGTGTTAAATAACCCCTTTGTCCCTTCAAATTTTCAACCACGCTGATTTTAACCGGGTGATCGGAAATATTAAAGGTTAATTCTGCCGTGGGGGTGGGTCTGTTTTTAGCCTCTTGCAGCACATATTCCCCCAGGGGGTGAGATAGCCGGTACAGGAAGCCCCTTTGGGCCCGGGTTGCCTGGTCTGATAGGGCCGGTTGATTTTCCTGTAGACCCCGGCGCTGGTATAGATAATATTTGCCCTTAGGGATAGCGGATCCAGGGGAGTTTTTTAGTTCAAATGCCAGGGTTTGGTCGTTAAAGGTTGCCTGACGGGCCAAAATGTTTTTGGTCAAGTTCCAAAAAATTTGACTAAAACGATCCAGTTGCCGCCGGGCTTCGTCGTGCTGAAGTTTCAGACGCTGGTGGACGTCTTCGTCAAAGTTTTCCAGCAGCACCTTCCGGGTATCTTCCAGGCGGCTCTTGATGGTTTGCTCCATTTCGTCTTGCAAGGCCTTAAAGGCTGCTTCAATTTCCTGGGGAGTCCTACACTGCTGGTAGATGCTTAGAATACGGCGTTCAAAGTCCACTCCGGATTCAATGGACCCCAGCACCTCGTCCGAGGCCCCCAGTACACCGTTAAACAGGTTGAATTTTTCCTGTAACAGTTCGTAAACCCGCTGGTCCGCTTGGTTGCGTTCGTTGAGAAAGTTAATGACCACCACGTCATGCCGCTGGCCGTAGCGATGGCAGCGGCCAATGCGCTGCTCGATGCGCTGGGGGTTCCAGGGCAGGTCATAGTTAACAACCAGAGAACAGAATTGCAGGTTCACGCCTTCGGCGGCGGATTCGGTGGCAATCATGATTTCTGCTTTGTCCCGGAAGTACTCCACCAGGGCAGCCCGCTGGTCGGCGGTGCGGGAACCGCTGATGCGGTCGGTACACTGGTTTTGCTGCAGCCATTCAGTATAGATGGCTTTGGAAGCAGGGTCAGTGTTGGTGCCGTTAAAGAGGACAATTTTATCCTGATAGCCGTTGGCGGATAAAAACTGGTACAGGTAGTCCTGGGTGCGGCGGGACTCCGTAAAGATTAAGGCTTTGCGCTGGGCACCCATTTTTTCTAATTCATGAAAGCCGATTTCCAGAGATTGTAACAGGGTTTTGGACTTGGTGTCTATCTCGATGGAACGGGCCCAGGTAATATATCGTGTCAATTCGGCTATTTCTCTTTTTAGCTTTTGAATATCGATTTTGGTTGGACTTGCTTCCGGTCTACATTCACCGGATTGGTCTTCTTCACGGTCGTCATCTTCTTCCAGTATGTCCCCGGTGAGTTCATCTTGTTCCAGTAGTTGGTCCACATCCAGGAGAGTGGCCAGGGGGTTGTCGGTATTCCCCTGGTCGTTCTCTGTTACCTCGGCCAGTATTTTCTCCAGCCGTTGTTTAATGGTTTCCAGGGTGCCTGCCACCGCCAGGGAGGAAGAGGCCAAGAGTTTGCGCAGAATAAGGGTGGTCAATTCCCGCTGCCTGGAAGGGATGGCATAGGTATCCTCCCGCTGCAGGAATGAGGAAATGGCCTGGTAAAGTTCTTGTTCCCGGTCGGTGGGACGGAAGGGTCTGGTAATGGCTTTTCTCTCGGTGTACTTAATGTATTCCAGCACCTGGCGGCGCAGGGTGCGGTGGCAAAACTTCTGCAAGCGTATTTTTAGTCCCGCCAGGTCGCCCTCATGGACATACTGGGTGCGAAAGGCCGCCAGACTGCCAAAGAGGTGGTCATCAATCAGGGTTGAAAGTCCGTATAACTCCAGCAGTGAGTTTTGCAGCGGCGTGGCGGTTAGCAGCAATTTTTTACTGTCCTCCACCGCCCACCGGATGCCCTGACCGATTTTGTTGCCGGTTTTATACACATTGCGCAGATTATGGGCTTCGTCGATGACCACCAGGTCCCATGACACCAGTCGGATTTCGTTTTTGTGACGGTTGGCAAAGTTATAGGAGGTAATGATAATAGGTGCTTGCTGAAAGGGATTGTCTATGCCCTGTTTAAGGGCTTCCCGGTAATTCTTGGACTCCAGGATAAGACTGGGCAGGTTGAATTTTTCCTGAAGTTCCATGCTCCATTGTTTGCGCAGGGAAGCAGGACAGATAACCAGCAGTTTACGACGGCGTTCGGCCCAATATTGGCATAGCACCAGTCCTGCCTCGATGGTTTTCCCCAAGCCCACCTCATCCGCCAGGAGGACGCCTTTGGAGAGGGGGGAACGAAAGGCAAACAACGCCGCTTCCACCTGGTGGGGGTTTAAATCCACGCAGGCATCGAAAAGGGACATGGACAGTTTCCCGATATGGTTGGCTGCATGCCGGCGTAAGATTTCATGGGCAAAATATTTGGCGTGGTAGTTGGTATTCATTTGTATCACCTGAGCCGTTTCGTGTGTTTTGGTGGAGTTTATTGTTGTTTTCTATGGCAATTATCTTATTTCCTCTCTGCAATTCGTTACAAAAATTGTTCAGGTGTATCATAAAAGCTAAATGGGGCCAATGGCCCCATCATGTTAATTAAATATTCTTAGCTTTTATTATTGTCTAATCCTGTGAGTGTACATCAACCAACTGGTAAACCCGGACCAATTCATTTTGTAATTGACGCATATAGGTGCCGATGTGAATACGAAGGATTCCAATGAGTGTACCCCATTAATGTATGCTGATAATAATGTTATGACATCGCATCCCCTAAGATATATTTTTTAATTTATATTTCTACATATTTCTAAAATGGTATTAACATAACCCTCGGAACAATACAGCTAAATTGAAGTAACCCCAAGGGAACATCACAACTGTGCTCCCAGTGTGGCGCCGAAGTAAAGAAAAACTCTTTCAAAGGGGCACTACTGTAAGGTTTGTGATCTATCTATAAGACCGGGATATAAACGCTGCGATTAATATTCTGAAACGAGCAATATTACTATCGGTAAAATATTAAGGACCCCGGGCGGGGCCTTAATATTAACGGTAGTCAACTATTGTACCGCGGATCTTTAACTAGCCTCCGTATTTTAAAATATACTATAATAGAACCCCCAGTGAGGCAAAAAGTACAATGACTACCCGAAGTAAAACATCGTCTTCTTGCTAATTAACTACCAAAGATATTTAACCATGAACCCATCACTTATTTTTTTATATCCAAGTTTTTGGTAGTGTTTCACCATTTTTTTCTGCATTTTTTTAAATTCCTCTGAATAATGATCTATTCCTAAAGGCCAAGGTTTTACAATTGCAATCTTGGCTTTATTTTTAAAATAATGTTCAATTCTTTCGGTAACTGCCGATGCTATTCCATTAGAGCGATATTGTTCTTTAACCGTTATTCGGTGCAAATAAAGGAAATTCGGAATATTATTTTTTCCAAAGTACACACTTAGAGCCTTATAAAGGTCATAATATTCCTGGTCAATATCATCTAAAATAGGAAATATATCTTCTCCGTTTTTAATTGCACTGTCATTATCAAAATAATCAAACTCAACTTCCCCAACTTCTACTAATTCTGGACTTTCTTCGGCGTCGGTTTCCCAATCGCTAAAAATAATTTTCCCGTAAAAAGATTGAAGATAATACGCTGGGAAGTCATTATTTAGTTCCATCTCGTGCGAAATTCGAACATTAATATCCTCTATCATTTTTAATCACCTTTCGTCAAAACTTTTAGAACCATTTCATGGTTATTTCTTTTTCTCCTTCCTCGGAACATACCGGTAAGTAACCTCCACCCTGTTATGCCCGAGGTCCCGTGTTAACCTGAGCCTGGCCACAACATCCACCACTTTTCTTAGTGGATTTTTACACATACGTCTGGCCTTTTGCTCTGATATTGAAAATTCTTCAGCTAGTCTCTGCCAATCTTTGGCTTTGACCAGTTCATTTATTCTACTTATATATTCCTTGTGTCGTTGGACGGCAAATGTCTTCCGCATGCCGTGCAATCCACGACCACTAAAGCTACTTTTTTCTGCAATCATCTTAATCTGTGAATAAATGGTTTGTTGGTTTATACCGGCAAAAATACCTCCATAGGAAGCTTCTTGAACTAATCTTTGCATAAGATTATGAAATTGTCCATCATATCTTACTTCCCTTACCTTCCCTCCCTTCTCAATTAATGTCACCGTCCTTTTTTGAAGATTAATACGCTCTGCGGTAATAGCCTTGCTAAAATCCCTATAGGTTTTATTCCCTTTTTTCAAAGCGGTGCCAAAAATTGATTCGGCCCGGCAGCCGGTAGCCCGAATAAATTCTAAGGCATCTCCTGCTCTTGGGTTTATTTTCCTCAACTCCTGAATGAGCCGATCTGCTTCTTCCGGTGTATAGGCCGGCCCGCGCTGAACCGTAACATCCTCCCTACTTCGGCGGGGTCGCTCAAACTCTTCAATTTTCCAGGACACCCTGCCAAACCATTTATTTGTCATTTTCTCCAATTTTTCAAGGGCTGAAGAATATTGATGTACTGTTTCTGGCCTCCGGATCTGCTTTATCCTTTCAAGAAAATTCCGCACTTCTTCAGAAGTTACGGAACATATTTGAAATTTTGTTGTCCCCCTTCTTTCTGCTAGGTCTTTGGCAAACCGCATACAAGCCGCCCGGTAGATGTCGTATGTTGCAGCTCCCGTTATAGCTGCGTCCAGCTGACCGGCTTTCTTTAATTCCTTTTTCTTTTGTCCAAAGCTCCTCGACATACTAAATAACTGGTCAATCTGCCGATATATAGTTTTAACCTTTGCCATATGACACCATCCTTTTGTTTATGTCCGGACAATGTCCGGGCAAAACATTTGAAAAGTACTCATATCCGGACATTGTCCGGACAAATTTGATCCTGTTTTAGTTTTGTTTTTCGGATTTGTCCGGAATGTGTCCGGACAAATTATTCTCCACGGTGCATTTGATTTCCAAATTTTTTAAAAAATACTATATCGTGTATTTTAAAATGGCTTATGTCCGGACATTTTCCGGACATTCATTACATGTTTCATGTTTTATGTCCGGACAATATCCGGACATGAGTTAATTTTTTCGTATAGCTGCCGCAGGATAGAAAAGTACCCCTGCCGGGGATTTGACTGCCCTTACCAGGGCAGAAGTCACTTCACTTCCTGATCATTTTTTCTACCGGCCTGCTTGCATTGCTACCGCAATGCAAGCAGCACCTACCGGTGCTGTGATGCCCTGGCTCCCGCCCAGGTGCTTAGCTTTGCTATTGCCTTGACACTACCGTTATCAAGGCAATAGCAAAGCTAAGGTTTGACGCCCCCTGCCAGGGTCGTTTATTTATACCTACCGGTCTAAATAAACGACCCTACGGGTCTTGGACGCAAACCTTCCTACCGGAAGCTTTGCGATATTCATCCGCCATTGGTCTGTTCCCATCAGCCCAACGGCTATGTATTTCTTACAGGTCTTTATTCGACCCATGCGACTCCCGTCGCTCTCGACCGGGTCCCTAAAGCCGCCCTACCGGTCCGTCTCACCTACCGGTCATCGACGTTTAGACTCCATACATAGGAACGATCCCTATGATGGAAAATACTCATTTGGGAAAAATGAGCTGAGACAAGTAATTTAAGGCAGTTACCACTGCCGCAGGTTCTACCGAACCTATCCGATCAACCTGGTTTCCACCAGGTGAAAATAATCATATGTGCTGTAACCCCAGCACTTGGGACAAAATTGTTGCAAAGCTATTCCCCCGTCAGGGGATGGCCTGGCTTGCACCAGGCCAAAATCTGTTAATAAAGTTTATAGTGGTTCACCACTTTAGAATTGTCTAGGAACAACGCGCACATTCCTCTTTAACAATAACCTTGTAAATATGATGGACGCATTTACTTCCACTGCAACCTTTAAAACTTTCTTCCTTGTATTTATCACATTTATCTACGACTTCTCGCGTTATGAATGTCTCATATCTGTTGCAATAATCTCCTGCTTCAATAACCATACTATCTATCATCCTTTCCTAATTTTTTTTACAATCAGCGCTTTTTCCCCGAATCTCCTCACATCAGCCTTAGCAGTTTCTACTAAAGTATTTAAAAACTGCTGATTATGAAGAAAATTCATAGCTCCTTCTTTTTGGAATATTTTTATTAATTGCTTTACCCGGTGTTTTGTCCACCGGTTCTCAAAAATCTGGTGAACCTTCAACATTTTTTCCATCTTCTCTACAGAGATGCCGGCTTCACACCAGCAACACAAATAATCCGGACCACCGGGATATCCTATATACGTCCCATGCTCGCAGTGGGTGAGGCAGTAATCACATTTTTCACTACCCCCATCGATGGAAGGGTAAAAAGGGCTACCGCAGGTTTTGCAAATCTTTTCAACCATTTTCCCGATACCGGCTGCCGCCGGTATCTTCCCTCCTTTCGGATTGAATTTTCCGGCATACAGCCTGGTATTTTCTTGCTACGCTATGCATCAATATATCTCCACTGGTTGGTTGGCTTTCGTAGATATTTTCTACTTGTATCTGTTCCATCTTTAAAGCCGGGGAATACCCCTGCCGGGGCCAATTCCCCGGCAGGGCACCTCCCTACTGGTTAATTCTTTAGCTTTCTTTAATTTTCCGGGCCTTCAAGGACCGTACCCCGGTCCATGCTCACCCGGCTTTTAATCCCCACTTTTTAGCCGCCAGGCGCTTTGCTTGTTCGTGACTTTTAGCAACTACCCTGGTTGTTAAACCGTCAATCCTGGTGACTAGATAAACGTCCATCGTACTCATTCTCTACTGCACCGCCTTTCATGATTTCTTGATAAAGCTCCAGGAGTGGTGCTGTTACATGCAGCAGTTCCCTTTCAACTTTATCCCTGTCATTTGCCATAACAGCAGAAAAAAGGTGTCCCATGTGCTCGCCGGCAATCATAGCCCACTTTTCCATGGGCAGGTCGTAATCGCCTTTCATAATGCGATTCATTTGAGCTTGCAGCTCTACTTTCTTTAAAAAACTGTTTCTTATTTGCTCAGTCATGTAGGACCATCCTTTCTTAATTCAACTTTCTAAAAACAAACTTGCACCCGGCTACAGCGGCATCATCTGCGCCTTTGAATTTTTTGTGCCAAAGGGCTTCACATAACCGCCTGCCGGTTCCGGCTACCGCCTTCCGAAATTCTTCGCAGGCTCTGCGGACGTGCAGGTTGGTATACTTGTCCTGGTCATAGGCTTCCACTACTTCTCGGTCAGGGAAATCACGCTGAAGCACTTCTACTGCTTCTGACCACGTATTAGCGCTTACGGTACCCAGTACCACAGCGCCGATCTTTTGGCTGAAGACGATAGCCTTTAAGGCCCCTTCTGTTACCCAGATTCGGCGGTCTTTTATTTCTTTCGGCCTGGCTACATGTACCGGAACTCCGGAACAGGCTCCCGACTGTTTATTTCCCGAACTAAATAGCTGGTATTTTCTCCCCCCGACAGGTTTGTCCAGCCTGATCTGCAGAGCTTGGATTCTTCCTTCGGAGTCCAGGATAGGAAATATAAACCCGGGGGAGTAGTTGAAACACCAGTAATATCCGTTACCTTTTTTATTAGGGGCCTGATAGAACCCAGGTACTCCTTTCAGGTTATGACCCATGTTTATGAGTTTCTGGCACACTTCCCAGGGCTTCACCCCGGTGAGTGACCGAAAGCCTGCTTTCTCGATTTCTTCAACCGTTAAGCCGCGGCGTTTTAGCTCTTTGATGTGGTGGTATTCCAGGGACAGGAGGTCTAACATTGCCCTGTATACCCGGTCGCACACTTCAATAGGAGCTTTTGCAACAGCTGTTTCTACCCTGTCTACGGGCCGGTAATATATCGGTGGGGCTGTCAGCTTATGCAGCCAGCCGCCCATTTTCCCTGATACTGGGTGGTTACTTTCAATGCGCATGCAGATGGCTATGCGGTCGTTGAAAGAACACCAATCAGCTTTGCCGCAGATGGGGCAGGGTTGCTGCCGATTTACCCGTTGTAGCGGTTGATTAACATACTGTTTGGCATAACTCATATTCCGGCGGCTGCTGCTGCCGCCCTTCACCTCCTTTGGGTTTTGGGCGGCTTTGCCGCCTTGAATTATTTATTCTGAATAAACTTCCGTCTCAAACGAACTTAAAGCTTCTTCGATTTCCGTCACCCAGCCCATCAGTTCGCTGTCATATTCTTCCTCGGCGACTTCTGCGATTTCACTAATAAGTGCAACAGCCGCCTTTTTGTAGTAAGAAAGATTTTTTAGCCCAATCTTCTGGGCTTCGTCTCCCCGTTCAGCCCGTAAAACATATAAATTTTCACGGGCACTTTCAAGTTCGCGGCATAATTCTTCCGCTTGCCAGTATAATTGGCGAATTTCATCTTTTTCCATGTTTTGTGGTACCGGCCCTCAGGCCGGTACCTATCCTCCTTTCGTTTGAAGACAAAAAGAGAACGCTTCAATGGTAATTCCATTGATTAACGTTCTCTTTCTTAATCCCTAGCCTCAACGGCCTTACTTTCAGTTAGCGAATTTTACTTCGCTAATAATTCTAACTTAAAGCTGTTTTGCTCTAATAGCAAACCAGGCTTCCCCGTCTTTCATTACATTATACTCGATCTCAAACTTCTTGTTCAGACCACCTTGCAGTGTTTTTCCGACGCCGTTCTTGGCAATAATTATTTGCTCATCCTTGCCGTTTTCTGTTCGGCAGACAGCCCTGGTATTGCCATTCTTGGTCACTTCAACTTTAACTACAGTGACCACCGCTGTCGGATTCTCTTTTGCGTTCTTCTCTGCCTTTTCGGTTTCGGTCGAATACTCGCCTTGGTTGCCGGTGTTATTGACAGGTTGTACGGCCGTATTTTGAACGCCAGTTAAACCCGAAAATAAAATCGGGGAAACAAACATACGGCAGTCAGAACCGGACCAGGCCATGCACTGTTCCTGCAGGCAGTCTTCAAAATTCCTAAATGGACATTTTTTCATCTTTCCGGATACGGGCCTCGGCCCGCATCCTCCACCTCCTTTTACTTAGTGTAGGATTACAGGCCGCTAGGCCGCTAGGCCGTCAGCTTTCTTTATGCAGCACTTTTCTTTTCTAAGTCTTCTGTTGCTGTAAAAACTCTTCTCATGCACTCTTCCACATCGGAAAGCACACGAAAGATAACCTTCAAAGCCTCGCCGGGATCATTGGCGGCGTAGTGTTTGATGTATTGCCAGGAATATTCATGATATCCCCGAATACCGTGCAGTTCACACATTACCGCCGCAAACACTTCGGCAACAATTTCTTGTTCTGCCACCTGTCCGTTTTGAAGATTTCGGAAAGTATGGTGGATTGCATGTCCTAATTCATGAAACCACGTTTTTACGTCGTGGGTATGCAGAACTATTTTCTTTCCGTTCTCACCCCAGGCATAAAAACCGTAGGATCTGTTGTCGCTGCTGGGCGTGTAGATAATTTCTTTTACTCCGAACGCCTTTGCCACTTCTGCCAAGGGCGGCGGTTCAGGTGGAGCATATTTGCTTTCTGAAAGAGGTTCCCCTTCGGTATCCTCATAACGGAATACCGGGATAAACCGAAACCCGATAACAACCATGCGTTCTTCTTCGATTTTACGTTCTTCTCCCGTTTCCGGATCTATTTCTTTGGCTTTAAATATTATTTTTTTAGTTAACGGCGCTAAAATATAAAAAGCTTTGGCGCCCTTTTTAACACGCCTGTTGACTTCTTCCCACTGTTTAAACCCCCGGGCATCTTCGGTACCGTTTAAAAACATTATTATTCTGTTGCCCATGCTCCATTTATCAGACGGTCTTTCGTCACCCGCCTGGCGGCGAAGCATTGTTCTGGCCACAGCCGGCGGCAGGTCGCCGCTTTCAAACATGGCCAGCAGCCGGTTAAGGGTTGCTTTTGCTTTCTCAGTATCAATTTTCATACTTGCAGGGCAGGCCCATCGCCCGCCCCTTTCACCTCCTTTGTGGTGATGGGCGGGCTTGGCCGCCTGAAATATTAATTTTCTTTCCAGCTACACTCGCAGACAAGGCAAGTAAAATACCGTAAACATCACCTTCCAGCCATCCCTACACCTCAAAACATCTCGTGCAGGCCCCTGCCACTTTCAGTGCGTACTCCAGGCCCTGGAATGTCTTGCCAAGGAACAAGTCCTGGTACTGCCCTCCGGACCTGATAATGCCTATGTGAATATAGTGACCCTCACTACTCCCCTTGACTGCAAAGCAAACAACCCGCCACCAGTCCTTGGGAATCGGAATTTCCCCGTCCAAGCCAACCATAACCGAGAAATATTCATCTGGTATCAGCCCGTCAGCCTCCAGTCGGGATTTCAACTCGTTGAACACTTCCTGGGCGGTCTTCATTCGCACGAAGCGAAGGTACCCCGGCTTTTCCGGGTTCGGTTCCCAGACTTCGACGTCGATGGGTTCCTGCTCGGGTTTTCCGTCCAGAATAGCAAACCTCGCGTAAACAGTCATTATTACAGGGACAGGCCGCCCGGCGGCCCACCCCCAATCACCTCCTTAGAGAGATTTTGGGTAAAGCGGGCCGGGCCGCCTATTTCTTTAATCGCCAAACAGCAGGTTTTCCAGGTTTTTCTTGACTTTTTTCAGAGTTAACCTATCTAACCTGCCGATAAACCTCACATCTTCTTTACAAACCGTCTTTACTCCATCGCAAACTATCTTTGATGGTATTTTTAGTCCAGTTTGTTTTGCGTCTCTGATAACAATTTCCCATCTGGCATCAGAAATTGATTTAGATGATATTTTTAATACCACTAAATCATTTCTGTTTTTATTATGACTTTCTGTGCTTATCACCAGAACCGGTCGTACCTTTGCATTGCCAGAGTTGGCTTCCGAGAAGCTAATCTTGGCTATTACGATGTCCCCCGGTTTGTAATTCGTCCCATTTCTTTTGATAGTATTCGTCAACTTCCTTATCGATAGTGATAGGTAAGGGTGCTCCGACAGCATTACCTGTCCAGGCCCCTTTTCCCCCACTTCACACCGTGCGTGCGCCTTTCAACGCACACGGCGTTCCATCAAACAACTTCCAGTTTCTGACTAAGCTTGTTCCTCAACTTGAGAATCTTAACGTAGATTTCCTTGCCCAGATTTGAAACGTCTTTTGTACTGTGTATCAGGTTATGGCACCATTTATGGGTAGATGCAAGGTTAGGTACTTTGTTAATTTGGTCTAGAGGTAGGTTGGGGTCTATGTGGTGCGTTTCAAGTTCATGTCCTGCAATTGGGTTACCGCATACCTTGCATTTCCTCTTATCCCGGTTGAACGCATATGCTCTATTCATTAGATATTCAAAGTTATATTTTGGTTCGGTTAGTCCTTTAGCAATTAATTCGGATAGTGTTAGGCTCATAGTTACGTCGTCTCTGGGTAGCGATTGTTTCTTTGATGTGCGTTCATAATAGGCATTTCTACCTTCTGGTGTATATGGTGTTTCTGCTGGATTCTTGAGATATGTCTTTTCCCATTTGACAAAACCTAGGCTGGTTACTCCAATGGTTAAATTGTCGTGTTTAACTGCTGGTATTCTTGTCGTATATCCTGCATGTCTATTGATTAGGTTATTTACTTCGTTAGCAGGTGTCCATTGGGCGCCTTTAGATTTAAGTGCTTTAAAGGCTGTGTATAGTAGGGAATTGGCGTATTTATTTAGTTCAATGTTTACCATGGTTGCTGGTTTGTAGTAGTTGCCTATTCCGGTTATGGCGCTGTTTATTACATTAATTTGGTGTATCAATTGTTCTCCGTTGTATTTGCGTAGCTGTTTGATGTGTTTTCTTAGCTCATTTATTTTTGCTTTTAGGCGTTTGTCGTCTGGCCTGGTGCAAGGTATCCGTCCTGTTCTTGAGTTGCCAGGTATTTGCTTATAGTGGAAACCTAAGAAATGGATAGGACGCTTTTTAACGTTTGTTATTAATGTCTTGTCTGGGCTAAGTTTCAATTTAAGTTTTGTATCTAGGTATTTCTCGATGCGCCTCTTCCACTTTTCGGCGTTAGCTTTGGTGTTTGTTATTAATATCCAGTCGTCGGCGTACCTTATTAGGTATGCGGGTTTGAGATTAGTCCGTTTTTTTAACGCTTTTATTTTATTGTTATCTTTTGTATATTTGGTTTGTGTTTTCTTTTCTTCCCATTCCCGCACTATCCATTGGTCAAGTTTGTGGAGATAGATATTGGCTAACAGCGGTGAGATAATCCCGCCTTGGGGTGTGCCTAGTTCGGTGGTTGGTAGTTCGTTCATTACTCCAGCTTTGAGCATTTTCTTGATGATCATGAGAATTCTCCTGTCATGAATGCCCATGTGCCAGAGCTGTTTAATTAGTTTAGTGTGATTGATGTTATCGAAACAGCCTTTGATGTCTCCTTCTATTATCCAATGGTACCCCGTTTTATGGCATACAACGGTTGTTCTTTCTAGGGCCATGTGTGCGTCTCTCATAGGCCGGAAGCCGTATGAGTGTTTGAAGAATTGTGCTTCCATGATTGGTTCGATGATGATGCGCAGGGTTTCTTGGACAATCCTATCAATGACCGCTGGAATGCCTAATGGCCTCTTTTCGTCTTTTCCTGGTTTTGGTATCCATACCCTCCTTAGGAGGTGCGGGTTATAATTGTCTAGTGCATTTCTGACCATCAGGATGACTTCTGGATATTGTTGTTGTAGGATGTCAGGTGTGGTAACGTCGTCGGTTCCCGCTGTTTTACTGCCGTGGTTGGATTTTATGTTGTGGATGGCAGTAATGATTGTCACTTCAGATTTTGCTAGTTCTAACAGGTTCTTGTATTTAGGTAATTTACCTTCCTCAATTGCCTGTTTGGTTGTCGCGTATAAGTAGTCCAGAACGGATTGTAGGTCTGATTCGGACTCTAATTTCGGGTAGACTGATTCTTGAGCCATCGGCATCCCTCCTTTCGGGAGATGTCGTGGGGTAACCAGGTGTGCGCAACGGCTTCCCAGTCAGGCTCAGTCATATTACCTTCTGTTGTTTGACTATGCCCCTTGGCTCCGCGCTGGTTAGGCGTTTCATTGCTACTACGGGCTGCTGCCCCCTGCATTCACGGTCATTTCCTACACGCTAGGCTTCATTGCTTCGATAGGCTCTGCCTTGCAGGGTTCCGTTGTTCCGTGTTTCCTGGCCTTACATATGACTTTAGCCGCCTGCTCTGACCCGGAGAAAAGCCTTTACCCACGGTTGGAGGGCTGGGCACGCTCCCATTACGGAAAGCGTCAGTCTTGATACCGGGAAGTGTCTTGACCGTTTTCTCTCATCCTTTCGGACGTGGTAAAGTTCATTTCCTTTACCCGGACGTTTCGAGCCTTACAAACGCAGGTTCCCATGGTGAGTCGGCGTGGTCGTTTTATGGCGGTCCGGCTACTTCCCTAACCGCTTTGCAGGTCCGGTTTTCGCCGTCTTCATCGGGCTTCATACCCTGAATCACTATCACCATCGAATTATCGGGGCATGCCGGAGTATTAACCTTTCTACGTCGCCAACCTTCGACGCATCCAGGAGTTTCACCTGGCGATTCGGAAACACAGTTCATCAGGTTTGCACCTGATGCCTACTTTTGTTTAGGCATTACTGCCTACGTTGTGTAGGAACAACGCGCACTCCCAGTCGTCCCAAAATTCCGATGGGTCATTTAAGACCACCGGCTTTCCTCGAAACTGCGGCCAGATCTGCCGTATGATTTCGTTTAAAAGCCAGATTTGGTCTTCTCTTGACAGCCCTTCTACAATTTTTGCCACTTCTTCCCTTGTCATTTTTAATTACTCCTTTCATATCCCGGCACGCTCCTTTCTAGATATAAAGCGCCCGGGGTGTCCCGCAGGCGCTGTTTTACAACGCCCACAGGGGCAGAAACGCGAAAAAAGACACGTCAACAGAACAAGTCGTTTTTCACGCTTGTTTTATCTGCCAAAGTGTCTTTCTCAATCTCAAAAATATCTTTTTCAGTTTTTCTTTTAGCTTACGCTAAAATTTACCTTTAAATAAGTTACTTTACATAAACTACTTTCAATATCCCCTAAGGTAAAAAACTTTCCTTAGGCCACAACTTTTCAGGATAGGTGTTCCTAATCAGATGAAGGTGAAAAAAGTCATACTACACCTATCCTCAAACGGGACCTTTCTCGTAACACCGCCTGGAGCAGCCCGCCCTTCCAGTATTTGCGGTGCTTAGGGCAGCTTGTTTTAACGGTCCTGCCTTAGGTGCATACCCCGTCGAGAGCCCACCTCGCCTGCACCAACCTGTTAAAGGTTTTCAGTCCCGAGACCTGTTCTAGCCGGTCCCTGCCAGGTTTTGCTTTGCTCTTCGCCACACAAAACCATGTTGCCCATCCTAACGTGCGGGTCATGACGTCCGGTTTTGCTCTTCGCCACCCCGGATTTCACAGCTTGCTCTTCGCCTCACTGTGCGCTCCTAAGGATTCCCTTTGCTCTTCGCCACAGTCTTTCCTTAGGCCGAAAGTTCTCAACCCAATTTTTGCTCTTCGCCTAAAATTAGGTTCCAGTACTTCCAACTGTTTTAAGCCGGGTTCGCTTAAAAGAGAACTTTTTGAAAATAAGTTTATTTTGGTGGTTAATCTTAATATAATTTCATTTTCTTATTGTTGTCAAGTGTTTTCTTTGGCCTCTGACAGATCATACACTCTGTTGTTTTGGGATAGCTTTTCCAGGAAAAATTGAACCTGGTCTTTAATTCCTAGTTCATCGGCTATTTTGCTGTCGTAAAGTATGATCTTATCAACTACCTTATCTCTGAACAAACTTTGCACCCCTTCATGCACAGCCCTTTCTACTATATCCTCAAAAAACAGCAGGTTATTGGGGATGTTTTTTATTCCTTCATTGGTCGCGTAAATATTTCTTCTGGCTATGGCGATGCGCTCATCAAAGCTGGAAGTGTAGGGCAGTTTTTGGTAGGGTATCCCGGCTCCTGTAGGGCAAAAATACCGCCGGTATCGACAATATAAATGCTGTCAAATACCTGATTCCATTTACTATCTACAGCTGTGTTGCGGCAAAATAATCCCCGGCTGATACCTTCTTCTAATAATCTAAATGTTTCTGTATAGCTCAAACCTGTTAATCTAGTTAGCTGTCCTGCCGTTAATACCTGGAATTTGTTTAAGGTGATCAGCAGTTGTAAATGCATTTCATTTAAAAGCCAGGTTCGGAAAAAGCCGGCTATGGTTTCAGGGTAACAGTACCCTGAAATCTCTGGCTTTTCATCTTCTGCTAACTTAAGCCCCAGATTGTACCGTTCTCCTTTAACGTCGTGTATTTTTGAGCAAATATACCATGTTTCGTATTTGTTTCTTAAATGCACTTTTACCAACCTCGTCTTAAAATAAAAGCATTCTTTCATGTAAAGGGGTTCCGTCATTATCTAAAAGTCGCAAATCAGATGTTATTTGTTTGGTTTGTTTAGTTCCGGCCATTAATGCTTTTGCTTCATCGTCTGTTGGGAAAATTATTAATTGTGCGTCCGGGTGTGGTTTTTCTCCGCGCCTGGGAGCATCAATAATCATTTTTGACAGTTCCTTGGTTTCCCGGTTGATATAGCTCATTTCCGCCATTACCGGAGTATCTTTGCTTCTGATAAGCCGCCAGCCAAAGCCCGGTACTTCTTTTTTAGCTAAAGCATAAAAAAGGCTTAAAGTAGCCAAACGGCATGCTTCATTAGGATCTTTTGGAGGTCTAGAGTCAACAGTCATATAAATTTTAAAAATAGCATTATTCCCTGACACACTAATCCAGCGGATCAATCCTGCATACCAGAGGCTGTTAATTGACTTATTAACTGCATATCTGTTTTCTTTTATAAGGTTTGCTAAAGACAGGCTCAATAAAAATTCCGCCTCTTCCATGTACTGCAGCACTTCAAAAGCTCGTCCACCGAAGTCCTGGGATATTATTTCCACCGGCAGCCGGGAAATGCTTACGGCTGTGCCGTAAGCAAAGGCGCTGTCCCGGGGCCTGGCTTCTTTTTTCTTAGTATCCTGCATTTTAGTTCTCCTTTCCGGGTTGTTTTTGCTCAAAGCTATTTTTGTAAACGCCGGTGCTTATTTTTTCTCCCCTGCTGTTGCTGGCTTGTTTGCTGCGCCGTTTCCGAGAAAATAATTTTTGGCGGCGGCGTTGCAGTGTTTTCTTAGGATCCCATTCCACCAGGTGCAGTTTTCTTTCTTTTACATCAAAGGCTGCTACTTGGAATTCAAGTTTGTCACCCACTGCAAATGTATCCTTGGCCCGGTATGGGGCAATACCTATCAGACCAGGTTTTACTGCCACAAAAGTTGTGGTATCTCTGGTACCCACGATGGTTCCGACCACCACTTCTCCTCTTTCAAACTGCCACCTGGCCCAGGGATCGGTTGGTTCTACGGTAATGTTTTTTTCTTGTTTGTCGATGCCTGTCACTATTACATTGACTACGCTTCCCATTCGGTACTGCACGTCCAGCGGTACGCCACCGGACAGCCGTGCCTTTTCAATGGGCAGTTTGACAATAACTCCTCCGCCGATATCCAGCAGGACACTGCGTTCCCCTACCGACTTAACCACTGAACTGATTTCTTCTCCTTCTGTTACTTGGTTTATCAGTTTGTTTAAAGCAATATTTACTGCTTCTTTGCGGCTGGCTGCCACCAGGTTTTCTTTCCTGTTTACTGCAATTACTTTGACAGAGATAGGTTGTCCAATGAAGGTTTTCATGGATGTCTTGTCCGGCAGTCCTGATTCATCAGCCGGAACTAAACCGGTAATACCCGGTGCGTTATCAAATTCAATCTCCCAGGTTTCTCCCTGTCCGTTGATGTGGCGTACCCGAACCACTCTTGCTGTGATTATAGTACCGTAAGTTTTAGCTTCGTAGATGGGACCCCATACATCAAGTTCTCTTAATTCCAGTCCTTCAGGAGCCAGTTTAAAGTTTTGCATATCGCTCATCCTTTCGCTTTTTGATTTTAAAAATAGATCCCGGAACAACCGGGATCTCATTACCAAGGAACGTTATTTTTCTTTGGAGTATCTTGTGTATCATCAATAAAGTCTTCAATATCGCTGCCGGGATGATCTGTTCTAACTGTTTCTCCAGCATTTTCTTGTTTTTGTTGATCATCTATAGCAGCTGTCTGTGTTGTTGTGGCTACTTGACAGCTATATTGGTCATGTTGCCTATTTTGTTGATTAAAACTTACCTTTTCAGCAGTTTTCTTTTGGGAGAATAATAATGGTTCTGAGAACGAATTTGTTTGTTTCTCATCAAAGGAATTTTCTCCGTCAACGTCCGGTTTGCTGACATTAAAATTCCTGGCCGGTATAAATTCGTTAACTGGCAGCATACCGCATGAAATAATTTCTTTAGCTTGTGGCAGTTCTGTCCAGCCAATTTTTCTTAGAAAGGCCGGATAGCTCCACTGTAAAAGGGCAATGCAGTCTTTGGGACCAATCCTTAGTATTTCGCTTACGGTCATTAATGGCCGTTCTATTATGGTTCGTGTTTTCTTCTTTAACTCAAAGACATGTTTTATTGGGACTGTTGTATCTTCACTGGTATGCTCGGCTTCCACTGCTGCGCTGCCCAGTTTTTCGCTGAACATTTTGGCCAGTTCACTGTCTGCCGGGGCTATACCTATCAGCATTACTGTCGGGCAGTTGCCCAGGATGGTTTTTGCTTCTTGGACACCATAGACGTATTCCAACTGGGATGGGGTTTGCAGGATCATTTGTATGTGAATCCCTTTACTCCTGGCAGTTGAAATAATTTCCGGCAGGCCCGGTATCATACCGACATTGGCCATTTCATCCCAAATGTTGCGGACTTTGACCGGCAGTGTTTGTCCGGGACTATTAAATGCCAATTTATCCAGTCTTTTAAAGAGGAATTTATAGAATATGGATAAAATTGGCCTTAAATAGACGCCTTCGCCGCTGGTAGGAATGATTAGAAACAGCGCTGTTTTCTTTTTGCCTATTTCATCAAGTTTTATTTCTTGTTCTGAAAGTAGTGCGGCCAGCGGGTCGGTGGTCAGGTTTTTTAATACTGCAGTGAGGTTTGATTGGGCATATCCATAGTTTTCTTTTACTACCCCGCGCCAGCGCTCATAGATGGTGGAGCTGATTTTTCCGGCTTTATATGCGTCTCTGAAACGAACCTCTAGTTTTTCTGCCGGCCAGGCAGATAAGGTCATAATAGATCGCATATGCTGCTGTTCTATGGGGAAGTCGCCCTTTAGGAGGCCGATGAAGGCCTCCATTAGTTCCATAGCTTTTAACATAAAGTATGATTTGCTGTCGCTGGCAGCATTTCGGGACAGGGTGTCCACCATCTCTGATATTTCAGCATCGTTCTGACATTCAAGAACAGGGTTCCAGCGGTGGCTGTGTTCTGGTGTCATAAAGTTTAACGCCCAGACATTTTCGTATCCCTTCTTTTTGAGCCATTTGGCAAAGGTTGTAAAGAGTTCTCCTTTGGGGTCAATGACTACCAGGGATTGTTCCTCGGCGGCGGCTGCTACAATATTGCTGGATACAAAACTGAATGATTTCCCTGATCCTGTCCCGCCGTAGGCAATGCAGTGAGGCGCTGTTTTAGGTGTGTTTTTCAGCACTGTGGGCATTTTTTCAAAATTGACCCGGACAATTTTCCCTTCCAGTTCGCCAATCAGGTTTCCGCCGGGAAACTTGATTTTATTTCCCGGGTTGTTTTCCGGAGAAACCGGCGGTCCAAATTCACAGAAGCTTTTAAGGTCTTTTAGTGAGGCCCATCGTGATGTACCATAGGCCGAGTTATTGACGATTTTAAGACCGTGTATCATGTTAGAGTTGTTTTTATTTTGTTTGTGCTTTCGCAGGAATATTATTCCTCCTGCCACAGGAATTATTAAAAACAGGTTTAGCCACAGCCAGATGTTCCTTACATCCGGGTGGGTCAGTTCCCGGGCCGGTTTTTTCAGCCAGGCTATGGCTGTTTGTACAGGGTGTCCTGAAACATAGGACAGCACTTTTCCGTGGGCTTTGGCTGCCGCTATTTCTTCCGGCGTGGCCAGCGCATTTAGGGTTTTTATGCTCCAGCTGATATCGTGGATAGAAGCCGCCAGGCTGCCTATGGCCCATACGTCTGCGATAAAAAGAAGGGGTATGGCCACCGGCAGCCCGGCTGTGATGAGTACGGCTTTTTTGTGTTTTTTAACCCAGGGCGGCAGTTTTATGTCCCAGGCGCCTTTGATTGTTTTTAAGGCAGGCTTAAGTTTATCCGGCAGTCTCAATCAGGGCACCTTCTTTCTGGCGTGTAATGTCGTAAGGCACAATTCTCATGGCCAGTTGGTTGTCTACGCCCAGGGCGTCTAAAACCTCCCTGCGGACGTAGACGTAGCCTATTTCGCCCAGTTCATTCAGGTTTTCGCTAAAACGGACGCAAGCATCGTATTCTTTGTTGATTTTCAAAGAGGTAATATATCCGCCCGGGGGCAGGTATTTTTTGTCGGTATCCAGTTGGACAAGAATTTCATCCACAATTCCGAGCCTGTTTTTAAGTTGATGGGGAATGTAAATTCTCCCGATTCTGTTCATGCCTTCGGTGAATACTGTTTTGTTGGGTGTTTTCTTGCAGTACCTCATGTAGAAGCTGTACATGGGTTCATCTCCTTCCTTTAGTTTTTCCGGGTGAACTCAAATTCTACTTTACCGTTACTAATAACCAGGGCGGCTTCAAATTCCTTGCCGGCTTTACTTTTGAATCCTTTCAAAACGCCAGTGCGGCCTTTAGCCAGCAGTTCCCTGGCAGCGGTAATGCCGATTTTCTTCCCCGAGATTTCCTTCCAGATGGTGAATTTACAGCCCTCTTGATAACCGGTGCATGCAAAGCCTCGGCTGTTTTCAAGCACGTCTCTGCCGCAGATAGGGCATTTACCCAGGGAGTTGCTGCCGGCTTCACTCTTCCGGCCGGTATTGTCCGTTGATTGGGACCTGTCCGGAAAAGTGAACTCGATCTTTCCGCCTTCCCCAAGAACCAGCACTGCGTCAAAGCTCTTGCCGGATTTCCCCTTAAATCCTTTAATGATTCCTGTTTTGCCCTTGGACAACAGGTCACCGGCTTGTTTTGGGGTGATCTTTTTACCTGCTATTTCCTTCCAGATGGTGAATTTACAACCTTCTTGATAACCGGAACACCCGTAACCCTTTGATGTTTCTACCACATCCCGGCCGCACAGCGGGCAGCTGCCAAGAGCTTTCTTTTCCACAGCAATACCTGCGGCTGTCTCCTGATTCCGGGCCAGTTCTACCAGTTCCCTGGTGTATTCACAGATGCTCTTCATCCATGCCATGGTGTTTTCTTGTCCCTGCTCAATCCGCCGCAGGACTTCTTCCCAGTTTGCGGTCATTTCTACCGATTTCAGCTGCTCCGGCACCAGATCAATCAGGGTCATACCTTTAGGTGTAGGGACCAGGGATTTCTTTTCTCTGACCAGATAGCCTACTTTTATCAGTCTTTCAATAATGGCGGCCCTAGTGGCAGGTGTTCCAATGCCACCGGCCTCCTTCAGTACCTCGGCCATTTCCCTGTCCTCTGTAAACCGGCCGGCGCTTTCCATAGCCGCCAGCAGTGTAGCTTCTGTGAATCGCTTGGGCGGTTTGGTCTGCTTTTCCACCGGCTCCGCCCTGGATACCACAACGTTTTCCCCTTGACTTAGAGGCGGCAGGTTCTGGTCTTCCTGCTCTTCATCGTCTTCTTTTTGCTCCTGTTTACCACGCCACAGGACTTTCCAGCCGGCAGCCAGCTCCACTTTACCCTTAGAGCCGAAATTTTCACCGGCTGCCTGGGTGACAACTTCGGTTACGGCATACCTGGCCTCAGGGTAGAAAATGCTTATAAACCGCCGCACCACCAGGTCATATATTTTTTCTTCTTGATCGTTCAACCGCACTTCGGCCGGGTTTCTGTCGGTGGGGATAATGGCATGGTGGTCGGTTATTTTGGCATCGTCCACGTATCTTTTATTCAGGACCGGTACTTCTGCAGGGATAAAACCTTTATAGCCCGGCAGGTTTTGCAGTGCTGATAAACGTCCGGCTAAGGTTGCAACCATGGCAGTAGACAGGTGACGGCTGTCGGTACGGGGATAGGTAAGAAGTTTGTGCTTTTCATACAGGGCCTGGGCAATATCCAGTGTCTGCTGGGCTGTATAGCCGTACCGCCGGTTGGCTTCTTTTTGCAGGTCGTTAAGGTTAAATAAAAAAGGCGGCTGTTCTTTGGCCTCCTTCTGCATTAACGTTATGATTTTCCCTACGCCTTCACGGGCAACTTTGTCTGCCAGTGTTTTGGCAGCCTGGGAGCTGATGAGTTTGCAGGTTTCGCCAGCTTTTGTGAACCATTTGCCCCGGTAGGTTCCTCCGTTGGCCTTAAATACTGCATATACTTCCCAGTACGGCTTTGACACAAAGTTTTGTATTTCCCTTTCCCTGCTGACCACCAGGTTTAGGGTTGGGGTCTGCACCCGCCCCACCGACAGTACGGTGTTGTGCCGTACTGAAAAGGCCCTGGTGCCGTTGATCCCTACCAGCCAGTCCGCCTGGCTGCGGGCTTCGGCGGCTGCTGCCAGGTTGTTGTATTCTCTGCCGTCCCGCAAGGCAGTAAAGGCGGCTTTTACCGCCGACGGCGTTGTTTCTGACAGCCACAGTCTTTTGATTGGCTTCCGGCAGTTACAGTAGCGGTAGATCCGGCGGAAGATAAGTTCCCCTTCTCTTCCGGCATCGCAGGCATTGATTACTTGACTCACTTCCGGTGAGTTAAGCAGTTTTTTCAGTACCCGCAGCTGTTTGGCAGATGAGCCGCCGATTTCTGTAAGTTTGAAGGTGTCAGGTATAATGGGCAGGGTTTCTAAAGCCCATTTGGTAAGGGCCGGGTCGTATTCGGACGGGTCAGCCAGTTCCACCAGGTGGCCAAAGGCCCAGGAAATCAGGTATTCATTGTTTTCCAGGTAGCCGTCCTTGCTTTCGAATCTGCCTAAAACTGAGGCAATATCTTTTGCTACGGATGGTTTCTCGGTTATTACTAAGGTTTTCAAGTAATCGCACCTCCTGTTATTGTTTTTATACTTCAGCCGCCAGGAAAACCCTGGACTATAGTCCGGGGATGAAAGGCGGCTTGGTTTTTAAAATATTGAGTATTTTCTTTTGAATATGGTAAATTTTAGGTATGGATAAGGTTGAATCAACAAGACATTCACGATACCATATTAACTATCACATAGTATGGATACCCAAGTACCGGCGCAAGGTATTAGTCGGGCATGTGGCATCCAGGGCAGAAGAAATTCTTCGGCAGATAGCAAAGGCAATGGCGTGGGAAATTGTTGCCCTTGAGGTAATGCCAGACCACGTCCACTTGTTTGTATCTGTACCCCCAAAGTTTAGCCCGGCTGATATTGTAAAACGCTTTAAAGGTGTTTCAGCCCGGCAGCTGCTGTTAAAATTTCCGGAGTTAGTAAAAAGGACCGGTCAGGGAACTCTGTGGGCACCATCCTACTATGTAGGAACAGCCGGTACTGTGTCGGCTGAAATAATCAAACGATACATCGAGGAATGCCAGGATCATTGAGGTGTCACTATGCTTAAAACCTACAAGTACCGGCTCTATCCAACTAAAGAACAATCCCGAAAAATGCACGAAACCTGCTTCCTGTGCAGTCTGGTGTATAACCAGTTTTTAGAGGAACGCCGGGAAGCCTGGGAAATATTCGGGGTTAGCCTTAGCTGCTATGAGCAAATAAAAGCTTTACCTATCAAGAAAGAAGATGACCCACGGCTTAAACAAGTTTTTTCACAGGTACTTCAGGATGTGGCCCGGCGAGTTGATAAGACGTATCAGGCTTTCTTCCGTAGGGTGAAGGCCGGGGAAACTCCAGGATACCCAAGATTCAAACCGGCCCGTAGATATAACAGCTTCACCTATCCGCAATCTGGCTTCAACCTGGATAGAAATAAACTTACACTATCAAAGATAGGCCAGGTCAAAATTAAATTGCACCGTCCTCTGGACGGTAAGGTAAAAACTCTAACCATTCGGCGGCAAAACGGTAAGTGGTATGCCTGCTTTTCAGTAGAG
The DNA here is from genome assembly GCF_002607855.1 of Desulforamulus profundi. Next base: position 62,935 of record NZ_AWQQ01000146.1, read on the forward strand.
ATTGATGCACTGCCATTACCACCTACCGGACTAATCTGTGGAATAGACATGGGCTTAGAGAAATTCCTTACTACCTCAGACGGAGAAATGTTTGATAATCCCCGGCAATTACGTAAGGTAGAAAAGAAACTAAAGCAGCACCAACGCCGGGTATCCCGCAGGAAGAAAGGTTCCAACCGCTGGAAGAAAGCTGTCCGGGATCTGGCCCGGTGCCACGAAAAGGTGGCTAACCAGCGCCGGGACCTGCATCATAAGGTGGCCCGGTCTTTAGTTGATCGGTACGATTTAATTGCCATTGAAAACCTGCAGGTTAAGAATATGACCCAAAACCACCACCTGGCTAAGAGCATTGCTGATGCCGGTTGGGGTAACTTTAGATTAATCCTGACGAGCAAGGCTGAGAGTGCGGCTGCAGGGTAGTTGAAGTTGATCCCAAGCAAACATCACAACTATGCTCCCGGTGTGGCGCCGAAGTAAAAAAACAACTATCCCAAAGGTGGCACCACTGCCCGGTTTGTGGACTGTCTATAGACCGGGATGTAAATGCTGCCATTAATATTTTGAAACGAGCAGTATAACTACCGTAAAAATTAGGGCCCGGACGGGGCCTTCGGGGACAGGCGGCGGTAGCAGCTGGATGAACCGAGAAGCCTCACGTTTCAACGTAGGGAGTCGTCACGAGACTTAGGTGTCTAACCGGTCTCCAACATCAACCGTTCCGCTACGCCGTTAATCAACTGGCGTATATCAGCAGGCATGATGGCCATTTCCCTTTCCCGGGCGGCGTACTGCTCATAGGCCATGCGGAATTGGCCCCGAAGCACCTCTGGTTCCTCACAGGCACACATTTCGCGCCAGCCAAAACGTTTTACTACGGCGGCAGTAGCCGGGGACATCGAGGCCAAGGCCTCATCCGGCCGGTAGTAGCCATATAACCTCATGGCTCTGGTTACTTCGCCCCAAGCTTCGGACGCACTGGGCAGTCTTGGAGTAGTCAGTTCTACAGCTGCTGCCCTGATTTTTCCCACCGCCGGCAGGCATAAAATCTCCTGTTCAGCTAATACTTTTTTGACGGCAGCTTTAGCAATTTCGTAGGGTATATCGTTTAACAGGTCGTGCCAGGCTTCAATGGTCCCCTGCCGAATGTCGATATTGGGATATACCGCCGTGATGTAGCTTAACAGTTTAGCTGTTTCTGTTTTAGTCAATGGAGCAGCCCTCCTCTTCTTGTAGGTATTTTCTCAATACATGCCAGGCTTTCGGCACATTATCCCCAGCAGTTTTAAGTGCTTTTTCCAACCAGTCATCACTATGGTTTTCTTCGCAAGAATGTTCCTCCTCAAGATATCTTTTGATTGTGTGCCATGCTTTAGGTACATTCAGTTGTGTTTCCACAGCAGGGTTTATCCAGTCCTCATAAGGTTTATTGGGGCCCAGGAAAGTTGCCGGGTGTTTGATGTATTTGGGTTCGGTACCGTGTGTCAAGCAGTACTCCCGGTAGTTTTGGGCAGCCAGTATCAGATCCCCGGGGTTAACGCCTTCTTTTAATCTGGCTTGAAAAGCTTTAAATGCTTTTCGTTTTTCGATTTTACGGGGATATTCGGCATAGAATTCTTCAAATTCTTGGGTATATGTGTTGTTAACCGGGTTATTATCTTTTCTGATCTCTTCGGGTTTATTAATATAGGCAGGAATGTCTTGCGGCATATCTGTTTTTTCTGGCGTCAGTTTGGCAATAACAGCCTCTTCCTGCATCACGGTGTTGATAACCGCCTTTAAAAGACCGAAATAACTGTGTTTGATATTGCCCTGCTTTTGTTGTTGATTGGTCCTGCGGATTGCTTCAAAGACTTGTTCCGGTGTGGCTCCGGTTTCTGCGCAGAGTTGGTCTATGATAATTTGTTCCGGGTCGCTATCGGCTACCTCCAGTTGTTTGTCTTGAGCAATCTCTGCGCAATTTTGGTGCGACATATTATATCTATCTATCCATCTATCATATATGGGTATTGTTATCTGGGTATTGTTAGAGTCAACTGGCTTTACTACGTCGTCAAATGGCTTTACCACGTGGTAAAGCTGTTTTACCACCCCCCCGCCTGTTTCAGGTGGGTTTTCGGTAATATTTTTTACCGGTAGTAAAGCAGTTTTACTACCCCCCATTTCTAAACCTGTTTGTTTTTTTACCGGTGGTAAAGTAGCTTTACCACCCCCTTCTTCCTCTGGTTCAGTCTTTACCGGTGGTAAAACTGTTTTACTACCATCATCTGTTTTTGGAGGGTCCAATAGGGCATAGACAGTGCTTTCATGTTCCTGGTTAGGTCTGATGCGGATTGTTTTTTGTATCCAGCCTTTTTCTTCCAGTTCGTTTATTGCTTTTATTACGGTTGGTTTGCTTATTCCGCAGCATTTGGCAATGTAGTTTAGTGACGGCCATGATTGACGATCTCCGTTGGCACAACGAGCTAAAAATAACCTCACAAGTTTTGCTTTGTCTGAAAGGTCAGAGGAAAACACATCGTTATAGTCCCAAAACCAATTTTTACGGCGGTTGTCGTTTAAGTAGATTTTGGGTTCTGTAATTTGAACATCGGGCATTTTTATCCCTCCATAATTTTCTTCTTTAAAAAAGAAAAGCTCGGCATAAATACCGAACCTAACAATAGTAGCTTTTGGGCCGTATCTAGGGGTAGGGGTGCTGGTGGTTAACACATGGGAAAATATATTAATTACAAATATTTACAGCTTACGTTGACACGGCTTATTTTGGTAGCTATACTGATATAAACAGTGCATAGAGGCTGGGGAGGGGTGACATTGAAAAAGCAAACAGAATATTGGGTTGCAGAATCAGAGGAAGATATTCTCACAGCTAAGATATTATTAAGGTCTGGAAGATTGCTGGAAAGTGCTTTTTTCTGCCACCTTGCCTTAGAAAAAATGTTAAAAGCATTTATAGTTGAAAGACAAGACGAAATACCTCCCAAAAGCCATAATCTTTTGGTATTAGCTAAAAAGTCAGGAATACACAAACAGATGGATGAAGAAACCATAGACTTACTCGCCGAAGTACAGCCATTCAATATCGAAGGCAGGTATCCTGAAACAAGAGAGAAGCTGCTAAGAAACACTCCGACAGCAAGATTTGCAGATATTGTGAGCAAAACGGAGGAAAAGATAAAATGGTTCAAACAAATGCTGTAAAGGAAAATATCAATAAATTAATTAATGATCTACAGAAAAAAATATTCGTGTAAGCTATATCGTTTTATACGGTTCTCATGCTAAAGGAAGGGCAGGAAAAGACAGTGACATAGACATTGCTGTTATATCTCCTGATTTTGGCCAAAACCCTTTAAACGATAGCAAAGTTGTTTATAAGTCAATTTTTAATCTTGATATAGAGCCAAACTTTGATGTCAAAACATTCTCCCTGGAAGAATTTGAGAAAAACAACCATTATTTTGTGAAAGAAATAAAGCGTACTGGTAAAAAAATATATCCTTCAGTGTAAAATACCGCCTATCCCGGCGGTTTTTCTTCTGGCAGATGTTAAAAATCTGCCAGAGCCTTAGGGTTTTTTACCGCTGGCTTTGGTTTTTCAATGAGTGGTTCTTCTTTTTTTGGTTCTTTAACTGGCTTGTCATTAATTGAGATACCACTTGCCAGTAAACTTAAAACTTGATCTATTTTATTCTCTAATCTTTGGATAGCCTCCCCTGGATCCGGGGTGCGTTTCATGTTTCCCAGGGCTATTGAAACTACCTTCTCCAACCACTCCTGACGTTCTCCTACTGGCACTTCTATAAAGAAGGATGGTCTTCCGGCAGCCGGAATTCCACCCTTCGTCCAGGGCGTTTACTTGCCATCCCACACCTCCTGGTTTATTAATTCCGGACACATTCCAGACAAAAAATATCAGTCCGGGCAATGTCCGGACGTTTTATCCGGACACTATCCAGACATTTTTATTAAATCCGGACATCTTCCGGACAGTTTTAAATGGTATGTCCGGACATTTTCCAGAAAAAACCTTTCATTCCGGATGGTGTCCGGACATTATTTTAAGATTATCCGGACATTGTCCGGATGTTTTTAGAACTTTTGTCCGGGTTATGTCCGGACAGTTTTATACTGATTAGGGAAAGTTATAGGACATAATAAAAGTCTTTAAATTTACAGCATTATTGTGATAAAATTTTTTAAATATTATCGTTACTCAACTGATATTTTGATGGATATTCTTCTTTGTATATTTTTTCGTACAAAATTTTCATTTCACTGTAAGGAAGATATACTTCAAATTCACTCTTCTCCCAAGTGTGGTATTGTTCAAAGGCAATCTTTATAGAAGGAATATAATCACCTAAATAAGTAAAATAGAATTCTATAAAATTCAACCCATAAATATCAAAATATTTTAACAGGTGATCTTTGTAAAACACGTCATGTTTTTTAGGATTAAGTTCATCAATATTACTGTAAACGACTGGAATAATATGTTGCTCCGAATTTAGTACCGTCTGGTAAATCTCCTTTTCTATAGAACCTGGTTTCAAGGGGGTTGGATCAGGAAGTTCAATTAATTTGGATACAATTCTCACTGCTTTTCTATACCAATTTTTTTTGCCTATCTCTTTTTCATACTTTTGGTACCATCTTTTATCCAAATCAACTAATGCAGGAAAGTCGGTCTTAAAAGGAACAACAACGGAATGCCTGAATTGCTCATCTGTTAAAAAACGTAGTACATCTTCATGAGTATATTGCGGAATTTTATTTTCTAAAAATATAATCATATTCCTGATCGGCTGACAATAAGCATTGCCGAGATAATAAGCAGGGTAAAGACCATGATGCTTATAAACTATTTGATTTATTTTCATTTTTCATCACCTTTCTTAGGAGGCTTTATATGCAAAACGCACTTCTTCCTAATGGACAGACTGTTAATGCATATGAATATGACCCTCAAATACATGGATATGAAATCTTTTGTTACTACTGTAAAGCAAAAGTAAGTCATGTTGGTATTGGCAAAAGAAATGATGTTCCATTCTTTAGAACCACCGGACGTAATGAATCAATTCATGAAGATTACTGTCCTGAGAAAAGACAAGTAAAACAAATCAAAACACTTAAAACGCTTAACAACTATACAGTTGATATTAATAAAATAAATATAAGTGATTTTCATGTTATAAAAGTAGATTTTGGCTATAATGATATTACTCATATGCCTCACGGAGAGATTAGTGAAATTAGTAAAAATAATCCTAAGAAAAAACTTAACTATACTTTAAGTTATTCAAACAGAAAAAACTGTTTAGTTGAAAAAATCACCTCTCTTGCAACTATTGCAAAACTTTTGCAAAAAAATACACCAAAACAGTTAAGTAAAATAGCTCTTGATATTAGTGGAAAGATGACACTTGTGAATCAGTTAGTTATTGATCAAAATCAAGCATACGAAATCGCTAAATCGAGTAATTTTTACCTTCCCTGGTTTATTATTTATGGAAAAGTTCGATCTGTGGTAAAACTTAACAAAGTAATGTTTATTAATTTTGATGAGCAAGATGGGCTAAAACCCTTCACCGCTTATATTTTTTCAGGTCATTATAAGTTTTTTACATATACAAAAGAACAGTTGGAAGGAAAACATGTTCTCCTTCAAGGAAACATTAAATTCAACGAAAGATATAACAAAACAGAGCTTCAAGTTATATTGAATAAACAGTTATATCTTCTGAATTAGCCTGTGAACCTTTTTTAAAATTATTGTTTAATCAAATACAGAAACAACTTTATGATTACTTAATGACCGGACAATGTCCGGTCATACTTACTCGCTTATAGCCAGCTGCAAATATGCTCTGGCGTTGGCGGTCTGGGGATTATCAATAACCACCGCCCCGGGAATCATTTCTTTAATGGGTAGGGCCTCGGCACCGCCTCCGTGAAGGTAAAAGCCGGCCGCAAAGTCTGCAACTTCCCCAAGTCGCTTCATGGCATCGTCAACAATGTTTCTGGCAATCTCTTCTTTGGCTTTTAGCACTTCCATGGTCATGTCAATTTTTTTGAGTTTATATACGGCAGTACCCTCTTCTGCAATTATCCTGGCCTGTTCAGCGGAGACCGGAGCTCCGGTTTTGGATTGGAATTCTTTTTGAACAGCTTCAATTACTTTGGAATATCCATATTCAAGAGAGAAACATTTACTGGGAATTGGTTCAATCTCTCCATTTTTAAATTTAACTGTACTCACATCAGTGGTATGTTCACCGATGTCAAAGGAGATCAGTGTTCCATTGGGCAGTTCCGGGATCAGGTAGAAAGCAACAATCCCTTGACGAAATACCAGTACGTTATTAAATGAGATTCTTTTGGGTTTGCCGCCGTCAACACTTACGTCACCATACAGGCGTTCCAAATGGGCTTTCAGTGTTACCTTCTGATCCGCATATCCGATGGGAACTCCAACTACCAGGATGTCTCCACTTTCATACTCCAATTTTCTGGCCGCAGCAGCATCAGTATATCGTGGGACGGGTGCAAATGCTTGTCCTTTTCAGTGGTAAATCCTACCCCAGTTTCTTCAAGGGCCTTTTGACCGTAGAAATACATTTCCGGTTCATTGCCGGGCTTGGTTATTGATACCACTCCGTCCATCCCCTCTGCCATAGGATGCTTTACGTAAGGTGCCAGAGCAGTGGGAAATTTAATCTCCAATCCATCAGAATTTATCCCTTTAATTTCACGATACCCAAAATCAATAGATACTACTTTTGACATTTGTTCTACCTCCTGATCATTAAAAGTCTTTATATTTGTCAGGTATAAGTACCTTTTGGGCTTTGCAAACCAACTTCTCCCCCTGGTGCCACCTGACTGCCTTGGCTTGAACTGCAGATTTGCAGTATCTCTCTCTGCTGCAGCCCCGACAATGCGAACTTTCCCGTGAACAATCATGGCAGGGGCAATCTTTGCAATAACTATACACTTATCTTTTTCACCCCCGGCTTACAGATCTGCGCCGCCCTCGCCAGCGCATCAACCACCTGCTCCGGCGCAAACCTGGCCACTTCCGCCAGAGCTACTTCAGGCGCAAAGGCTTTCAGCGTGCGATAGTCCCTTTTGGCCACCATGGCTGTATACACGTCACAAGCCGCCAGCACCAGGGAATCAAAGGGCGGGTCGTATATGCCGTCCGGGTAGCCCCGGCCGCCGGGCCTTTCGTGGTGATGGCGTACTAGGCGCAGGATGTCCCAGGGAATGTCCGGCCAGTTTTCTAAAATGATTTTCTCCCCCTGAATGGTGTGGGACTGTATTATGTCCCACTCGTGCGGCAGGATGGGCGCCTTATAAAACAGTTCCTTCGGCCAGGTGGTCTTGCCCAGGTCATGCAGAAATGCAGCTGTGCCTATATTTGAAACCGTTTTGCTGTTAAAGGACATGGTAATGGTTGTTTTAATTGCAAGCTCCATGGTTTGGTAAGCGTGCTGGTACAGTATAGGTATGGTTCTCATCATCTTTTCCGCCCAGTACAGATCTCTTTTCAGGGTTAACACCACCTTTACTTTTAATTTTGTGCCTTATAAAAAAGAACCCCACCGTTGAGGTGGGGTAGGAGAAGTTAGTGTAATTTTGTGGTTACGATAATTGTCCGGTCTAAGATATGTCCTTTTACTGTGAAGGGGACTTTGTAATCTTTAACCGTAGTAGCTTTTCTACCGGTCACAATGACTTCATAGCTGCCATCATCTGGCCATTTACCTTTTTGAGTGATATGGTCAGGAATCTTGTAATCCCCGTACCAGTCCTTACTTGCAGAATCGTAGGCCAGGTTGATAGTGGTCGGAACAAACCCTGCCGGGGCTTTGCCGGTACTGGTGTCTATGATAGTAGCCGTTGCACTGTCAATATCCACCCGGGTTGTTAGGTCGCTCGGCCTTACAGCCCGAGCAAAAATTCTTATTTTACGGCCCCGTTCTGCTGGCGCCGGGATAATATCCCCTCTCATAACAAAGCCTTCCAGTACAGTAAAGGTACGCTTAAACCAGGTATTCGGATCGGCAGATGGGTGTGACCATTTTGCTGACTGCTGCGGGTATTTTGGAATGTCGATGGCTCTTAACGCCAATGTAAATGTACCGGCGCCGTATGCTTCGTAGTTACTCGGCGGGTTGCTGAGGTAAATCCATGAACCGCCGTTCTTTCGCAGGGCCCACTGATAACCGCCGCAAGGATCGCCGTCCGGGTCGCTGTAGCTTACGTTATAGGTTACTGGTTCGAAGTCGTAGAAGTTTGTTGCCGGAGTCATGGTAAAGCTGACTGTCGGCGGGTTGTTGTCTGGGATAACTACTACATCTTGATAGTACGGTTCTGATGACATGATCCCATCACTTACTGTCAGCTCAATTTTATACGTACCAACCGTACTGAAAGAAGCCGGGGGCGTTGATGAAGGCGAACTCCAAGTCCCGGACGGGTTTTGGTAACGCCAGGAACGGGAAATAATGGTTTTACCTGTCGGGCTATAAGAAAAATCGTTAATTGTTATTACTTTACCAGCAACCACCGGGTTGGGCGTTACTGTGAAAAGTGCGACAGGCGGCATATTAATGTTTCGTGTAGACACTAATTTTACATCTGGCAATGACCAAGCCCCTTCTTTGTCCTGCACCTCATATTTAATTAGATAGTCTTTGCCGTCTGCCAGAGTGGATGGCCGTCCGTTAATCCAACCTGAGGAAAGAGCTTCTCTCCATGACCATTTATGTTGAACAATGCCTTTATCCGGCTGACTTAAATGGTCAAGATCATAAGCAGTTGAATTATATGATACGTTCCAGATAGATCCTGACTTGCTTATACCTACACTAAAATTGCCAACCGGGCGGCGGTGTACATAGAGAGACAGCTTATCCAAAGCAGAGAAAGACCACAACCGGTACTCGTCAAAACGGTCATCTGGTGTGGGATTATCTCTCTTTTGGAAGTCAACCAGATATTTACCCACTTTGTCAAAGCGGTATACCGGGCTGCCAATCCATTGGCTGTCAAAGGAGGCTTTCCCAAAGCTGTTTTCAAAGAAGTTGGGGTCGTGTTCATATATCCATCTTTGAGCTATTTCAGGGTCGTTTTCGTAGTCGTTGTAGTAGGTTTTATACTCAACTTCTTCGTTAAGAAGTATATACTGGTTATTCCCAGCCGGTTTGTTTAAGATTTTCTGCAATATATATTCTCCAGCTGTGTTTAACGCATTATCTATATCATTATTATTTATAAACACTCCTTTATCAATTTTACTTATTAAGTTTTCGTAGATTGCAGTATCATTACCTAAACCAATAAAATCAATATTATTTTTTAAAATACACTCTACTGCAGTAAATAAATCATCTTCTTTAGCACCTCCAGAAACAATACCTTCACCTATAACAAGCTCGGTTCCATAAGGATCAAATTTTTCAAAAATTACGTTACCTCCTTTAACAGCAGCAAAAGCAAGTCCACGTCTCCAACGTAAATCATTTACTATGTTGCTAGACATTTTTAGATTAAGCAGTTGATTTTTAAGGGACGGTGTTAGTTCTCCTATAGCATCAAGAATTGATAATGTAATAATACAACCATTAGGAATCGATGCAATATCATTAGCTAAGTTATCACCTAAATATGGATAAGCGTATGAATCATACTGAACTGCTTTAATAACCTGCAAATTATTAGGATCTAAAGCTACCATCGCCCATCCTCGAAAAGGACTAGCATATACCAAAACCCCATTCTTATAAGTATTAGCTCTGAGATAATTGTTAGGATAAAGATAAGAGTATTTAAAGTAATAATCTATGGTGGCTAAAGATGTCAAGACATTTTTTTGAACTTGTTTAAGGTGGTTTTTCTCCCTCCTTTGTGTATTTTATAAGAAAAATATTACCATTAAAACCATTTATTAACTGGTAATTAAGTAAATTTTTCCCATGCAATACTACTGCAAAAGAAAGTTGACCATAAATGTTGATAACTTTTCCTTCCACCACTAATGTACCGATATTTCACGCACCCGTTCCAGTCATGGGCTTG
>NZ_AWQQ01000147.1 GCF_002607855.1 Desulforamulus profundi
TGAGGCTTTCTGCTGTATCTTCCGGCCTTCTCTGAGACACACCCAGGCTAGCTGTGATATTAATAGTACCCGCACATGTTGTTAGGGGGCTAAAGAGCTCTGCACCTCCCAAAAGCCGCCGTGGTTTCAATTCCTCATAGACCCCCATGCCGCTGACGCAGCACCAGCAGAAGGATGAAAATGGTGCTGTGAAGAATCTTTATTCTACGGCTGGCGAAGGTAAGAAGAACGTAGTGGCCTGTGTCATCACTCCTGAAGGTAAAGAGATTCGCACATTTTCAACRATGACCGATGACCTTATTTCTATGGTGGACTGGCTTAAAACCAAAGGTTGCACCCATGTGGCGATGGAAAGCACCGGTTCGTATTGGAAACCCATCTATAACTTGCTGGAACTGGAAGACATCCAGCCAATGGTGGTAAATGCTAAACATATCAAAAATGTCCCCGGGCGTAAAACCGATGTAAAAGATGCAGAATGGATTGCCGGTTTGCTCCGCCATGGCCTCTTGCAAGGCAGTTATATTCCTTCCCGCGAACAAAGGGAATTGCGGGAACTCATCCGTTACCGCCGGAGCCTTATCGAAGAGCGGGCACGGGAAATCAACCGTATCCAAAAGGTCCTTGAATGTGCCAACATCAAGTTGTCTTCCGTGGCCAGCGACGTACTGGGCAAATCTGGGCGTGCCATGATTGAAGCAATAATTGAAAACGACTAGTATAAAAAAGTAACCCAAGCGTTGTTAGTAATGTCAATCAAAAAGTTGACCACCGTGACAACCAAAAAATTGACCACCCTCGAGGCGGTTTATTAATTTAGATCAGGCAATAAGTATCCCTGCCAACAATCGTAATAGATTCCCAGTTATAAAAGAAAATGTAAATTGTAAAATATTACTAATTCACCCTCCTCTGCTGGTAGATTTGGCTTTCACTCAGCAGCGTGAAGACCATGCGAACGAGTTTGCGGGCCGTAAGGACTAAAGCACGTTTATGATGGTGATGTCTGGCTTCGGCATACTTCCTGCGGTAGAACTCACCATACTCCGGCTCCAACACCCGGACGGAGTTGGCCGCTTCTACAAGGTAATACCGCAGGTAGTAGTTACCTGACCTGGTTAAGGGAATATCCTGGGCGTTGAACTTGCTTGATTGGTTTTGCCGCCAGGTTAAGCCCGCAAATTTGGCAAGAGCATTGTGATTGTCAAACCTTGAAATGTCGCCGATTTCGGCTACTATGCCGGCTGCGTAAACCGGTCCGATGCCTGGAATAGTTTCCAACGTGTGTGGAATTGCCTTTATCTCTTTGGCGATAGCCTGATCGATTTTCTTTTGCTGCCTCTCAAAGAACCAGATGGTCTCAAGGGACATAGCCAGTGTAATGTCCACAGATTCTTGCATTTTCGGGTTTAAACGGTAGGAGTTACGGGCTGCCCGTTTAAGGGCCGTGGCCATCTCAGGAACATCCTTAAGCCGGTGGTTTCCGTGTTGCAGCATCAGGTCTACCAATTATTCCACAGGCAGATTGGCGATTTTATCGGGTGTTAGGTTGCCTATAACTGCTGTGGATGCCTGACCAAAGAGGTTTTCTGGTATGTGGAAAACTTGAGAAAAATCAGGTTCAAGGCCCTGTTCTTCTCCCTGGTCACTGTACTTTCGGCCTCGGGCGGCAGGTGGTCCGGACCCATCCGGAACATGCCCGGCAGGTGAATCTGCTGGCCGGCTTTGCCTTCTACGCCGGGGTGGGGCAGAAGACCACCATGGGCATGGGGCAGTGCATGCAGAGCCGCGTCTGGAACCCGGACGTACTCCTGCGGGAGGTGGGGAAATGAGCCGCAAACTGAAACCCTATCCCGCTTACGGTTGCTGCAAAACCGGAGCCAGTAATATTTAAACGTCTGCCCGGGGATCGCGAGGCGCCTGCCACACCCGGTATTCGCAAAAAAATTTCCCCGGCCGGTAGGTAATTGAGCTAAAGTATCGAATTTCCCAAGGTATTGAAACTTTATTGGTAACGGCATTTAATTTGGTAAAATAATAAACCAAACACGCCGGGGTGTATAACCCCCGCTGCACCGAAAGCTCGCCGCTTTACCCTCATGCGGTGACGGGAGCCCAACTGCCGGCCAGGACTTGGGAGGAGATACCGGGATGTCCTTGAAAACCAGGATAGTCCTCACCCTCTGCGCCACCTTCGCCATTCTCGTCCTTGTTTTTTTCGCGGTTTCTCATGTGATCGCAAATAACATTGTAGCTGAGCTGGAAAGAGATGATCTTAAGCAGAATATTGAGCGGACCCTCCAGGCATTGGAAAGGGAAATGGCGACGCTGGACAGAAATACCGAAGATTGGGCCGCATGGGATGATACGTATCTATTTGTGGAAGACAGAAACGCGGAATACATAAAGAAGAACCTGGTCGACAGCACCTTTGAGGTTCTTAAGATCAACTATATAGTGATAATAAACACCGGGGGAGAAATGGTATACGCCAGGGGATACGATGCTGAAGAGGGAGAAGATATCCCCGTACCCCGGGAGATTGTTCTTCCGGCCCGCCAGAAAGCAGGCGGCATGAAAGGGCTGGTGGTGACGCAGGAAGGGCCGGTGCTGGTGGCCGCCAGGCCCGTTTTAAAAAGCGATGACACCGGTCCCCCCCGGGGAACCCTGATTTTCGGCCGGATCTTAAAGGACAAGGATTTAAAAGAGCTTTCGGAGATCACCCGCCTGCCCCTCACCCTTCACCCGCCGAGGGCCGTGGACTTCCGCGACCTGCAGCCGGCGGGCTCTTTAGAAGACGGGGAGGCCTGTTACGCCGGGATAATTTCCCCGGAGGAAAGCGCCGGCTTTACCGTCATTAAAGACCTGCAGGGGGAAACCGCCTTCATTCTCCAGGTTAATTCGGACAGGCGCGTTGCCAGGGTGTTTAAGTCCGCCGAAAAGGCCTTCAGCCTCTACCTGGCGCTGACGGCGGTCCTGTGCTGCGGCCTGGCCTTGTACTGGCTGAACCGTGCCGTCGTGTCCCGGCTGGTAAAACTTACCGCGGCCGTAACCGGCACGGGCTACCAGTTTCCCCTTTCCTCCGGGTTCCCGGTTCTGAAGGGAAAGGATGAGCTTGCCCTTCTTTCCGCTGAAATCAGCAAAATGCTGGACAGGCTGGAGGAGTACCGGCGGGAGATAAGCGACAAGGAAAAGAAATACAGGGCGGTGGTGGAAAACGCCGCCGAAGCCGTCGTGGTGGTCCAGGAGGGCGCGGTCAAATTTGCCAACCGGGCGGCTGCGGCCCATTCAGGCTACCCAAGGGAAGAGCTTGTCTCGAGGCATTTCCCGGACTTCATCCACCCGGAAGACAAGGATGCGGTATGGGAACATTACAGGGAATTGCTGGAGAATAAATGCGTCTTATACGCATTTCCGTTCAGGGTAATAACCAGAGACGGGGGTGTCAAGTGGGCGGAAACAAACTCCGTGGTGGTCGAGTGGGAGGGGCAGCCCGCCACCCTGCATTTTTTGACCGATATCACCCCGCGCAAGATCCTGGAAGAAGAGCTGCATCGGTTGATGACAGAAAAATCCCTGATTCTCGACAGCCTTACGGAGCTGGTTGTATTTCTGGACCGGGACATGCACGTCATCTGGGCCAACCGCGCGGCCGGCCAATCCGTCGGCAAAAGCCCCGGGGACCTTTTTGGAGCGAAATGCCACGAGATATGGCACGGCAGGAGCGATCCCTGCCAGGGCTGCCCGGTGGTGCAGGCTATGGAGACCGGCCGGGTGTGCACAGGGGAGGTGGTTTCGCCGGACGGCCGCTTCTGGAGGATTACTGCCTCCCCCGTTAAGGACGAAAAGGGAAACGTTATAGGGGCCGTGGAAGCAGCCCTGGATATCACCGAGCGCAGGCGCTACGAGGAACAGTTGAAATACTTGAGCCTGCACGACCCATTGACAGGCCTTTACAACCGGGCCTTTTTCCAGGAAGAACTCAGGCGTTTGGCTGTCAGCCGGGAATACCCGGTCACCATCCTGGTGGCCGATCTGGACGGCCTGAAGCTGGTCAACGACACCCTGGGCCACGCCAGGGGCGATGAAATGTTGAAGGCCTGCGCAGATGTTTTGAGAAATACCCTGCGCCGTTCCGATATCCTGGCCCGCATAGGGGGCGATGAGTTCGCCGCCCTTTTGCCGGGAACAGATGAACAAACCGGGGAAGATATTGTATACCGGATACGCTCCCGGGTCGATGACTACAACAAAGAACACCCCGAGCTGCCCCTGCACGTGTCTACAGGCTTTGCCACGTGCCGGAGCGGGGACGGATCCCTCGAAGACACCTTTAAGAAGGCCGACGACCTCATGTACCGCCATAAGCTTGTGTACAGGGCCAGCGCGCGAAACCAGATCGTGGGCGCCCTGCTGGCAGCCCTCAAAGAAAAGGATTACTTCACCGCGGGGCACGCCGAAAGGCTGAAAGAAATGTGCCTTAAAATGGGCGAGAAACTGGGGCTTTCTCCCCGGCAGATGGCAGACCTGGCCCTTTTTGCCCAGGTCCATGACCTGGGCAAAGTTGCCGTGCCGGACAGCATTTTATTCAAGAAAGGCACGCTTACAGAGGAAGAGTGGGAGGTTATGCGCCAGCACCCCGAAAAGGCTACCGCATCGCCTTATCCTCCCCTGACCTCGCCGGGGTGGCGGACTTAATTCTCAAGCACCACGAAAGGTGGGACGGGAAAGGGTACCCCCTGGGGCTGAGCGGAGAAGAGATCCCGGTAGAATGCCGCATCCTGTCCATTGCCGATGCCTTTGACGCCATGACCGGCGAGCGGCCGTACATAAAGCCCAAAAGTAAAGAGGAGGCCATCGCGGAGCTTAAAAGGTGCGCGGGAAGCCAGTTCGACCCGCGGCTGGTTAGTGCTTTTGTTTCCCTGTTTTTAGACGCATGAAGAACAGCCTCCAGGTTCAACGCATCCCAGAACGAGTACTAGGTAGTGCCTGTCTACAGGGGAAATTACACCGAGACCATGACGGGCGCCATCGCGGCCTTCCGCGCCGGGGAGCTCCCCACATAGTCCAGAAACAGCATCATCGGGGGCGCATCGCTTTGGGTGATGGCCGGGCACAAGCCGGAGGAGTACAAGGGCGTGGCCAAGTTCTTCACGTTCCTCTCCAATCCTGATCTCCAGGCCTGGTATCATCAGGTAAGCGGCTATCTACCCATCACTCACGCGGCCTACGAACTGACAAAGCAGCAGGCTTCTACGAGAAAAACCCCGGGACCGACATCTCCACCGACATCTCCATCCGCCAGATGACTAACAAGCCACCCACGTCCAACTCCAAAGGCATGGGAACCCATGGGGGAGGGATCCCCGAAGGCCGTGTCCGGGTACTTGCCGAGTTGGGAATTGCCGCCGGAGTTGCTCTAATCCATGCATCATTGGTCCCTCCAAGGATTATTAACGCCCGTGGTTTTAAGCTGATCACATCCTGGTGAAACCGGTCGGCCATTTCACCAGTAGTCTCCCCCCGTTCATTCCCTTGTTTACCGCTTTAAGACGTATGGCGCCGACCGCCAAGTTCAACCAAGAAGCATCTGGACCATATCAATTGTTTCCAAACTATATAAACAAAAATGCGACAAGAGGAGAGCTGTCCCCTGTCGCACACTCAAGCTCGATTCAGCTCGGCCTTCAGCTTCCGGATGATTTCGCGGTCAAGGCCGGTTATCTCCGCAACAACGTCTTCCGGCAGCCCCTTTTTCAGGTCCGCACGGGCGGTTTCCAACCTGCCTTCTTTAATTCCTTCTTTGATCCCTTCCATCAAGCCTTCCGCACGGCCTTTTTCGTGCCAGCTGGTGGTTATCTGCATGATTGCCTCGGCCTCCTTCCTGTCCATTTTAGCCAGTTCCAGGTAAAATTCCGCCTCTTCTTCCCGGTTCAGACCCCCATGCCGCTGACGCGGCACCAGCAGAAGGATGAAAATGGTGCTGTGAAGAATCTTTATTCTACGGCTGGCGAAGGGAGGTCGTATCTACTTGGTGCTGCGAGCCCGTCTCATAGACAGACCCCAACGACCAGGTGCACCACAGATTGTTGCCCCCTTTTGGGGAAGCACGCAGGATAGAATAACCACATATGGTTGTTGCACCAGCCTTCAATTTAACTGCCGTAGAGGGAGAAAGAACACATGGAAGTTGTGTACACCCATTGCTGCGGGCTTGACGTTCATAAGAAGAACGTAGTGGCCTGTGTCATCACTCCTGAAGGTAAAGAGATTCGCACATTTTCAACAATGACCGATTCACATTGATTTTCTCTCTGATGAAATAAACAGACTGGACAAAGAAATTAAGGACCGAATGCTCCCTTTTGAGGATGACCTGGAGCTGTTGGATACCATTCCCGGGGTGGGACGGCGCACCTATTGCCAAAAGTGTTGCCTTAGAAATTTGGCATGAGTCAGTTAACTTTACTCCTATCCCTATGCAAATTGATTCCGAAGGGCATTGGAGTCAAGAACTTAACCTGGATACAGGACGGTATCACTACTGTTTTTGATCAACAACTGTTTTCGTGTAAATGATCCCGAAACATTCCCATCATATCTTTCATCCAATGGCAGGTTAATGTCCAGTCTTGTGGTTGAAGATACTGATGTTTATAAGTTAACCTCTGATTCATCCTTTATAGATGTTGGCCATATTGAAATGTACCCAGGTGATACACAGAATTTGAAACCCGAAAGACAGTTTAGCAATGTAGGTGGAGAAATCGGAGTAACAGTAATATTTAATAAAGTTAAGGGGGCCCATCTTGTTACCTTTCTATGGGTTAACCCTAATTTAGAAATCGCTTATTCGTCTGAGTGTACAGTATGGGACGACCCTCAATGTCAGGAAGAATTCATACAAGCTGCAGGTTGGATTAAAGCGGAACCTGAAAACCCGTTAATGCCTGGTAAATGGCATGCCCTTGTCTTGTTAAACGGCGGAGAAATTTGTTGTATGCCTTTCCATATTCGCGGTTTGATATATCAGCTTCAACAGGGAAAGCTGGTATTAAAGTAATTTAAAAATAAAAAGGGGGCTGGCAGTAGGGAATTAGACTTTAATTTACAGCATATCTATTATTTTGTGTCAAGAAAAATATCTTTACAAATCAGTCAAACATAAAAACCGTTGAGAAAAGTAAAGGGGGCAGTTAAAATGGGAATGGGCGACTTTAGGGTAGTCGAACGAAAGAATAATTTATATTCAAAGCCAAAACAACCCCCTACTCCGTCGAGAACATCCTCACCGCCGCCAACGGCAAAAGCAGCTTTATCCCAAAACAAAAACGTTCCGCCTAAATCCCCGGGTGTTTCCAGTGTACAACTAACTAAATCCGGAGGAGCAACTGCTTCCACCAGACCTATGGGGATGGGAGATCTGCGGGCGGTTGAACGAAACTTGAGCACTAATACATCGAAGCAAACGTCCGGACCGGCGAATAACAAGTCCCATGGTTCCAAGGGGATGGGGGATTTAAAGGTAATTGAATCAAAAAAAACCGGCAATCTCACAGCACCGAAGTCCGGTACTTCACAACCTTCCCAGGGTATAATGGATAAAGAAAACTAGACAAAAAAACAGCTTTATTTAAGGTGGATCGTTGCCGTGAGAAAATCATATTCTGGGGAGTTCAAAGCCAAGGTTGTACTGGAAATTCTCAAGGAAGAGAAAACCATATCCCAGATTGCTTCAGAGTATGGGATTCATCCAAATCAATTGCTTAAATGGAAAAAAGAGGCAATAAGATCTCTGGCAGAAGTTCTTGAAGATGGTCGTAGAAAGAGTGACAAGGAGAAAGAGACATTAAAGAACAAGATTCAAGAACTATACGCAGAGATTGGCGAGTTGACAACTAAGCTCAACTGGCTTAAAAAAAATCTGGCTTTAAGTTGGACGAGGGCTGAAAGAATTGAACTTGTGGATTTTGAGAACCGCGAGCTACCATTAACAGTTCAGGCAGAAATGCTTTCGCTAAACCGAGCCTTTACTACAAGCCAGTACCACCATCGCCGATGGAAATTGCTATCAAGCATGAAATCGACCGCATTTACACGGAGGACCCCTACATGGGTTCCCGTCCGATTACAGCGATTCTGAACCGCGAAGGCTTTAGCATCAGCAGACCCACGGTACAGAAGTATATGCGGGAAATGGGAATATCAGCAATCAGGCCAGGGCCGAACCTCAGCCGCCGGAACCACGAGCATAAAGTCTACCCCTATTTACTCCGCGGCG
>NZ_AWQQ01000148.1 GCF_002607855.1 Desulforamulus profundi
CAGAGATCTTATTGCCTCTTTTTTCCA
The DNA here is from genome assembly GCF_002607855.1 of Desulforamulus profundi. The sequence goes on from NZ_AWQQ01000148.1 coordinate 28, forward strand.
TTTAAGCAATTGATTTGGATGAATCCCATACTCTGAAGCAATCTGGGATATGGTTTTCTCTTCCTTGAGAATTTCCAGTACAACCTTGGCTTTGAACTCCCCAGAATATGATTTTCTCACGGCAACGATCCACCTTAAATAAAGCTGTTTTTTTGTCTAGTTTTCTTTATCCATTATAGTGTCGGTAGGCAATAAATTATGCTAAACTGCAGGAAACCGGCAATAAATGGGAGGGGAATTCCCAACCAAAAGAGAGGTTGTTTGAAAACAACACACCAACCTCTCAATCTATAAATAGAAAGGGGATTGGTATGGAATCATTGGTGAATCCCAGGGAGAAAATTTATTTCTTTATCTTGGCTGCTATCAGTTTGTTAATTTACTTGTCTCTGATTATATCTATCGTTGGAATCCCTTACTTAGTGGCAGGATTAATTATTTCCCTGTTTGCACACGGAATATTTATAGGCCACCTAAGGGGAAACGGAATCCGTTTGTCAGAAAATCAGTTCCCGGAAGTTTATCGTCTTACTGCAGAGTATGCCAGGCGTATGGGCCTTGACCATGTTCCGGCCATTTACATTTTACAGGCCGGTGGTTTGTTAAATGCTTTTGCCACCAGATTTTTTGGCAGAGACTTTGTAGTGATTTACTCTGATGTGTTTGAGATAGCCTACGAGGAGGGAGAGCCCGCCCTTGCCTTTATCATATGTCATGAACTGGCACACATTAAACGAAAACATCTAACCTGGTCATGGTTACTTTCTCCGGCAATGTTAATTCCCTTTTTGGGTGCTGCCTATTCCAGGGCCTGTGAATACACCTGCGATCGATTTGGTGCTTACTTCAGACCTGATGGTGCTGTTTCCGGACTTTTAATTTTAGCTGCCGGGAAAAAGTTATACCGTAATGTTAATGCACAAGAGTTTAGAAACCAGGCAGATAATGAACGGGGTTTCTGGATCTGGTTCTCAGAGGTTTTATCAACCCACCCCAACCTCCCTAAGAGAATTAAAGCTTTAAATTTGTGAGATAGATAATCCTGGATCGTAAAGCCTGACTGTACGCGATGAAGACATACTCGAACCATTCCGTTTTAATTATCAAGATTATGTACGTTGTAGGCCTGCGTCCTGTATGCTGTCTTTTGTATCGAAAGGCCAGTTAAAAAACCAGCAAGAGGCGGTAATGGGTGTCAGGCACTAAACTTATTAACTTAATTCAGTAAATTATAACACCTCCCTCTATAATCTTTCATTTTCTTTAAATTGCTCCTGGTATAATTTGGCCGGGAGGTGTTTTTTGGGTAGAGATTTAAGGGTGGTTGATTTATTTCCCAGCCTATTCCATTTTGTTAACCCATACCCAACTTAGCACAACTACGCAAAGTTGCAATCTCTCATAGTGGAAGCTTGACATTACATATGACATCATATATAATGTCATTAAGGGGTGAGGCCATGACGAAGAAGGAAAAACTGATAGAGAGAATAAAGACAGCTAAAGTTGTGGACTTTGAGGATGTAGACCTACTGCTAAAACAACTAGGTTTCTCGCGTAGGGTTGAAGGCAGTCATCATACTTATGTTAATGCACCATATGTAATAGTTATAGCCGTTCATGGTAAACAGTTAAAACGAGTGTATTTGAAAAATGTTCAGGATTTACTAAGCAGATGGGGTATTAACCCCTTCTGCCGGATGATAAGGAGGATGTAAATGGCTCAAGACTTAGATTTCTATTTAAACCTTGATTACCCCTTCACCGTCAGGCCAGACATTGATGACGGTGGCTATATTGTAGAGTTTCAAGATTTACAGTATTGTGTTGGTACCGGTGATACCGTAGAGGAAGCTATAAAAGATGCCATGATTGCAAAAGAACAATGGATTAAGGCAGCCCATGAAAATGGGATAACGATTCCTCTACCTTCTATTCAAGAGGACAAAGATGAATACAGTGGCCGCGTTACCCTCAGAATCCCCAAGAGCCTGCACAAGCTGGTCATTGAAACCGCCAAAAAAGAAGGGGTCAGCGCCAATCAGTTTTTGTCTCACCTGATTAGTATGGGTGTTGGCAAGAAATCTGTTTAAAAAATAAGCCAGGATGGGGTTTCCCGCCCTGGCTTATTTTTTCATCCTTCTTTTCTGATGTTATTTTGGCGATGTCCTTAGCAGCCCGATCTAAGTCGACCTTATCTTTGTTACAGTCTTTTTTAGGACTATTGTAGATAATTCCAAGCATTAATTATCACCTCTGGCAATTGTTAACCAAACGGAGTTTAAGTAAACCTAAACAGAGGTGATAGTATGGCATTTACCGGCACTAAACTAGATTTGCCTACTGATGTAGACGAAACATTAGAAGAAATATTTCAAAGGGCTAAGAAACTAAATCCGTCTCTCACAAAGCAATTGTTTTTAAGCGGTATTATTACTATGTGGCTGGGTCCTTACCTTTAGACCGGGGTGCAATCAATCCACAAGGATAAGGTGCGGCTAAGGAATAACCTAAAGGAGGCCATTACTATCCGGGAAAACTCAGGCCCAGGTGGCTAAAGAAATTGGAATAAGCAAATCCTACCTTACCCAAGTAGCAAAGGGTGAATATGACCCCTCTATCCTTTAGGATAGCGCAAACATTACTGTTAATCGGCTTATGCATATTGCTGCAGTCTATAACGGAGAAAATTAAAAATTATCATCGTGATGACAGGCCCCTTGTGGACATGAAAATACGTTCAACCTTTTTCCCAACCACTCCAAAATGTCCGGTTGGGGTAAGTTTTTTCTTTCATGAAGTAGGACGTATGTGTGTTAATGATTTGAAAGTTGAAATGCCGGGAAAAACGCATCGTTTAGTTAAATGGCTTATTTATAGTGCCTTATTTATTTAATGCATTTTGATGAAGAATTTCGATGAATTGATTTACATTTCTTGGAGCGGTCCTGTTTTGGGGAAGATAACCGTTAAGCTGTAGTTCCTTAAATATTTTCAGCAATAATGGTTTCTCCAGGGAGGTATTTTGTATTAAATGTTCATTATTGAATATTTCCTCCGGTGGGCCCGCTTTAATAATCCCACCATCCTTCATCACCAGTATCGTGTCGGCCCATTCGTATGCCTTGTCCACATCATGGGTAGCCATGACAATAGAGACTCCTCTTTGATTGATGTCGTTTAAAAGATCCAGGATGCGATGAGTGTACTTTGGGTCAAGGGAGGCAGTGGGTTCATCGAAAATGATCATATCCGGGTTTATGGCCAGAATGTCTGCGATGGAAATCAGTTTTTTTTGACCATAGCTCAGAAAATGGGTAGGCCGATCTTTTAAACAGGTTGTATCGGTATCCTTCAATGCTCTTATGACCCTGTTTTCCACATCTTCATTGGTCAAACCTAAATTCATAGGGCCAAAGGACACTTCTTGCCAAACACTGGCGGAAAACAACTGGATTTCCGGGTCTTGAAAAACATATCCCACCTTATTACGTAAGTTTATCAATGATGCACGGTCATATTTTAACTCTTGACCGTTAAAAATGATTTTCCCTTTAACAGGTTTCAAAATGCCGATTAAATGCAGCAAAAAAGTTGATTTGCCCGCTCCATTGGCGCCTAAAAGGGCGATTTTTTTATTTCTTTCAATGGAGACTGACAGACCCTGCAGGGCAGCGGTACCATCAGGATAGTCAAAATGAAGATCCTGCGTTTCAAAAATATATCGAGACATTAAAGGCTTCCTCCGTTTAAATAATCCACTAAAATTAAAGACAGTTCCGTAATGGCAATTAATAATAAGTTTCTTTTGGATAATTGATACCTCTGCTCCAACACCTTGATTGTGCCATTATATCCTCTCGCTTCTAAAGCCATATATAAATTTAGGGATCGTTGATGAGATCGGATAAGAAGACTGGAGGCCAATAGTCCCATTGACCGGTAACTGTTTTTTATACTGCTATATCCCTGTCTCGCAGACTGAGAAGAATATATTCTTTCAGCCATTTCCAGTAAAATAAACAAGTATCGGTAGATCAGAGACATTAACTCCAGGAACAGTTCGGGGATTTTAAGTTTCCTTAATATCGAGATTATCTCTACTAAAGGTGTGGTAAGAGATAAAAAATATAAACAAGATACAGTGGCTATTGACCTTAGAAAAAGTTTGGCGCAGGCGAGGAGGCTTTCCATCGTAATACCGAAGCTCAGATTTGCATATTGCCAGCTCCACAATGCATGATCCGGGTTATGGACTACATTGATTGCAACGGTTATGGTTCCTGCCATGAGAAAGAACAGAGGGATTGATAAAAGTTTTATGTAAAAACAAAGGGGGATGTTGCCTTTCCATACAGTAACCCCCGCCATCAGAAACAAAACAATTCCTGATACTGACAGGGAGTTTAAGGCCAGACAAGTCATCATGGTGGCTACAGCAAATAAAAACTTTTCCCCCGGATGCACCCCCCGCAGGGGATTACAGTAGGCGTATTTTTCTATTTGCAGCATTTATTGTTTCTCAGCCTCTCTCTTCCCCCGTGCAAATCCAATGTAATAACCGATAAAACCTGCACCGACGGCAGCCTGCAAAACGAACAACAAGCTTTCAATTTCTTTGCCGGGAGGCTCCCATAAGGAAGAGAACCAGGGTTGATAACCGGCGTTTAGCTCGCCGATGACCTTTTTAGCCTGGTCATCGGTTCCGGTAAATTCGGCTCCTTGCAATACAAACAGAGGAGCCGCAGTCAGTATGATCACCACTGTCAACAAGAACAAATTAAGGATAGGTTTTTTAAGGAAAGAATGTTTTTTATACATGCGTGTGCTCCTTTGGCAACAGGGATAATTCTCTAAGTTCATTGCTGCTGTAAACAGTCAACTGGTTAAAAATAAATACCGTAAGAATCCCCTCGCTGATTGCCAGGGGCACTTGGGTTAAAACAAAAACTCCCAGAAATTTTGTTAAAGAAAAGATTACACCTCCCGTCTCGGATGGAAAGGCTAAAGCCAGTTGGAAGGAGGTGGTTACGTAAGTAGACAGGTTTCCCAATGAAGCCGCCAAAAATAATGCTAACCAGCGGGGTCTGCCAGTGTTTTTCAACAGGTGAAAAACACCATAGGATACCAATGGCCCAACCACGCCCATCGAAAAAGTGTTAGCACCAAGGGTGGTAATCCCTCCGTGGGCCAACAATAAGGCCTGGAATAGCAGTACAATACAACCGATCACGCTCATTGTGGTGGGGCCGAACAAGATGGCTCCCAGTCCTACCCCGGTAGGGTGAGAGCAGCTTCCAGTCACGGAGGGGATTTTCAGAGCGGATAGAACAAATACAAAAGCCCCGGCCAGTCCCAGCAGCATCTTTAATTTTGGTTCATGAATCACAGTTTTTTGAATGTTAAAAAAACCCCTTATCAAAAATGGTACTGCCAGTGCTGTCCACAGAATACTCCAAATTGCCGGCAAAAAGCCCTCCATGATGTGCATGGCATAAGCGATATTAGGTACTACCAGAAAAATACCTAAAAGAATAAAAACAAAATGTTTCCTACTTCCTAGCAAAACCATCACTTCCTTCAGAATTCGTTCCCCATATCGCAAAAATAAAAACCTCTTCACTGCCTTCAATAAAATACAAGAAGCCTTAACCGCGAAGAGTTAAGGCTAAATGGTCATAAGAAAGGCATAAAGACCACTGCTTAACTGCTTACCTCTTCTCGGGAGGTGGTCAGTTAAGTGTTAGGCAAGTATCCTGACTTAGGCTATTAGCGCTGGTTTCTACCTTCCCGGAACCTCTCCAGTGGTATTTCAGAAACCAACTCGCCATTCACAGTGGCCGGACCGTTCGAGAATCACACTCGATTCCTTTTTAAACCCCCAACGGGGTACCTAGCACTTGTAATTATTTTTTTGTATACGGGATCAGTGCAATTATATCATAAATTTGGAAAATGATCTTAAAAAACATTTATCATGAATTAACCTGTTACCACTAAAACAGGTGATGGAACCCTGGGCAATATTAGTGAAACTAAAACAGCCACTACTGTAGCCCCAATCACAGAACCGACAGTCGCACTGCGCCAGCCGCTTTTGAAAGCCACGTAAAGATTTTTTTAAGGAAATAGAGCAGGAAATGAATAATAAGCAGCATCCGGGTGGGGCAAGAAGAGAATATTTCTTTAGAAGCCTTAGCCCACTATTCATAAAGATTTTCTAACCCAATAACCTAAAAATGCCAGAATAACTCCTAAAATAGTACTAAGTAAAAGGTACGAAAGCGATACAAGAAACTTTCTGTTGCGAATCAACTCCATGGATTCCAGTTCAAACGTAGAAAAAGTCGTAAAGGAACCCATAAAGCCCGTTCCAACAAAAAAGAAAAGTAAAGGATTTACGTGTTTTGCAAAAAGAAACCCGAGAAGAAAAGAGCCTATTAGATTAACGGCAAAGGTTCCAAAGGGAAATGGCTTTTTATGTTTGGATTGGATAAAGTTTGACACCACAAACCTGCAGATGGCGCCCAGAAAACCACCGGCGGCAACAGCCCAGAATATATTCATTGTACGACCTCACTATGTTAATTCTCCTGCGTTGCTTCTCCCAGGGATTGCCTTTGATCTCCCTCTTTTTGCTCTTGCTGATAGAAAGTATAAGCCGTTTTAATCCCTAACCATGACAGGCCCAGCCCGCCAATTAAACTGACTGACACATAAATGATGGCTAAATCAAAGTTATTATTGATTATTAAATTAACGAGCTCCAATGAAAAAGCAGAGAAAGTTGTAAATGATCCTATGAAACCCGTATTGACGGCTAAAATGTATTTTCTTGGCAGGTTCCAGCTAAGCAGGCTTGCATAGGCGATAAAACTAAGTAAAAAACTTCCAATTAGATTCACACATAAGGTTCCAAAGGGAAACGACGAAAGTGTACTCTCATGGATTGAGGTACTCAGGTAACATCTTGCCAGCGCGCCAAATATTCCACCGATACCGACAAATAAATAATTCATTGACATCCCCTTACTTTACGATTACCACAGGACATTTGGCAAGCTGCACAACTTTATGACTAACACTGCCTAAAACTAATTCTTTAATATTACTCAACCCCCTGGCGCCCAGTACAATTTGATCATAATTACCTGACTCTGCTTTCTTTACAATCCTTTCCGCAATCTGACCTTGTTCTGTGACATAATCTACTTGAATAGTATCAATTAAGTTAAACATTTCCTCGTATTTACTAAAAATAGGACGGGTTCTCATTTCGGCCAACCTGTAATACTCATCCCTGTTGACCCCCAGGAAAGTAGCCATGTCCTGGGTGAAGGGTACCACAGACATGACGGTAACCTGTAACTGAATACCGAGACGGGCCAGTTTCACAATATAATCGCCGGCATGAAGGGAGTTTTTTGAACCGTCTGACGCCAACAAAACTTTCATCTATACCACATCCATATCCTTATAAAATTAATTGTTTTCACATTATCACTATCACAAAATCTTTGCAACTTGCAACTTACGGAAAACAACTATTGACAAAGAAATTTAATAATAAATGGCTGTTTTCGGCCAAGTTACTTGTGGGTAAAAAACCGGAAAATCCTGCCCAGATATACATGCACTGCCAAGACTATAAGCGAAGTATGCGCAAACATGGGCATTGTCTCCGGACAGTTTCTATGAAACGCCAATCCTCCATCATCCCTATTTACCGGTGGTACTGCCCGGAATATGGAAAAACAACTTAATTCTTCCAGAACTTCTTATCCCCTGAGCTCGATTTGCCACTACCGTACGGGAAGTTGCGGTTAAACGTAAAACGCAAGGCCAAAGTTTTGGTCGGATCGCACAAACTGTGTTTTATGCTGGGAGAGTTTTAAAAAACTTTCGATATTCTATTTCTTCTCAATGGTTGGGTATATAATAAGGTGAGACAAACAAGGTCTCACCTTAACTTTTTGGAGGGATACCAATTGAAAGAGTACAGGGTTTTATCTCCCACTGCCATACTGGGTTACGGTTTTCCCGAGGAGTCCTTTCGGGCAGGTCTGGAAAGGGAGCCGCACCTGATTGCCGTTGATGCGGGGTCCACCGACCCGGGACCCTATTACCTGGGGGCCGGGGTCTCCTTTACCGACCGGGCTGCAGTGAAGAGAGATTTAGAATTGATGATCGAAGCTGGCCTGCAGCGGAACATTCCTGTGGTGATCGGTACCGCCGGCGGCTGCGGCGCCGAAGCCCATCTTGAATGGAATAAGGAAATCATTATTGAATTGGCCCGGGAAAAGGGCTGGCAGTTCCCCCTGGGCATCATCCATGCCGAGTTGAGCAAAGAGCTGGTGCTGCAGGCCTTTTGGGAGAAAAAAATATCCCCTTTACATCCGGCCCCTAAACTGACGGAAGAAGAGATTAATAACGCAGGAAGAATTGTGGCCCAGATGGGTCCGGAACCTGTCATGGACGTTTTAGAGAAGGGGGCCAGGGTGGTACTGGCGGGCAGGTCCTACGACCCGGCGGTTTTTAGCGCTTCAGCTTTACTTGCGGGCTATGACAAAGGGCTGGCCATTCATATGGGGAAGATACTGGAATGCGGTGCTATTGCGGCCTCGCCGGGCAGTGGAAGCGATTGTTTACTGGGCACCCTGAGAGAGGGCAATTTTCTCGTTGAGCCCTTGAACCCGAACCGGCGCTGCACACCCACTTCGGTGGCGGCCCATACGCTGTATGAAAAGACCAATCCCTACATTCTGCCCGGTCCTGGAGGAACCTTGGACCTCAGGGAAACGACCTTTACGCAGGAAACGGCAACGGCCGTTAAGATTACCGGCAGCAAATTTGTTCCCAGCAAAACCTATGCGGTCAAGCTGGAAGGGGCCAAACGCGTGGGTTACCGTACGGTATCCGTTGCCGGGTGCCGGGACCCCATTATGATCTCGCAAATTGACCATATTGTGGAGGCCGTACGGGACAGGGTAAAGGACAATTTTAAACGCTATGGCTATGAATATTTCCTGCATTTCACTATCTACGGCAAGAATGGTGTCATGGGCAAACTTGAGCCCGAACCGTCCATACGTTCCCATGAGCTGGGCATTGTTATCGAAGCGGTGGCGGAAACCCAGGACATTGCCAACACCATTTGCAGCTTTGCACGCTCCACCATGCTGCATTATGGTTACCCGGGACGGGTGGCCACGGCGGGGAATTTGGCATTTCCTTACTCACCTTCGGACTTTAAAGCAGGCGCCGTCTACAATTTTAACATTTATCATCTGCTGGAAGTTGACAACCCGTTAGCCCTGTTTCCGTCAGAAATCATACCGGTAGGGGAGGAGAGTTAAATGCCTGTTATAAAATTGCCGGAAATCGCTTCTGTAATCAGAAGTAAGAACTCCGGTCCTTACGAATTAACCCTTGATATCATTTTTAAGGATCAAAAATCCTTTGAGGCTGCCTGTCGTTCTCAAATCGTTAACCAAAGCACTATTGCAAAACTCTATGGCATTCAGGAAGATGAGGTGATTGGCATTGTAGAGTTTTCCCCCGCCTATGCCATTAAAGCCACTATTATCCGGCCATATCCTTCCGGTGCCCTGGGGGAAACCGATGTCTACGGGGCCCAGCAGCATGCCCCGTTGCTGGATTTGGAACTGGAAATGGACTAAAGGAGTATCTCTTTCGGCAAAATCTACAATATTTCGAGGTTTGTCCCAAAACCGGCAGATAATTAATAAAATCGTAAGAATTTACACCTATTTAGCTTATTTACAAATTTAGTTTATAGACTATATACTATATAATAAATACAAAAATATAAACGAGGGGAGATAAAGCTTTGTTTTGTAATGATGATCAACTATGTTTAACATAGGGGTTATTGCCGAACTTTTAAAGGTGCATCCAGAAACTCTGCGTATTTGGGAAAAGCATAGTCTGGTTGAGCCGTCACGCCGTAATAAGCAGCGTTTATATAGCAACAATGACGTAAAACGGCTTCAGTTTATTCATTTCCTGATTAATGAAAAAGGGCTGAACATTGCCGGTGTGCTTCAAATTATCAGCATGTATCCCTGCTGGAGCACCAAAAACTGCAGCGGTGGCGGAAACACTGCCAAAGGGGAACATGTGAATATAAACAAACCTTGCTGGAAAGGACAGGGTACATACTGCTTTGTTCTGGAAGACAAGGCAGACCACTGCAGCGCGTGCCTGCACTACAACAACGATTGTCAGGGCAAATAAGAAAAGGTCGCTTAAAGCGACCTTTTATATTTTTCTGATCAGTCCCACCACCTTGCCAAGGATTTTTACATCCCGCACATAAATAGGTGCCATGTGACTGTTTTCCGGCTGTAGCCGAATCCCGGTTTTTTCTTTATAAAATGTTTTAACCGTTGCCTCATCCTCCAGCAGGGCTGCGGCGATTTCGCCGTTATTGACAGATTCCTGCCTTCTTACCAGTACCAGGTCTCCCGGTAGAATGCCTGCTTCAATCATACTTTCTCCACGGACCGTCAGCATAAAGAATTCTCCGTACCCGGTAAAACTTCTGGGAAGGGTCACCCTGTCATCATAATTTTCCACCGCCAGCAGGGGAAGGCCGGCAGCCACCTCTCCCAGGACCGGGATGCTCACCAGTTCTTCCTGGTTAAACAGCTGAGTGTCTGCTGCATCCGAGGCAGCACCATCCCTGCCGTTGTCCAAACCAATCACTTCAATGGCCCGGGGCTTGGTTGGGTCCCTGCGTAAATAACCTTTTTGCTCCAGCCTTTTTAAGTAAGAGTGGACGGTAGAACTGGAGGACAAACCCACGGCCTCACCGATTTCGCGAACGGAGGGAGGATACCCCTTTGATTTTACATTTTCTATAATCACATTCAGGACAGCTTCTTCCCGGTGATTTAACATTGGGCGGTTCACAACCTTTCTTTACTCAAAAAGATAAACGTGATTTGGTATATTATAACATTGATTTGTATGCTGTGCAAAACATTTGTTCGCAAGAAATAATGAAATTTTTAGCAGGTTTTTGTAGCTGCCGGGCGAATAAAAGAAGGAGGCAGCAGCTTGTGTGATCGCCCGAAGGGGATTGGGATATAACTAAGAAAAAGTCCCGAGTTTTTTAGTAGATAAGTTTATCAAGAAAAAAGATGGATTTAGACAATTAAATAACTGGCAGCAGTGGTCTGCCGTTAAGAAAGCGATACTAAAAAATCTCAAAAAGAAGGGAGTGAACAGCCTGGTTTCCTGGCATGTTTACCGGAAAGAACTGTTAGGTGTAGGGTAACCACTATTCTCATAAGTTTGCGGTATGGCAGCAGTACACGCTGTGAAAGGCTGCTGTCATAAGTTAACTACCGAGGCAAGGGTAACACCCTTTCCGGGCAGGATGGTTGCCGTAAGGTAGACGGCGGAGAACCGAAAGGTGAACCACCCGGAATATGGACGAGAGTCCATAGCTAAGCAGTTGAATCCTGTGACACTGCCTCCCGTAAGTCGGCGGGAGAGAAAACTAAATAAATCTCATTTGTTTAGTTTTCAGAAACCAGGTTACCAGCCATTAAGACCATTGATTGTAGCGTCATTATTTCAGAAGTGGCCCGCCTGTGCCAGGAAGCAAACTACAAACTCGAAGAAGACGTAATAAACTCCTTTAAAAAATCCTGCGAAACCGAAGTTTCACAAAGCGGTAAGGAAATTCTTAATTTACTGGTGGAAAATGCCGGCATCGCCGCGGTCGAATCCATCCCCATGTGCCAGGATACCGGGTTTGCGGTGGTTTTTCTGGAACTGGGGCAGGACGTACATATCGTCAACGGCGATCTTTACGAGGCTGTGAATGAGGGTGTCAGGAAAGGCTATCAGGAAGGGTTTTTAAGAAAATCCATTGTCGGTCACCCGCTGGAAAGGGTCAATACCGGTGACAATACACCGGCAGTCATTCATACCAAAATTGTTCCCGGAGAGCATTTGAAGATTACCGTGGCGCCCAAAGGCGGGGGCAGTGAAAATATGAGCGCCTGAAGATGCTGAAACCCGCCGAAGGAGTGGAAGGTGTCAAGAATTTTATTTTGGATACCGTTAAGAACGCCGGACCCAACCCCTGTCCTCCTCTAATCATTGGCGTAGGAATTGGCGGTACCATGGAAAAGTGCGCCCAGCTGGCCAAGGAAGCCTTGTTACGACCGGTGGGAGAACCGCACCCGCTGCCGGACATTGCCCGGCTGGAAGAAGAATTGTTGGAGAAGATAAACAAACTGGGTATCGGTCCTTCCGGCCTGGGCGGCAGAACAACCGCTCTGGCTGTTCATATCGAAATTTTTGGTGCCCATATTGCCTGTCTGCCGGTGGCGGTAAACATTAACTGTCATGCTGCCCGTCATAAATCTGTTGTCATATAGGAGGATTTAACGTGACCCAAGTTCGTTTAACCACACCGCTTACCGATGAAACAGTGGCCAATCTCCGTATTGGTCAACAGGTTTTGATAAACGGGGTTATTTATACCGGTCGTGATGCGGCTCATAAAAGGTTGGTTGAATTGCTGGATCAAGGAAAAGAGCTGCCGGTGGACCTTCAGGGACAAATTATTTACTATGTCGGACCTTCCCCGGCGCCTCCGGGCCGGGTGATCGGCTCAGCAGGTCCTACCACTGCAGGTCGTATGGATGCGTATGCCCCCAGACTCATTGAAATCGGCCTCAAGGGCATGATCGGCAAAGGCGCCAGGTCCGAAGCGGTGATCGAGGCCATGAAGAAGCACGGCGCGGTTTATTTTGCTGCCATTGGTGGCGCAGCAGCGCTGATCTCCAAATGCATTGAACAGGCAGAGGTTGTAGCCTATCCGGATTTAGGAGCGGAAGCCATTCATAAATTTGTGGTTAAGGATTTTCCGGCTATTGTGGTAAATGATGCCTGTGGCGGCGACCTTTATCAAGAGGGAAGAAAAATCTATGCGGAGGAGTAATCTTTGCCCCAGGGTTACTCTTACCGTAAAGAATCCGGTTGATTGATTGTTGAACAGGTAAAGGCTTCTGCGGCAGGGTAAAATGTAGGTTTATAGTTTCTGCTAATTAACTTGAGTCTTTTCTTAAATGATTATTGTATACAGTATACAAAAAGAAACGGAGGAATTGTTATGGGTTTACCTGTACGTGATTTGAAAGGGGATAGATTGATGGAGAAGCTTAAATTATGATATAATTTTCCTTGTATCATTATGGAGGGGTTCTGATGTCGCAAGTGAGCACGGTACAGTCCGAAAATAACGGATTAGCCAACTATCATTTCTTTGTTCGGAAACTTCACTCTTTTCTTGGCCTATTTCCTATCAGTTTGTTTCTCATGAATCATTTATTCGTGAATTCACTTGCGGCCCTTAGCCCGTCGTTGTATGACACCGCCGTGAGCCGTCTGCAAAACATCCCTTATTTGGATGTCGTTGAAATTTTATTGATTGCATTGCCCCTTGCCATTCATGCCCTGTACGGTCTATATATTGTTTATGTTGCCAAAAACAACCTTTCCCGCTACTCATACACCGGGAACTGGATGTTTTACCTACAGAGGGTTACGGCGTTGATTACTTTTGTTTTTGTCATCGTGCACGTTTGGCAGCTGCGAGTTGCTCATTCTTTGTATGGCCTGGAAATCACTTATGCCACAATGCAAAGCCTGCTGGTAAACCCCTTGTGGTTGACCTTTTATGCTATCAGTTTGGTGGCTGCTGCCTTCCATTTTGCCAACGGTCTGTGGAACTTCTCCGTGAGTTGGGGCATTATGGTAGGGGAGCAGGCGCAAAAGGTTGTCTGGAAACTATGCATGGTTTTGTTTTTCATCGCTTCTGCAGTTGGTTTGGCGGCAATTTGGGCCTTTATCCAGTAATCCGGGAGGTTTAAAATATGCAAGGCAATATTATCGTTGTCGGCGGAGGTCTGGCAGGTCTGATGGCAACCATAAAGGCTGCGGAAATGGGCGTCAATGTCCGGCTCTTTTCCCTGGTGCCGGTCAAAAGATCCCACTCGGTCTGTGCCCAGGGGGGGATTAACGGGGCCGTCAACACCAAGGGCGAGGGTGACTCACCGCTGATCCATTTTGATGACACCGTCTACGGCGGGGACTTTCTGGCCAACCAGCGCCAGGTGCTGGACATGTGCCAGGCGGCCCCGGCTATTATTAACCTAATGGACCGGATGGGAGTTATGTTTAACCGAACTCCCGAGGGACTGCTGGATTTCCGCCGCTTTGGCGGCAGCAAGCACCACCGGACCGCCTTTGCCGGGGCGACCACCGGGCAACAATTGCTCTATGCTCTGGATGAACAGGTGCGCCGCTGGGAGGTGGCCGGCTTGGTGGAGAAACACGAGGGCTGGGATTTATTGTCGGTGGTCCTTGATGATCATCATATTTGTCGCGGCATTGTGGCCCAGGACTTAAAGTCCATGGAAATCCGGTCCTTTGCCGCCGAGGCGGTCATCCTGGCCACCGGAGGCTGCGGTATGATCTTTGGCAAGAGCACCAATTCCACCATTAACACCGGTGCCGCAGCAGGTGCAGTCTACCAGCAGGGCGTCTATTATGCCAACGGGGAAATGATTCAAATCCACCCCACCGCCATTCCCGGGGATGACAAGCTCCGGCTTATGAGCGAGTCGGCCAGGGGGAAGGGGGCCGGGTTTGGACCTACAAGGACGGCAAACCCTGGTATTTCCTGGAGGAGTGGTACCCAGCCTACGGCAACCTGGTTCCCAGGGATATCGCCACCCGGGCCATTTACAAGGTTTGTTACGAACTGAAACTGGGCATTGACGGCCAGAATATGGTGTACCTGGACGTCTCTCATATCGACAGAAACATCCTAGACAAAAAGCTGGCAGGCATTCTGGAGATCTACGAACGATTTGTGGGAGATGACCCGCGGAAAGTCCCCATGCGGATCTTCCCGGCGGTTCACTACTCCATGGGCGGCCTGTGGGTGGATTATGCGCAAATGACCAACATCCCCGGCCTGTTTGCCTGCGGGGAGTGCGAGTACCAGTACCACGGGGCCAACCGCCTGGGCGCCAACTCCCTCTTGTCGGCCATTTACGGCGGTATGATCACCGGACCCAATGCCGTGAACTATAGCAAGTCGTTAAATAAGAGTTCTCAGGATTTGCCTCAATCGGTTTTTGAACGGGAAGTCAAGCGTCAGCAATCCTTTATGGATAAGATCTATCAAATGGATGGCAGCGAAAACATCTATAAACTGCACGAAGAGTTAGGAAGCTGGATGACCGAAAATGTCACGGTGGTCCGTTACAACAAAAAACTTCAGGAAACCGATGTCAAAATTCAAGAACTCATCCAGAGATGGCACAGGATTAAGCGGGCCGATCAAGGCGCCTGGGCCAACCAGGAAGCTGCCTTTACCCGCCACCTGTGGCACATGCTGCAACTGGCCAGGGTGATCACCCTGGGAGCCCTGGCCCGGGATGAGAGTAGGGGAGCTCACTATAAGCCGGATTTTCCCGAGAGACGATGCCAACTGGTTAAAGACGACCAAAGCCAGGTTTACTCCCGAACGTCCTGAATTAAGCTATGAAGAAGTGGACATATCCTTACTTACACCTCGTCCCCGGCGCTATGATGTTGATAAGGAGGCGGTGGGCAAGTGAGCAATCGGTATGTATCCTTAAAAATTAAACGGCAGACGGACCCTCACAAGCCCGCCTGTTGGGAAGAGTTTAAGATTCCCTATAAGGATAAGATGAACATAATTTCTCTCTTGATGGAGATCCAAAAGAACCCTGTCAATGCCAATGGGGAGCCCACCACTCCGGTGGCCTGGGAATGCAACTGCCTGGAGGAAGTATGCGGCGCCTGCACCATGGTGATTAACGGTAAGGCCCGGCAGGCCTGCTCCGCCCTGGTGGATCAACTGGCGCAGCCCATTGTGCTAGAACCGCTGAGCAAGTTTCCGGTGGTCCGGGATTTAATGGTGGACAGGACGGTCATGTTTGAGAACTTAAAGAAAGTAAAAGCCTGGATTCCCATTGACGGCACCTATGACCTGGGGCCCGGTCCCCGCATGGCCCAAAGGGTTCAGGAAGAATCCTACCCCATCTCCCGCTGCATGACCTGCGGCTGCTGTATGGAAGCATGTCCCAACGTCAATAATAGAAATAAGTTCATGGGGCCGGCGCCCCTGGCCCAGGTGAAACTGTTTAATTCACACCCCACCGGGGCCATGAACCGGGAAGAGCGACTGGATGCCATTATGGAAGTGGGAGGCATCACCGACTGCGGCAACGCGCAAAACTGCATCAAGGTATGTCCCAAACAAATTCCCCTGACCAAATCCATCGCCCAATTAAACAGAGACACCACCCTGCATGGGATCAAAAGATGGTTAGGCCGGTAAAACCGGCAACCTTATACCGTAAATATCACTGCACTGTTATGTGATAATTAATCAATATGGGAGGAAACCGTATCATGAAAAGAAAGAAAATTACCATTGTCGGGGCAGGAAACGTGGGAGCCACCTGTGCCCACTGGGCTGCCGCCAAGGAATTGGGGGATATTGTACTGATCGATGTGGCAGAGGGCATTCCCCAGGGAAAAGCTCTGGACCTGATGGAAGCAGCGCCGGTGGAGGGGTATGACAGCATTATCATCGGCACCAACGATTATGCCGACACCGCAGATTCGGATGTGGTGGTCATCACTGCGGGCATGGCACGCAAGCCGGGCATGAGCCGGGATGATCTCTTAAATATTAACGCAGGCATCGTGCGTAACGTAACCGAGCAGATTGTAAAATATTCCCCCGATGCCTACATACTGGTGGTTACCAATCCGGTGGACGTCAGCGCCTATATCGCCTATAAGGCCAGCGGTCTTACCCCCAACCGGGTATTTGGCCTGTCAGGGGTGCTGGATTCCGCCCGTTTCCGCACCTTTATCGCCAGGGAACTTAATGTTTCCTTTGAAGATGTGACTTCCTTCGTGCTGGGGGGGCACGGCGACGACATGGTGCCCATGGTCCGCTACACCTATGTGGGCGGCATCCCGGTAGAAAAGCTTATTCCCGCAGACCGTTTGGAGCCATGGTGGACCGGGCCAGAAAGGGTGGCGCCGAAATCGTCAACTACCTGAAGACCGGTAGCGCCTACTATGCGCCCAGCGCTTCCGTCATGCAGATGGCCGAGTGCATCTTAAAGGATAAAAAGCGCATATTACCCGTCTCTGCCTACCTGCAGGGTGAATATGGCGAATCGGACGTGTTTGCCGGCGTCCCTGCCATCATCGGAGGCAACGGGGTAGAAAAGGTCATTGAACTGGATTTAAATGATGAAGAGATGGCTGCCCTTAAGGCATCCATTCACTCCGTACGAAACAATATTGCCAAGCTGGGATAAAAGTTTATGTTTTTACCCTAAAAATAGTTAGGCCAGTCCTAACTATTTTTTCTTTTAACCTATTCTTAACTATGCATTCAGTAAACTTTAACAAATCCTCTATACAATTTAGGTAATATTAAAAACAGAGTAGGGGATTTTAATTGGCAAAGATACTTGTGGTAGACGATGAAACCAATATCTTGGAATTGATAAAGTTTAACCTGGAAAAGGACGGGCACCAGGTGATTACAACCACCAGCGGCGAAGAAGGATTGCGTTTGGCCAAGATAGAACAGCCGGACTTAATCATTCTGGACGTCATGCTGCCGGAACCCGATGGTTTGGAGGTGTGCAGAAGGCTGCGCAGTGACCAGGCCACTTCCATGGTGCCGGTGCTGATGGTCTCCGCCCGGGGCGATACCCTGGACAGGGTGATGGGTCTGGAAATGGGGGCGGACGACTATATCCCAAAGCCCTTCAGCCCCAGGGAACTGTCGGCCAGGGTGAAAGCGGCCCTGCGCCGGACCAAACATAAAAAACCTGCCCTGATGACCAGCCGGGAGCTGAAGTCCGGCGGCATTGTCCTGGATATTGAAAAGTTTCAAGTTCAGGTGGCGGGGGAATTTGTCAGCTTTACCCCCAAGGAATTTAAGCTGCTAAAAATCTTGATGTCTCACCCGGGCAAAGTCTTTACCCGGGAGCAGCTGCTGGACAGGGTCTGGGGATTTGACTTTAATGTGGATACCAGAACGGTGGATGTTCATGTCCGGTATGTGCGGCAAAAAATCGAACCGGATCCGGCCAATCCCACGTATATTAAAACTGTGCGCGGGGTGGGATATAAATTTTCTGAGAATGTCAGCAGTTAGCCCGATAGAAATATGCTTGTGGAGAAATCCACAGGCTTTTTATTTGCTCAAGACTGTGGCGGTGATGAATAAATACGCAAAAGATGTCGATAATCTCTAAATACCTGTTATAATATAGAAAGACAGATTGTACCAGAAGCCTAGGAGAGTTCGGCATGCATCAATACAAAACTTCTTCATTTTTAAAAACCATACCGGGCATCCTTTTAATGTTCTCCATTGCCGTTTTTACCATGGGGGGAGAGGATATCGGAATTCCCTGGCCCGGTTTAGAGGCTTATTTTCGAGCAAACCCAATCACCCAAAATATTTTGATTGATATTTTCCGCCTCAACTACATCCTGTTGTCCATCCTGATCGGTATGTTGATCGGAAATCTATTCCGGCTGCCCGATTGGGTTTTAGCGGGTGTTTCCACATCCCGGCTGTTTATCAAACTGGGGGTTATTCTCCTGGGGTCATTGTATAGTTTTGTTGATGTCGCCCAGTTGGGACTCACGGCCATCGTATTAGTTCTAACGTTTGTTGTAATGACGCTGGTTTTTACCCTGTGGCTGGGAAAAAGGGCCGGCATGGAACCGGCTTCTGCAGCGGTGCTGGCGGCAGGCACTGCGGTGTGCGGGGTTTCCGCCATTGTTGCCACAGCGCCGGCTGTCAGAGCCCGGACAACCGACGTGGTATTCTCCATCGCCACCATCCTTTCCTTTGGCGTGGTTTCCATTTTTCTGTTCCCTCTGATCGGCAACCTTTTGAACCTGAGCCCCCACCAGTTTGGCGTGTGGTCGGGAACAGGGATCCTCAGTTCGGGACAAGTCCTGGCGGTTTGTCTTATCTTTGACCCCGGGACGGCCAACCACGCCTCGGTCAGTTTGAAAACCGGTGAGATTTATAATTTGGCCAGGGTGCTGTTCCTGCCCTTTGTGGTACTGGCGCTGGCCGCCCTTACCAGCCGTTCTGCCCGGCTGCCGGACGATCATATCAATATTCACACCGGCTTATGGAGTAAGTTTCCTGTCTTTGTCATTGGCTTTTTAATCATGGTTTTTCTTACTTCTTTCGGGTTGCTGGGACAGACCTCACCTCCTTCACCGGAGCTGATCACCATACGTAAATTATACAATTGGTTTTTTGCCATCGGTTTAACAGGGCTTGGCATGCAAATCTCTTTTTCTGAGCTGCGTAAAGCAGGAGGCAAGCCTTTAATGGTGGGTTCGGCCGCCGCATTGTTTAAAGCGGTGCTGGCACTGATTGTGGTACTCCTTTTTATTCCAGAAAAACCTTAATATGTCGGGGTGATAATATGCCAAGACAAAGGAAATCCAGCCAACCGGATGATTATGAACACAGGATGTATACGCCCTTTGCCACGGAAAGAATGGAAGATTACGTCGCCCTTTCACTGGCGCTGTTGATCGTGATCATGGTTTTAATTATTCACCAGTAAAATAAAAAGCTACCCTTATCGACAGCCGGTAAGGGTAGCTTTTTTATGACAGAGAATGACCCGTGGGGATAACGTCATTTTGCAGCACAACCAGGGTTCCCACATAGATTCCATCGTCATCATAGACAGGGGTGACTTCGCAGGCAAGTCCACGGGATAGCTCGATTCTTTTTGTTATCCCGGAATCAATATTGTTGTAAATAAAGGTGGCCAATTCACGATCAATCACTTCGATGCTGGTGCCGGGAATTAAATTTTTCAAGTAACACTTGGCCATAAAATTGGCCAGGTAAATTTCATGGTTCTTGTCCACAAAAATAATTCCCTGGGACAGGGCCTCTAATAATTTGTTCAGGACTTGATGATAAACAGTTTCTTCCTTCACATCGGTTCTTATCACACTTAATGAACCTAAAATTTTATTGTTTTTAATAATGGGGGAGTGTATTACTTTAAGCAGTTTGTCCCTGAACTTCAGTGTTAGGGTCGTGGCCCTTTCATTTTCCCCCTGAAAATCATCGGTATTGCCGAAGATTTCTTTTAATTTAATGTTTCTTAAGGTATCTTTTCTATCGGCAAAAATGTGATGGGCTGTTTCATTGGCAAATATGATACGCCCTGAATTATTTGCAATGATGACACCTTCATTAATTTGGTTAAAGATGGCAAAATCAATATTTTCAAAGTATGTTTTGGCGGTATTGACGCCCCAAAATTCAACCAGCAGTTCGTAGAGACAGATATAAAGGGCAAAGACCAAAAACAAAATGGCAATGGCACGGTATAATTCAAAGTTATTGGCTTCAAAGAAGAAATACAACCTCCAAGGACTGTAACCGGCATCCGAGGCCACAATGTTATATCTTAAAGTATCATAGTAAAAAGTCTCCTGCTGGGGGTCAAAAGCATTTGCTTTTATCTTCTCGAAGGGCCAAATGACCGGATTGCCGGAAGGATCAAAAACAGCAATGCGGAAGTTCTGGTTCATAGATTCCTGAATGATTTCATTTTGATATTGGTCAAGTCGGAAGTTAACGGCTAAAAATATTTTTTGATCTTCAAACTTCTTCTGTAAAGGCACGATCATGGTGATCACTTCAAGCTTGGATAAAGAATCTACGTGGACGCCGGAGACTAAAACTTGGTAATTGCCAAGTTGTGTGGGCTGTCTCACAAATTTTGCGATGTCTGGGTCCTGGCTGTTTTGGGAAGCAGAGGTTAGTATCGTGCCGTCTTCCTTTAGCAAATAAAGATTGGTCATCCGGTAATCAAAAGAGACAATCTGTTTGAATAAACGCTCGGTTTCCGGTTCGTTCTCAAGTTTTTTTGCGATATTAACAGTTACAGTCTTTAAATTATCCTGAAATACCTCAGTTTTTTTATGGTGATCTGCTTAATGCCGGTTTCGTATTGGTTAATCAGGTTTTTGGTATGGCGGAATTCCATAATGCCAAACAAAATAAAGATGCTGATAAAAAAGATGGTTGCAAAGGTAGGAAAAGCAGTTTTAATTTGGGGGGATTTTTTCATTTCTACCCTCCGGGTGTAAAGCTTATTTTATGATGCCTCTCTTTACTGCAACGGTAAGAGCTTCTTCCACAGAGTGAACATGGAGCTTGGCAAAAATATCCCTTAATCTTCTTCTAAAGGTGGAGAGACTGATGTAAAGGTCTGCGGCGATTTCCTTTTGATTCTTTCCACTGGCAAGCAGCTGCAGCATGTGTATTTCTTTTTCGGTCAGTCCGGTGTCGGAGAGATTCAACAATGAATCGGTATTCAAGCCGGGGTAGAGGTAAGAACCGCCCCTGTGCGTCATTAAAACAGCGGACTTGATCTCATCGAAGAAAGCATATTTAGGAACAAACCCCTTGACACCGCATTCCATAGCTTTTTTATAAAGATTGGATCATCATAGGTGGTGAGGGCCACATGCTTGATACGCAGGTATTTTTGTTTTATTTTACCGGCCAAATCAAGGCCATCGCCGTCGGGAAGACCGATGTCCAACAGGATGACATCGATATCGCCGGACAGCTTGGCCAAAGCCTCTTCACAGGAGCCGGCCTCCGCCACCACTGTCATATTGTCTTCCAGTTCCAGCAGCTTTTTTAAGCCCTCCCGGAAGACGTTATGGTCCTCAATCAGCATAATCTTGATTTTCTCCATTTTTTTGGCCTCCTGGTAGTATCGGAACGGTTAAAGTAACACAAAAACCTGTTTCACAATAACCAAAAACAATATCGCCGCCAATCAGACCGGCCCGTTCCTTCATGCCCCACAATCCTTTGCCCGCCACGAAATCTCCCTCAGTTCCCCCGTTATCCATAATTTCAATTTTGAGGGTGTCCTGCTGTTTGGTAAAATTAATGTCCACTTCCGTGGCTTTGGCATGTTTTACAATATTACTGAGAGCTTCCTGAATGATTCGGTAAATAATAATTTCGTCCTTCTTTTTAACGCGCAGGGCTCTGTCCTGGTAAAATATATACACCTTTATTTTATTCAGTTTTTCAAAGGTATGAATATAAGATTCCAGCGCAGAAATAAGGCCCACTTTATCAATCAAATAAGGGTGGATGTCATTCATAATGCCCCGCATCTCAATGGCAGCGTTTTGGCAGTGGTTGCGCAGGTCGATTAAACCCTGCAGCAAATCCTCACCTTTTAAATCGCCGTCTTTATGCAGCCGGAGGTTATAGTCCAGGGAATGAATGATGGTTGACATATAGCGGGCAATCCAATCGTGGATCTCGATGGAGATTCTTTTTCTTTCTTTTTCCAACGTATCCAGTAAAAGTGGTTTATCCTTTTGTTCGTTGGCCATTCTGGCGATCATCATAACCCCGATTAGTTTATTAAATAAAAATATAGGAATGTAGTCCACGGTTAAGTGAATGGGGCGCCCATCATTATGGAAGACAGCCTTGTGTCTCAAAAGTTCCCTTTGGTTTAACAGAGAATGCAGCAAAGGTTGGGTGATATTTTGCAAACGAGGAAACAATTCCGGAAATTGATCTACGTTTTTTCCAGGACCGTCTCCGGAAGTAAACCAAATAAATCCTGGGCAGATTTATTGACATATTTAACATCCCCGGAGTGATCAACAAAGATGAAAGCATTGTCGGTATATTCAGCTGATTCACTCACATAGATGCACTTGGTCAGGGAAGGCTTCAACATCATGTATAAAACGTAGGGTAGAAGCAGCAAGGAGGTAAACAAAATAATGAGTAATAAAATAATTTTACTGTCTATGTTGAAAAGGGTTGTTTCAAAATAATTATCCAGTTCCTTATCGTAGGATTGGCTTAAATGCTTAAGTTTTACGTTCATTTGCCGGGTAAAGTCCTGGTTGCGTAAATAAAGATCTTGAATTTCTTTTTCTGAATACGTTTTTGTTTGTACGGTTGGTATGACTTCCGAGGCCGCAAAAGACATGTACCTTTTGCTCAACTCAATTAAATCGATGATGTTCTGATTTCTTGATAGGTTGTCGGAATCATAAAGATCGGTCTGTTTTTTTATAATGATGGCGCTGTGCTTATAGAAGTTCTCCAAAGACTGCGGGTCCGACAATAAAATATAATCCTGAAGGCCGGAGGTCATGGCCTCAATATTATTCACTGATTTTTTAAATTCAGTTAATTCTTCCCGGGAATCCCCAATTCTGTTGATTTGCTGATAAGTATACAGGAAGTTTTGAAAGAGTAAAACAGAACATATGCAAACAATAATAAATAATACCAAGGCTAATTTGGCAAGGTTTTTATTAATTGACATGTCTTCACCATACCGTGAAAGATTTGGTAAAAAATATAAAGAACCTCATGAAAAGTTATGATGCAACGTATAAATTATAATATTTTAACGGTATATAGTAAATTCCTTTTTGTATTTTCATTTTTCTCAGGCTTTCTATGCTTAATCCGGTTTATAAATGTCATATAAACGACCATGAAAAGGTAATGAGTATTACAACAAAAGAATCAGGCACATGACACTTTTGTGTCATTGCTTGAGAGCTAAATGTCAATGTAACTTCAATTCGTTGACCGGTAATTTAAAAAATATTAAGATTTGGTTAAGTTAATCAATTGAGAAATAAAGTTTCCAAGGCGGAAAGTAACATTTTTAACAATCAAAAAGTGATTGAGGAGGTAATGTTGTGGATAAAATTCACATTCATGTCTCCCGCAGGAAAAAAGAAAAGCTTGTGAAATGGTATGGCTGGATTGTTATATTCATTATCTGCATGACACCTTTGGTGATTATATTACTCCCCAAGTTAATGCTTAATGTAAATAGAATTAACACATTATTAAGGGAGTCCTGTGTTCCGGAGACAGATTGTTTAACAGGCACTGTAAACAAAGTGCATTGGAAGAAAACTAATGATGGAGACATCGGTTGCATAGAAGGCGATATAGAAATCGCCACTACGAGCAAAGATGTGGTTAAATGCAGTTTCAAAAAATATGTTGGCCCGAAGTTTAATGAAACCATTGCTATCAACTGCAATGACCAAATTTATCTTACCGGGACATTTGAGGACCAATTATTCCTGATCAGGAATGTCCAAAATAACACAAATCATCAAGTGTATACTACGGAACCAATGGTTTCGGTGTACTAATCGTTTTAAAGTTTTATCGTGAAAGGGGGTAGGGAACCGGAGCAGGTCTTAAGATAATCCCTACTAAGTCAATGGTTCCTTAAATTTAACAATTTGCATGGAGGTGTGTTATCTTGGCGCAAACACAAATCAGTCAGGCGCAAAGTCAAAGCTTAAGTGCACAAATTGCCAAGGCGATTCCCGGACTCATTCTTGTCGTGTTGGTAGCAATTGCTGCATCCTGGGCAGAAGGGTATATCAAAGGCAATTTTAAAAAGGTTTATGAGATTGCTCACCTGAACTACGTTTTATTAGCAATTATTTTTGGTATGGTAATCCGCAATACAGTAGGCGTTCCTTCTCTTCTCGAACCCGGCCTTAAATATTCCACCATTTTAACCAAAACCGGTATCGTCGTCATGGGTACCAAATACACCCTGGCCTCCCTCGTAAAAGTAGGTACCACCAGTATGATTTTTATCGCTGTAACCCTGTTTGGCACTGTAGCCTTAATGTTCTGGCTCCGCAAGCGATATGAGATGACTGACTCTCTGGCCGGTTGCTTGGCCTCCGGGTTTTCGGTCTGCGGTGTTTCCGCTACTGTAGCCACCGGTCCTGCTGTAAAAGCAAAGGGTCAAGAAATGTGCTATACCATCGCAACCATTTTGATCTTTGGTCTGCTGGCTCTGTTTACCTTCCCGGCTTTAGGCCATCTGTTTGGTTTAACTGAAAACCAGTTTGGCGCGTGGGTTGGTGTTGGTATCGTTAACTCCGCTCAGGTACTGGCTGCCGGTATGGCATACGGTGAACAAGCCGGATTAATGGCCGGTATTTACAATATGGGCCGTGTGGTACTGCTGCCCTTTGTAGTACTCTACGTTGTTATGCTGGTTCTGAAGAATGACAGCAAAGCTGCCGGTGAAATTAACAAGAGTCAGTTTGTAATGGACAAATTCCCTGTATTTATCGTGGCCTTCCTGATCGCCGTTTTAGCCAACACCGCTGGTATGTTCAGCAAAGAAGAAGTCAAGATGGCCAACACCTTCATGACTTGGGCCTTCACCTTAGGTTTTGCCAGCATCGGTTTAACCACCAAGTTCTCCGATATGAAAGCTGCCGGTAAAGACGGTATCGTTCTGGGCTTCATCGTAGGATTTGCTAAAGCGGCCTTTGCCCTGGTAGTAGTGAAGTTTTTCTTACCTCTATAATAAACGTTTAATCACTATGAATGTGGGAGGTGCATGTTCATGACCGAAAAAACAGTTGTGCGGTAGAAGATTCAAGAGCTGCTGACCGTAAGGTTAGAATGCAAGATTATATGGTTATAGGTTTGGGATTGGTGTTGTTGGTCCTGGCCAAAGTCATGGCGTAAAGCGAACAGCAAAATAATAATTCTAGCTTTCAAATGGCAGGGTCAGGTCTAACAGAGTCCTTACCTGCCATACTATATTGGGGATAAATTAATAGGGGAGATAAATATGTACAAGAATATTTTGGTGGCTGCACACGGGGAAGAAAATGAAGGTTTCTTACGGAAAGTATCTGAGTTTATTATGGTAACAAAACCGCGTGTTACGGTGCTGCATGTGTCGGAAACAGGATTAACCCATTATGGTATGTGGATCAACTGGCAAGCGGCATCACCAAGGAGCAGTTTATCAATTATATCTATACAATGGCGGATGAACAGCAAAAGCAGATTTTTAACAAATTTAAGGAACTGGCTGAAACTACAGGCAGCCAGTTCGCGTGGAAGGTGAGGGAGGGGAACCCCCCTAAAGAAATTATTCAGGAACTGAACACCGGTAACTATGACCTGTTGATCCTAGGCACCAAACCAAAATCACCTGGCAATACATCCGGCAAGGTCAAAGAAAAAATGCTAAACGAGTTATCCACCTCGCTGTTGATCATCAAGTAAGATGATACCTTAAGAGAAAAGATTTTTATCAATATTTTGTCACCACACCGTTTCCCCCTTGTTTCCGTTGGCATTTATGCTAATATATTCACAAAGCATAATTTTGACTGGGAAACAGGGGTGTGTGGGAATGAAAATACCAAGCAATCCCACGATAAAAGAGTTTCTGGCCTATATGTCGAAAGTCATTCCTTGTCTCCTGCTTTTTGCGTTGTTTTATTGCATTGTCCATTGTTACAATCATAAAAATACCCTGGTTTTAATTCCGCTGACTGCCAGTATTTTCGTGCTGTATACCTTCTTTGGGGAATCAACGGATGAGCCGATTGAGGAAAGGGAATAAAAGGGGGTTTCCCATGAACGGCCAAATTCTACTTGTTACAGATGGTTCACCTTCTGCCGATGCAGCCGGTAAGACGGCAATTGAAATGGCACAATCCATGAAGCTGCCGTTAAGGGCTGTATTCATCCTGGATGAAGGGTGGAGGAATTTGCTTGGAGATGAATGGATCAATACTTCGTCCACTCGCATGAGATTTTTCCACTGGTTCGAAGATGGCTTAAAAAGTCATGCTGAAACGGTTCTGGCTGAGTTCAGGCAGCAGGTTAATGATAAAGGAATCCCTGTGGAAACTGAGATTAAAATCGGCAAAACGGAAAAAGTAATTGTAGAATGCACCGTTAACCCGGAAACTTCTCTGCTGGTGCTGCCAAATCCAAATGCTGTCGCACCGGCGGCCGCTGCCGGACTAAGATTTAACCTCAATTCTCTTTCCCAAAAAGTTAAATGCCCGGTTTTTATCGGCCCAAGATAAATGATGACCTAATAAGTAACCAAAAACAAAGCCACCGATAAAAGGTGGCTAAAAATTTCTTATCTGCAGGTTGCCTTCGTCATCCAGTTTGGCAACAATGCTCTTCATTTCTTTTTCCAGTATCCGGGTCATTTTCCCTACTCGAACCGAGATCCCTTCGTAAGCATGGTCAATTTTTATTTTCTTGTCTTTGGGCACTATGACAAGAGACTTCGCTCCCGTTAGAGAACCGATTTCTTTAATATAGACATCGTCTGCGGCCTGAATGATGCCTCCGCGGACAATTCCGTCAACCTTAACATTACCGTCCGCAACGATGTGGGTATTGAAACAACCACCAGTTACCACAACATCTCCGGAACTTTTAATCACTGAATTCAGAGCAACCTTGATATTTACAACACTTCGCTTATTCACCAGACTGTCTACATAATAAAAGAAATTGTTGAGTTCATGCAGGGTGTTTTGAAAATCATTGGCCGTCTGGTATTGAAGAATATTTATACCGCTTAGCCGGTTTACTACCTTTTGCAGGGTATGCTCGTAGCTGCCCAAGAGCTTTAAATCCAGTTCTTTGAGCTTTTTGCTGATTTTGTCCAGTAAACCGCCCAGATGCGTGAATTTCTTCTCGATAAGAAGAATAAGAACATTGCCGAAGATGATCTTGTTATTGGGAGGAAGCTTTTCGACCATTAGATTGGCAGAAATAAACAAGTCTTCAAGGATTTTCAACAACTCGAGAAGCAAGGGCTTTATCGTATTGCACAGCACAACAAAGCCGCCGCTTACAATTTCGGCATTTATAATATTGCCCTTGATGGTTACGTCTCCACCGGCCGTAATTTTACACTTGGTTATGATATTGGCCACCGTAATATTGCCGCTGGCACTTACGTTCATATCATCGTCCACAGAACCCATTACATTGACATCGCCTTTAAAACGAATGTTGCCTGTTTTGACATTTACGTCGCCAGGTATTGTCAGCACGGGTTCGATGGAGAAAATCCAATTATTACCGGACTTTCGAACCTTGGGTTGTCCTTCACTGGCGGCCACGGCTTTTAATCCGTCTTCAACAATTTCAACTCCCGGGCCTGCAAGCAGATTAATTCTTTTGGGTTCTCTGGCTTTACAAGCCTGGTTGGTAACAGTCATTCCGGGGGTGCCTTCTTGACCGGCCATCTTTCTGGCTAGAGTTTCACCAACGGACACGGAGGTGATTTTGCCAAGTTCTTTGTAATCGATGGTACCAGTGTTATCTTCCAGAGGAGTGGCAGTTTGTCCAAACAGAAGTTCAACCATATCATCACTGGACCGACCGGGGGGAAGACCCTTGGCAACCAAGGTCATACCATCCTGGGGGTTCTTTGCCAGGCTGTCAATGGCGCCTGAATCTATGCCATAGATTACGCCGCTTTTGTTTAACAGACTAATAAGTGAGTCGGATGTCTCCTTTAATATAACTTCTTTCTTTTGCTTGGCCTTTAAAACGAGGTGAGAAGCAGGTTCACAATCTACCAGTTCATAGGTATTGCAATACTCGTTCTTTATTTCAATAAAGGCTGACATTTTATCCGGGGAGATATGAATCTTCACAAAGCCCGGGTCATTGTGGCTTAAGGGGACGGTCTCAATCCGATCTTTCTCTGAAACCTCCGAAGTATCAGAGATAGGATTACCGTTCACCAGGATTTGAATCTCCATACAGGGGGTGATGGTGGCTTTACGACCCCCTTCTTTGGGGTCCTTAACATAAATTTTACCACCGTCAACCCAGGCCACACCCTCGTTATTTGTAACAGGAGAAGGGTTCTTTATAGCAGGGGTTCGGTTATCATTTTTTTGTTCCACTTTTTGTTCCATTAGTAAACCCCCTTAGAACATTGTTATTGTGTCGATACCAAAGATTGTAAAGTGATTAACTGTTATTAATATTTTCGGTAATTTTTACCTTAACTAAATAGGTATTAACACGGAATTGTTTTTTTAATAAATCCATTTGTTAATACAACCCTTTTTCTATAAGGTCTGTTAATTTCTCTGATTAACATAAAATACGCTTGTCATTACTTACTTTACCTTAAAAAAATCGTTTATACAAGCGGGTTAGGGAATATTATACAATACTGTAAATTAATTAGGGAGTGATTGATAATTCACATGTCGTTAAGTCTTTGACTTGACCTCTTAAACATATACTCTCATTAATACCGGTTGTCGGCAAAGCAACCGGTATCTTTTGATGATATATGAACTGGCGAAAAAAGGGGGATTTTGTAGGTACGATCGTTGCTGTTTAAGGTAGTGACAGGGTGAAACTTAATATTCTCTTTACAATGACTTAATCAAAAAAGATACTTTATGGTATACAATGACATGGGGAGGTAGATGTTAAATTATGAAAATAGCAGTGATAGCGGATGTTCACAGCAATTTATTAGGTTTAGAAGCGGTTTTGCAAGATATTGAAAAAAGAGAAATTAATCAAGTATACTGTGCTGGGGATCTGGTTGGGTACGGCCCCCGGCCTAATGAAGTCATTAAATTGCTCCGCCGGAAGGGCATTTCTACCATCATGGGCAACTATGATGATGCCATTGGCAACATGAGACTTATTTGCGGCTGTGATTACAAAGATGAAAATGCTTTGAAGCTGGGCGAGAGATCGGTCCTCTGGACCAAGGATCATACTTCCGAAGAAAACAAAGCCTGGCTCAGGGAATTGCCCCAGCGCATTGAATTTACCGCCGAAGGGCTCCGCTTTTTGATTATTCACGGCAGCCCCAGGAAGCTTAACGAATATCTCTTTGAAAACACCCCGGATGAATACCTAAATGAGCTTTTGGCTGAAAATAACTGCGATGTCTTGATTTGCGGGCATACCCACCTGCCCTACCATAAGACTCTGGCCAATGGCCATGTCATTAACGCAGGCAGTGCCGGCAAGCCCAAGCACGGTAATCCCAACGTGGGATATGCCGTCGTCGATGCGGCAGAGGGGAATTTATCCGTTGAATTTGTACAGGTTCCTTACGATTTTAAACAAACGGCCAGGGAAATTAAAGAAGTTGGTTTACCCGTTGAATTTGCGGAGATTATTCGAACCGGTAAAGCCTAATGCACGGGCCAGGGTGGAAACACCCTGGTTTTAGTTTCTCCTATGTTTTACAGTAACGTACAATTTTGCAAAAGATAGATCAAAATAATTTGATTTATATCTTAATAGCATCAACATCATTTGATATGATAAACCGTGATCGATCATAAAACCAGGTTGCGGAAGTATTGAGACTTGTTATGGTCTTTATAATTTCCGTGATTGCCATGTCAACAATGGCGGGTACCATCTTTTATCTACTATAAATAACATTATAGGAAGGAGGTCTGTCCTGTGCTAAAAATGATCAAGGCTTTGTTGGGAACCGGCAAAAAGGATTGCTGTGCAGTCCAAATTACGGATATCAAAAACGAAGAAAACTCCCAGAATCATTCATGCTGCATGGATCACAAAACCAAAAAAGATTTAGGGAAAGAATGAAGGAAATATAAAGTGATGGGTTACAAGATGAATCGCGTTGAGAAAACTGTATTGTGGTTTAAAGAGGGGTTTCTTTGTTCCCAGGCAGTTCTTGCCTCCTATGCTCCCCGACTGGGGATGGCGGAGGAAACAGCCTTTAAGATCGCCTGTGCCTTTAAAAGAAAAAACCTATGCACTTACACAGGAGTTTGTTACCAGATTTAAAGTCCTAAATGTTTCGATCTTGTGCAGGGATTTGCTCGGTTGTGATATCAGCAATGCAGAAGGACTAAAAAAAGCCAGGGAAAAGAAACTTTTTTCCATCCTTTGCCCGAAGTTTGTTCAGGATACAGCTGAAATCCTGGAGAAGATAATTTAAAGTAAAATATTTTCTATAGAATTCCTTGCATATATCAAAAAATTTTAATAGGATATACCTATGATTAACACAGTAAAAATTTCAAAGGCTTTAAGTGACCCAATCCGCTACAAAATCATGCTCATGTTGGCCCAGAGCAAGGAGGGATGTTGTCCGCTCCCCGGTGAGGGCGACCGCCGGCCGGGGTTGTGCAATTGCGAGATCATGGCAGAACTGGGCATGATTCAGTCCCGGGTTTCTTATCACATGAAGGAACTGGTGGAGGCAGGATTGGTTACCGAAGAACCCAGGGGTAAATGGAAAATGTATTTTATTAACACCAAAGCTTTAAGACAATATATCAAGCAGTTAAATTATGATTTTGCCCTAAAGTAATTTTTTACCCCGATGAATCAAGAATAATTGATGTAAATAGGTGGAACGTACGTTTATGAAAGAAGACATCCGGGAAGCGGTGAAGCAAATATACGCCCGGGCCATCACTCAAAAGAGCAGTTGTTGCGGCAGTGATGGGACCGGCTGCTGTGGGGGAGAACCGTTAAGTCAGGCAACAAGTATAATCACAGGAAACTTGTACCAGCAGTGAAATACCAGGAAGTTTACTAATGAATCCGCTTTAAATGAGTGTTGCCCCGCCAGCAGTGTTTGTATGAAATTGCATCTGTAATTCTTGGTCTGCTGATCGTCTTTACCAATGGAGAGGAATACTTCTGTTGACTGAGAGTACAGATTTTCCGCACTCTTAGTCACTCGTTAGAGAAATACTGTATATCTCCTGGCAAAGCATTGTCTGGTACCCGGTTAACTGCTACAATAACCCCAAGAATGATACAACGATGTAGACGACAACCATGTAAACCACAAGATCAGGCAATGAAGCACTGAAACCCGCCTTAGGAAGGGGGATCGGTGCTTTTGTTTTTTACGAGAATATTGAGGAGGGATTTGCATGAGCAGGGCAGTGGGTTAGTTTTTATACTATTACTTATCATTATAAAAAAGGAGGGAAGTAACAGTTACAAATTAATTAAACAAAAGTAAATAAAAAACAATAATCCATTGACATCGAACAAGTGTTCTAATTAAAATAATGGTAAGAGGTGGTTTAAGATGCGAAGAGTGATTTGGTTAGTTTTTATACTATTATTTGCCATTACCCTTGCGGGCTGCGGTCAGGCAAAGAAAGAAAGGGGTTCTGAACAGGTAACGGTTTCTGCGGCTAAAGGGCTGACCAAGGCCATGGAAGAAATTCAAGCAGATTACCAAAAAACCCACCCGGATGTGCAAATTCAACTTAATTTTGGCGCTTCCGGTTCCCTGCGGCAGCAAATTGAACAGGGTGCGCCGGTAGATATTTTTATTTCCGCAGACCGGAAAACCATGGATGAAATTGAGGCAAAGGGTATGATTGATCAGGCCAGCCGGAAAAATATGGTTGGCGACAGGCTGGTGCTTGTAACAGGAAAGGATGCCGGTATCAAGACCCTGGAGGAACTTGCTTCAGAAAAGGTTATAAAGCTGGCCATTGGTGACCCTGCCATTGTGCCTGTAGGTACTTATGCAAAAGAAGCCCTTGAAAACTCGGGGCTCTGGGGTAAGGTTCAATCCAAATTGCTGCTTGCGAAAGATGTACGGCAGGTGGTTACCTATGTTGCCACCGGCAATGCTGAGGCCGGGATTGCTTACCAATCCGTTGCCCGGACCGAGCCGGGGCTGAACCTTATAGAAATCCCTGCCAACCTTCACACACCGGTTGTCTTTCCCGGGGCTTTAACCACCAGGGGCAAAGAGAATAAGGAAGCGGCAAGTTTTATGGATTACCTTTTATCTCCGGAGGCAACAGGGATTTTCAAGAAACACGGTTTTGTTCCCCTCGAATAATTACCGGGATGGTGAAGCGTATGGAAAATCCCATGGTCTGGCAGGCGGTATCCCTTTCCTTAAAAGTAGCCCTAATGGCGCTGGCGAATGTTGTTGTGGTGGGACTTGTTCTGGCCAGGATGATGGCAAGAAGGCAATTTCCCGGGAAAACGGTACTGGAGGCCTTTTTAACGCTCCCTCTGGTCTTGCCTCCGTCTGTGATCGGTTTTTTGCTGCTGGTACTGCTGGGAAAGCACGGGCCTATTGGACAGCTGGCGGAGCAGTTATGGCACAGACCCATCCTGTTCACCACTGCGGCAGCGGTAATAGCAGCCACGGTGGTGGCCTTCCCTTTATTTTACCAATCGGTCAGGGCAGCCTTTGAGGGGGTGGACCCCCGCTATGAGCAGGCTGCCAGAATACTGGGAGCGGGTGAATTTAAGGTGTTTTTCACGGTAACCCTGCCACTGGCCTGGCCCGGTGTGCTTGCCGGGCTTGTGATGGCCTTTGCCCGGGCACTGGGGGAATTCGGAGCTACTTTAATGGTGGCCGGGAATATCCCAGGCGTATCCCAGACCATTCCTCTGGCCATTTATTTTACCGCCGAAGCGGGGGACTATAACACCGCCTCTTTCCTGGTGGTAGTGGTGTCATTGGTTTGCCTGTCCATTATGGTATGGCTGAATTGTTGGACCGGCACCGGGTGTCAAAATGGCAGGGGTAGAGGGGGGAAGAGAGTGTTCAGAGCTAGCGTATACAAGAAGTTACCTTCCTTTGCAGTTGATATTGATGTACAGGTGGCAAATGAAATCCTGGTGCTGCTGGGACCTTCGGGTTCCGGCAAAACGACCTTTCTCCAGTGCATTGCCGGCCTGGTAAGACAGGATGGAGGAAAGATTGAACTAAAAGACAGAGTATTGTTTGACAGCGGCAGGGGAATAAATCTCTCCCCCAGAGAGAGAAGGGTAGGCTACGTATTTCAGGACTATTTGCTCTTTCCTCATATGACGATATGGAAAAACGTGCTGTATGGCTGCAGGGGAAAGAAACAGGCATGTTGGGATAAGGCACAGAAAGTGCTTGAGATGGTAGGGATTGCCCATTTAAAAGACAGGTTTCCCGGTCAAATTTCTGGGGGTGAGAAGCAGCGGGCAGCACTGGCCAGGGCGCTCATGGCCGAGCCGGAAATACTCCTGTTGGATGAACCGCTGTCGGCCCTGGACCCGCTGACCAGGTACAGGCTGCAGAAAGAACTTATTGACCTGCACGAGAAGATGAACATTCCCTTTATCCTGGTAACACACGATGTGCGGGAAGCACATCTCCTGGGGCACAGGGTTATTACTTTAGAAAAAGGTAGGATTACGGACATAAGGCCGGGAAGAGGTATGTCTGTTGTAAAACCCGTAGAAAAAAGACCGGGCTGCTTTCAAGTCTCCATCAAAGAAGTTCAGGAGCAGCGTCTTGGACTAACAGCCCAGCAAGTTTTAATACCGTTCTTAGACCGGGGCCATTTTGCTTCATTAGAAATAACCTGCCACCACGTTCCACCCTGGTTAAAAAACGAACTGGCAGAAAGGAAGCTGTCCTGCCAAGTTGATCGGATTGATGAGGAAAGAATGAAAATATTGATTATCAGGGAGCAACTACTATGTGGAGAAGACTAAGAAATTAGAGCCGGGCAACTGCTCCGGTTCTTTTCTTAGGGTCCGGTAGAAACCCTTGCTAAAATTGCCTCTGCCAAGCTTTTGAAATTTTGCTATAATAATAGAGCGGAAAGTTTATTTGCTTGCATGTCTCGGGTTGAACCTTTAACAGGTTGGCAACGGATATTTGACTATTAGGGGGGTAGTCAGCTTTTAGCTGTCTGCCCTCCTTTAGTTTTAAACAATGGGGAAGGTTTTAATGAGAAAGAAGGATTGTTACAGATTTTTTAAAAGAGCAATATTTCTAACCATAGGATCATTAATATATGGTGGGTCTCACTGGACGGGACCGAAATCACAGCCCTGATCTTCAGCCCCCGGTTTTGTTTTTCCGTGGGTGAAGTGGTGATGTTCTTTAACATCTTTATCCTTGGGCAGCGCCGGCTTTTTTTGGCTGGGAAAGGGCTATGTATTCCCTTATCGCTTAACTTCGTAGCCTATAAAACCATCGACCTGGTCCTAGAGGGTTTTGACGAGTCCAAGTCGGTCATGATTATCTCCGACCAGGCACAGGAGATATCCGATGCTATTTTACACCCCTGGGCAGAGGGGTAACACACTTCTATGCCAAGGGAGGGTACACGCAGGAGGATAAAGAAGTTCTTTATTGTGTGGTCACAAGGCTGGAAATATCCAAACTAAGAAGCATTGTGTACGACTTTGATCCCGAAGCCTTCATGGCAATTGAAGAGGTGCATAAGTATTTAAACTTTTATTGGTTCCGATAATGTATATTATGTTAACTTCTAAGAGAAAAGGGCTTCAGGATTGCTTCTACCTGCACCTGCCCACCGGCCTGTCCTTGAAGGGTATACCAGTTATTTTGTAAGGTTGTGGTTTATACTTGGTGGGTACTTCTTTGCCAGTAAGTGCTGGTTTCATCGTGTATCCCATCAAGGATTTGCTGCGCCAGGCCGGGCTTATGGCTATTCGCTTTAAGCATTCAGTTTAGTATTCTATGTAGGTTTGGCTGCCAGGATTAAGGCTTGTATATCCAATTATTCTTAAAGGATCTTTCAGCCATCTATAAAAGCGACTGGTACCAGGATTAAGGCTTTCAAATATATATTGTTGTATCACTAGCGTTGCATAAAACTTTCGCATAAATTAAAAGGTAATAATCGGAAGATATAATTGTATAATTTTGTAATTATTTGGGTGTATACACCAATTAACCCATTTTACTTTATGCTAAAGGAACAACCACTTAAGAGGTAGTCCTTTAATCCACATTTTTACAAATGATGTAATTCCTAGGCTATTATCGGGTCGTAAGTTAAATCATCCAGGTGGTCTGCTTCACCTTGTAGTACCTGTTCTACTGTAAAGTTGTAGATTTTT
>NZ_AWQQ01000149.1 GCF_002607855.1 Desulforamulus profundi
TTTGATTTCCATTGGTGATACTTCCTTTCGAAACCGTAATAATAATTTATATTCGACGATTTGGATTTATTTTCCTCCCGGTGGAGGCATTAAAAACCAGCCTGTACTGCAGGCTGGTTTTCAAAGTTACTGAGCTACAACTTCGGGAACCACAATGCTTACTTGTTTCTTATCCCGACCATTACGCTCAAATTTAACAATGCCGTCAACTTTGGCAAACAAAGTGTCGTCGCCACCGCGACCAACATTGACACCGGGGTAAATTTTAGTGCCACGCTGTCTTACCAGAATGCTGCCGGCGGTAACAAATTTACCGTCGCCTTCTTTTACCCCAAGTCGTTTGGCCTGTGAGTCACGACCGTTACGAGAGCTACCTACACCTTTCTTATGAGCCATAAAGTCTCACCTCCCTATTGGTGACCGGATAAAATTAAGCTTCAATTTTTTCAACAACCACCTGGGTGAAAGGCTGGCGATGGCCTTTCTTACGGCGGTAATTCTTCTTGGGCTTATACTTGAATACGATGATTTTCTTGCCTCTGCCGTGGCGCACTACGTCCAGAATTACTTTGGCGCCTTCCACCTTGGGAGTGCCAACCTTCACCTGACCGTCCTTTTCCACCAGCAGAACATCAGTTAACTCAACCTTCTGGCCTGCTTCGGCCTCCAGCTTTTCAATGTACAGGGTGTCACCTTCCTGAACCTTGTACTGCTTACCACCGGTAATTACAACTGCATACATACCTACACCTCCCCGTCTTTTAGGACTCGCCATCAAGGTACCGGGTCACCGGGTTTTAAAGACCTCTGCTGAGCGGTATGGTAGGCAAAAAGACACCTACATTTAGATATTCTATCATAATTGAGATATTTGTCAACAAAATTACCTTGCTCTCCTGTGTTGGGTGCTAAACTGGAACAGAGGTTAGAAGTGAGAAGAATAAAATCTCACCTCCAACTTCTCACCTCTCACTTCTCAATTACACCAACCTGGCCTTGGCGTAGGTGCGGTGCACCTTGACAATCTCCACGGAAACCAGTTCGCCGACCAGCGCCCCGCCGCCCTCAACGTCGATAATAAAGCCATCCAACCTGGCGATGCCGTCGCTGGGGTTAGAAATATGCGGTTCCTCCACCTTTAACTCGATAATTTCGCCGGTTTTTACGGGAACGGTCTGGGAAGAGATTTCTTCCTGGTCAGACAGGGGCTTGATGGTGACCTGTTCTAAATGATGAGTGGCCGAGCCCCGGATGTAAAGGTTCTTGCCGGTTTTTTGCTCCAACTCTCTCAAATTTACCCCGCCGGCCCCGATTAATCTGGCTGCCACAATGGGGTTGGCCTCCACCAGGATGGTATCGGCCACCGTCTGGCGGGCCAGCTGGTAAATCTGGGTTTTTAGCTGGATGCTGACCGTCTCCTCGGAAAGAACCTTCCCCCGGCCTTCACAATAGGGACAGGGCTTCTGCACCACCTCCGCCAGGGATGGGCGCACCTTTTTGCGGGTCATTTCCACCAGCCCCAGTTGGGTGATGCCCAGAATATTGGTTTTGGTTTTGTCCTTTTTGATTTCCTCCTCCAGGGTAGCCAGCACCTGGTTGCGGTGTTCTTCTTCCGCCATATCAATGAAATCGACAATAATGATGCCGCCGATGTTTCTCAGGCGGAGCTGCCGGGCAATTTCCACCGCCGCATCCAGATTGGTCCTCAGGACCGTGTCCTCCAGCGTAGTGCTGCCCACAAACTTGCCGGTGTTGACATCCACCGCCGTCAGGGCTTCGGCCTGGTCAATCACCAGATAGGCCCCGCATTTGAGCCAGACCTTCCTCTTCAGGGCCTTTTCCAATTCTGTAGAAATACCATAGTCTTCAAAAATATTTTCACGCTCATCCAGGAATACCTTGAGCTTCAGCTTCGGATCGATCATATCCAAAATTTCCAGGGTTTTTTCGTATTCACTGCGGGAATCCAGGGTAAGACGGTCCACATCTTCGCTGAAAATGTCCCGCAGCATCCGCTGGACCAGTTCCAAATCCCTGTGCAGCAGGTTGGGGGCGGAACTGTTGGCGGACCGGCTCTGTATTTTACGCCAGAGTTTGCTGAGCAGCAGAATGTCCTGCCGGAATTCTTCCTCATCCACCCCTTCGGCCACCGTCCGGACAATGACACCCATTCCCTCGGGTTTTACCCGGGCGGCCAGTTCCTTTAATCGCTCCCGCTCCTTTTCTGATTCAATGCGCCGGGAAATGCCGATGTAGTCAACGGTGGGCATTAGAACCAGATACCTGCCGGGCAGCGTAATATGGGTGGTAACCCTGGGTCCTTTGGTGCCGATGGGCTCCTTGACGATCTGAACGATAATCTCCTGACCCTGCTTTAAAATGTCACCGATATTCACGTTAAGACCCGGCTGGTTGGCTGCTTCCGGATTCCTGGCCGGCTGCGCGTCTTCCACATAAAGAAAGGCATTCTTCTCCAACCCGATATCCACAAAGGCTGCCTGCATGCCTGGAAGGACATTTTCTACCTTGCCCTTGAAGATGTTCCCCACCAACCGCTGGTTTTGGGAACGCTCTATGTACACTTCCATAAGCACTCTGTCTTCCAGGACCGCAACCCGCGTTTCTTCTTCCTGTACATTAATCACGATTTCTTTTAACATAGCTGACTTCCTCTCCTACCCTGGCCCCTAAACCTCCCAAAGGGAGATGGGACCAGTGTCACCCTCGGCAAACAGGGCGGTACGGCGAATACGGAAATCCTCCGGGTCAACGGGTACTCCCCCGTCCCCGGATAGCCTGAGTAAAACCTCTTCAGGACGAACATTTCCTGTACTGCCGATTAAAAGTTCCATATTTATTTCTAGTATATGCCCTTTTACTCCACCTGCCAGCCTAAAAATTCCCGGACGAATGTCGACTTCTTTTCTTTTCCCTTTTACTTCTCGGGTTATCATAATTTCTTCTTGATCCATCAGGTGGTCAATGGCTGTATTCAGTTCTACCTCCGAATACCCGGCGGGCAGGGTGGCCGTCGCCCGGTAGGCAGCCCTGGCAATCCTGGACATTAGGGCAGGAGCACGGTCCACCACTTCTTTGACATCTAATATTTTATACCCTTCGGCAGATTGGATTCCAGCCGACGGGCGATCTCAGCTGGCTCCAGGTACTCTTTAAGCTCCATGTCCATGTATTCTTCCAACCCCGCAACCCCGACGGGCAGCGGTGCGGCAAAACTAAACTTGGGGTGGGGATTAAAGCCCTCGGAAAAGGCCACCGGCAGGCCGGCCCGCCGGGTGGAACGGTCAAAGAAACGGACCATATCCAGGTGGGAGCTGTAGCGGGCCGGGCCGTCTTTGCTAAACTTCACCCTGTATCGGGGCAATCTCCGCACCTCCCAAAATATTTGGTTTAATCTCCAAGGTTGGACACAGGCCACAGCCGGGGCACTTGCCGCTGCGGCAGTCCACCGTGGGTTGGCTGGCCATAGCCTTTTTGTGTTCTCTGATTAAAAATTTCTTGCTGACCCCGGCTTCAATATGATCCCAGGGTAAAATTTCTTCGTAGCTAATCCTCCGGTAGGCATACCACCGGGGGTCAATCTTTTCTTCCTCAAAGGCTTCCATCCACAGATCGTAGTCAAAATGCTCGGACCAACCGTCAAAACGGGCCCCTTTGGTCCAGGCACTCTCCAGCACCGCACCCAGGCGGCGGTCCCCCTTGGCAAAAACAGCCTCCAGGAAACTGGTCTCCGGGTCGTGCCAGTTGTAGGAAATGCGTTTGTCCCTCATTTTCTCCTTAAGGTATTTTTGTTTATCCCTTAATTCCTGCAAAGTGTTTTGGGGTTCCCATTGAAAAGCGGTGTGGGACTTGGGTACGAAGGAGGAGGTACTCACTGTTACCTTCAGCCGCCCCCTGGGCACACCGCATGCCTGGCCGATTTGCACCACTTTTTTGGCCATATCGGCGATGCCGTCCAGATCTTCGTAAGTTTCGGTGGGCAGGCCGATCATAAAGTAGAGTTTCACCGCTGACCAGCCGTTTTTAAAGGCGGAGGTGACGGCATCCACCAGGTTTTCTTCGGTCACATTCTTATTGATGACATCCCGCAGCCGTTGGGTGCCGGCCTCCGGTGCAAAGGTCAGACCGCTTTTCCGCACCTTTTGCACTTCCTTGGCCAGATCGATGGAAAAGGCATCCAGCCTCAGGGAGGGCAGCGACACGTTAACCCCCCGTTCCCCGTAAATATCCAGCAGGTTCTTCACCAGGGGGGCCACTCCGGTGTAATCTGCGGTGCTTAATGAGGTCAGGGAGATCTCGTCATGGCCGGTGCTGGCGATCATTTCTTCCACCTGGCGCACCAGGGTCTCGGGTTTTTTCTCCCGGACAGGACGGTATAAGACTCCCGCCTGGCAGAAACGACATCCCCTGGTGCAGCCCCGTAAAACCTCCACCATCACCCGGTCATGAACAACGCCCATAGAAGGTACGATGGGGTTGGTGGGAAAGTCTACATTATCAAAATCCCGCACAATTCGTTTGCCAATTTTGGCGGGAACCCCTTCTTTGACGGAAGTTACCGATGCGACGGTGTTGTCATCCCGGTAGTTCACCTCATAGAGGGACGGGACATAGACGCCCGAAATGGTCCTGGCAAACTGCAATAACATTTCCTGGCGGTCAACACCCTTTTGTTTCAGTTCTTTATAAGCATCAATCAATTCGTGGATAACCTCTTCCCCTTCGCCAATGACAAACAGGTCGATAAAGTCGGCAATAGGTTCCGGGTTAAAGGCGCAGGGACCCCCGGCAATCACCAGGGGCATGGTGTGGTCCCGGTGGGCGGAACGCACCGGCAGACCGGCTAAGTCCAACATGTTTAAAATGTTGCTGAAGCTCATTTCATACTGTAAAGTGACGCCTAAAATATCGAAATCCACCAGGGGACGCTGGGATTCCAAACTGAATAACAGAAGCTTTTCCTTCCGGAGCTGTTCTTCCATGTCGGTCCAGGGGGCAAACACCCTTTCCATCAGCGCGTCTTTTCTTTTATTCACCACATGGTAAAGAATCTGCAGGCCCAGGTGGGACATGCCCACCTCGTAGACATCTGGAAAGGCAAAGGCCATCGTAACGTCTACCCGGTCCCAGTCTTTTTTCACGGTATTCCACTCGCCGCCGGCGTAACGGCTGGGTTTTTGAACCCGGGCAAGGACTTTCTCCAATTTGTTCATGGTCTGCTTCCTCCATTTAATGCACGTCCGTTAGAACACTCATTCTCTATTATTGCCCAATTATGTTCGGAAAAATATTCCTTTTTGATTTTTCTACATCCGGTGGAGTAAATCCTGCTTGGAAAAACATAGCTGGCGCCAAGCTTTTTCGGCCAGTGGCCGGCCTTGGTTGTATTATGCAGAAAGTTCCAGACTCTCTGAGCTACCAAAAAACGGACCCAATCATATGGATCCGCTCAGTTTGATTTAATAATGGCACCCAGGGGGTAGTCCATGCCATGGGTAAACAAGGCATCCACCACTTGTGCTTCACTGATTTGGCCCAGGGTTTTCATCTGCTTGTCTACCAATAGGATGAGATGAAATTTTTGGGGCACAAATAAACGCACAACCTCTTTCAGGGGAACGTCTTCCCGGGCCACCAGCTGCTCCGCCGGTAAAACACCCGCTTTAGACAGTTCCTCTTTTTTTTGAGCCAGGTGCCGGATAAACAGGTAAGGCGCCAGGTTTTTCTCCTTAGTGGCGGAATACAGAACAAACAGGGCAATAATCACCACGTCCAGCCCCACAAACCCGTAGAGCACTCCCACAACGCCAAGGCAGGCCACCACCACCGCCACAACCTGTCCCATTCTGGCCGCTATTAATGTGGCCTCGGATAGCCCCACATGGACGGACAAAAGGGCGCGGAAGATTCTGCCCCCGTCCAGAGGAAGGGCGGGCAAAAGGTTAAAGAAGGC
Source organism: Desulforamulus profundi (assembly GCF_002607855.1). The sequence goes on from NZ_AWQQ01000149.1 coordinate 5,972, forward strand.
CAGCATCAGGTTGATCTGCAGAAAAAAGGGGCTGAGTTCCTCTGACCAAATGCCATAATTTCTTAATCCCATGGCCAGCCCGATCAACAGCAGGTTTGAGGCCGGTCCCGCCAGTGCCACCGCAATCTCTTTGCCTGGTTCCACACTCATTTCCCCGCCCATGCGGGCCACACCCCCAAAGGGTAACACTTCAACGTCAATGACCCGGACTCCTATCAGCCTGGCCGCCAGGGTGTGGGCCAGTTCATGGAACAATACCAGGGCAAAGATCATCAGTCCCTTTTCCAGAACGCCGGCCACAAAGTAAAGGCCCAGGAGAAACAAGAACAGCAGATTAAAATGCAGGTCAATTCCCCAGAGGCGACCCACCCTCATGGTTTGGAACGCTCCTGATCCTTTTTAGGTTCACCGGCATCCGTTTTTGATTCATCGGAGTTTACCGATTTGCTGTCTTCTTCTTTGGTTGGGGAGGCATCATTCTTTTGCTCTGCCGGCTCATCTGTGGGTATCGTTTTCAGATCGATTTTCTTAAGTGGGTCAACCAGTTTATCATTTTCCCGCACTTCGAAATGCAGGACCGGGTCTCCTTCAGTTGGCTCAGCTACTTTGCCGATCACCTGTCCGGCTTGTACCTGGTGTCCCTTCGTAACGGAAATCTCGGTCAAGCCGGCGTACAGGGCATATTCTCCTTTACGGTGCTCAATGAGTACAAACTCCCCGTAGGTACGATCATGGCCTATGCGGCTGACTGTACCGGGCTGTACCGTTTTCACCGGTGACCCCACCGCGGCGCTGATATCGATCCCGGGATTAAACCTCTCCAGGTTATCCAGCGGGCTTTTTACCCAGCCAAATTCCTGTACCACCCGCCCGGAAACAGGGATGGCCCAGGCGTCCGGCTCCGGTGTGGTGGTGGCAGGTAGGACCGGGCCGGATAGTTCATTAAACATAGGCCAATCCATATTCACAGTTTGCAGGGCTATGGCGACGGCTTTATCCAACACAGGCGTAACATCCCACTCGGTGGTTAAGGCCACCCTTAACCCCTCCCTGGCCTGCTGGCTCCAGGGATGGGAGGATTCCTTAATCAGCAGCAGTACGGCAAAAATCCCCAGGGCCGCCACAATGCGATAAAAGGTTTTCCACCTTTTACTGCGCGGTTTTTCGCGCTTCCACTTGCTGCGGGGACCATAAATACTGCTCCAATCATCCACCCCGCAGTTGTAATAGCCGCCTAAAGGATCCCTGCTTTTCTTTTTAAACCGGTCAAAGCTTATCCTTCCTATTTTCACCTTCAATCCCTCCCAAGGGTATTTCTTTGAAGCCGCGGTACGACTAGTACAGTATATTTTTCGGGAGGGACAAATATGACAAGCCCTGGTTGCTTACGGGCATTTCTTTTGGGTCGGCCATCGGCCGTCAGCCGTCGGCTTTTTGGGTTTGGTTATAGGACGGTATTGTTTACTTCTCATTAATTAAAAAGAGCCCAGTCAGAGAGACTGGACCCCAAAGGAATGCCCCTTAGAACAAAATTTTCTGCCTTCGCATATAGACATTCAGTAAGATTCCAATGGCGATCATGTTGGTCATCATGCTGCTGCCGCCGTAGCTGAAGAGGGGCAGTGGTACGCCTGTTACCGGCATAATGCCGGAAACCATACCTACGTTAATGAGAATGTGGAAGGTTAACATGGCGACGACTCCTGTGGCCAGCAGCGTGCCGTATAAATCCCTGGCCTGGGAAGCGATGCGAATGCCACGGTAAAGCAGGATGAAAAACAGAAGCAGCAATGCGGTCACACCGATAAAGCCCATCTCCTCGCCGACCACCGAGAAGATGAAGTCTGTGTGCTGTTCCGGTAAAAAGTTAAGCTGGTTTTGGCTGCCGTTATAAATCCCTTTGCCTTCCAAACCGCCGGAACCGATGGCAATCTGGGACTGCACCACGTGATAGCCGGCGCCGTGCCACTGTTTCCAGGGGTCGATAAAGACCAGCAGGCGGTCCAATTGATAATCTTTCAGGGGGATCCAAAGCCCAAATTTAAAATGTGCCCAAACCCAGCCAACGGCGGAAGCCCAACCGCCCACAAAAAGCCCTGCCACCAATTTTGGATTGGCTCCGGCCACAAAAAGCATACCGAACATGATGGCAATGAAAACCAGGGATGTTCCCAAATCCGGCTGCTTGAGAATAAGCAGCATGGGAACCCCGATATGGATAAAGCAGGGGATCAGGTCCTTTAAGGTATTTAAATGCCCTTCCCGCCGGGTTAAGAAATCCGCAAAGGTGATAATGATAAAAATTTTGGCAAACTCCGAAGGCTGCAGCAGAAAGGGTCCTAAATTAATCCAGCGGGTGGCACCCTTGGCACTGTGTCCCAGGGGGGACAAAACAACCAGCAGCAGCAGTATATTCAGGATATAAATGGTTTTACGGTGACGCCGGAAGTCCTCATAGGGAACGGATAAAACAAACCCCAAAATAATTAGACTGAGGATTACGAAAAAGATCTGTTTTTTTACAAACGTACTAAAAAATAATTTGGTGTATTTAACAATTGATATTCCAATGGGTTCACTTGTACCTTCACTGCTCAGCCCCAGTGTATCTTTGTTCCAGATTTCCTGCTGCTGCCGGAAATCCATCGGGCTGCTTACAAGGGTAGCACTGCTGATAATCACCAGGCTGAAGCAAATAATTAAGAAAACGGCAATTAATAATGTATAATCAAGGTTTTTTACAAACCGCTTGTCCACCAAAACAATCACCACCTATAAATCCTTTAACTTATAGATTATATAATATTTCTGATTGAAACAAAAGGGGCTGTCTTTAGACTAAGGGGTATTCCTTTTGGGTCTAGTTGTTAGACTTTTGGGTATTACTTAAGGGGCCTGTTGTTAGTACCAATTACAGGACCACTCAGGAATACCCAAAAGGCTAGCAACAGGACCCCAAAAACATATCCGCAGTCTAGCAACAGAACCCTAAAGGAATGCCCCAAAGACAAAAAGAGATGCCTCTGCATCTCTCTTCTTAGGCCAGGTTTTTGGCCCGTTTCATTCGTTTTACCGGGATGTTGGCCACAAGAGCAACCTGATTGTCGTTGCTGTCCAGGCTAACTTCCAGTGCCTGTTCGTCAATCTCCATGTAATTTGAAATCACTTTAATCAAGTCGTTCTTAAGGGAAGAAAGTAGCTCGGGTGATACATTGGCCCGGTCGTGTACCAGCACCAGCCTCAATCTTTCTTTTGCCACATTCTTGCTGCTTGTAGTCTCACGACCAAAAACCCTGCTTAGAAATTCTAACACTCCGGTACCCCCTTTCCTACTTCAGTCCAATCATTTTCTTTAAGGCACTAAACAAACCGTCCTGTTCTTCGAGGTTCAATAAAGGCACATTTTCACCCAGGATACGACGGGTGATGTTGCGATAAGCCTGACCGCTCTGGGATTTGTCATCCCTTACCACGGTCTCCCCTTTGTTGGTTGTTACAACAACCTGCTCATCCTCCGGTACCACACCCAGCAGGTCAATGGCCAGGATTTCATTCATATCGTCAATGCTCATCATATCGCCACGGTTTACCATCTTGGGACGGTACCGGTTGATGATCAGTTTTGGCTCCCGCAGGTCGGCGGCCTCCAAGAGTCCGATAATGCGGTCGGCATCCCGCACCGCAGACACTTCCGGGGTGGTAACCACAATAGCTCTATCCGCCCCGGCAATGGCGTTTTTAAAACCCTGTTCAATGCCGGCCGGCAGTCGATGATAACAAAATCAAATTCCTTTCTCAGATCCTCACAGAGTTCCCTCATTTGATCAGGGTTTACCGCTGTCTTGTCTTTGGTCTGGGCTGCGGGTAACAAATGCAGCCCCTCATACCGTTTATCTTTGATCAAGGCCTGACGAATGCGGCAAACACCGCTGGTAACATCCACAATGTCAAAAACGATGCGATTTTCCAGCCCCAGTACAACATCCAGGTTACGCAGCCCGATATCGGCATCCACCAGACACACCTTTTTCCCGTAGGAGGCCAGGCCTGTCCCCAGGTTGGCAGTGGTGGTGGTTTTACCAACGCCCCCTTTGCCGGAAGTGACTACGATGACTTCACCCATATTTTAGGTCCTCCTTACTATGACAAGCGTTTTACACCGAATGAAACCTGTTAACAAAGAACGGTATCCGTTACTTAATTACAGAATTAAAGGTTTCTATGGTCACGACACCGTTTTTTATCCGGGCCAGTTCCGGGTAATCCGGGTCGGATGATTCATCCTCCGGCGGTCGGGTGATGTGATTGCCAATTCTCAGCTGCGTCGGCCTGAGTCGAAAGGCCAGAATAATGGCATTGGTGTCTCCTTTGACGCCGGCATGTACAACCCCCCGCAGCGAGCCCATGACAATGATATTGCCGGAGGCCACCACTTCCGCACCGGGGTTTACATCTCCCAGTACCACTACGTTTCCGTCATGACAAATACTTTGTCCGGAACGCAGGGTTCTTTGCACTAAAATGGTATTCTCATCCACCAGTTCCGCTAATTCCACCGGAAAACTACCAAGGGATGGATGACTGGTTGTGGAATTGGACAGTGTCTCTTTGGTCAAAATAACTCCCTCCCGCTTACCCTATACTTCAATTCTACGCTAAAGTACCAAATCCTTCTAAAGATGGATAAAAAAAGGGGCGTTTCGCCCCTATATTATGAGATAATTAGACATTATACCGTTTATTCCGGACTGTAGCCGGTTTGCTGCTGTGTATTCTGTACCTTAAAGTAAGCAGCAAACAAATCCCTTGCCACCGGCCCTGCAGCCACACCACCTTTGCCGCCATAGTCCACCACTGTGGCCACAGCTACTTCCGGATTTTTAAAGGGGGCATAGGCTACAAACAAGGCATGGTTGTCGCGTCCGAAGACCTCTCCGGTACCGGTTTTCCCGGCCACCTGGATGGGGAAACCACTAAATATTCCGGAGGCTGTACCAATACTGGTCACCATGTTCATACCCTCCTGGGCAACCTTTAAAGCCTCCGGCTTAACGCCAACCTCGCCGATTTTTTGCGGCTTAAATTCCTTAAGAATCTTTCCATCGGGACTGGTGACCTTTTCTACCAGGTAAGGTTTCCACCGGGTTCCCCCGTTGGCAATGGCAGCAACATAATTAACGAGTTGCAAAGGAGTATATTCATTGTACCCCTGTCCGAGGGACATGTTTAGGGTATCATAAACCTGCCAATTCAGGTCCCATTTGTACTGGTCGTACTGGTTTTGCACCGCCCGCAGTTCCCTTTGCTTGGCTTTCTCCAGTTTTTGTCTCTCCTCCGGGTCTGTGGCACTGGCCAGCAAAGGCTTGTATTTTTCTTCTACGGCTTTAAATTTAGGTTCATAGACGGCATCCAGATAGGCTTTGTTACGCTTATATTTGTATTCCGGCGTAGGGACATTGCCGGCAGGTTCACCGGGAATTTCAATACCCGTCCGTTCCCCAAACCCAAACATGCGGCATACTTGCCAATAATATCAACTCCCAGGACCCGGTGCCCTATATACCAGAAATAAGTATCGCAGGACTCCGAGAGGGCCTTGCGCATATCTACCCGGCCATGACCGCCCGGCTTCCAGTCATTAAACGTTCTGTTACCAAAAATATAGTAGCCGGGGTCAGAGAGCGCCCAACTGGGGTCCACTTTCCCGGTATCTACCCCTGCTACGGCAAGTACCATCTTAAAGGTGGACGCAGGGGGGTACAACTGTAAAACACGATTCGGCAGAGCACCGCTTTTTTGTAAATCCTCCCATTGTTTCTGGCTTAACCCGTTAATCCAAATGGAAGGCTCGTAGGTAGGATAACTGGCCATGGCCCGGATGGCCCCGGTTCTCACATCGATCATGACCGTGGCCCCGCCCTTTGATTCATAGCCAAGCTTCCTCATGTACAGTACTTGCCTCTCCAGGGATGCCTCAGCAGTCTTTTGCAATTCAGCATCAATGGTTAAAACCAGGTTGTTGCCGGGAACGGGCTCCTTAATGCCCAGGTCCCTGACCGGGCGGGCCTGGGCGTCCACTTCCACCTGCCTGGCCCCGTCTTGTCCCCTTAAATAGGGTTCAAAGGCATTTTCCAGCCCTTCTTGCCCGTACATATCCCCAAGCCGGTAGCCTTTATCCTGATTTCTTTTTAATTGTTCTTGTTTAATTTCCTGCACATACCCCAGTACATGGGACAGCATGGAACCAAAATGGTAATTTCTTACCGGCTCAACGTCGATCACCACCCCGGATAATTCCAGGCGCTGTTCTTCCAGGACGGTAATGGTTTCCAGCGGAACATCCGTGGCCAGCCGCACCGGCTGGAACATCCTGAGCTGTTGTTCCTCCAGCTTTTTCATAATTTCCTTGGGGTCCATACCCAGTATGCCCGCCACCCTGTTGACCACCCGGTCGGTGTCCTTTAACCCCAGGTAGACCAGGGAAACTGTATAAACCGGCTTGTTGCCCACAATTTTTACTCCCTTACGGTCGTAAATCTCACCCCTGGGAGCGATAATGGGGTTCAGCCGCATGTGGTTTTGTTTGGCCAGGGTTTCAAAGCGCTCGGTTTCTAAAAGCTGCATATATGCTAAACGACTGATCAGAACCACAAAGATGAAGCTTACAATGAAGAGGAGCACACGGGTCTTTTTCTCGATAATCTTCCTTTCCAAACAAACTCCTCCCAAACAAACAGAATATTAAGGTTCTCTTTCCCGCAGCCAACCATCTTCGTTGGAACTGTAAAATTTCCAATAGGTCAGGGGAACCAGCAGGGCGGTGTAAATGGCGGATGGAAGAACCACCTGGGCCAGGGCAAAGGAAGGTGCCACTTCGATATCCAAGTAAAACAGCAGCATATAATAGGCAAGCTGGTTGGCGATCCCCACCATAAAGGTCACCAGGGTAACAATAATTACACTTTCCTTATAAAAACGGGCCTCCGCCAGACCCACCAGGTAGCCCGCCATCATTTTGGTAAGGGCGTTCAACCCGATGTAATTGCCGGTAAATATATCCTGCGCGAGACC
>NZ_AWQQ01000150.1 GCF_002607855.1 Desulforamulus profundi
GACTGCCGCCCGCTGGCGGCAGTCTGTGTCTGAGATAGTGAATTTACAACCGGATCATGTTTCTTGTTACAGCCTGCAGTTGGAAGAGGGAACTCCCTTGACCCGGGCCGTTGACCAGGTAGATTGGCTGCCTGCCCGGAAGAACTGGAGCTGGAGATGTATCGCATCGTTATAGAAATATTGGGCACAGCAGGCTATGAACACTATGAAATTTCAAACTTTGCCCGACCGGGGTACCGGTGCCGGCATAACTTGCTTTACTGGCACAACCAGGAGTACCTCGGACTGGGCCCCGCCGCCCACTCGCACCTAAACCAGTCAAGATGGGGAAATGTGGAGGATATTGATCAATACGTCTCTTTACTTCAAGCGGGCCAAAGGCCTACAGAAGAGATTCAATCACTTTCCGAAGGGGAACAGATGGAAGAGACTGTGTTCTTAGGCTTAAGGTTGATCCCGGGAGTAAACCTTGCTGATTTTCGCCAAAGATTTGGCATAGGTCTGACGGAAGTCTTTGGGAGACAGGTCAGAGAGTTAGAAAAGAAGGGTTTAGTAGAGCTGGTGGATGGGTATCTTAGATTAACAGGAAAAGGTTTACCGCTGGCTAATCAGGTATTCGCAGAATTTGTATAAACCCATTATGTTGCCGCTAATTCTTGAAAAAATAAAAAATTAAGCTGATGGCCGACGGCTGATGGTCAAATTGGTATCCTTGACAAAGTTTTTTCCATTTGCTAAATTTTAAATTAGATTAGCACTCATCAAATTAGAGTGCTAACACCCTTTAAGGGTGAGGCAGGGGGTGTGCCGACGTGAAAATGGATGAACGTAAACAGCAGATCCTGTTGGCCATCATAAAAGATTACATTAGCACCGCGGAGCCGGTTGGTTCCCGGACCATTTCCCGCAAATACAAACTGGGGGTCAGTCCGGCCACCATCCGGAATGAAATGGCGGATTTGGAGGAAATGGGGTTTATCGAGCAGCCCCATACTTCCGCCGGCCGGATTCCTTCCAACCTCGGTTACCGCTACTATGTGGATTGCCTGATGCAGTTGGAGCAGCTAACCGAGCAAGAAGAAGGGACCATCCGCAGCGGCTACGAAAACAAGGTCCGGGAAGTGGCAGAGGTTCTTAACCGCACCGGCAGAATGCTGGCGCAGCTACCAATTACACCGCCCTTGTGCAGACGCCCCAGTTGGGCAAGTGCTCCTACAAACATATTCAACTGGTCTTGATGGGGCCGGCCCAGGCCATCATCATTGTGGTGATGGATACGGGTGCTGTGCACCACCAAATGATGTCCGTGCCGGAGAACATCACCCAGCAGGACCTGGATCAGATTTCCGGCGTGCTGAATGCCAAACTCCAGGGCAAGACCATGGGCAGCATCAGGCTTACCCTGATCAAGGAGATTTACTTCGAGCTGGCCAGGCACCGGAATATTTTGGATTTAGCCATAGAATTAATGCAGGACCGCATCGCCTCGGCCAAGGAGGATAAAATCTACCTTGAAGGGGTATTTAATATTTTGAATCAGCCGGAGTTTCACAATGTAGATAAGGTGAAAGTGCTGCTGTCCCTTTTGGAACAGGAGGATACTTTACGGGATATACTGGAAACACCAGGGGATTCCCAGGGTATTACCATAAAAATCGGCAGCGAAAATAGCCGGCAGGAGATACAAAACTGCAGCATGATTACCGCCACCTACCAGGTGGGGGATAAAATCCTGGGAACCATTGGTATATTGGGACCCACCCGGATGGATTACGCCCGGGTGGTTACTGTGATTGATTGCATGTCCCGTAATCTTTCCCGCACCCTGGAGCGTTTGCTGAAGGGTCAGGGTTAATTTTAAGGAGGAACTTTTCCGTGAGTCTCAAACAACAGGCCAGTCAGGGTGCCGAGATCAATGAAAAATTGGCTGCCCTGATGACCAACTCAAATGCGGTCCGGGCCATTGCCTCTGCCGTTGAAGGCACCCTGGGGCCAAAGGGCTTGGATACCATGCTGGTGGATAAATTCGGTGAGGTGGTCATCACCAACGACGGGGTAACCATTCTTACCATGATGGAAGCCAACCACCCGGCTGCCCGGATGGTCATTAATATTGCCAAATCCCAGCAGGAAGAGATCGGGGACGGCACCACCACCGCCACCGTCATGGCCGGTGCTTTGGTGAGCGCCGGGGTAGAGCAAGTGGTCAAGGGGGTTCCGGTGGCCCGGGTCATCGAAGGAATCCGGGCCGGGGTAAGGCGGGCACTGGAAGTAATGAAGGAGCAGGCCATTCCTTTGGAGGATTTGCAGCACCCCTGGCTCAAGCAGGTGGCCCTGGTGGCCGGCCGGGAACACCAGGATATCGCCGACCTGGTGGTGGAAGCAGCCCGGTTGATCGGCAAGGAAAAACTTCTCGATCCCAACTTCAAGTTGTCCGACACCGTTACATCCGAAGAAGGGGCTACCAACCAAGTGTTTATGGGCGTTATCCTCAACAAGGAAACCATGAACAAACAAATGCCCCGTCAATTGGAGAATGTAAAGGTCCTGGTGATTGATGACGCGCTGGAACC
>NZ_AWQQ01000151.1 GCF_002607855.1 Desulforamulus profundi
CTCTTGCAATTCCCCTGCTTTAGCCAGTATTTCAAGGGTATTGTATACCGTCGCAAGAGATAATGAAGGGTACTGGGGTTTTAATTGATTGTATATTTCCTCCGCTGACGGGTGTTTTGCATTACCTTCAAGCAAATTTAAAATTGCCAGTCTTTGAGGCGTTAATTTCAGCCCTAAATTTTTAAGCTTATTTATCATCATTTTAAATTTAWATCTCCTATTAATTTATAACCATTATGATTTAATATTTTTTCTTTGTCAACATCTTAATGCCAAAATTTTTACTCGGTTGCATAAAACTTCTCCTGGCGAACAAGTCAATAAACCAAGCCAGAGCCCCAATCCCCAAAAACTCAGTAACCAATAAGTTGGCTGAACAGCCATTGAACGGCGACCTTTGTCAAACGCACCGCAGGCTACGGCCCAAGGCAGCATACAAAATCAAAAGGGATTCCCACCCGTTTATGGCGAGTATCCCTCCATTTATAAGTAATTGGCGGAGAGTCAGGGATTCGAACCCTGGAGACCGCTCATCACAGTCTACTCGGTAAACCAGAGGGACCGTCCCCTTGGTTTTGGTTCGCCTGCATTGGCCAAGCCAAAGTTAAATTTCAAGCATATCTGATAGCAACATTAGTCAACTTCAAGCGATTGTGCAAACTAACAATGGAACAAATTACCAAAGAGCCATTGTCTACGATTATAGGGTAAGCGCGCCCAATTACATGACAAATACTGGAAAACAGGAGTAATATACTCAAAAAATATAGTTTTACGTCTTAAAGTCTAAAAATCGTGGCTCACTACTGTTAATTAATTAATTTGATTTTTCAAGGAGTAAAATTAGGATTTTAGAGGGGTTTTTTCAACACCCTCCTAGCGACCTGGCTCGACCGCACTGCCTGGCACCCTGTCACTGTTGTAATCCCTCCTTTAGACACAAGAAGCCCCGGAAAGAGGGTCTATCTCCTTCCGGGGCTAATTTATGTGATGTCTGACATTATCTTGCTTATTTGGCTGCCTCCCTGACAATAGCTGCCGCTTCCTCCAGGCTATTAACAGTGTAGATTTTGTTGATGATTTTATCAAGAATGACTATGTCATTAATTTTCTG
>NZ_AWQQ01000152.1 GCF_002607855.1 Desulforamulus profundi
TTAGTTTTTATACTATTACTTATCATTATAAAAAAGGAGGGAAGYAACAGTTACAGATTAATTAAACAAAAGTAAATAAAAAACAATAATCCATTGACATCGAACAARWGTTCTAATTAAAATAATGGTAMGAGGTGGTGTCAATGGAAAAGATGCTAACATCTCATCAGGTAGCAAAGCTATTAAACGTATGGCCTCACACGTTGCGCCGCTGGGAAAGAGAAGGGAAATTAAAACCACTGCGCACACCCGGCGGTCAYAGGCGTTATAAAGAATCGCAGATAATGRCTTTGATTGGTGAAGAGATAACTGAAAGARGAACAAAGCAATGCGCTGTTTATGCCCGTGTATCCACTGCAAAACAAGCCGAAGCCGGAAATTTACAGCGGCAAAAAGAGCGGTTAATAACTTATGCGGTAGAAAACGGGAAACGTGGCGGCAGAGTGGACAAAAAGCTGGTGCAGGTCATTGAAAGCGAGGTGGTTGCCGGTGAAAATGACGGCGATGGGAGTAATCCTTGAACTCACCGAAACCCAACAAACCTACCTCGATAATCTCATGGCCCGTTACTGTGCGGCAGTCAGGTGGAGCTTTAAAAGATTGCTGGAAGGCAAAGGAGTCCAGGACATCCGTCAAAGCGTACAGGTCAAGTTTAACTTCAACTCCCGCCAGGCCAACGATGCRGTGTAYGATGCCCAAAGCACCATCAAAAGCCAGCATGAATTGGTCAAGTTACACTACGAAAATGCCCGGGCCAAAGTAGAATTTACCCAAAAGCGAATAGCCAAAGCCAAATCACCCAAGAAAAAAGCCAACCTGCAAAAACGGCTGGAGAAAGAACAAAGAAAGCTGTCTTATTGGCAAAAACACCTGGAGGGCAAGACCTTTCCGGCAGTTGTTTTCGGCGGCAGAAAACTGTTTCTGGCAAGATGTAAAGGCAATATCAGTGGGGAAGAGTGGCAGGAAGCCAGAAGTAACCGTTACCTGTCCCGGGGAGACAAGACCAAGGGCGGCAACCTGAACACACGCCTGTACGAGATGAACGGACAAATCTACCTGGATATAGCCGCCGAGCCAACCGGCACAGGCCGATACAAGCGTATCACCGTTCCGGTTTACCTGGCCCATAAACCTTCCAAAAAGACAGGTAAAATCAATGGTCGAAACTACCGGCAGATGGTTTTGGATTACCTCAAAACAGGTGCCGCCTACCAGGTAGAAATAATCCGTAAGGACGGCAGGTACTATATCCATGTCACCATCGAAGAAGATGTTCCGGTTCCCTATCATGCCCAYGGCGCTGTTGGRGTRGATACCAACCTGACGGCTTAGGGGTGGCYCTGACAGACTGCCTGGGGCAGTACCGGGGCAGCTCAGTGGTTAAGACAGGGAGAATGGACTTATGCTAGAGGCAACCGAAGGAACAACCTTATCGGTGAAACGGCCAAGAAGGTAGTAGCTCTGGCAAAAGAAACAGGCTACGCCCTGGCAGTAGAGGATTTGAAATTTAAAAACGACAAGTCCGTRACGGCTAAGTTTAACCGTATGAGCCATGGTTTTGTCTGGTCAAAGTTTCTGGCATATATTGACCGGTRTGCTGCCCGTGAGGGTGTGCCGGTRATMAAGGTAAAACCGGCCTTTACATCGGTCAYRGGCATTCTAAAGTACCAGCACGTGTACGGCATATCTAATCACGAATCAGCAGGTTATGTTATAGCAAGACGTAGTYTGGGCTTCACACATGAGAAGATACCCAAAGTATTGCTTGATAAACTGATCAAAAAGAAATCTGAATTCAAGCAAATGGCTAATTGGAAACAATGGTCAGCAGTTAAAAAGGTTGTATTGGCTAAGATTAACAAACTAACGAAAAGGAAGGTGAGAAGCCTGGTTTCATGGCAGGTTCACCGGGAAAATGTGCTRGGGGTTAAAACCTTGAGCCTTTAGATTTTGCGGGTGGCACGGTACACGTTGTGAAAGGCCGTTGTCACAAGTCAGAACCCAGGYGGAGGCAACACCTTCTCCGGGCAGTACGTTTGCTTTAGGCAGCGGCGGGGAACCCTGCGGGGTGATCCACCCGGAACATAAGYGAGAGCTTATGGCCYAGCAGTTGAATCCTGTGATACTGCCTCTCGTTAGTMGGCGGGAGAGAAACCTAAATAAATCTRGATTATCCTGTATAAATCAGATATGTTTAGCTTTCAGAAACCAGGGTAAGAT
>NZ_AWQQ01000153.1 GCF_002607855.1 Desulforamulus profundi
GTTTCATTGATACTATTCAGTCATCCGACTCCCTGCCTCTCATTGCCTTCCTTGCTTGTTTATCACTTGTAGGCATACCCATTTATAGGAAGAAGCAGGGTCTCCCGGGTTACCGCTAATTCTCAATATTAACGTGCCGAGCTCTTAGACCCCGGAGCGACATAAAGACTCACCATAGCGTCTATACTGTTGTTCCTTCTGTGCGTGTAACCACATCGGCCATTCTCAATTCATATTTCGGAGCTCAATCACTTCAGCTTTCGCTTTCGGCCCGCTATTTTGCCGTTCTACGCTTAAAGCTTTCAGTTACCTGAAAACCTCCAAGAACTGGCTACAGGGCTGCTGGTTAGGCTTTACCCTGGTGGGGCTTACACCCACTAGACTTAGCGACCTTACCCGGCCGCACTACACAAAATCTTGTACATACCCTACCAGCCCCACCGGCAACTATGCTTTTCACCCCAATTCTTTTGATGTTCATTATGTGATACGCCAAATGGTTATAAGATACGTTTATTAGCCTAATTGGTCTATCTCCGGGTTGCCCCTAAACTGTGGTCATTCCATTTAGTTTGCAAACATTCAGGTGATATGGATAATCGGAAGTTGCTTGCTATCTATTAACTCCGCAGTCGACTACCAGCCAAACACACAATCTAATCCGATATTCGTTAATACTAACCGACGTAATATCTCCCTGGACTTTTAAAGACCTCTTTAACATGCCACTCTACGTACGATTGGTTAGGTTGATACTGGGGATTGATTGGTGAACGGACAAGTTGCCCATGGTATTTCATCAACCATTCCTCTAAGCCATTACTACCGTTTGCTTCCTCTGCAACTAGAAACCTCTTAGAGTCCGTTATTGTAAAAACACCCCGGTCAAATAATTTATGGTGCATAGTACATAAAGCTATACCGTTCTCTTCAGAATCAGGACCCCCAGCTTGATGCCATTTGATATGAGCTGCTTCTACTGCAACTAAATTATTACCTAACGTACGTTAAACCCACAAACAGCACAACTATATTCATAGGCACGTAGTACTTTTGCCCTAAACTTGGGATCTCTAGATGTATTACTGGAAGTATGCCCTCCATAGCCAACGGCTTCGGAATCAAAATCAAGTCCTACTGCTGATAATATATCATCATGAATTGTTTCAGGAAAATGACTTGATAGTACAATCTTTACCACTTCACTAACTAAAGATGGATTAGCACATAATAGTTGGTATACTTCGTTATTAAATCCACCTGAAATCCCATGCTTTATTAACCAAGGACTTTTTATATGTACAGAATCAATGTCCGCATCTAGAGTCCAAATACCATCTCTGGTCATCCGAACAAAGGGTTCCTCTGGATGATACGACCGTCTGCGTGGCCCAAACTCTTTCAATAAATTAGTAAGAGGTTCCCGTACTTCCTCGTACAACAGGTACCTTGCACCTTTACTTTGTAATTGTCCAAGCGCATATAAAATTAAGAGAGGCTTATGAGGAGCTCTTTGATCCCCTTTTCTCCATATGGTGAGATTTTTTATTTTCTCTTTTAGTTGCATAGAATCCATAAACAAAACCTGCCCTCTTTTTTCTGGTAATTACGCTCGCCAAATACCTTATCCTAAAGAACCAACTTACCCGGTTATGGATAATGGGAAGTTCTCTATTATGCTGGATTATTTTTTGCCTTATGGTAATTATGTGCAGCATCTTTTTCTAACGCTACCCAATAGTTTAAGGCTTCGTGTATACTATTTTATGTTAAATTTAATATTAGCAATGTTCCCTTTAAAATATTCAAAATCTCCTTCATCAGTATGCCATATGGCCTTTAAATATGATGGAAATCTTATTCTGTTTTTCTCGATATAATTTCCCGCGACTGCTGACCATTTAACTTTTTTATACTCTGTACCTCTTTCAGAATAGTATCTATCATCGGTTTCAAATCGAATAAACTCCCCAAGATCATCAAAGTAAAATAATCCGCTTACTTCACTTTCATTATATCTAATCACAGCTTTGGCTGTATTCGAATCGATTGCAGTCCATTTAATATAATGTTGGAACGCGTATGTTGGAACTACAAGGGCCTCAGCCAGAACTGTTACTAACGCGGATTCGTCCATTTCTTTACCTTTTGCGTCGACAACCTTTAAAAGTTTTAAAAATTTTATCAGCATATTTCCATGCCCATTCTGGTATTTGTCCCTTCCTTCAAAAGGGAATATGCCCATGATTCTACTTTTCATGTAAGCTATTCGGGTTGGCTCAGGAACTGAATTAAACTGATAACACTTTAAACTCATCCATTTTTTGTTGGGAGAATTTTTATAAAAAACATCTTCCCATTCAATCTCTGCATTATTCATCTTTTCTTTTCCAAGGTAACCGCAATACCGAAAATATTTTTGAATTGGTTCTGGTAGCGGAACAATGTCATTTTCAGTGATGATATCGTTTGAACAATTTGAATACTTTGTCAATTCTTTTCTAACTTCTGATATATAAAGGTCTTTCATTGATGCAACTCCTATAAACAAAGTTTTCATTACTTGAAACTGTCTGCAATAGAATCGCCTTCGTAAAACAATCCTTCGTTATAGTATTCATGAGATTTGCGAAATATCATCCTTTAATTATCGTATCAATTGCGAAGAATTATTGATTTATCCTACCCGTTAGTTAAAGAATCTTTTAGTGCGTATTTCAAAGATCATATGCATCAAGGTGGTTAATTTACTGGAAATTCAATTGCCATTTTAAACACGATAATACGAATAGGCCTTAATTATTAAGTATATGGATAATGGGAAGTTTGCACTTTATTCGACTACTCATAAGTGTGCAATGCCAACACTTTCGTGTAGAGTTCTTTAAGCATCCAGTCGGACATATCAATTATCGGCTCATACATGAAGCTATTTAGATGAATACTTTTCCGGGGTCATCGCACCACGGGGTAATTCCCGTGTTACCAGTGGGGAGATAAGTTCAAATCTCCACAGAGCTGTGCGGGTTCGGTCATCTTCTGTCCATATTTTCATCATCCATTCCCCCATTTCCATAACTTTTTAGGAAAAATACTTCCTTAAAGCTAATCATGAAGGAAGGCACGGGAAATGGCGATAACTAGGGTTTGTTGGGAATTCCCCTCCCAGGGGAATTAGCAGAGGAAGATTTCTGTAATCTCCCTGCTATATCGGCAACGGCCAATGGCCCCGCCCCAGATAATTAAGCGGCCTTGACCAAGCACATTACATAGCCCCATCAATCTGTAAAGTCGAGGAAATTCAATAAACTGAGCATACCGGTACAACCAGGACAACAGTTCCTGTGTCGCCTTAAAAGCTATGGTTGAACTAAGGGGTAAAAGTTCACAGGCCAGAAATTGTAACAATTGGGGGATAATCCGAGGCGCCATTAGGAGGGCCTGATTCATAATACGCTTTATCCAACGACTTACGGTACGGGGATTATAGCCTATTACGTCTGCTGTATCGGTAATAGAGGTACCGTTCAAATGTTCCACCACAGCCTGTTCATGAGTTTCTACCAATTCTGGTTGGTAAGGTAAAATAAATTCTGGCCAGATACTGATGGATTCCTTACACTCAGGGCAAAACCACCTGAACAGACGAATTAACTTTTGAGTAACATGGTCAGGTGTTAAAGAAAATCGTGACCACCCTGTGTGTTTATGGGGTTTATGAGAGGGGTCACGCACACAGCGTACTTCTTTAGGTAAAAATTCCTCAGGACATTCTAAATATCGGTTGAAATCTGAGCAAAGAATTGATATTCTCATCATAAGCTATGGCTTTGGGCCATTGTGTTAGCAGCATAGGGGTGAGCGGCCAAACTCTTTAACCCTTTGCTGCGTCCATGACTACAAAAGCCGTCTCCTGCTTAGATATTTAAAGCATGAGACGGCTTTTCTACACTTGTTGTCAGTTTTCCTGCAGTTCAGCATGATTTTTTCGCCTACCGCCATTGACATTGATTCTTTTACTGCCAATCTGTGTGGGTGGTAACATGCTTTCGGCCCGCTAACTTGCTTGTCTACACTTAAACCTTTAGGTTACCCTATCGGTTCCAAGACTAGCTACGGGCGGCTGGCTAAACCCTACCCGGTGGGATTCCCACCCACTACATTCAGCGACATTGCTCAGCCGCACTGCCAGGTACCTTTTGACTCAAGAGAACCGTCCCTTTGATTCGGTTGCCTCTCTGACGATCGCTGCTGCTTCATCCAGGCTATTGGCAGTGTAGATTTTGTTAATGATTTTATCCAAGACTACCACATCAGTTATTCTTTTTACTTCTGCTTGCAGGGTGGATGATTCAGGGAACCTGACCTCCAAGTATTTGCAGATGGCCTCCCTTTGACCTTTTGCCTCTCCCTCAGCCCTTCCTTCAGCCCTAGCGCCGCTTATCATAGAAATTTCGTCTCTGGCGGCTTTCTCCCGCAGCTCATATAGACGACGCTCTTGCTGATTCTTAAAGAATATCTGCTCAATGGTCATGGCCTTGCGAATGCCGGGGTTTCCCATAGCGATCTCCTCCATTTCTTCTCCAACAATGTTATTGAAGTACAAAAGCCACTCTTCCAGCGCATCCTTCGGCCTGCGTTTCAGCCTAATGAACTTCTCCAGCTCCAAAAAATGAATTTCCAGTTCATCGTTCAGTAACTCACCGGTCTCGTCTTCCCTGATGCGGAAGGTGTGKTGGTACTTTGTCTTGCCTTTGAACCAATCAAAGCCCAGAATGTTTATGGTGATGGTTTTCCTGAGGTGGATGAAATCTTGCCCGCTGCTTAACTGCCCGTGGTAGAGCCCTGCCCAGTAGAATAAAGTACGTTTGTCAATGTTGTATTTATTGGCTATTTGTACCTCCACATTTACCAGCGCTCCTGCGGCTGTCCTGGCCAGTATGTCCAGCCGGGCCGCTTTGTCCAGCAGGTACCTGGGGTCCAGCTCCCGGTCCAGTAATTCTACATCATGCAGTTCCTGGCCCGGCGGTGGCTTTAAACTGCGTTAAGR
>NZ_AWQQ01000154.1 GCF_002607855.1 Desulforamulus profundi
CCTGGATGATTTAACTTACGACCCGATAATAGCCTAGGAATTACATCATTTGTAAAAATGTGGATTAAAGGACTACCTCTTAAGTGGTTGTTCCTTTAGCATAAAGTAAAATGGGTTAATTGGTGTATACACCCAAATAATTACAAAATTATACAATTATATCTTCCAATTATTACCTTTTAATTTATGCGAAAGTTTTATGCAACGCTAGTGTAAATTTTTAAACCAACATGGCCTGACAATAAGCCAGGCCATGGAACAGGTTAAAAATATCATTCTGTACGGTATTTTAAAAAGAGAATAAGTGGTAAAGGGGAAGCGAGAATGAAGAGGAAATGGAAACTGTGGCTAATTCCGGTGGTAGCGGTATTAGCCTTCGGTGTTATTAAAGGAGACAGTCTGTGGGGTAAAAGTGAAACCAGGCAGGATTTACCCGTGCAGACTGTTGCCACCCGGGCGGTGGCCAAAGTAAAGGTCGAAAATGCCCTGGCCCTTACCGGCAGCATTGAAGCCTATCATCAAGCAGTAATCAGTGCCAAGGTTTCCGGCCGGGTCAGTAAAGTGACGGTGGAAAACGGGGATCAGGTGGCCGCCGGTCAACCGCTTGTTCTCCTGGAGACCCAGGATTTTGTCAATACACTGGCCATGCATCAGGCTGCCCTGAAAAAGGCGGAAACCGGCCTCACCACCGCCCGGGCGGATTTTCAAAGATATCAAGAACTACATAAGCAGGGGGCCATTTCTCAAAAGGAATTTGAAGGGGCGGAAGCTGCCCTGAAAATAGCGGAAGCGGATGCCAGTTCAGCTGCGGCTGCCGTAGCTTCAGCCCAGGAAGCCTTGCAAAATGCCACTATCAGTTCACCCATCAGCGGACTGGTGGCAAACCGTAATGTTACCACAGGCCAAATGGTCTCTCCCCAGGGGCAGACCCTGATGACCATTGAGGACATTTCAGTCGTTTACGTAGTTGTCAACATTGAACAGAAGGACCTGGCCAAAGTTAAGCCCGGTTTAAAAGCAGATGTAACGGTTGATGCCTATGGCGACAAAAAATTCAACGGGGTTGTGGAAGTCATCAACCCGGTGGCCAACAAGGGAGCCCGGGTTTTTGAGACCAAGATTAAAGTTGACAACCCGCAAAAACTTTTAAAACCCGGTATGTTTGCCAAAGTACAGGTAAAAACCGGGGAGGCGGTGGACACCTTAACCGTTCCCCAGGCCGCCCTGACCACCAAGCAGGGGATGTATTTTGTCTTTGTACCGGAAGGCAATAAAGTGAAGCGTGTTCAGGTAGAGATCGGACAAATCATTGATCAATCAGTTGAAATCAAGAAAGGTCTCACCGAGGGTCAACAGGTGGTCATTACCAATGTCAACAAATTAAAAGACCAGGATCTGGTAAAGATCGCCAACTAACAGGAGGGTAAAATATGTTTCTCACCAACCTCAGTTTAAAAAGGCCGGTTTTTGCTACGGTAACGATCCTGGCGCTGTTGGCCGTGGGTATCATTAGCTATATTGGCCTGAATATTAACGACTATCCCGAAGTTGAATTTCCCTATGTGGTAGTTACCGTCGTGCAGCCCGGGGCCTCACCGGAACAGGTAGAAACAAAAATTATTACCAAATTGGAGGAGGCCATCGGGCAGATTTCCGGGGTAAAGCATATTTATTCCACCGCCCGGGAAGGAGTTGCCACTGTCTTTGCCGAGTTTTCCCTGGAGACATCTCCTGAAGTGGCTGCCCAGGACGTGCGGGATAAGATCGGTACCATTCGGGGGGATTTACCCCGGGATATTGAGGAACCGGTCATTGCCAGGTTTGACCCTTCGGCTATGCCCATTGCCTCTCTGGCGGTAACCGGGAACATCTCCATGCGTGAGATGACCACGATGGTGGAGGATTTAATTAAAAGAAGGATTGAAACCGTCAATGGCGTGGGGTCCATCGATATTTACGGCGATGTAAAACGGGAGATCCACATCAAACTGGACAAAGACAAGTTGGCAGCCTACGGGCTGACCACTGGCGAGGTCATCAACAGTCTGAAGAGTGAGAACATGGAAGTTCCCGGCGGTAAGGTCGGCAGCGGCGACCGGGAGATGACTCTCCGAACGGTGGGCAACATCGACAGGGTCAATGAGTTTGCCAACCTGCCTGTGGCGCAGCGGGAAGGGGTCCAGTTATACGTCAAAGACATCGCCACCGTGGTTGACGGTGTGGAGGAACAGGACAGTATCTCCCGTTACCAGGCAAACCGGCTATTGGCATTGATATCATTAAACAATCCGGTGCCAACACCGTGGAAGTAGGAAACGAGGTTAAGAGAGTCATCGAAGAGGTTAAGAAGGAACTGCCGCCGGGCGTTCAACTGGAGCTGGTTCGAGACAACTCCGTTTATATTAGGGATGCGGTAAACGACGTACGGAATACCCTGATTGAGGGCAGTGTGCTGGCTGTTCTGACCGTTTTCCTTTTCCTCAGAGACTGGCGCAGTACTTTAATCAGTGCCTTGGCGATTCCCACATCCATTATTGCCACATTCTTTGCCATGAAGATGCTGGGTTTCACCTTAAACTTCATGTCCCTGATGGCCCTTTCCCTGGCGGTGGGCCTGCTGATTGACGACGCCATCGTGGTAATTGAGAATATTGTGCGTCACCTGCGGATGGGAAAATCCCCCTGGATGCAGCCCGGACGGTACAACCGAAATCGGCCTGGCGGTTACCGCCACCACCCTGACCGTTGTGGCTGTATTTCTGCCGGTGGGCATGATGACGGGTATTGTGGGTCAATTTTTTAAACAGTTTGGGATTACCGTAGTCTTCAGTGTACTGGTATCCCTGTTTGTGGCCTTTACCCTGGTACCCATGCTGGCATCCCGCTATCTGAAAGATGAGGAACATCTGCCCAGGGGTCCCTTTGGTAAATTTATCAAATGGTTTAACCGTGGATTTGACAAGATAACACAGAAATATGCCGATTTTCTCCAGGTGGTCTTGCGAAATCGCTTGAAAACCATCGGTGTTGCAATATTACTGTTCATTGGCAGTCTCATGTTGATCCCCTTGCTGGCTCCACCTTTGTACCGGGAGGAGACATCGGCGAACTGTACGTGGTGGCAGACCTGGATGCCGGTTTAAGTACGGCAGCTGCCGGCAAGACCACCGAGAAAATGGAAAAGGTTCTGCAAAGCTACCCGGAAGTAACCAAAGTTTATTCCACCGTGACTGCAGAACAGACCAATATTTTTGTTAAACTGGTCGACAAGCATGAACGGAACAAAACCATTGATGAACTGGCCATGGATATGAGGCATAAGCTGAATACCATTCCCGGGGTCAAGGTGACCATTAACCAGCAGGCCGGCATGAGCGACGGTGCAGCGGTTCAATTCAGGTTGCTGGGGGATGACCTGGACCAGCTTCAGGTCTATGCGGAACAGGCCCAAAAAATCATGGAAAGCATCCCCGGTGCAGTGGACGTCTCCAGCAGTTTCAAGCCCGGTAAACCGGAAGCACAAATTCAAATTAAACAGGATGTGGCTGCGACCTGGGTGTAAGCACCGCCACGGTGGCCGATACCCTGCGCACCTTGTTCAACGGGGTGGTGGTGAGCCAGTACGAGGACGGCGAAGACCGTTTTGATGTTCGGGTTCGCCTGGACGAAAGCCACCGTACAAACCTGGCCGACCTGAGTAACATTTACCTGTCCAGCACGCACGGGCCTGCGATGATTCCTTTAAGCCAGGTGACAGAAACGGTGTTTTCCACCTCTCCCAGTCAGATCAATCGTTTTGACAGAACCAAAGAAATCGTGTTATCCTGTAACACGGACGGCAGCATTTCTCTGGGTGAATTCAACAAGGCCTTTCAGGAACGGGTGGCAAAGGAGATGAAGCTACCCCCGGGCTACCGCTTCTTTGAGGGCGGCGACTCGGAGCGGATGGGCGAGACCTTTACCGCCATGGTGCTGGCCTTGATTACCGCCGTTCTGTTTATCTTCTTTATCCTGGCTGCCCAGTTTGAGAGTTACATCGATCCCTTCTCCATTATGCTGTCCCTGCCCATGGCCATTATCGGGGCCATTTTGGGACTGCTCATCGTTGGCAGTGACCTTAGTATCATGAGTATGATCGGTATTATCATGCTGATGGGGCTGGTAACTAAAAATGCCATCCTGCTGATTGACTTTACCAAGCAGGAGCGGGCCAAGGGTGTGGAGCGGAACGAAGCCCTACGCAAGGCTGCCTTAACCCGCCTGCGTCCCATTGTGATGACTTCAACGGCCATGATCCTGGGGATGATGCCCCTGGCCCTGGCCCTGGGTCCCGGCGCCGAAGGCCGGGCGCCCATGGCGCATGCCATCATCGGCGGTCTGATCACATCTACTGTTGACCCTGGTGGTGGTGCCGGTTATTTATACCCTCCTGGATGATTTTAGAGCCAAAAGTCATAAGCTGAAACAAAGGTTGGCTTTTGGTTCCAAACGTTCCTCTGCTGTAAATACCAATTCCAGCCAGGTCACGGGTCCTAATGGCTAGTGGAAAGGGGCTTTAACAATGAGCAGGGAATTCTTTTACGGTGCTTTGTTAGGGCTTTTAATCATGGCCACAGGTTGCTACATTTATTGGACCATAAATCAAAAATAATATAAGTAGGTTCAAAAAGTGGTAAATGGTAAATCTATCTTTTTTGACAAATCCATCCTAAGAGGATGGATTTTAACTTTTATTCAGTTTCATAACTTGTTTGAGGAAGGGCACCCTACAAAAGAGAAATTTTTGTGGGGTGAAACTTTTGCGGGGTAAAATGGTGAGTATGCTTTTATTTATCGGTTTTTTAATAACATCAGGGCCCCCGGTTGGTTTTGCGCAGGTTGTTTTTGATCAGAATGACGTGATTTTTATGGTTGACGAACTTTCACCGGTTGTTGAGGCAGGAAACTTTCAGCAAGGAACAGGACCGGCATTGTCTGCCGCCTCCGCCCTTGTGATGGACGCCAATACCGGACAGGTGCTTTTTGCCAGGAATGCCCACCAACCCAGGCCCATCGCCAGCACCACCAAAATCATGACCGCCCTGGTGGCCATTGAGTGCGGTAAACTCTACAGACTGGCTACCGTCAGTCCCCATGCCGCCGGAGTTGAAGGGAGCAGTGTCTATCTAACGGCTGGAGAAAAATTGACCCTGGAAGAACTCATTTATGGCGCATTGATGCACTCGGGAAATGATGCCTGCGTGGCCATTGCCGAACACGTGGCCGGCCGGGAAGAAGTCTTTGTCAATTTTATGAATTATAAAGCCCACAGGTTGGGGGCCAGGAACACCAATTTCTGCAACACCAACGGCCTCCCCCATGACAGGCACCTGTCATCCGCCTACGACCTGGCCCTGATCACCCGCTACGCCTTGAAGAACCCGGTGTTCAGCAGAATTGTCGCCACCAAAACCCATTCCATTGCCGGAGCCAAAGGGAAACGCATTTTAAGCAATACCAATAAAATGTTATGGAGCTACCAGGGCGCCGACGGGGTAAAGACAGGCACCACCCATGCGGCGGGCAAGTGCCTGGTGTCCTCCGCCACCCGGGACGGCCGCAGGCTGATTGCCGTAGTACTGCACAGTGACGATCGCTGGGGAGAGTCCATTCGGTTGTTGAATTACGGCATTGAGGAATATGCCAACCGGGTGGTGGCGGGAAAAGGAGAGGCTTTTGCTGCCGTAACCATAGAGAATGGCGTAAAAAGGAGCCTGCCCGTTACCGTTGACAGGGATGTGGTGGTGACCGTACCGGTCAATCAAGGGGATAAGATCGAGCAGAATGTGCTGCTGGAAAGAGAGGTGGCTGCACCGGTAGTGCCCGGCCAAGAGGTTGGCAAGCTTGAGGTTTTGGTGGAAGGCGAGAGGGTGGCCGCGGCAAAACTCATTACTATGGAAGGAACCGCCGAATTGCCCTACCACAGGCTGCTCTGGCGACAACTCTACAGCAAATTATAAAAGACATGGCCTGCTCGGTGCGGGCCATGTCTTTTACAGCTAAAAATATTTCCCTAAAAACTGGTGCTGTGCGCAGTTACCACAGGTGCAGGAGAGGGTTACGTTGACAATGTCATTGACATACTTAAAACCCGATTGTTCCATCTTGACCTTGACTTGTATATCCTGGCTGCCGCATTGATTACAGGTAAACTTTATCCCCTTGGGTAGCGTGGTAAAATCCTCCACATGGGCTTTGGCTGCCAATTTATAATCCAGTTCGAAATAATGATAAGATAAATTTCTGCATTCTTTGGAAGAACAATAAATCGACAGGCAGATACTATTAATTTCTTTATTATTCAAATATTCGACATCCGGCTGTATTTCCGCCCCGGTGCACCCGCAAAGGGTACATAACTGTTCAAAGTCCCCGGGCAGGCTGAACTCCTCAATTTTTTTCGATGTAAATTTCAAGTTTCTTGTATTATTCAAGAGATTAACCACCTTGTCGACAATCGTTATTATTATATATTTTATTTTACAAAAATTGCATTTTTCCTCTAGGTCAAATGTCTTATTTACAACTTATTTCGTCATAAATATGTGCGAAATAATATTTTCGGTGATAAAATCGTAATAAACCGTTTACAGGGAGACATTTCATCAGGCGGTCCGAGGTGGCGATATAAAGGTGCGGCAGATCAGAATTTGCCGAGGCATTGTTTCCCATCGTTGTTTTCGTTCACCCGGTGGTCATGACACCACCCATTTTATTTTAGTAATTATTCTTTCTTTACTGAGGATTCCCATTAGAAACATATTGTTGGCCGGGGTATTTTTACAGCAACTGCATAACTCATGACTGAAATTAAAAACCCAGAAGATTCGTCCAGCAGTATTTTTATGCAGTTTAAAAAGCAGTGTACTCAATTAAATGGTTAAGTTTAATTTAGTATAATTATAGCCGTCGGTTTTTACAGCCGGGGGCCTCTTTTTGTCCTTTGGCCGGTATATCAGTTTGGGAAAATATATTGATTCAGGTAATTTTTTTAGTAAGCGGTTGGACCGGTTAATATGGTTGTTGACCGGTGTTTTATTTACTGAACACTGACATTCTTTTATACTCGGTTTATCAAATAATAAAGGGGGGCAATTTATGAAAAGGTTGCTTGTGGCAATAGACGGCTGTGCACCTTCTCTTGGTGCGGCAAAAAAGGCCATAGAATTAGCTGAAAGGTATGGAGCTGAAGTAATCATCCTGCATGTGGAAGAAAAAACGCCAATGCTACCATCAGAAAAAACCATCGAATCGTCAATGATGAAAGAAAGAGTATCTGATCACCCGCTGGAGCTTATGGCCGAGTATGGTAAGCAGGTAAAGGTCAATTTGCAGTTGGTAAAAACCCAGGGGAAGATAACAGGAAAAATACTCAGTGTGGCCAACGAGTATATGGTAGATATGATCGTCATTGGTGATACTGCCCGTAAAGGTCTGGAAAAACTGCACTTTGGTAGTGTAGCCGAAAGTGTTTTGAAAAATTCCCCGCTGCCGGTTCTGGTGGTAAAACGGGGGGGTGTAGATATTTCTGATATAAAGAGTTTAGCAGAAGATTTAAATGCCAGGTTGCCGGGTGATGAGGTTGAATCACACATCTTTTACCCGTATCAGGAATCATTCCGAAATAATCGTGTTATCTCCTTTAGCTTTTTTGGTCTTTTTGCCCTGGTTTACTTTAGTACTGCTATTATTAATTCAACGACATATCAAAGTGTAGCTGCGGTACCGGTGGCAGGTATTCCGCTAGGCGTGCTGGCAGGTTTTTCGGTTTTTCCCATAGCGCTGGCATTATGTGGAGTGTATCTTAAAACGGGAGGTAAACAATAATAATGCAGAATCCAATTGCTTTGATAATAGTTGCTATCAGTTTATTTCTTACTTTATTTGTGGCCTGGTATAGCAGAAGGTGGACAAGAACCACCGATGAGTTTTTTGTGGCAGGTGGTAAAATTTCCTGGGTATCCAACGGTCTGGCCTTGATTGGGGATTATTTAAGTGCAGCAAGTTTTCTGGGGGTGGCCGGAGCAGTTGCTATTTTTGGCATCGACAGGTTTTGGGATGCCCTTGGTTTCTTTGCCGGTTATATGACTGTTTTGTTTATTATCGCCTCGGCTTTAAGAAATACCGGCAAGTTTACTGTTGCCGACGTGTTAATGGCCAGGTTTGATTGGAAATATATCCGGATAGCTTCGGCTGTAACAACCCTCGTGATCTGTACCTTCTATCTTGTTCCTCAGATCATTGGTGCCGGAGGTTTGTTTCACCTTCTTTTAGGATGGGACTACATGTTTACCATGGTGCTGGTTGGTTCTATGATGGCTATCTATGTTATACTCGGGGGAATGCGTGGTACA
Source organism: Desulforamulus profundi (assembly GCF_002607855.1). The sequence goes on from NZ_AWQQ01000154.1 coordinate 8,394, forward strand.
ACATATAATCAAATTATCCAGGGGGTTGTGCTCTGGTCGGTAATGCTATTTATTTTTATATTAGTAACTGTAAAGTATTTTGATGGCAATCCCATGAAAATAATACATTCAGCCCATTCTACCATACCGCCGCAGATATCTCAAACGGTGGCTGCGGAATTGCTTACCGGAGACTCCGGCGGTAACAGCACAGAGGTAATAATGTCCGTTAATAACCTGCTGGTGGGCAAGGAGTCCGCTTTAACACCGGGTGTGTTCTCTAAGAGTTTACCAGATCAGATTAGCTTTGTACTGGCTCTATTGCTTGGGGTGGCCGGATTACCCCATATTTTAACTCGGCTGTATACTGTTCCTGACGCCACCGAAGCTAAAAAAAGTCTTGCACTTACCCTGGCGGGACTGTCCATCTTTTATATTGCCACTTGTTTTGTTGGTTTAGCAGCAATGATTGTGCTTTATCCTGACTTGCTGGCCTTACTTGTGCAGGGAAAAAGCGGGGTAGCCACCAATATGGTAGTGCCCCTGTTAAGTCAGATGATCGGCGGAGAGTTTTTAATGGGTCTGGCCGCAGCAGGCGCCATTGCGGCGATGCTCAGTACCGCAGCTGGATTAATGATTTCGGCCACCACTTGCCTGGCCCACGATATATATGCAAAGTTATTGCGCCCCGGCGCCAGCCAGGCTGAACAGTTAAGATTTGCTAAAGCCGGTGCAGCAGTATTGTCCATTATTGCTATAACCCTGGCGATAGTATTAAAGGATCAAGGAATTTCTTTCCTGGTTGCCATCTCCTTTGGTATTGGTGCCAGCACCTTTGCTCCGGCCCTGATATTAGCCATTTGGTGGAAAAAACTTACCAAAGAAGGTGTAGTTGCCGGCATGTGTACCGGGCTTGCGGTGTCCATCTTGTTTACTGTTGCCATGTTTATGAAGAGTAAAAATATTTTTGGCCTCCCCGTTTTAGTAAATCCGGCTGTCTATAGTGTTACCGCAGCTTTTGTGGTAACAGTTGTTGTTAGCAAATTAACTACTGACTATGGCAAAGTTGACAAATTTATGTCCCTGGCCCATAACCCGTCTGTTCAATCCGAAAGGTCTTCATAAGAACAAATTCGCCCTATCGGGCGACTAAAAAATTAAAACCGAGGATAGTGCTTCATCTATCCTCGGTTTCCCCTGTATAGGCCATATCTCCCTCACATTTTGGGCAGACGGTCTCTGGCATAACCCCTGGTTCTTCCTCATCCCATGCAAACTCATCTATTATCCGCGCAGGAATCCATTCACCCCACATCTCTGACAACAATAATTGTGATGGGATCTGTCCTCTGGACCATCTTAATTCTCCAGCTTCGATTAATCTTTTGGTTAAGATGAACTGCTCGCTTGGATAAAAAAATACCCAATAAAAGGTCTGTTTTCGTGGGTGTTTCTCTGATAAAATATTATCAGGTAGGTGTTGACCCGGTGAAACCATCCCTACGAAGTCCAACGAAAATAGAAAAGTGTTCAGAAGGATTACGTGAATACATCCAAGGACTCCAAAACGAACGGGTTTGCCTTGAACAAGAAAACACTCCATGAAAAGCCGGCCAAGAACCTTCCCGTGAAAAAAGTACAGGATAAAAGGAGGGGGCTCCATGAAAATATCGCATAAAATATGGGCCGGGTTTATATCTTTATTGATTTTGATGTCTGTTATGGTGGTCTATAATTACTATCAATTAAAACAGGTACGCGAAAATATAGATGATTTGACAGAATATAGGCTGCTCAACCTGAATGCTGCCCACTCATTTGCTTTGAATGTGGCCCGTCAAGGGGCAGCAGTTCGTGGTTATCTGGCCACGGGAGATGAAAAGTTTATCGGTGACTATAATGAAGCCAAAAAAACAGCGGATGAGCAGCTTGCTTTTTTGGATAAGCATGCAAAAAATCGGGAAGTATTTGACCCGTTGAAACAAGCGGCGAGAGAATACGAACCGTTTCCCCCGACGATAATCCAACTCTATAAGGAACAAGGGCAACAGACCGCTGCCTCTTATATGTCAAATGTGGCGGCTCCTGCCAATGCCAAAGTTCTTACTCAAACAAACAAATATCTTGAATACCATAAAAAGTCCCTTGACACAGCTATGCAGAGTCTGGCTGACGCGGGGGAAAGGAAAGAGAAGCTTTCTCTGATATTGCTGGCAATTGGTATCCTTACCGGGTCATTGCTTGCCTATTTGATAACCAAACCAATCACCAGGGCCCTCAGCCAGGTTGGTAAAGTATCCTCGCAATATGCCGACGGAGATTTCAGGGAGACTGTTGATATAAAGTCATCCGATGAATTGGGCCGGCTGGCAACGGCGCTGAACAAGATGCGGGAGAGCTTCCAAGATGTGCTGGAAAAACTAACAAAAGCTGCCGGTCAGCTAAATGATTCATCCAGACAGCTGGCTGCCCAGGCACAGCAGACCTCTGCCGGTGCCACTGAAACAGCAGCCACCGTCACCGAAGTTGCTGCCAGTGTCCAAGAAGTTGCCGACAACGCAAAACATGTAGCCGATCTGTCAGGACAAGCCGCCAGGGAAGCAGAACTTGGGGCGCAAGGAGCAGAACAGGTAACCGGGCAAATGGAGTTAATAAAGGCAACCAGCGACGAGGCCTCCAAAGTTGTTGACTCGCTTTCAAATACTCTCATGAAGGTTAATCAAATTGTTGATCTGATAACCGCCATCGCCGAACAGACAAACTTGCTTGCCCTCAACGCAGCCATTGAAGCGGCAAGGGCCGGAGAACAGGGGCGCGGTTTTGCGGTGGTTGCCGAGGAAGTCAGAAAACTGGCTGAACAATCCGGTAATGCTGCAAAGGAAATCAACCACCTCATCGGCCAGGTCCAGGTCGAGTCAAAGAGGGCTGTCCTGGCTATGCAGAACGGCAACAAGCAAGCAAACGACGGAGCTGTTGTTGTCCGGGAGGTTGGCAATAAATTCAGCGGTATACTTGGTTCGGTTGAGGAGCTGGCCAGGCAGGTGCAAAGCGTGGCCATGGCCGCTGAACAAATCTCTGAAGGTGTGCAAAATGTAGCCGCAACCGCCGAGGAACAAACCGCGGCCATTGAAGAAGTTACGGCGGCCACTGAACAACTTTCAAAGATGGCCGATGACTTAAACGGGTTGGTTCATAAGTTTAAATTTTAAAAATGAGAGAAAAAATAACAATATCACAGAACAGTTATAAGGTGACATTATCACAGAACAACAACACTTTTTGAAAAAAGGTCTTGCATAATTCTTTAACAAGTGTTAACATAATAAATGTCGCCGATGAGGCGGTGTAAAAATCACCAAAAACTTTCACTTGAAATGTAAGTGAGGGTTATGGTAAACTAAAATTCCGGTCGTGAGGCCGGGCTAAAAAATGGTCTTTGAAAACTAAACAGCAGATGATGGATGCAAAACGGTCAAGTCAAAAATCAGCGCAAGCTGAAACTGTGACGACCACACTTGAATCCTCGTCAAGCGTTAAATAACGCTAGCGAGTAATTCCTGAACAAGTAATAAAGAGCTAAATCAACTCTTCACCCTAACGGGTACGCGAAAATATTATATAATTTATGGAGAGTTTGATCCTGGCTCAGGACGAACGCTGGCGGCGTGCTTAACACATGCAAGTCGAACGGTTCAGTCGTCGGTCTTCAGACGTCGGACGTCGGGATAGTAAGGAATTCGCMTTAGCGAAKTCSAGAYTKARATCCCTGACGAMKGCMGCYTGACGAYCKACGAMCKAATAGTGGCGCACGGGTGAGTAACGCGTGGATAACCTGCCTGGTAGACCGGGATAACAGCTGGAAACGGCTGCTAATACCGGATACGCTTAAGGGAACGCATGTTCTTTTAAGGAAAGCAATCGTGCTATCAGATGGATCCGCGTCCCATTAGCTAGTTGGTGGTGTAAGGGACCACCAAGGCGACGATGGGTAGCCGGCCTGAGAGGGCGACCGGCCACACTGGGACTGAGACACGGCCCAGACTCCTACGGGAGGCAGCAGTGGGGAATCTTCCGCAATGGGCGAAAGCCTGACGGAGCAACGCCGCGTGAGGGAAGAAGGCCTTCGGGTTGTAAACCTCTGTCATCAAGGAAGAACAGATGACGGTACTTGGAGAGGAAGCCCCGGCTAACTACGTGCCAGCAGCCGCGGTAAAACGTAGGGGGCGAGCGTTGTCCGGAATTACTGGGCGTAAAGGGCGCGTAGGTGTCCATTAAGTTAGAGGTGAAAGATCGGGCTCAACCCCGAGATTGCCTCTGATACTGGTGGACTTGAGTGCAGGAGA
>NZ_AWQQ01000155.1 GCF_002607855.1 Desulforamulus profundi
GGCCACGAACTGGAAAATCGTCGAGAAAMTGGGAAAAGGTACGGGATCACCTGGTTCACAGCATGACCAACTGCGGTTTCCCGGTAATTATGGTGGAAGACGGGGATTATGGCAAACGGGGGGAACTGTATCTGCGTCACGTCTTTGAGGATAGGGAACTGGACATCAARTATTTGGAGAAGACGYTGGTCCATGTKYATAAACTWTGGAACAGGCCGGTCCATCTGGAAACCARGATYGAYAACAAACCYGCCCTGTTYACCTTTGACGGAGAAAARGGAARCAGGAAGTTTCTTTAAATTTCGGGTTCTTTGTGTTGCTGATTCAACTAAAAAGGCCGTCAGGCTCGCGTTTATAACCTTGTTGGGGTTATCGGCGTGAGCTTTTTGTTGAAAGAAGACAAGCTGGYCTTTAGCAGGACATTTGTCAAAGGTGGTTGTTCTTTTTGGACACCGGCCGGTAATTGATCAATAAAGAACGGGCATACTACAACAAAAAAACACTGGAGTGAAGTCAGCATGAGACCCTTGTGGAAAGGTGCCGTAAGCTTCGGACTGGTATATGTGCCGGTGAAAATGTATGCCGCCACGGAAAAGAAAAATATTAAATTTAATTACCTGCACGAGAAATGCAAGACACCCATTCAATACCGTCGTTACTGCCCCTATTGTGATACAGAGGTGGCCAATGAGAAAATCCTCCAGGACGGCAAACCGTCCTTCAGCGCGCTGCAGACCCGGGGTAAGATTTCTGATGCTCTTAAAGTTAAAAGGCTGTCCCGGCAAATCCCGGCCACATTTATCGCYTTTGATGTGCTGTACAAAGCGGGAGAAAATGTGATGGGYATGACCACCCGGGAAAGAAAACAACTATTGGAGGAGATCGTTGAGCRAGGTCCGGATCTTATCATTTCCCAGTATGTGGTGGGATCCGGCGTTGACTTTTACCGGGCAGTGACTGCCGCCGGCTTGGAAGGCATGGTGCTAAGCGCCTGGACAGCCCTTRTCTGCCGGGCAAAAGATCCCCTGCATGGAAAAGGTCCGGCTGGTGCAGTCCGCGGAGTGGGCTATTTGCGGTTGGGAAAAGGGGGAGGTCAAGAGAAGCCTGGGCGCCCTCATCCTGGCAGGGTATCAGGACGGAAAGTGGATTTGATGTCACTAGCGTTGCATAAATAAATTTCCAAAATGTCAATATCTAAAATTCTAGAAAAAAACCAATAAATCATTGTTTTTCCAGCAATATCCTGTAAAAATGATTAAAATCTCCTTATAATTGAGGTATAACAGGTAGTCC
>NZ_AWQQ01000156.1 GCF_002607855.1 Desulforamulus profundi
AATTACATCATTTGTAAAAATGTGGATTAAAGGACTACCTCTTAAGTGGTTGTTCCTTTAGCATAAAGTAAAATGGGTTAATTGGTGTATACACCCAAATAATTACAAAATTATACAATTATATCTTCCAATTATTACCTTTTAATTTATGCGAAAGTTTTATGCAACGCTAGTGAAAAATAGTATAAGGTTTTGCAAAAATAACGTGTTATCTTACTTCAAGCTTGAGAAAGCAGCCAGAGTAAGAGTGATTTTAAAGTCACAGCTTATTTACGAGGGGTTGTTTAAATGAATACTCTGACACCCGTTGAACGACAAGTTTTAGCTTCCTTTGTTGACTATTTAAACGGTGCCTTTCCGGGGGAGATTACCCAGATTATTTTTTATGGTTCTAGAGCCAGGGGAGATAACCGCCAGGACTCGGATATGGATATTCTTATTTTGGTCAAAGATAAGAAAAAATAGACAGGGATAAGATTTATGACTTTGTCATTGATTGCGAGTTGGAACATGGGATTGACATGTCGGTAAATATTTACGAGAATGAGCAGTTCTGCAAGCTGGTGATATTGAAGGCGCCCTTTGCTGCAAATGTGGTTAGGGAAGGTGAGACACTTTGGACTGTCTAAATGGCAAGGAATTGGCCCTTTACAGGCTTCAGTCAGCCGAAGAACGCATGCTGGCGGACAACGGGGACGGTTCCGCTTGTCGTATTATATTTACTTATGATATGTAACTATTCAGCATCACAATTTTCTTTGAACATCATTTGGATGAATAGGCCAATTCGGAGCGTCTGGGCCAAGTGGTAGAGGAAGCCGATGAACTGCTCGCTTGGATAAAAAAATACCCAATAAAAGGTCTGATCTCGTAGGCGTTTCTCTGATAAAGTATTATCAGGGAGGCGAAAATGATGTACCGGAGACCTGAGATCACAGAAAAAGAAGTAGATTTGATAAACCGGCTCATTTCCGAAAACCCGACCTGGTGGCGTACGAGGCTGTCTATTGAGTCATGCAGGATTTGGGACTGGCGCTATCATGACGGACGCCCTAAAGAAACATCCTGCCGGGACTTGCTTCGGAAACTTGACGGCAAAGGTCTGATAACACTCCCCGAAAAGATTACCGACACCGGTCCAAAACCATGCAACACCCATCAAGTAAAGCGGATGTTCCATGATACTACCCCCGTTCAGTCCCGACTAAAAGATCTGGGACCGTTGCAGGTTGTTGTCATCCTAAACTGCAGCCCTCTGTTAAATGAATTCAAATCCCTGCTTATACAGTACCACTACCCTGGCTTTGACCTGACCGTCGGTGAAAACGTAAAGTATATGGTCTACAACCTGGATGGCGTATTGTTGGCATATCTACTCTCTGGCGCTTCTGCCTGGGCATGTGCACAGCGGGATCATTTCATTGGCTGGAAGGCAGATATCCGCAAAGCGAATCTTTACTTAACTACCAACAACACCCGATTTCTGATCCTTCCGTGGGTTCGGGTTCCTCACCTGGCCAGCCATATCCTGGGGCTAATCAGCCGACGGATTTCTTCAGATTGGCAGGAGAAATACGGCCACCCGGTCTATTTGCTGGAAACTTTCGTGGAGAAAGACAGGTTCAAGGGTACTTGTTACAAGGCCGCTAATTGGGTTTACACCGGCGAAACCACCGGCAGGAGCCGCTATGACAGGTATGGGAGACTTCGTGTTCCCATCAAAGATATCTATCTGTACCCGCTGTCCAGGGACTTCAGGGAGGTGTTGACCCAGTGAAACCATCCCCCGAAGTCCAACGTGAAATAGAAAAGTGTTCAGAAGGATTACGTGAATACATCCAAGGACTCCAAAACGAACGGGCCCGCCTTGAACAAGAAAACAAGGAACTCCGCGCACGCCTGAACCAAAACAGTCACAACAGCAGCAAGCCACCGTCAACCGATGTATTTGTTAAGCCCAAAAGCCTAAGGACTCAAACTGGAGATTAAGGCAACCGTTGATGCTGTAGATGGTGCATTGGATGAAACAACACTCGCAGAATTTGAGGCAAAATACGAAAAAATATTTGCCCTTGCAGATTCCGAAAACCCCATTAACAAGGCCGACATCGTTAACAACACCCGGGGCCGGGTAAAAAGAAGCAAGGCACGCAACCTGATTGACCGGCTAAAGGTGCATGAACATGAAGTTCTGCTTTTCATGCGTGACCCTGCCATACCCTTTGACAATGACCAAGCGGAACGGGACATACGTATGGTTAAGCTCCATCGGAAGGTATCCGGCGGTTTTCGCTCAGATGATGGCTCAGATGCATTTTGCCGTATACGCAGTTACATTTCATCTGCTGCGAAACAAGGGGTTGACATGTTTTCGGCCATATATGGTGCCCAAACCGGGCTTCCCGTGTTTATGCGGTAACCATTACGCCTAAAGTTGCTTAATCAACTTCGAGCTAAGGGATACCTATGCCCATTTTCTTGCGGCATGTTTTCAGATGCTGAATAGTTACGCAAATGGTCAAAATGTTAAATTATGGTTACTGTTTAAAGAAGGGCAGGCCATGCAGCCTGCCTGGTGGAGTTACTTTACAGTGGAACATTTATAGTTACCCCGGTGCCATACCACACCTTCGGCTTGTTCCTTGGACTTATAGTGCACAACTCCGGTGGCGCACCCCGTGCAAGTACCTGTAGACTTACAATTGCTGCACTGACAAAATTGGCAGGCCGGAAATTTCTTAACCATACCTCTCCCTCCAGAAACCGGTTTTTTAAAAACTACCGGGATACTGACTGGACAAATAGGTATTCTTGGTTCGGGCGGCAGCCCTGGCTGCTCCTACCAGTACACTTCTCAATTTCTGGTTACCCTTGCGCGTTCGCCCCGACTTTCGCTTTCCGGCGCTTTCATTATTACCTGGAGACAGCCCTGCCCATGAACATAAATGAGCGGCGGAGCATGAAACCGACTGTTCTGAGGGTCATGATACTCCTGCAGGCAGTCCGGGCACATGGGGAACCTTCACATGGTGGTAAAGGGACGGTCGTAAGGAACGTCCTTAATGATGGTAAAACGGGGACCGCAATTGGTACAATTGATAAAGTGGTAGCGATAACGCCGGTCCCCACCCTCTCTTACCCTCTACTTCCACGATTACTCCTTCAGCGGTGTTGTTAACCCAACCCGTGAGCCCCAGCGACCGGGCCATGTTATATACAAAGGGTCGGAACCCCACTCCCTGCACCAGGCCCTTAACGGACACGCGCATTCTTTTGATTTCCTGCATTTAACGGGATAGCACCCCGAAAACCTGTAGGAAGGCCAGAATATATCCCGTTGACAGGATTACTGAAAATACCGCCAGTTCCCGCCAGAGCCCTTGTTTAACTAAACGCGGGGCCTCTAGAAACACGATGAAGATGAAGGAGAAACCAAGCAGCGCAATATGGGTTAACATATTTGTATCTCCTTTCTACCCTGGAGTGGGTAGTAATAACGTCGTGCCGAAAAAGGTTTTTGTCTTTGACGGTGTCGCTTGCGGCCGAGAAATTACTCAGACATGGCGGGGTTGGTTACTTTTTCAGTACGTCTTATTTTTGACTGTACTTTTATGGTTACTTCCAAAAGGGGAAATATTTCATCCCATTTGTCTTTTAACTGGTTCCATTCCCTGGGGTACCTCCTGTGCACCTCTTCACCAAAACCAAAGATATCCGAGTTTAATCCCTGGGCCTTTTTAACAGCGTCCTGGATTTCACCTGCAATGGCATACTGTTTAAGTTTTTCAAACTCCTTAACATTGGCAGGATTAGTCATATCAATGGAATCAGGCTGTATTTCGGACAGTTCACCCTCTTCATGAACCTGAATATGGATCCTTAATTTCCCGTTTTTAAGCTCCGGTTTAACCTTGGAATCTGCCCGGATGGTAACGGATGCTGCCTTTTTATCCTCACTGCCGGGAATTGGCAGCGTAGTTATACATCTGTGTTCTTTGCCGTTGACCCAAAGGAAGCCGCGGGTTTGCCTTTCGTCCAGTTGCCCGACCATTTTATAGTGGCGGAAGACAGCCATTCCTAATAGCTTCATTTCTTTAGCCGGTACAGCCTGCTTTTGTTCAGGTGGTTGGTTTCCTTCATTTTTATATTCATTAGGAATTATCTTTACCAGCGGGACTACCGGCGCGGTGGTTCTACTTTCCACCGCGGTAATAAAATCTTTAATATCGGAAGTCGGCAGGTAGCCGTGAAGCATTGCGGACTTAACAACATCCCTAATGCCGTAGGCCCAGATATCCTCCTCGCCCAATTTTGTCTCCAGGACTTCCTTGGCCTCGCCTTTAGCTATAATCAGCAAGTTCCGGGTCGAGGGCTCGCGGGAGCGGTCAAAAAAATCGGTCACCGTGAACAAACCTTCTCTGGCCATAGCCTCCCCGGCCACCACAATTTTAGCTTCTGAATAAAACAGGCTTTTGCCCGTTTTTTTGACCAGAGTATCCAGGGCCTGTGAAAAGGTGTAGCCGGTGCCGGTGTATACCAGCACACTCTGTTTCGCTTTTACACCCCCGGTATCACCCATATCCGTCCTGCCTCCTGCCCCTGATTTGACAATCTGTAAGGTTACCCTGACCTTTCCCTTTTCTTTGGCCTGATCCAGACCAAAACCAGAAACAATGGCCCGTTTTTCCAGAGCCAAACTGCTCCAGCAGCCGGTTACCATGGTCAATATCAATAACACAACCAGCAGGCCGCTTTTCCGCCTCACTTGCCTACACCTCCTATGCCACGCAGGTAAGCCACCACCAGCAGGAGCAGCGGCAAGCCGGCTTCCAGGGCCAGGAGGAAGGGGGGTAACACTTGGACGATTTGAACCATGAATTCAATGTTATGTTCCCAGAGCAGTATTGAAAGGGTAATTATCAGCACTCCGGCGGGCAGCACCAGGGCTTTATATTCTTTTAGATTGAAGGTTTGGGCCGTGGCCAGCACGGTGCAGAAAAAGAATATGCCTAACTGGTAACTCCAATGGACAGCCATAAGAGCAAAACGAATGGCTCCACCCGTTCAATGACCTCGCCGATGTTAATTTGCCTTGATAATAAAAGGAGAACAAACATGGTCCGATCCGTTCTGTTGCCTAATACCGATATGGATGAAACCATGATCAGTAATGCTAGCAGACCTGTTGTAATAACACCCCTGAAGATAACCCCTTTGACCTCTCGGGGTTTGTTCAGGAAAGGCGTGAGCATAACCATAATGATACTTTGAGCAAGTATGGCCGCCTGAGGCAAGGCACCCTTCAGAACCGGCATCACACCTTCTTCCAGCACCGGGAAAAAATTTTGTATTTTCATGTCCGGGGAGTTGCTTATTAGAATAAAAAACAGCAGCGCCAGAGCAACGGGAAGAAAAATATCATTGGTCCTGGCCAGAACATCCAAACCATGGCGGACACCGTAGGCGCAGACCCCCACAAAACTGATGGCAAATACCACCAGAGGCGTATCCGGCATAAACATGGTAATTAAAAGTTCAGTTACCCACCTGGTAATCAGAATGCTCATATAAAGGAATAACACAACGAAGAGCAGGCCGAGGGCCATACCGGGTAATCGGCCAAACAACTGCCGGCCGTATTGAATAATGGTCTGGTCCGGAAATCGCCGGCCCAAAGCCGCAATAACAGTACCTGCTAGCAATGCCAGGGCTGTAGACAGGAGGATGGCCAGCCAGCTATCCCGGTTAGCTTGTTTATGTATTGCTGAAGTTACTATGATGGAACCGGACAGAAGGGTAGTTATGATCAGGTTAACAGCCTGCCTGCCGGATATCTTTTCTTCTCCGAGCATTTAGCCCATCTCCTCCTCGCCACCGGCGGGACCGGGTGGCTTGGTTATTCCTGCCCGGCGGATGTTTTGCAAGCCATTTAACCTGGGCCTGTTAGTCATGAACCACCAGGGGGCACGGACCAGACTGTCTTTTAAATCGCCGTGCCATAACGGGGCCAGCGGTGAAAGATAAGGAACACGAAAGGATCTCAGGGAAGCCATGTGCATAATTACCAGGATATTGCCCATGAATAGGCCAAAGAAACCTAAAAAACCGGCCACAAGAGTATAAAATATTCTTATTAAAAGTTGTGCCTCACTCTGGGAGGGAGAAATAAAGGAAGCAATCCCCGTCAGGGCTGTCACGATCACCGTTGGGGCGCTGATTAGTCCTGCTGAAACGGCGGCCTGGCCGATTACCAGTGCTCCTACAATACTTATCGCCTGCCCTACATTCCTGGGTAGGCGCACACCGGCTTCCCGCAGTCCCTCAAAAATTAATCCCATTAGCAAAACCTCCCCGATGGGGGGAGGAAAACCCCCTTCCTGGATGCTTCCAGGATAAGTAAAAGGCTTGTCGGCATAATCTCCGGGTTAAAGGAAGAGATGGACACATACATAGCGGGCAGGTTAGTGGAAATAACTAAAAAAGTAAATCTAAGAATTCTGAAAAAAGAACTGGATAAAAACCTTGAATAATAATCCTCACTGGATTGCAGTGATTCAATAAATAAATAGGGTACGGTCAGCACAAAGGGTGTACCGTCGGTAATAATGGCGACCCGCCCTTCTAAAAGTTGTGCCGCCACCTTATCTGGTTTTTCTGCATTACCAACCGTCGGAAAGACAGAATAGGGGGCGTCTTGAATAAATTCTTCTATATAACCCGACTCCAGGACACCGTCCAATTCAATGCGGTGCAGCCTTTTTTTTACCTCTTCCACTGTTTTTGGGTCAACAATCCCCTTAATGTAAGCAATACAAATTTCTGTTTTGGTTACCCTGCCCAAGCGAAGGCGTTCCATGCGCAGGTTATGATCCTTGATTCTCCTGCGAATCATAGAAATATTAGTGCTTATGCTTTCGGTAAATCCCTCCCGGGAACCCCTGATTACCGACTCGGTCTGGGGTTCCGTCACAGACCTGGTTTCATAGCCCGGTAATTTAAGAATGAGTCCTGTATCATCCCCGTCAAAAAGCACGACGATATTGGCAGACAGGACTGCGTCGATTAATTTATGCAAATCCTTTGATTCTTTTACGCAGCAAACACTGACCACCTTTCCCTTAGCCGCATGGGCCAGTCCTTTGCTCCCATAGCCGGGTAAAAGGCCCGCTGTATGGGAGTCAACCATTAATGCCTTGATTGCATTTTCCCGCAGGCAGTCCGGTCAACGATGCTGTCTATGTAAACCATCGCTACCTGGGTTTTACCCATGAAAAGAACCCTTATTTCTACATCCATGCTGTTCCCAAGGGCTTCCTTGAAGTTGCTGATGTTGGTTGTCAGGTCCGTTGAAAGTTTAACAGTTCCTTTCGGGGAAGCACCAGGATGAGGGAACTTGTTTTGGTTGTTAGACAGCAGGGATAAAAGTGTTCGCCATATATTTCCCGCCACTTGCTGTTCCCCAATCTTTTTTTATTATTCTTCCATTTCTGCCAAAAGTTTATGCAACGAAAAAGTACCATTCCGGAGTAACTGTTTTGACAACCCCCGGATGGTTTTAACGATGAACGGTAATTTTACGGCAATTTCAGGAGAGAGGTTAAGGGAATAGGTTATTTCCTTGGGCTCTATCCCTATAATATTTACTTCCGTGTGCAAACCATAGTAGTCCATGATATCAAGTACACTCAGGAAATCATCTTCGTGCCGCAACAGCCCTGTTTCTTTCTTGCGGGTTATCTCACCGGGGGTCAACAGGTAAATGGTGCCGGGAGGTTCTCCTCCCAGCAGGGCATCAACGGCCAGGATGTGTTTACTCCGGGCAAACACATCAAAGTATTGATAAAAGGAGCCTCCCCCTTCAATGGCATCGATGCCGGGAGGGAGGCCATGTTTTTGCAGTTCCTGGACAACCCGGGGGCCGATGCCGTCGTCCTTGAGGAGTAAGTTACCCAGCCCGAGAATGGTGATTTGGGACACTGGGGTCACCCCCCTACTTATAGCCGGTAAAGATGGATTTAAGTTTCCTGAGGCTGTCGGTTAAGGCAAAATAGATGTGTCCGGCAGCCAGGGAGGATATGGACAGGGACAGCAGGTAGTGCATTTTGCGTAACGGGTTCAAACCCCCTGCCATGTTGACGGTCTTTTGAAAGGTCTTGGAGGCGTAAAGGCCGAAACCGGTCAATATCTGTAAAGGGATAAGCAGGGTCAGGCCGGTGAAGAGAACCTTTTGTGCCGGGTTGTATTTAGGGAATTCAGGCTTTCTTTTGGTAAGAAACAGCTCGTATTTCATAAACTTGGGCATGCCCTTTAAAGCCTTGCGGTCCGGAATGATCTGCCGGTAATTTTTTGTCACAGAACCGTAATAAACCCTGGCCAGAAAGGAGGAGAGAAGAATATATTGAGCAATGAAATGGGTTCTTTTGGCCTGATCCATGCTCTTAAAGCCCAGTGACCGGGAGGGGTTATTGATGTATAACCCGCTCCAAATTCCTGCCAGAACAGCCGGTGCATAGCACCAGTGAAGGAGCCTTACGGGCAACGAATGGCGGGGAGTTTTTTGGTAAGAAGTCTCGTGAGAAACATTCAATTAGCCTCCTTAATCAGGGTACTATCACCAGTTGTTTAACCGGGCGACCCGGTATAATGACATGGGCAACGCAGGAAGAACACAGGTCAAAGGCCCGCACCACCCTGCCTACTTCAATGGGCTCATTTTCATCTTCTACAGGGGTCCCGATCAGGCTTCCTCCACCGGACCCAAGTGGCCCGATTCGTCTCTGGGCGAAAAATTCCAGGCGGTGGGAGTGATAATCTCATAGTTAGCGATTCTCCCTTTTTCGATTCTCAGCCAGTGCCCCAGCTGGCCACGCGGGGCATCGGTAAGCCCTACCCCATCTGCTTCCTTCGGCATGTCAAAGGGAGTAAATACCGGTTCCCCGGGCTGCAACTCTGCCAGCCATCCCTCCATCAATTGCCCGATTTTTTCGGTTTCCACCACACGGGCAATGTTCCGGTCCATGGTGGAAACCCCTCTCCGGTAATTCCCGCTGAGCCACAGCCGGGCCAGGGGGCCTCCTTCCATAGGTCTCCCTCCGTAGCGGGGCGCTTTGCTCCAGGAATAGGCCCCCTTTTTCCCGGTCGGGTTCAGTGCGTCCGCCGGTTGGGTGTACGGGCTGATTGCCAACGTACCAGGAATTTGTGACATCTTCTTTAATAACAGCCGTGTTAAGCCGTTGTACTTGGCCGTTGATTACCGCGCCGGCCGGAAAATGTCTTTCATTATCATGCTCATTGCGCGGGAAGAGACCAAAGGACATCATATTTGGTTTTCTGACGCCGATTTGATAGTAATCCCGGTAGGTCTCAGCCAGGGTGAAGGCATCAGGAATAAAAACACTTTTGATAAAATCGTTGATTGATTTTAATTTAAAGCGGAATGTCATGATGATGTCAGCTGTTGGGGGGACGGAGCTTCCGCCGGCCAGCAGACCGTGGGGAAAAGGAGACTTTCCCCCCAACAGGGCGATCAGTTCGCTGGCTTGCCGGCTTATTTCAATGGCCCTGAAGTAATGTTCAATCATAGCATCGTTTTTCTTCTTGGGCAAACGGTAATCCTTTGTATAGCTTGGGGCAAAGGGGCCCAGGTTGGGTCCCCTGACAAAATCCGGCAGGGCAAAGAGGTAAAAATGGCGGATTTGGTTTTGCAGGATGTCAGACCCCAGGATCAAATTGCGGAGCAGGTTGCCGTTACGCGGTGGACGCGCACCGGCGGCATCCTCCAGGCAAAGCACGCTGCCGTACCATGGGAGGAGGAACATATGCCGCAAATCCGTTCAGTTAAATAGGGGGCATCCCGGGGGTCCCTGCCCCGCAGGATGATCTCAAAGCCCCGGAAAAAAGTGCCAATACACCGGGCATTTATAACCTTTTTATTTTCTACCACAACTTCCACAGCGGTAGGCGAGTGGGCACGGGTTAACGGATCAATTCTAATCTTCTTCAAAGTCGATCACCTTTTTTATCTTTTTCCATTTTTGTTGCACTATTTTTGCCAGCCTTTTGCCTTTACCGTTGGAAAAGCCTTGCTTTAAGTTACGGCCCAGCCTGCCGGTGATAACACTGCCGGCCAGGTGGGCACCTATTCCCAGGGCGGTGACAGCCCCGGTCACCATGCCCACCCGGTCGGCCGACACTTTAATGCCGGGCAGTTTAACATCCGGTAAATGCTTAAAAAAGGGTGCATCCCCGTCAGGAAATTCCGGACTGGTACAACCGATACAGGGGGTATTGGCCTTCACCGGCCAGCTTAAATGCTCGCCGTTCCACTGGCGGTAGGGGCAATCGGCATAGGTAACCGGCCCCTTACACCCCAGCTTGTACATACACCAGGGCTCTCCGGGTTGCCTGGCAAAGATGCCGCTGTTAAAATAGTGACGCCTCTGGCAGAGGTTGTGAATGGTTTCGCCATAGAACATTTTCGGACGGTTTAAATGGTCCAACTCCGGTTCCCCGTGCCACACCAGGTGAGCCAGAGTACCCATCATCCAGCCGGGATTGATGGGACAACCGGGGACGTTAATCACTTTTCTGTCCAGAACCGCTTGAACGGGTTTGCCATGAGAAGGGTTAGGTTCAGCGGCGTAAGGTCCACCGAAGGACGCGCATGTACCGGCCGCCACCACGTACCTGGCTCTGGCGCCCAGTTTACGAACTGCCTCCAGGGCTGTCAGAGGTTTGTCCTTGATGGTGCCAATAACGGCATACAACCCGTTGGACCGGGTTGGTACTGTTCCTTCCACCACCAGGATATACCGGCCCGGATACTCTCTCATGGTTTCTTTCAGAATTCTATTGGCAATCTTACCTTCGGCAGTCATCATCAGATAATTGTAGCGAAAGTCGACTAAATCCGTGAGTAGACCCTGGTAACTTGGGTCAAGACTATTTATAAAAGAAAGTAGATCTCCCGCACAGGTATTAGTGCCGATCCAGATCATGGGGGGTCTCTTTGCCTTTTCTGGCTGTGGCTCTTTTAGCCAGGTAGCTACCTGCTCAATTAAGTTGTTGCTTTTTCTCCCCTGCCGTAATAACTCTATCAATTGACTCTTAGATGGTTTTCCGCCTTGACCCAACATTTTAAGATTTTCCACCTTTGTGCTTATCGGTATGGTTGTGTATAGGATTTCCCGGTGATTAGAAAATTACGCAAAAAATTTACCATTACTACTAATATTGGTTATTATTGAATCCTGTGGTCAAAATAAAAAATATAGAAAGGACTTAAAAATGCACGAACTCTCTGTTATGCAGGAAATCTTTAGCATTATTACGGAAAATGCCAGGTTGCACGGGCTAACAAAAGTAAGCCGGGTCAATGTGATGATCGGTGCACTCTCCGGAGTTGAACCCGCTGCTTTGCAATTCGCTTTTACTTGTTTTGCCCGGAACACCCTGGCCGAGGGGGCAGAATTCTGCATTACCCCGGTGCCTGTCACCTGTCACCGGTTGTTGCCTACGCTGCGGTTTAACCCTGGAGGGTATTACGGGGCTAAAATTTAGCTGCGAGGAACCGCCAGATTACCAAATGCTCACCGGAATGGAGCTTTATGTAGACTCAATTTTAGGCAAAAGCGAAGTGGAGGATTAACAGTGCAGGAAATTAAGGTGGTTTCCAACATTCTTAAAGCCAACGAACTGATTGCCGGCGAGCTAAAAAAGAATTTTCATGATAAAGGAATTTTTGTTATCAAATTTATGGGCTCACCCGGCTCAGGCAAAACATCTATCCTGGAAAGCTTGCTTAAGGAGTTAAAGAGCAAACTAAAAATGGCGGTAATTGAAGGGGATCTTTATACTACGAAGGATGCGGAACGCATTGAAAAGCAAGGCATTCCGGTGGTACAAATCAATACTTGCGGTGGCTGCCACCTGGATAGCCATATGATTAGGGAAGCACTGCATAATCTTTCGCTGGATGGTTTGGACTTGCTGGTTATTGAAAATGTTGGCAACCTGGTTTGTCCTGCCGGTTATAATCTAGGGGAGGATATGAGAATGGTAGCGCTTAGCTTAACCGAAGGGGATGATAAACCCGCCAAGTACCCGGCCATTTTCCAACGGGCTAATGTGGTAATCATTAACAAGATAGACCTGTTAAGCCAGACTGACTTTTCCATGGATGTGTTAAGTTGGGTATGGGTTGACAAAATGGAATAGGCTGGGAAATAAATCAACCACCCGGGCTTGCCCCAGATGGTTGAGTATCCACAGTGCTCCCCTTATAATGATAGTTACCACACCAACATAATAAGGGGGAACTGCTGTGTATACTCATCCTACCGTATTACGCTGCAGAAGGCAAGCAATGATACTTGATGG
>NZ_AWQQ01000157.1 GCF_002607855.1 Desulforamulus profundi
AAGGTGAAGCAGACCACCTGGATGATTTAACTTACGACCCGATAATAGCTAGGAATTACATCATTTGTAAAAATGTGGATTAAAGGACTACCTCTTAAGTGGTTGTTCCTTTAGCATAAAGTAAAATGGGTTAATTGGTGTATACACCCAAATAATTACAAAATTATACAATTATATCTTCCAATTATTACCTTTTAATTTATGCGAAAGTTTTATGCAACGCTAGTGATTAAAGTTAATCTTGAAACCATAGAAAAGATTAATAATATTAATGACAAGTTGATTTCTGTAATATAAAGCTAATTGGGTTGCAGGTATTTTTATACAAATTAATCTATCTACCTAAGAAAGAAATAAGAGAGCGACACTGTGAAAAGAGCGCTCTTCATTACTTCAATTATTAATTAATTGTAATCTGTTTTATTTTCTTAATTTTTTCCATAAAAAGTGTAAAAATTCTACAAAATTGATATGATACAGTTCTAAAATTCTTCTAATAATTTTCATGATCAGCAGATATAAGACTATAAGGAATAGAAATTTCAAAGTATAATCCATGACCCATCCTTAATTGTTTACGGAATATAAGTTTTGTCAAACCTTGTATAACCAGATACAGGGATTTCTTTTGTCAAAATTCCATAGCCATTTACACCAATATAATATCCTACAGTATAATCATAGTCAAGTTGTAAATATGAACTAGTTGTAGAGGGATTTTTTACAGAAATTGAGTTTTTGCGGATATCCTTCATTTCATACCACCAGGCAGGAGTGGGAGCTGTATCTATTCGTATATCTGACCCTAATGCAGATGTCCAATACTTTGTTGTACCATTACTATAATATTTACCGGTGGCAATATATTTCATAACTAATGAATTGGTAATGGTGGCTTTTTTATAAACAGTTGCAGTACCGGAAGTAGCTAACGTAGTAATATTTTGAGTAGTAGAATCATTAGATACGCTTTCGTTATCATCACGAATAACTATCCTATTAGGTAGTTTCTTTGCCTCGTTAAGAGCATTTTGAAGATCACGCACTGTTACAACCCCGGAAACAGGTTTATCTCTTTTCTTAACATTAATTGGATTTAAGCCCATGTACTTAAAAACATCATACATGTTATCGTCTGTAACTACAGTATCTGGCGAAAAAGTCATTTTTTGATCTGAAACAGTAGTTGATGACGCAAAAGCAAAATTCGCTAAAGACAAAATCATGATCATAGTTAAAATGAAACTAAATATTTTCTTCATGAAGTCCTCTCCTTTAAACTAATTTCCAATTTTATATTGGTTAACTAAAAAATATAGGTAAATACCTAAAGGTCTTATGTGTATATACTTGTTCACCTTCTTGACGATAAATTTGCTTCTTTTTAAAAATTTTGTAAGTTTTAAGTCTACTATTAACGTCTAACATCAAAATTAAGTCTTAGGCATTTGAAGATTTACAGAAAAATGGTTAAATATAATTATAATAGTGGTTCCGGAAGGCATAAAAAGGGCACGTGATTGTCAGGTCTGTACCCGGTTGCCTGTCCAAATCACTATTATTTTATTAGGCGGATTTCGGGATAATTGGTAAAGAATCAATGTCCTCACCTCCTTTCAAAAAATCTACTAAGTTACCAAAGATTAAACACTAGAAGAATATAGGTAAAAATTAGCATATCTGTGTTTGATTGTCTATTACTCTGGTCTAAATCGTGCAAAGACGTGTCTATTTCATGCAAAATCGTGTCTGAAATTGCATAAACAAGGATTATCCAAAAATAAAGAGGCTTCTTGAAAGCCTCACCATTGATTTACCGCCTGGAATTTATTAGTTTTTCCAGTTCTCTAACTTTTTCTCTTGTCATGAGTGCCTTTTTATCCGTGTCTGCAAAAACAACCTCATAACTGTTTCTTCCGGTTGGTATAATTTCCTTGACCATGTTTAAATTTACTATGAAACCAGCATGACTCCTATAAAAAGGGTAACCCCCCAGTTGTTGCTCCACATCCGATAGACTACTTTTTATAATAACTTTGCCTCCTGTATGATATATGGCTGTTTGGCGATTTTCCCTTGTAACAAAGATGATGTCTTTTAGTTCAAGGTAAACCAGTTTGTTGTCTTCCTTAAAAATGCGCTTTCTCTCGAAGATATCTGTCGTCTCGATTCCTCGAAATACTGTATTACTTGCTGTCTTTGTGGTCAAAAGAGCTTTTGGGCGGTGGCTGTTTTTTCTGCCTAGCATACCTAATAGGCTCATTTTGGTGTCACCTTTTGTATAAGTTATCAAAGGAAAACCTCCTTTAAGTAATCATTTCAATATCAAGACAAAGAATGGATGGGTTTGGTTTCAAAAACTTATCGCAATAAATAGACACATTTTTCTACTGACACATTTTATATCAAAAGAAAAAAATAACTCCCCCTGTAAAGTTTTTGAAACGTAAGCGTCAAACCTTACCCACCTAGCTTTATGTTTTAGCTTGTAGGATAATCTTCCTCAAGGACACAACCGAGGAGGATTTTCTTTATGTCTGACAAAGCTAACCGATAAAAAGAATGGGAAGATAGCATAGCAGCATATCAGGCCAGCGGCCTCAGTGTTAAAGAGTGGTGTGCAATCCACGGCATCAACCCCGACCGGCTGTGGTACTGGCTGCGGAGAAACAAAAACCAAACAGCAAATTTAAGAAAAACCAACACACCTCAATGGCTGCCGGTGGAAGTTAGTGAACAAACACCCGGAAACCAGAACAATGCTGTACTAATCAGCATAGGCCAGGCCAGTGTAGAGGTAAAACCCGGCTTTGATCCGGCCCTACTATCCGAAGTAATTCGCATCCTGGTGGCCTTATGCTGACTGATGCCGGGGTTGATAGGGTTTACCTGGCCTGCGGTGCCACTGATTTGCGCAAGTCCATTGATGGTCTGGCAGCCCTGGTAAAGGAGGGCTTAGCCTGGATCCCTTTGCACCCTGTCTGTTTGTTTTTTGCAACCGGCAACGAGATAAACTCAAAATACTTCGCTGGGATCACAACGGGTTCTGGCTATATTACCGGCGCCTGGAGCGCGGGAAATTTCAGTGGCCGGCACAAAAAGATGCCATCACTGTAAAGATCAGTTACCGTCAGTTGCGCTGGTTACTGGACGGCCTAACCTTAGAACAAAAGCAGGCTCATTACTGCTGTCGCTGCGCAGCGGCATGTGTCTAACTCTAATACCACCAACATATTATTAAGTCATAAACCCACCTCCTTTCCTACTAGACAGACAAGGGGGTAGGTTGGTTTTAAAAATAAATCGTAATATATCTACAAATATCGACATTATCAATAATAATAATTGATTTCAACAAAGGAATTAAATAGTCATATATAGAATTATTTTGTAAAGATAACGAAACCTCTTGGGAGGTAACTATGTCTATAATTAAACGTCTGTTCTCAAGAAAGAAAAAACCAGACAAAGAGTACAGCGAGCTCATATTTCGACTGTATTACAATCCAGCTTATGAAGCAGTCTATTTTTACTGTGGTGATGCTTCAATCGCAGAAGAAGCTGCCCAAGAGGCAATATTTAAAGCTGAATTAAGTTGTCAAGGTATTGACACTTTGGAAATAAATAACAGCTCCCCTTGTTATCCTAAAATGTTCTTGGTGAGCCCCAGAGGTTAACTTAAATTAAAGTGGCGCCGAAGGGAAGTCTTGACGGACGGGGTCCCCGCGTGTGGTACAATCGAGTAACCGGCGGGGCGCAATCTGTTAAAGCAATGTCCCCGGAGCCGCCCCGTCGGTAGTCAAAGCTGACCACACGCGGGGTGGCAG
>NZ_AWQQ01000158.1 GCF_002607855.1 Desulforamulus profundi
AAAGTATTCAAACGGGGACGGTTCTTGAAGGGGGCAATCGGAAGTTTTGCATGCAAAAAGGCTCAACCGTCAGATATTAGCTGATTGTTGAGCCTTTAATAATACTTACGCAAAAAACTAAGCGCAAAATTTTTGATTGCCCCAGAAGAACGAAGTCGCGACTTTCCCGGGCTATGGGGTTTATTCGTTTCTGTACTCTCTGGAAAATATTTTTCTAAAAAGAAGGACTTTTTGGATTTATGTCGAAAAAAACGGGGTTTCAATCAGCACTCTTTTCCTTGCTATATGTTCATTTTAACACACTTGTAAGGGAATTTCACTAGACTTTATATTATGAAGGCCATCGCGGAGCGATTTCGTTCTTCTTGACTTGAATTCCAAAMTTTTGAATTCAAGTCAAGAACCGTCCCCAACTTGAATTGGGTAGATTAAAGGACCCTGGTTGAAAGAACCAGGTCCTTGGATAACATCATGGAATTCTGCTGGCTCCTCGGTACCTGGGGTTCCAGTAACCGTCGTACAGGGAATCGATTTTAATCCCTCTGGAACTGGAGGCGTGGATGAATTGATTGTTCCCGATATAGATACCGGAATGGTTGATGCCGCGTCCACCGGTATTAAAGAAAACCAGATCACCGGGGCGCAATTCTTCTCGCTTAATGGTGGTACCGGAGCTGTACTGTCCTGCTGCGGTATGAACCAGGTCAACGCCGAAGTTTTTATAAACATAACGTACATAACCGGAGCAGTCAAAGCCCGCAGGGCTTTCCCCACCGGAACGATACCTTGCGCCAATATACTTTTTGGCATAATCCAAAACTGCCATTGCCCTGTCCGTAATCCCTCTGGAAACATTTTGGGAGGCAGACAAAGGCCTTGCTGCCTGGTTGGTTGGTTGGTCCGGAACGGTTAAAACTTGACCGATTTGCAAGCTATCGCCGGTTAAGTTATTCAGTTTTTTAATGGTTTCCACGGTGGTGCCATTTTGATTGGCAATGGCCCACAGGGTATCTCCCTGGCCTACCGTAACCTGGGCGGCCTCGACAGAACCGGTCCACACAACGATTGCCAGGCAAACGGAGGTGGCCAGGACCGCCAGTCTTCTTCGTATAGACAACTTCACCTTCCCCACTTTCTACGCCGACGGAGTTAGCTGACGGGTTCGGACCGAAAGTTAGCCCGCTACCACAGGTAGTTCACCCCAAAAGAATGGTTCCCCCGCTTTCCATGAAATTAGGCGTTTTTATATAGTGTATTACCAAATTCGGCGAAAGTTTCCACTTTCCTGCTAAAAAAGCAATTTTCTTTCTTATGGTGGAGCATTTTAGGACCAAAGTCCTAACGGTTAAAATTTTCCTCATAATTTACCATTTTTTTGGCAATAATCTTTGATGTCTGACTTAAAGTTTCTTACCGTTTCTGTATAAAAGGAGAACTTTCAATGACCCTGACCCAGGCGACATGGAACTGTGCCAAGGTAATGCTGGCCCTGACCTTACCCTTTCAGGTGATAATTAAACCCCAACGATTGAGAAATACCCATCACTTTTGCAACCGGCAGGCCATCCATATCCTTAAACGGGACGGACTGCAAAGTGAAGCGCTGATATTTCAATCTCATTTGGAAGCTTTAAACCGTGGATCATCCTGGAGTGACAGGGGATTTAAGTATATCAGTCATTATTACGACCACCGTAAGGACGCCGGACTGTGGCATGGCCCGGATGCTCCTACCGAATGCCAGTTTTATTTTGACCGGGCCGTTAAATATTGGCGCCGGGGACGCCAGGAAAAAGCTCTCTTTTACCTGGGCGCCGCCGGTCACATCATGCAGGATTTATGTGTACCTCACCACGCCGGAGGCGTGGCCTTTAAGGGACATAGATACTTTGAAGACTGGGCCAGGGCTCATTATGAAGACTTTGCCACCACCTGTGGGGGAATCTACGATTTGTGCGGTAGTGCCGCAAATTGGGTAAAGCAAAATGCCATGGTTTCAGCCCACTACCTGCCGGAAGTGATAGAGGAAAATGCCCCGGCTGTGGAAAGGGTGGCCGGGTTTTTGCTACAGAGGGCCCAAAAAACAACCGCCGGTTTTTTACATTTTTTTATGCAGAATGTTAAAGCAAACTAAACCCCGCCGGCTTCAGTTAACGGCGGGGTTTGCTGTGCATTTTAAAACCACCGGCCGTTAGCAACCGTCGGAAACTTTCTGAAAACAATTTTTTTGCGCCGATGGCGAAACACTTTAGTTAAGCAAACGTCTTATTTATAAACCAACCAACAACCGAAGGAGCAAAAATGTCATGAAAAAATTAGCTTGCGCCCTTTTGGTTCCTGTTTTGACACTCTCCCTGCTGACCGGCTGCAGCCCTTCTCCCAAAGCAATGGAAGCATCCGACACCTCCGGCACCAAACAGGCACAAACCTTTGTGGAAACAGAAAATACCCACATCCTGCAGTCACTGGAACGGGACCTTATGGCTGACCCGGTAAAGGAAAAGGTCGTATTATACGCAGAGCAGGCAAAGGATGGTATGCCTTTGTCCTGGTCCCTGGTGGTAAATGAGATCGAAAAGGTAAAACTGTCTCACGAAGATGGTCTTTATGGCTTTGCTGAAGTCAAATTTATGGATGTGGACGGGGATCAAAAAGAGGAGGTTCTCCTGTACCGGTACTCCAGCGGCAGTGCCGGAGCCAGGGGACTGAACATTTATGAAACCACGGCAGAGAACTGGCAGGATTTGTTCTCGGTCAATAACACCATAGAAGCCGAAGATAAGAGATTCGAAGTAAAATACTTGGGTAATTATTATGCCAGTTTTGAAGATAAAGAGACCGGCCTGAAATCCACCATCCAACTGGATAAGGCCCAGTACAAAGGCATTGAGCACATGCTCAAGGACATCTCCACCTGGATTGACCCCATTGTCGACTACAGTCTGGTGGATCACAATGGAGACGGGGTCAAAGAAATCGTCACCATCCAAAGGGTGATTGGCGTGGCCCATGTGGATACCATTGCCTTATTAAAAACCACCTACAAAATAGAAAAGGGTCGGTATAAAGCCGTAACCCTGACCCTGTGCGACAACAATGACAAACCCCTGGCCGAGGTAAAGCTGTAAATCAAAGGGTCAGCTCCGCCCCGTGATCCTTCAGCCACTGCCTGTGGTTCTTGTACTCCGGGCAAATGCTCTCCACCAGTGCCCAGAATTTTTTGGAATGGTTCATTTCCACCAGGTGAGCAAGCTCATGGGCCACCAGGTAATCGATCACCGGCAGCGGAGCCATCACCAGCCGGTAATTAAAATTCAGATTGCCCTGGCTGGAACAGCTGCCCCAGCGGGTTTTCTGATCTTTAATAAAGACCTGGTTATAGTTAATCTTTAACTTCCTTCTAATAATTTCCAGCCGCTCAAGGATAATTTCCCTGGCCTGGTGCCTAAGCCAACTTTCCAGCACCTGGCTTATCTGATCTTTACGTTCCTGGAGCAGCATGACCAGGATTTTATCCCCCACCAGTTCCACCACAGGGGGGCCTTCTTGAAATACGCTAACCAAGCGATAGGATTTGCCAAGAAAGCTGACTGCCTGTTTCTCCGCCAGGCTGTTTTCTTTTCTTTGCCGTGCCCGCCGGCTCAGCAGATCCAACTTTTGGAGAATCCAGGTTTCCCGACTTTTTAACAGCGGTTCGAGGCCAACCAACGGGTATCTCGAGGGTACCACAACCTCCAGCCCCTTGTCCGGACTGATCTTAAGACGGATGTTTCTGGCCCGGTGGCTCTCTTTTACCCGGTAAGAAATCAGCTGCTCGCCCAGTTTGACAGAATCCTGTTTCGGCAAGACCGGGCCCGGTGATGCAGGCTTTTTCCTGTTGGTTTCTTTTTTTATTTTTGCCCACCTCCCCTGCCAATGAATTCTTTGCTTAGGATTCTTCAAGGAAGGGGAATTCCCCTTCCTATTCCCAACGGAAAAACAAACGCAGGCCAGGCGCTTGCGTCTGTTTGATAATCTGCTATTCCTGCCCCAGGTATCGTTCAAGATTTGCCTTGATTTCCCGGACCCCTTCAACCATGGATGGGTTTACCTCAAACAGCGTCCTGCCGGTAAGGTCGGCGTTGACCGCCTCCGGGTCGTAGGGAAGCATGCCCAGGAGGGGTACAAAATGAAGCGCCTCTTTGATGCTTTCCTCCTGACCGGGTCTGACCTTGTTGGCCACGGCGAAGACCTTTGCAACGCCCAGGGCCATCCCCAGATTAGCATCCGGATCGGCATCCACAGCTAGCACTTTCTTGCCTTCCCCGGCATAAAGGTGACACAACAGGGCGGCTAAAGTGGTCTTGCCCACGCCTCCTTTGCCGGAGATTGCAATCTTCACACCGGATTTTCCAGGCGTCTGTCTTCCCCCTGTGATGTTAGGTAAGGCCAAGGGCCGCTCTTTTCTTTTTAATTCTGTCGATGATGAGCTCCGCCGCCTTGACCGGGTCCTCTTCGTAAATCAGTTTACCCCCGAACAGCCCGTCGGTTGTTACCGGGAAGCTTTCTTTATCGGAAGTTAGCACATTGACCACCAACTGCGAGCCTGTGGCCTGGGGATTGACGCCCACATGAACGTCCACACCGTTGGCGATAAAATAGGTGCCGATGGAGATTGCTTTCGGGTGGTGGGTTTCCGGGCAGGAGCCGGCCACCGGCAGGTCTTTGATTCCCACGCCCAGGTAATTGGCCAGGGCGGTCAGAAGATCGGCAATCCTGGAGTTGTCTACGAAAGCTGCCCATATGCAAAGCTGGCGGCAGTGCCGGCAGGCCATTGGCCTGTCCGACGGCGGTGAGGATGCTGCGCAGGCTTTCCCCGCAGTATCGTAAGCCGTCCGGCGATAATAGGCTGAACTTGCCCAGGGAATGGGCGGAACAACCGGTGGCCACCACCAGAACATTGTTCTTGATCAGTTCCATGGCCAGGGTTAGGTTGTGGTGGTCTTGTTTCTTCCTCATTCCACAACCTTTTCGGACAGCAGCGGAATATGCCCGTGTACCGAGATATTGACCATGTCTTCCTTGATCACACCCAGGCGGTATTGGGGTTTCACTGCTTTCGGCGTTCCTAACAGGATATCCTGCAGATCGGTGGACATATGCAGCCCCGCAAAGCAGGATTTTAACTTGATTTGCTGACATTTTGTTGTTTCCCGTGGCCGTTTGCCACATCTCTGACGGGGGGGTTAAAATAAGCGCCTCGTCATGCCAGGTACAGGAAACTTCATCTGTCAGGGCCATGGCGATATTCTTCAGGTGCTCGCTGATTCTCAGATAGGCGTTAGTGACATCCATATGAATAAAGCTGGTATTCACTGTCTCCTGGGCGCCCTCTGCATGCGGGCAATGTGACTCATCCGCAAGCGAAACTCCAGATCGACGATATCCTCTTGCAGTGATTTGGCCTTCTCAGCATCATGCAGCTGTTGGTGGCAAAGGCGGTATTGGCAATATGGAGTAACTCGACAATTTTGTTATGCATAGTAATGATGTCTTTATGACCTTCGGCGGAAAAATCCAAGTTATTTACGTATTTGCTTTCCGCCTTATACATCAGGTTTTTCTCAATAATATCACCGATATGCTCGTAATCTCTGACGATGTGTACCAGGCCCATGGTCTTGTTAAATTCATCCTTGGTCAACGGCTGTCTTAAGAGGTGGGTCAGGTATTTATTGGTTGCCGTAGCAAGGATATCGATATGATTTTCCTTTTGGTGCAATTTTTCCGCCAGGTCGGGATCATAGGATTTCAGCAGAGGGTAGATCTGCTTTGTCATGTCGGTAACATGGTCTGAAATGTGCATAATTTCTTTGGTGGCCATTCCAATGGCCACTTCCGGACTGGAAAACAGGGTTTCGTCCAGGTATTTGGGACATATGTCACAATCCGGTTGCTTCTTCTCCGGCACAATGAATTCCAGCAGCCGAGCAAACTGGGAGATAAAGGGCGCAAACAAAACCGCAATGGCGATATTAAAGAAGGTATGGACGTTGGCCACCTGGAAGCCGGCATTGGCAGTTATGGTTGTCATTAACGTGGCCAGGGGGCTGACAAAGGGCAGGAACAACAGCACACCAACCACTTTAAATAGTAAATGGGCCGTTGCCACTCGCTGGGATTCCCGGGACGAACCAAGACTGGATAACACCGCTGTAAAGGCGGTCCCCACATTGGCGCCAAAAGCATGTAAATGGCCGGTTCCAGCGTAATCATGTGCTGCATGGCCAGCAGCATGACAATACCGATGGTAGCAGCGCTGCTGTGCACCAAAAAGGTAAAAATGGCGGCAACAGCCATGGCCAGAAGGGGTTTGTCGCTCATCTGCAGCAGCATCTTTTCAAACATAGGATCGTCCCGCAGGGGGTGCATGGTGTCTGCCATAATTTTCAGACCTAGGAACAACAAGCCGAAGCCCATTAACACCTGGCCAATCCGCTTGTATTTATGACTCTTGGAAAAGAAAATAATGGTTGCCCCGATACCGACGATGGGCAGGGATATTTCCGTGGCCTTTAATGCGATCAACTGGGCGGTCACTGTGGTGCCGATGTCGGCCCCCAGAATAACCGCCAGGGTTTGTCTTAAACTGATGATCGAAGCACTAGTTAAACTGACCAAAATAACGGTCGTGGCTGTACTGCTTTGAAACAGTATAGTTACCAGGACCCCCAACCCCATGGCGGTAATACGATTGTTGGTCAGTTTAGATAGAGCTTCCCGAAGTCTTTTCCCGGCAATTTTTTGCAGACCCTCACTCAGCACATACATGCCGTATAATAACAGGCCCATGCCACCAATCATACTTAAAACAGCTGATTGCCAGGTCATACTCTCCTCCACCTTTCTCCGCAGGAACTTAAGATAAATTTCACAAATATTTGCAAAAAAATCCGTAGCAAAAAGCTACTGTCATTATTTGCTCTTTCTTAACATAAATTTAATACTTTAATTTTAATTCATTCGTTAATTAGTGTCAAACAGTAGACATTTTATTGTCGAAAAAAGATAACTTACTGCGTACAGTGTATTCACCGGTTAGGCATCATGAAATGATTAAAGCCTTTCGTTATTTTTCCGAAAGGCTTTAATCATTTTTCCCCTTAAACATGAATGTTCTTCTCATACAACCATTCTTTATGTCTGCTATTTGTCTAAGTTGTTTTACAACCGCCTTTCTTCATCCCTCTTTTGCTGACGACCTGCCATTCATCACTGTTTCCCCCGGCACCGATGCCGGTGGCGCCGCCCGAGATAATCAACCTTAATGCCTGATCTACGGGAATATCCATAATCCTCACAGATTCCCTGGGCACCCAATACATATCCCCGGCCACCTGCAATGTTTGGGGAAAATATACGCCCACCAGTTCCCTGCCGCTTTTGTCCCGGAAGGGAGATTCCTTAACGGTTAAAAACCCCAAGCGGTAAACCGTATCGTTCAGGCTTACCAGTACGACGGTATCAAATTTCTTCTTATCCCCCGCCAGGGATTTCAGGGCATCCTTGATGGTATTATAAATATTCTTAACCCCGGGCATCGTGCAAATAAAATTTTCAATAAGATCGAGTATTTTTCTGGATATCCACCAGTTAGCCACCAAGCCGATTAAGCATACGACGGCAACCACAAAAACAAAGTCAACCCCCGGCAGTTCCTTTCCCACCAGGGGGTAAAGAATGGCATTCCCCAGCCCGGCAATCTTTGAATAGACAAAAGCCAATATGTAGAAGGTCCCCAGCAGCGGCAGCAGGACAAGCAGTCCTTTGACAAAATAAATAGAGATTTTTCTCATCGTCTCATCCTCGTTATTTTTTAGATTTGTTATCCTACCATGCTTTTTACATTGCGCCGTCACCTGGCCCCGTCATCCCACCTTTACCAATACAGCAATCCGGAGCACCAATACTACCGATGGAAGCATTAAAATCACTGCAAACCTTTTCTTTTGGGCTGACAGAAAACAGGCCGCTATAAAATGAAAAATCAACACTAAAAGGACACCCTCAAATCGCGGGGTGGCATGCAGGTACAATACAAAGGGTAGAAAGCCGATAGCGCTGACCAGCATCCATGTCCAGGAAGATTTTACAATTGCATGGGCAGCTGTAAGTGCTGCAAACAAGACAAACCACCAGAGCACAGATCCACCACCCTGTTGGGAACATTGGCTTGCATTTATTTTAACTGATTTATAACAGCATAGCATTGAATTTTAGCCATTTCAATTACCTTGGGCATCTTTTAATACGGTTCCTCCCAAGGGGTGTACTATTTAATCCAATAGTTCTCTCTCTCATTGGAAAACACTTTAATAAATTGAAAGGTCAGCTTTAACATCTCTTCCGGAAATACAAATCATATCTTTCTACCATTCTGTTTAATTACTATGGCATAAAAGTTAATCCAGTATTCTCTTGGGCTTTGGTACCATTCCTATCCAAAATATTTCATCCTTACATATTTCACATCAACAAAATGAATATTACTAAAAAGGAGGTAAACGTCTTCAAATAAACAAAGCTTTGTCTTAAGTAACCAAATATAACCATTTACTGGTAAATCAGAAATGATGCGATATAGGTTTAAGAAAATTAGAGGAGTTTTTTTCAGCACTCTCCTAGGAGTATACTATGGAAAAATATTGGTTTAAAAATCAGGAAAAACATGGAAAACTAACGGTCTCTCTCGCAAAACAGGTTCTTAGCCTTTGTATTTCACGGACAATCTCTTATAACCATTATACCACAGTAATTTCCAGGGGTTAAGGTATACCCGTTTTTTCCCTAAAAACACAAAACCTACAAACCATTTAATTTTAAGGTTCGCAGGTTTACGTTAAGATTTATATGGTGCGCCCGGCAGGAATCGAACCTGCGCACCCGGCTCCGGAGGCCGGCGCTCTATCCCCTGAGCTACGGGCGCATATTTATTTACGCTATTCTATTATAGCAATATTTATGATTTTTGCAAGTGCTGTAAAACAGTACCGGGGAGTCAACTTTTATATAGTAACATTATTTATGACGAAAAATCAATATTCTTCTTTTGGTTAACCAATTAATATTTGCCAAAAAGGATTCGCCCATCGTATTTTAGATAGCACGATGGGCTGTTTTGTTTCTTAAAAGCCAGCCTGCTGTATCGCCTGTTTTAAAACCTGTGCGGAATTTCTCAGGGCATCTTCCTCTTCCACCGACATGGGAATGGCCAGCACTTTGTTCCGGCCGGAGCCGTTTACGATGCAGGGGAGGCTCAGGCAGCAGTCTTTGATGCCGTAAATGTCATTGACCAGGCCGGATACGGTGAGAATAGAATTCTCGTCTCGCAGGATGGCCTCGCAGATTCGTTTGATGGAGAGGGCAATGGCATAGTAGGTGGCCCCTTTGCGCCGGATGATTTCGTAGGCGGCGGTGCGCACGCGTTTGGCGATTTCCTGCCTGTCTACGGGTTCAATGCCCTTTAGTTCTGAAAATTTCTCCAGTCCCATGCCGGCTACATTGGCGGTGCTCCACAGGGCCACTTCGGAATCCCCGTGTTCACCCACGATGTAGGCGTGGACGTTGCGTGGGTCAACCCCGCAGTACTCCGACAATTCAGCCTTAAACCTGGAGGTATCCAGTACAGTCCCGGAACCGAAAACCTGGTTTGTGGGCAGCCCGGAAATCTTCAGAGAGACGTAGGTTAAGACATCAATCGGGTTGGACACCATCAAATAAATAGAGTCGGGACTGTATTTCAGCAATTGGGGTAGGCTTTCTTTTAAAATTGCCACATTTTTCTGAACCAAATCCAACCGGGTCTCCCCCGGCTTTTGGTTGGCACCGGCAGTGAAGATGATGATATTGGAATCCTTGCAATCCTCAAAGGTTCCGGCATAAACATTAATAGGTTTGATGAAGGCTGCGGCATCCCCTAAATCCATGGCCTCGCCCTCGGCCTTCTCTTTATTGATATCCACCAGCACCAGATCGCTGGCCAACCCGCTGGCCATGATGGCAAAGGCGGTGGAGGCTCCCACCATCCCTGTGCGACAACCGTTATTTTTACCCCTTTCTTTTGTTTCAACTTGTTCACTCCCTGGTTATTTTTCTTTTTACAGCACAAAACTAGTATTTCCTCTATTTCTTATACTATGTCTCACAAATTTTCCAGAATTTGAGGATGGACGAATGAATGGAAACAATGTACAATGTTGCATAAGTTTATATAAAAAGGCCGAATCTCCGGTGGAACCGGAGTACGGGGGATTAAATCCAATATGGGGTGAATCCGCAAACCTTTTTCGGAGGTGTCAAAAGGTGCGGTAGGGTGCCCTTCCAACCCGAACCCGTCAACTAACCTCGAAGGCCAAAGGAGGGCAAAAAGTAAATATGAAAATGTTTGTCCGTTTTCGACGGGCCATTGTATTGATGTGTCTTTTAGGGATGCTGCTACCAACAACGGCTGTTTTCGCCTACAATTACACAGTGGTTTCCGGTGATTCCCTCTATTCCATCAGTGAGAAGACCGGGGTGGGAATCGAAAAAATCAAGGCTGCCAACAGTCTTTCCGGAGATCTGCTTCACCCGGGCCAGGTCCTGAATATTCCTGACGGAAAATCTACGACTGCGGCATCTAAACCGGCAGCACCACAAGCAAAAGATGCCAGTGCCACCTATACCGTAAAACCAGGTGACAGCCTTTATGTCATCGCCCAGAAATATAACCTCAGGTTGGAGGTCTTAATGCTGGCCAACAGCCTGAGCGGAACACTGATTTACCCCGGACAGCAATTAATTGTTCCCATTGCGGCCACCCGCAGTGCCACACCCATGGCCGTGGAAGTGAGCCGCAGCGCCAAGCGCCCGGTCATTCCCTGTACAGATGAAGACCTGGATTTGCTGGCCCGCCTGGTGACCGCTGAAGCGGGAGGGGAACCCATGGAAGCCCAGGTGGGAGTTGCGGCCGTGGTAATTAACAGAGTGCAGAGCAATCTCTTCCCGGATACCATTCGAGATGTAATCTATGCTCCCAATCAATTTTCACCGGTTCGTAATGGTTGGATCAACCGTCCTGCCACTGAAACAGCCATTCAGGCGGCCAAGGCAGCCCTGTACGGCAGTGATCCCACCAACGGAGCGCTGTATTTCTTTGATAACTCTACGAAAAACTCTTTCCTGCGTTCCTTACCAGTTTCTGCCAACTATGGTCACATGATTTATGCCAAACGCTAACTAAACAATTGCTTAATAAAACGCACTGACAGCAGCCAGTGCGTTATTGTTTTTCTATAAATTTTTAATATCGTTATAGTATTCTTCATCCTCCTGATCCAACATTAATTCCACCAGCACCGGCAGGTGATCTGAAGCGTCGGATTCTATAGGGAAGGCCGTCAGAACCCGCCATTCAGGAGAAATAAAAACAAAGTCAATTTGCTCCTCAGGCTGGTTGGAGGGGTAGGTTTTAAACCCTCCCACAGCACTGGTGGCATCCAGTAAAACAGAGGTTATCAGCCGGTATTCCCGTGAAGTACGTTCGTCATTGAAGTCCCCCACCAAAATGACAGGGCAGGAGGTCTGAGAGATAATGCTTACGATTGCCTGCGCCTGTTCCAATCTCTCTTCCCGGTTGAGTCCCATATGCGTACAAAAAAAGTTTATTCTTCGATGGTCCAGTTGAATCTCAGCTTCCAAAAGACCCCTTTGTTCACCTTTACTGGGTAGCAAATACTGCCTGTATTGAAGAATTGGCCAGTGGCTTAGCACAGCATTGCCGTATTGGGCTGCTCCCCAGTGAAGATTGGGACCGAAAGCCCAACATTGATTTAAATGATAACCCAGGCTTTTTGCCTGGTGTTGAAAATAACTGCGCGGCAGGTGTTTATCAACTTCCTGGAGGCCGATTAACCGGGCGCCGGAGCGGGCCAGTACACCGGCCACCCGGTTCAGGTCAACCTGAGCGTCCAGTCCCCGGGCATGACGAATATTGTAGCTGACAATCCTGATTGCCTGCAAAATCCATCCCTCCGCTCAACTCAAGAAAAGGCCTCTGCCGGTTCTTCTGGCCACATTCAAAATATCACTAAGGTAGGTCATTAGGCCTCGAATGTCCAAATCCTGGGGCATGTTGGCCGCTTTGTTCGCCAGACTGATGACTCCCTTAGCAAACCCCTTAATTAAAAAACCCTCCTGAGCGGCCACAGGACTGATCAGATTGTTATCTTCCCCGATCAATCCCCGGTCCGGCAGCAACAACAAGTTGCTAAAATGCATGAGATGACTCAGTTGATCCCAGGTTTTTGAATGAAAGCCTATAACGGTAATGTTTCCGTTGTCCCACAGAATATCCAGCGTGATTAAACATATTTCCAACGATTTGACGATTACCAAATTCCAATGGACTTGGTAACCGACTTCTTCCCCCAAGGCACGGCGCTCGGCATAAACAGCCATTTCCTCTTTTATGGCAGGAACCACAAGAAAGCCGCTATCTGCCAGTGCACCGATAATTTCCGGATAAATAATTGCTCCACCCATAGTGCTCCCCCATAACCCCGGGATCCAATCTAATAGTATGGTTAAGATATGCTATGCATGGATTTGCCTGCCTGCTACATTTTCTGCTTTATGTGGAATCCCGCCTGCCACGGCGGTTAAAATCCTGGGCCCAGTCATTATATTCCTCAAGAAGTTTCAATACCTTTGAACAAACCTTTTTGTCCGCCGCCAGCAGGCGTGTGGCAAAGCCTAGGCCGGATACAAACCCGGCGGCCAGACCCCTTTGAAATTCCGGCCCGTGCCGGTGTTCTTCCTCTACATGCTCTCCAAAATGTGCAGTGTTTTTTAATTCGTTAAGTTTCCGCTGCAGCGCTTCTATCAGGTAGTTTTCTCTTTCCTGGTCCGTCATTTTCATTAACTCGTTACGCGTAACCATACCAGAACACTCTCCATTTTTTGATCATTATTTGCCATTATAACAGTTGTCTCAACATTTTACACCCCTTTCACAGGTTGCGGGGTGGTCCTATAATACCATCAAGGGAGGTGTTTATGTGGACCATTGTTGGGATAAGGTAGAGGAAATTATTGAACTAACCGGCGACAACGCTTCCTATTATTTTTCCCAGGCCATGAATGGGACCATCCGAATAAAGGGCAGGTTTATACGGGATGAAAACGGAAAGCTGCGTCCCGTTCTGGTGAAAACCAGCTACCGCCCGGCGATACCCTATGATGTTCCGGCCTCGGAAACCAGGTCCTGGGGAGTGGTGCCGACTCAACTTTCAATTTCAATATCTCCGGTCACTAGCGTTGCATAAAACTTTCGCATAAATTAAAAGGTAATAATTGGAAGATATAATTGTATAATTTTGTAATTATTTGGGTGTATACACCAATTAACCCATTTTACTTTATGCTAAAGGAACAACCACTTAAGAGGTAGTCCTTTAATCCACATTTTTACAAATGATGTAATTCCTAGGCTATTATCGGGTCGTAAGTTAAATCATCCAGGTGGTCTGCTTCAC
>NZ_AWQQ01000159.1 GCF_002607855.1 Desulforamulus profundi
GGCCGGTGGCCAGGCAGCCCGCCACAAGGGCGCTGACAATTTTTTACCCAAAGGAACTCACTCCTTAGTATCATTTTACCAGTATAGACGTTTCACCCTGAACTTTGTTACAGGGATCTGTGAATGATTTGCACCGGTGGAAATGATACGTGAAAAAACGGCCCCGGCTTGGCCGGGGCTTTACAGACCCCCATGCCGCTGACGCGGCACCAGCAGAAGGATGAAAATGGTGCTGTGAAGAATCTTTATTCTACGGCTGGCGAAGGGAGGTCGTATCTACTTGGTGCTGCGAGCCCGTCTCATAGACAGACCCCAACGACCAGGTGCACCACAGATTGTTGCCCCCTTTTGGGGAAGCACGCAGGATAGAATAACCACATATGGTTGTTGCACCAGCCCTTCAATTTAACTGCCGTAGAGGGAGAAAGAACACATGGAAGTTGTGTACACCCATTGCTGCGGGCTTGACGTTCATAAGAAGAACGTAGTGGCCTGTGTCATCACTCCTGAAGGTAAAGAGATTCGCACATTTTCAACAATGACCGATGACCTTATTTCTATGGTGGACTGGCTTAAAACCAAAGGTTGCACCCATGTGGCGATGGAAAGCACCGGTTCGTATTGGAAACCCATCTATAACTTGCTGGAACTGGAAGACATCCAGCCAATGGTGGTAAATGCTAAACAYATCAAAAATGTCCCCGGGCGTAAAACCGATGTAAAAGATGCAGAATGGATTGCCGGTTTGCTCCGCCATGGCCTCTTGCAAGGCAGTTATATTCCTTCCCGCGAACAAAGGGAATTGCGGGARCTCATCCGTTACCGCCGGAGCCTTATCGAAGARCGGGCACGGGAAATCAACCGTATCCAAAAGGTCCTTGAAKGTGCCAACATCAAGTTGTCTTCCGTGGCCAGCGACGTACTGGGCAAATCTGGCGTGCCATGATTGAAGCAATAATTGAAAACGACTAGTATAAAAAAGTAACCCAAGCGTTGTTAGTAATGTCAATCAAAAAGTTGACCACCGTGACAACCAAAAAATTGACCACCCTCGAGGCGGTTTATTAATTTAGATCAGGCAATAAGTATCCCTRCCARCAATCGTAATAGATTCCCAGTTATRAAAGAAAATGTAAATTGTAAAATATTACTAATTCACCCTCCTCTGCTGGTAGATTTGGCYTTCACTCAGCAGCGYGAAGACCATGCGAACGAGTTTGCGGGCCGTAAGGACTAAAGCACGTTTATGATGGTGATGTCTGGCTTCGGCATACTTCCTGCGGTAGAACTCACCATACTCCGGCTCCMACACCCGGACGGAGTTGGCYGCTTCTACAAGGTAATACCGCAGGTAGTAGTTACCTGACCTGGTTAAGGGAATATCCTGGGCGTTGAAYTTGCTTGATTGGTTYTGCCGCCAGGTTAAGCCCGCRAATTTGGCAAGGCTATTGTGATTGTCAAACCTTGAAATRTCGCCGATYTCGGTAYTATGCCGGCTGCGTAAACCGGYCCGATGCCTGGAATAGTTTCCAACGTGTGTGGAATTGCCTTTATCTCTTTGGCGATAGCCTGATCGATTTTCTTTTGCTGCYTCTCAAAGAACCAGATGGTCTCAAGGGACATAGCCAGTGTAATGTCCACAGATTCTTGCATTTTCGGGTTTAAACGRTARGAGTTWCGGGCTGCCCGTTTAAGGGYCKTGGCCATCTCAGGAACATCCTTAAGCCGGTGGTTTCCGTGTTGCAGCATCAGGTCTACCAATTMTTCCACAGGCAGATTGGCGATTTYATCGGGTGTTAGGTTRCCTATAACTGCTGTGGATGCCTGACCAAASAGGTTTTCTGGTATGTGGAAAACTTGAGAAAAATCAGGTTCAAGGCCCTGTTCTTCTCCCTGGTCACTGTACTTCGGCCTCGGGCGGCAGGTGGTCCGTCGACTCCGGAACATGCCCGGCAGGTGAATCTGCTGGCCGGCTTTGCCTTCTACGCCGGGGTGGGGCAGAAGGACCACCATGGGCATGGGGCAGTGC
>NZ_AWQQ01000160.1 GCF_002607855.1 Desulforamulus profundi
CTTTCTACGACCATCTTCAAGAACTTCTGCCAGAGATCTTATTGCCTCTTTTTTCCATTTAAGCAATTGATTTGGATGAATCCCATACTCTGAAGCAATCTGGGATATGGTTTTCTCTTCCTTGAGAATTTCCAGTACAACCTTGGCTTTGAACTCCCCAGAATATGATTTTCTCACGGCAACGATCCACCTTAAATAAAGCTGTTTTTTTGTCTAGTTTTCTTTATCCATTATAATTTTCGCCGTATTTTTCCTTGTATTTCTTAACAAACTCTTTGTTTTCGGGAGTGTCTGTAGTCTGATAATAATTCCAAGAAACGAGATGCCCCTTCATGTTTTCAGCGCCAATGCCGCGAATTTCTTCTTCTGCAACACTCACTGAGCAGGTAGTCAGGTCTTTCGAAGTTATCCCTGCATCTTTTAACTGCTTGAAGAAGGCAACGTTGCTGTCACCGTTCAATGTGTTGAAGACAACATCCGGTTTAGCTGCCTTGATTTTGTTAATAATCGTACTATAGTCCGTATGTCCAAGGGGTGTATATTCTTCAGCAATCAGTTCTCCACCCATAGCCTTAAGCTGTGCTTTGATGATTTTATTGGCTGTTCTGGGGAAGACATAATCAGAACCAAGGAGGAAGAACTTTTTGCCTTTGTTTTGCAGCAACCATTCAACAGCCGGTACTATTTGCTGATTTGGAGCAGCACCTGTGTAGAAAATGTTTGGCGAAGCTTCCATCCCCTCATATTGGACCGGATACCACAAAAGTCCGTTATTCGCTTCAAATACCGGAAGTACTGCTTTACGGCTGGCAGAAGTCCAACAACCAAAAACAGTTGCGACTTTATCATTTTGCAAAAGCTTATTTGCCTTTTCTGCAAATTTAGGCCAATCGGAAGCACCATCTTCAATGATGGGTTCAATCTTTTTGCCAAGAAGACCACCGGAAGCATTGATTTCCTCGATGGCCATCATTTCAGCATCCTTTACAGATACTTCACTGATCGCCATCGTACCGCTTAAAGAATGCAAAATACCAACCTTGATCGTATCACCGGCATCTGTTGCAGCTGTTTGTGTACCTGAATTTGCTTCATTTGACCCTCCTGTTTTCGATGTCCCGCACCCTGCCAAAAGCATCGACACAGCAAGCACAAGAGCAACTGTAACAGCTATGCCCTTTCTAAATTTTCTCGTAAATTGCATTTTCATCTCTATAAACACCTTCTCTCCTTAAATTAAATCCAAGATTACCAACACACATTTCATGGCCATGAACGTAATGTGGTTATGATGACTAATCTCTTGAACAAAGCAAGAGGCGCTATGAAAAATCCACACTCGACATCGAATGTGTATTTTCCATAGCGCCCTAGCTATGCTCCAATGACTTACCCAAGTCATCATCTATAGTCATCATCTATTGATATCTTACACTGCAGCTTAATCAAATTGAACATCATAAAACAGTAATTTCACCCCAAAAATCTGTAATGATTAAAAATTTTTAACCTGTCCAGAACATTTTTTAAATGTAATCAGACAAGATTATTGTATAATTTTTTAAATTCGGTAGGCGTGTACCCGGTATATTTCTTGAAGAGACGACTGAAATAATCTGGCTTACTATAGCCTAATTTCTCACTCACTTCATAGTTTTTAAATTCACCTGTTCGAATGAGGTATTTGGCATGTTCCATTTTGACTTTGGTTACAAAATCGTTAAAGTTACAGCCTGTCTTCTGCTTGAACAGCTTGCCGATATAATCTTTGCTGATATGCACTTCGTTGGCGATCATTTCCAGCTTAATATCCTGTTCAACATGATCTATAACATAAGCACAAGTTCTCCTGATCACACTATCGGCATGATGCAATTCATATTTCTTGATCATTTCTAAGCTGCTGTTAATATAAACCAGAAATTTTTGCTTCATCTCAGCAATTGATTGAGCATCTGTCATATCAAATGTGAAAGTATTTCCTTCAAGTTTTTGTAGCCAGGGAAAGGCAGCATAAATCTCTTCACTTAGATTAACGAGCATCGTGTTCAGCAAAATGCCTATTTTGTATAGATCACCCTCGAACATTTCAGTAATTTCCACAAAAGTACTTTCAATCTCTTCGGTGATCTGAGGACTGCCCGATAACAAGCAAGCTGCCAGTGTTTTTTCACGCTTCTTGGGATAATAGAGCTTGGCACTTTCTGTAAGCTGCTTTTTCTCCGCTTCAATCTTCGTTCTTTTTAGGTATTCTTCATCCAGATAGGTTTTTGCTCTTTCTAAAGCTTCGCTCAACAAATCACCATTAAGAGGTTTGGTCATATAGTCAAACACACCTAATCGTATACCTTGTTTAGCATATTCAAAATCGCTATGTGTACTGAGAAAAATAACACAGGCTTGCCATTTCATGCTTTTGAGCTCCTGCAGAAACTCAATGCCATCCATACCCGGCATTTTGATATCTGTAATAATCAAGTCAAAATGACTTGATTTCAGCTTTTGCAAAGCCTCTTTGCCGTCACAAGCTTCGTCTGCAATAACAAAGCCATAGGATTCCCACTTCTTAAACCGCTTGAGCATATATCTTGTTGATCTGTCATCATCAATAATCAACACTTTATACATTTTTTATTTCTCCCTTACCCGACCCATTTCAAGCACCTTTTCGATTTATTCTCAAAATAAGCTCCTGCAAATCTGCTGCTGCTTCGTAGAGATTATAGGACGAGATATTTTTAGCTAATTGATCATAATCTTTTTCCTCTAAGTTTTGCTTAAGCTGATTCTTACAAGCTTGAAACAAATTTTTTGCCTCAACATCCCCAGCCTGCAACAAAGCAAGCAGCTTCATGAGAACCTCATGAACATCTCCAAAATCAACCTTGTTTTCTTCCTCTTCTTCAATATTAAGCACATTGTCTAACTGAGTAGCCGCATAAACACAAAGTGCCCGCAAATTTACCTTGAAGTCATGCATGGCTTGTTCAAGCTGTTTTTGATCATTATCTAATATCGCTTTTTCCAGGGTTACGCTTGCATCCTGCAAGCTTATTGCTCCGATATTATTGGCAATGCCTTTGATTGTATGGACCAGTATTTTCGCTTCTGTCAAATCATTTGAAGATAAAAGATACTCAAGTTTATTTGCATCTTCACTATGATTGCTGATAAATTGCCGTATAATTTCTCTGTATTTCCTCTTATTACCACCTATTCTTCTGACACCCTTTTCCCAATCAAGACAAGCTTGAGCATCTTTTACTGCTTCGGTTCGTTCATCAGGCAAGTCCTCTAAGTCTTCGCTAATAGCTTCGATTTCAATATAACTCTTCAAAATATCAATAAGTTTTAATGGATTTAAAGGCTTAGTCAAATACCCGTTCATACCTGCTGCTTTAGCCTTTTCAGCCACGCCTTCTACTGCATCTGCCGACAAAGCGATAATGGGCAGGTTCTCAGTGTCCTGTAAAGCCCTTATGCGGCGTGTTGTTTCGTACCCGTCCATCTCGGGCATGCGAATATCGATTAAAATAGCATCGTAACACTTTTGTTCAACCCTTTGCAAAGCTATAAAACCGTTTTCAGCTGTATCGGTGTCAAAACCTAATTGGTCAAGAATTTCTTTAGTCATTTGCAAATTAATTAGATTATCCTCGATCAGCAGAATTTTTTTCTTTTCGAATATCCTTGTTAACCTTGCAATTTCACCTTCCTCTTGTTTTATGGGAATACTGTCTGCAATGGCAAAATTAATTGTAAAACTAAATGTGGACCCTTTCCCTATTTCACTTTCTACAGATATATAGCCACCCATAAGTTCAACCATTCTTTTACAAATAGCCAACCCTAAACCTGTACCGCCATATTTTCTTGATGTTGATGCATCTCCCTGGGTAAAAACTTCGAAAAGCGACTTTTTCTGTTCTTCAGGTATGCCTATCCCTGTATCCGTAACGCTAAATCGTAAACTAACCTGGTTTTGGTCTTTTCCCAGTAATTCCACCAGAATATCTATACTCCCCTCATGGGTAAACTTTACGCTATTGGCCAGCAGGTTTAAGACCACCTGTTTGAGCCGCACAGGATCTCCTTTTATATACTGTGGAACACCAGGTTTGATGTTTAAATCAAGTTTAATCCCCTTGCGTTGAGCTTCAAAACCAACCATACCGCAGAGATCATCTAAAATACTAAATAAGTCAAAATCAACCAACTCAAGTGTCATCCTATGTGCTTCGATTTTCGAAAAATCGAGAATTTCATTGATAATGCCCAGTAAATTCTTAGCCGCCATATCAATCTTATCGGCATACTCTTTTTGCTTTGAATTTAAGTCGCTGTTCTCCAATAAATATGTGTATCCTGTTATTGTATTTAGCGGTGTTCTAATTTCATGGCTCATGTTGGCCAAAAACTCACTTTTGGCACTGTTGGCACGCTCAGCCTCATCTTTAGCAATTTTCATAGTTTCTTCTGCTTGTTTTCGTTTAACCAGTTCTTCTTGGAATGAGCTATATAAATCATTGAACGTCTTAGCCAGCAGTCTGAGTTCATGCGAGCCCTCGGGGATAAGCCTAAAACTTTCATTACTAAAAGAAATGTCTTGCAATAACGCCGTATAATTCCTAATTGGATCGTTTATTTGCGTAAAAAGAATTCTAATCAGCAGAGCGACTGCGCCAATAATAATACCGGCAAGTATTGCTTGTAAAATTGCTGCTCTTCTGGTACCTTCACGAGCAGCTTCCAATTCAGCTTCCAAACGTGCATTCATAACTTGTTGAAATTTGTCGATCGGTGCCATGATACTTTTCTTATTCGCGTCATACTGAGCATCAAACATAATCTCACGTGCCTTAGCAAATTTTTCCTCTTTGGTTAGCTGCTGTTCTACAATATTTAAACGATAACTGGCGACTTCAGGAACCATGTTAGCTTCTGTTACTCCCAGACCTTCTAAAACCAACCTCATGGAATGTCTCTCAGTTTCTACAAGGTCATCGGAATGTCTTTTCGCCTGTGCTAACAGCTCCTTTTCTGCAGGTGGTGAATCAAGTTCAGCAAGTCGGTCTATAACCTTATCTCTTGTTTTGGTTATATTAATTTCTTCCCAATAATTATTTAAATGGGTGATATCTTTCGTTACAGCATACTTTCTTGCTTCCTCTGTCAAATAATCGGAAGCTTTGGCCAGAGTAAGACCAAGCTGTTTGAATTCTGTTCTTCTTTTTTCAGCAGTTTGTTCGGCTTTAATGCTAGAATTCATATATAAAATACTTCCTCCCAGCAATATTGCTATGAGGAAAAATATTCCTAAGATCAGCGCACTGATCGTTGACTGTTTTATGATCATTTTTGAGCTCACGTTCATACCCCCCAAAACCTGCTTGGTATGCAAAAGTCATCAAAAATCACTGGTTTGGCGAAAAGACTTGTCAACCAGTTACAAAAAACAAGGCAAAGAAATTGGTGTGCAAGCTCTGCACTACAGCCTCTTTGCCTTGAAAGTTATTGTAAACTACAAAAACAGCGTTTGCAATTCTCAAAACAGAAAGATCCAATTTATTTCTCGCCCGCCGGAGATATTTGGCTTGGCGGACCACTTTGAAAGCAGCGGCATGGCGAGCAGTTTGATGATGAGTTACGAAACAAGGGATTGTTTTTGACATGATCCTTCGTTTAATATTTAAGCATCTAGAAATATTCACGGAGATGATACCCTTGGAAATCATCCAAAAGAACAATCAACCTGAAATATTGCTGGTAGAAGATACACCAGAACATATTGAAGCAGTTGTAGCAGTACTGCATGAAAACAATTTTAGAATAAGAATTGCCAAGAAATGGAGTACAGCTCTGGAACTATTAAGTAAGCATCAACCGGATTTGATTCTATTAGATATTTATATGCCTGAAATGGATGGCTTTGAACTGTGTAAAACAATTAAAAGCAACCGTGCTTTTAGTAGTATCCCCATCATATTTTTAACTGCCAGCAACGATGAAGAAAGTATCCGGAAGGGATTCGAATTAGGAGCACAAGATTATGTAGTTAAGCCCTTCAACACCTCCGAACTGCTAGCCCGTGTCAAAACACATATCAAACTAAAGCAGCAAACTGAATCGCTCAAAGAAGCTAATCGCGAGTTAGACAGCTTTTGCTATACGATATCTCACGATTTAAAAGCTCCCCTGCTGTCAATTAATAAGCTTATTGAATATCTTATTGCAGATTATCGGGATAAACTAGATAGTGAAGGCCAAGAGCTGGTTACTATTATTCAGGAAAAATCTGTAGAAGTCATCGCTATTATTGATCATTTGCTTGAGTTCTCCAAGATGTGTGAAATGCCAATGCAAAATGAAGTTATACAACTAGAACATTTGTTTCTTGATGTGTATAATGAGCTTATTCATCTACACGGTCAACGGCAAGTAAAATTAAATCTCAAGCCCCTGCCTAATGTAAATGGTGATCCTGTAATGATGAAAATGCTTGTTTCGAATATACTTTCTAATGCATTAAAGTATACGCGCAACAGGGAACTTGCCATAATCGAAGTTAGCTTTAGTGAGAGCGAAAACGAATACATCTTTGCAGTCAAAGATAATGGTGTAGGCTTCGATATGCGTTATTCAGCTCGGCTTTTTGGAGTATTCCAAAGACTTCATTCACAAAATGAGTTTGAAGGTTCAGGTGTCGGACTAGCTATATGTCAAAAAATACTCAAAAGGCACAATGGTCATGCCTGGATGATTGGCGAAGTTGACAAAGGTGCTACTTTTTATTTTAGTTTTCCCAAACAAGCGGCGGGCGCAAATACTTAAGCTTTTTAAGCCAGAAAAAAAGTAAGCGTACTTTGGTTAAACTATACTAATTCCCGGCGGTGGAGACTTACTGGATTCGCTCAGTTCAATAGATACCAAAATGGCACCCAACGCTCATAAAAATAGGGGCCACAAAGTGGCCCTTTTTCTTTTTGCGCTCATTAAATTGGGGGCCATATTACTGTAGGTAAAAGAAAAAGCTGACTGGAAATGTTGGCGAAAAAATGGTAAGTTTATTTTTCCAAAAAAACAACCATTCACCAAACAACCATCAGCAAAATGATAATAACATTAAAAAACTCCCAGGTCAATTTCAAAAAAGGGCTCTCCCAAGAAATCCGGGCATTCAGCGAGGAAGAACTTCAGGAGTTCATTTCTTATGGAGCCGTAATCAAGAAGAACAAACAATAACTCATGATTCTTCACTACCGTCAAATCACAATCGAATGCCCCATCCTGCTCATGGACGATGGCAGTTACCGGATCATCTGGCCGTCCTTCAAAC
Source organism: Desulforamulus profundi (assembly GCF_002607855.1). Next base: position 7,337 of record NZ_AWQQ01000160.1, read on the forward strand.
TCCCCAACCGTCCCTATCCTGTCTTTGTGTATCTTTATGCCGCAGCCCGGTATTTATCCAGCGGTGAAAGCATGCGGGTAACCGCCCAAAAAGTAATTAATTTCTTCGGCTTAGAGACCTTCAGTCACACCACCATTTCCCGGTTTTTGCAAAAGCTTTACCAGACCTTGCCCTACCTGATTCGCTATGGAGCCCAGATCATAAAAAACTTTGGCGTTACCACATCCCAGGTTATCGGGCGAAAACATCGGGATAAGTCACAGTACAAAAAGGCCCAACAACTGAATGGACTGATTGCCCCTGTCCTGCGGTCACCGCCGGAATTCGGCAATTGGTTAGCGTATCAATACTGGAAGGATACCAATAATTTTATCGTATAGGCCAATATCTTCTTTGCAAAAAAGGCGCTGCACCAAGTTACCTGCTACTTTTAAGGTGAGGAGGTGCATCGATGGAAATGATGCGAAGCAAAATTGAAGAAATACCGGTCAGGGCTATCCAAGGCAATAATGTCCTGGCCATTTCGGTGGGCAGCCGGGAACTGGAACGATGCGAGAAGGCCCTCCGGGAATACGGGCTCATCAACCGAGGTAGCCTTTATGGTCGGGCGTTCTGTCAGTTTGGTTAACAAGCGCCTGGCATTGGCGGAAGACTGGCCGCAAGTGTTGTGGATTTGGTCAGGGCGGGGCAGTTATGCCCCCATACCGCCCAGGAAATCGCCCGGATGCCCGGGGATGTGCAGCAAGCCTTTGCTAACAAGGTCATCACGGAGCGTTTGGCCAAATCTGTGGTAGAACGGCTGGTCAGTACCTACAATAACCCCGGAACCCCTCGGGAAGTTAGGAAGTCAATTCTGGAAAAGCCAAAGGCAACGCTCTCGTGGCTGGCCAAGGTAGAAAAGTCCCGTGGTCCTAAACCCAAGGAAGATACAGACTCCAAGTCCCTTTACCGTATCGGTGTGGCATCGGGGCAAGGAGATCTATACCCCTACCAAAGCTCTGCGCAAGGGCGATCATCAATACATTCCCGAACACTACCTGGAACTGCTGACCCGTAAACCAAGGGCGGTCATGAATGCGGTACCCCTGAAAAAAGGCATCATGCCCAGGAACTTAAAGATTTTCTAAACCGGTGCAGGGCTAAAGACAAGCAACAACAGCTCCTGCAAATTATGTTACTGGGGCGAAGTGTAGACCCCGACCAACTCCTGTGGGCAGTACACCAGGCTAACCAAAGCGGCTCTCCCACCTATCAATTGGTTTGTTTTTACCTCAAGATCAGTATTCCTACTACAGAGAGTGAACTCCAACCATCTATTACAGTCAAACACACCGACTTAACTGAATATGACAGCCTAATGGGTGGTGAAGTAAAGCATGACTGAGGAAAAACAAGCAAAAATCGCAGCTCTGGCTAAACGGCTAAAACTTCCGCTGGTGGCGGGATTTAGCCGGCATATCTCAAAGGAGGCCGATTTCTCTGATAACCTCCTCCGGCTCTTGGAGATGGAGGTGCTGGAAAAGGAACGCCGGGGTATGGAACGGCGGACAAAGGCGGCCGGGTTCCCCGTTATCCGCGTCTTAGATACCTTTGAGTTTGATACTAAGCGTTTACCGAAACTAAACCGGGAGCAGGTATGGGAACTGGTCGACTGCCGCTACATCACCGAAAAAAGGAATCTTATTGCCATTGGTAACAGCGGCACCGGAAAAGCTTATATGTCCATCGCCCTCGGCCTTGAAGCCATTCGCCGGGGTTTTATTGTTCGCTTTAAAAGAGCCTCCGACCTGGTTAACCAGATGAGTGAAGCCCAAAAGGAACGGCGGCTCTCCCAATATCTTAAGGCGTTAAACAACTGCCATCTGCTTATCTGCGATGAACTTGGCTATTCGGTCGTAAGTCGTCAGACGTCGGTGTGAAAGTAATACTTTTGGGTCAAAAATAAAAAGACCCTAAAGAAATACATGCAAACCCGACGACTGCTGCCTGACGACCGACGACCGAAGCATGGTGCCAGCCTCCTGTTTCAGGTTTTTGCCGCCAGATATGAAGTTAGCAGCACCATGATTACCACCAACCTGGAATTTTCAAAGTGGCCCGCATTTCTTGGCAATGACCAGGCCATGTCCGCAGCCCTGGTGGACCGGCTTATCCACCGGGCGGAAATCCTGAACATGAACGGCAAAAGCTACAGGTTAAAAGATGCTAAAGGGGAGATCGGCAGCTAACTTCTACCAAACCTAAATCCTGGGACAGGCCATCTATACAAACACCGGTGCAGGAAGAGAATGAATTACCCGTTCTCCCGCACCGGTGTATTTAATTCCTGGAATATCTTCAGGCCGGCCGCATTAGCAAACACCCCGGTAATTTGCCGCTTTGCATAGTGAATTGTATAGAGGAAAATATTGTTCCCGGCATTCCTCAAACCACCTCATGATCAACCCATATATTTCTAATGCTTAAGGGTGGTATACTTTTACTGATCGTGAAGGGGTTTATCCACACATACTTCCGGTCCCATTTAAGCTGAGCGTGTCCACCCAGGGGACGACTTGCCATTAACTTTAGAGAAGGGGCTTCCGCCGCACTAGCCACAGATGGTTCGTCGCCAAGGAATCGCTGGATGCTCGCTGCCAATCGCCGCAGGGTATTCATATCCAACTGATCCATTTTTTATTGTGTATACCTGTGGATAAGTCTTGCAACCCGCATGATTAAAGGATTTTTGTTTTCTGCATATGCCTAAAATCACGAAAGACTGTCGAAGCCGAGCTTGTGTCTTTTATCATTTCTGGCGGAGAGTTAGGTATTCGAACCCTAGAGACCGCTCATCACAGTCTACTCGATTTCGGAGATACTTTTCCGATGCTTTCAGCTGCTTTCCAGAATGCTTCCCTATTATCTGTTTCTGACCAACCCTAGCTCTTCTGTATTTCATCCGCTTGCATGTACTTTTAGATGTTTTTCGCCATTTTGGCGGCTATTTGGCGACTACGCAACTAAAAAGCATTTCTCTTGGGTTAAGCTATTCACAATACATTTTATTTTTCTAGCTCGGCACAGGGGAAGCCGCTAAACGGAGTAGCCCTTCACGGAAAACCTGAAAACTCTTTGAAGTATTTTTTTTACATCAACTATAGGGGATATTTTTTTGGCCCATTCACATTTGGCATGTCCAATATAAGGATACCCAAGCGTTTTCAATTTTGTTGAACCACCGGGATATATCGCGTCCGCAAGTAGCTCCCAGGTATCACAAATACTATCTTGTATCACTAGCGTTGCATAAAACTTTCGCATAAATTAAAAGGTAATAATTGGAAGATATAATTGTATAATTTTGTAATTATTTGGGTGTATACACCAATTAACCCATTTTACTTTATGCTAAAGGAACAACCACTTAAGAGGTAGTCCTTTAATCCACATTTTTACAAATGATGTAATTCCTAGGCTATTATCGGGTCGTAAGTTAAATCATC
>NZ_AWQQ01000161.1 GCF_002607855.1 Desulforamulus profundi
GTGTTGTTTATAACAATTCTTCTGGCATAATAACGGAATGTGTTTTTTGTAATCAAATAGTATTTAACAATAACAAAGGAGAACAACAACAAGGAGAACCTGTTTTATTGACTTTGATTATTTTATCATATAAAATAATTACTGCCCGGTGCAAATGGTAGCGGTAAAATTATCTTCTTGTATTTTGCATAGTGCTGTGTTACAATGTCACTTGTTGGCCCAAGAAATGTCCCAGTAGCTCAGCTGGATAGAGCAACGGACTTCTAATCCGTAGGTCAGGGGTTCGAATCCCTTCTGGGACGCCAGTAAAATCAAGGCTTCTAGCGATTTCGCCAGAGGCTATTTTTTATATTTGGTGCCCGATTTCTCCAAACACCTCACCAAACAGCACACTTCTCTCTAATTTATCGACCGCCTTTTTTGGCATACCGGCATAAGGTGTGTATAAATGTCCGAGGCAATACCAATCCCTGCATGACCCAACCGCTCACAGATAAGTTTCAGGGATTCCCCTTGTTTTAGCAGCAAACTTGCATGGGTGTGGCGCAGGCTTTTTAGCCCCTTCCCCCTTTTTCAACTTGCTTCAGCAATATCTAAAAAGATTTCGTAAATTATTGCAAAAATCCTCTATAATGTATAAGGCTCAAAGAAAAAGAAAATAAAAAAGCGGCAAACGCCTTAGTTATTTAACCGTACTTATTTTCCAGAAAGAGTTCAAAAGACATGAATAAACCCGTACCACTGTCATAGTGATACGGGATACTTTTTAGGGAATTTATAAAAGCTACTGCTTGCTTTACTAAGAGTGCTGATCACTAATTTTACTGTTATTTCATTCCTGGACAATATTTCTGCGCATAGCTGGTAAACAGTTGAAGGTGGTGTTGCTCATCCATGATGATTCTTTCCAGTAGCTCTTTAATGTAGGGGTCATCAATCATTTGCTGGTGCATCCTGTAATTCTGGATCGCCATTTTCTCCGCCGCAATATCGGAGGCCAGCCTGTCACAGATGTTCTGCCCGTAGTACACAAAGGATGCATTCCAATAAACAGGTTGGTTATGGGTTAGTGTTCGGTACTCGGGCTCAACCCCCAGCATACGGATGGTTTCGCCAAGCAATTCAAGGTGATGCATCTCTATAATAGAAATACATTCTTCCAACTCCGCTAAATCTTCATATTTTTCCTCAAATGTCAGGTAATGATACAAGTATTGGTTAATCGCAGTCATTTCGCTCACTGCACCCGCGTAATCCTCCAATATAAGCATGGCATAATAATGATTGGGACGAACAACCCTAGGCTCTGGATACGGAGCAGTCAACGCACACCAACGGTTAACATGTTCTGCGCCTGAAATGCTCAAGGATTTATTCTTGATGTCATCACACAAAGGGTACTCCCCTCCTTCCAACTTTGTTTTTAAATTATTTATACAGAGATTGAAAAGGAATATTACAAAAACAAATTTTCCTTATTTTTCATAAATGTATGTGCTGGTCTCGGAGTAGTTAGTTAAAAGACGTCAAAATCAATGCGACCTTCATTTTTATGGTCGCCTTGATTTACTATATACTTTTAACCCCGGCCATCCCTATCTGGCGTTTTGATTTTTCTTTCCATTTGTAGATAAGTAGCCCCAGTGCCAGCAACGCCGTACCCAGGGTGGTCAACTGGGCTGCCTTCAAACCGCCAAGGATCGTCAAGCTGTTGGCCCGCCAGAACCCCAGGGTAAACCGGACTAAGGAGTAAAGCATAAAGTAGGTCAACGCCACCGCACCGTCAAAGGGTTTGCGCCTAAATATTCGCAGCAGGATAAATAAGATGGCAATATCCGCCGCCCCCTCTATGATTTCCGCCGGAAATAGGGGCTGTGCCCCGTAGGCAGCATAGGCGGGAGTTCCTTCCCTATATATAACGCCGACGGGTAAGCTGGTGGGTATGCCGTAAGCGTCTCCGTTCAACAGGCAGCCAATCCTGCCAATACCCTGGCCCAGGATTAAGCCCGGAGCCAGTACGTCGGCAAATTCCCAGGCAGGGAGTTTATGCCTACGTATAAACCAAAGGCAAATGACCAAACCAGCCACTACTCCACCCTGGATGGATAATCCCCCGGCCCACAAAATACCTGCCAGAAAGGCAGCCCAGAATGTTACGTCAACAGTCATGCCCAGCCCCCTGAGTTCTATTAGCTATACGAAAAACAGGCTACCCGTAAGGTAACCTGTTTTTTACTTTTTACATTCTGTGGGCCATTGGCAACAGAAACAGGTATACGTTGAAGACTACCAGGGCCAGGATCAGAATGGCAAAGGGAATGACGGAACCCATAACTTGATTTTCTTTATAGACCCCCATGCCGCTAAAGCGGCACCAGCAGAAGGATGAAAACTATATTTTCAGGATAGTTGGCTTTGGCAATGCGGTAAGCGGTGTAGATAGATGCCAGGGTGCCCAAGTACCAGCAGTGAATACTGCAGGAATACAATTCATACATGATAACAGCAAGAACAATTAAGGTTGGCCACTGAAAAATCTCGGGATACCACTTGCTTTTTAATCTTGAATCCGGTAAGAAGTAGGTTTTTTATTTTCGGATAGAAAAACCATTTCCAGATACCAGCGCCAGACTTCTTCAGGAGGGAGATCCTCCATGTTAGTAACGATAATTTGTAATCTTATAGTTCTTTAAAGTCAAAGGATATTTGGTCACCGCCAGAGACAGTGTTAATTGTTTCTCTGATAAAGACAAACCGTCTGACCCTTTCCCAGGAAGGAAGCGGTACAGTTATTTCAGAAACAGCATATTTATCATCCAGTTTTCACCATGATTGTTGTTCATTCAGGTAACCTATGATCATCCTTGATTTTCATATAACCAGAGTCAAATTTAAGAGCGTTCATATGGTCAAATCTCAAAAGTCCTAGGGCAGAACAATCATGATATCAATTATTTCAGCTGCACTGTAAGTACAGTTGTGATGCCGGGTTACCGTTAAATGCTTCTGTACGATTTCAACAAGCCCAATGGCCTGTTTTAGAACTTCAAACAAGCCGAAATTGCCGAAACTGGTAACGCAGTTGTTATCAAAGGTTACTGGTAAGTTAATTTTTCTAATTAGTCCCTCTAACCTGGAACAAGCTTTTTGGTGAGTACGCTGGAGTTTACGTTTTTGCTGACGTGTAAGGTTTTCTGATTGATTATTGGTAAGTAACTGTGGTACCCTCATTATGAAGACACTCTCCTTCGTAATGGTTTTGTTTAGTCACTTTACCAATTCACGAAAGAGATGAGTGTCCTCTTTTTTGTTAAATTTTTTACAACAAATTATTCTGATCAGGTCTTGTGGGTTTTTCTTTTTTACTTACCGGATCTAAGTTAATATTTAATGAGATGGCAAAGAAATTATCTTCCCTGAACGGTTCTATCCTGAAAATATAATTTTCATCCTTGCTGGTGCCGCTTTAGCGGCATGGGGGTCTATATGGTCAAAATCACTCTTACCCTGCACAACAAGCCAATGTAATCAATAGCAACACTTCCATTAGAAATATGAGGATTCTTTTGCCCTGCAGCCATTGTTTTGTTTAGCCGTGTTTTTATTTTGGTGTTAGCCAATAACGCACCTATAAGAGCCAGACCGGAATGAGTTGTTAAATCGTCGTTACCTTGTTCAATTTCAAAAATAGTTAGCTTATCATCGTTCTTGAATTGGGTTTGGGTGCCACAAAGAGTTTATTTCACTGATTCAGGTTAAATAAATGGAGCCCCCCTAACCGAGGAGCCCAATCATTCTTATTCCATATTCATAGTACATTCTTCGGCAGTCATACCGCAGTCAGGACAGTTACCCGCCTTCATCATTTCAATATGGGACTTCCAATCCTGTCCTACAGATTGTTTTAAAGCTGCCTTGCAGTTATTCAACATCTGAACATAATTGCTCCTGTCACTGCTATTGTCATTGGCTGCAAAAGCAGTAGAAGCAATAAGTAAACTGGAAGCTAAAGACAGAGTAATGATTGAAGTTTTTTTCAATTGGGTAACCTCCCTTGTTTATTTTTACTCAACATAAAAATGAATACAGTAAAAAGTTCACATCCCTGTTACAAAAGTAACACATTTTTGTGATACTTTTGGTTTTAGTTATTAAATTCAACTACAACCCCTTTAAAATTAAGTAACAAGGTCGAATAATTAAGTAGACTAAGTATGAAGGGTGAACCTGCATGAAATTGAATAACCCGTTTTCAGATGCTGTTTCCTGCCTTGACCGGGATGTTTTGGACCATACCCGGCAATTGGACCGTATCATCGGCAGCTTTAGGATTATGATTGCCCTTTTTATTGTTTTTGTTGAACTGAACCTAGGCCATACCAGCCCCCGGGCAATGGTAGGCTATACTTTGCTTTTCCTGTACTCTACCTTGTGGTTATTGATGCAAGCCCGCTATCCCTCGCCGAAGATCGGCAAGTGGGGCTATTTTCATTTTGTAGTGGATTTGCTGGTTATGGGCACTTTTACTTTTTTGAAGTCAACGTTAACCACCAGTTATCACGACGGGCTTTACATTATACTGGTTCTTATTTACCTGGTCCGCTTCGGCAAGCAAGTGGCCATCAGTTTTGCCGTCATAGTTTCAGCAATTATCATTTATGTTTGTCTATGCAGGCATTTTGAGCATAATATCTCCCTTTTTATTTTGCTGGGCACCATGCTGGCCGTCATTTATTTTGTAGGCAATATCATGGACCTAGAGAAAAGTCTCCGGGAAAAATTAAGATATCTTTCCACCCATGATCAGTTGACCGGTGTTTATAATTTCCGGTACTTTCAGGAGCAACTGATCCACGAACTGGAACGGGCCCACCGTTACCAGCGCTCCTTATCCCTGGTCATTTTTGATATCGATGATTTTAAAAAATATAACGATTCCTTCGGTCATGATGCAGGCAACCTGGTGTTGCAGGCAGTGGGAAAACTAATAGAGCAGCATATCAGAAAAACCGATATCATCGCCCGGTACGGCGGAGAGGAATTTGTGCTGATCATGCCCGAAACAGATAAAATCGGGGCGGTAACGGTCACCGAAAGAATCCGCCAGGCCATCTCATCCCATGATTTCCCACACCGGCAGATAACCGTATCCGCCGGTATAACGGAATATCCCGCAGAAGCACAAGATGCCCAAGAACTGTTTAAAAAGGCAGATAATCTCCTCTACCAGGCTAAATCCTCCGGTAAAAATTGCTCTTGTTATTAGCGGATAGCTGTTGGTCAAGTGCGGATGTACATTCTTTTTTGTTACAAAAATGTCATATTTGGTACAGCAGGTAAATAGCAAAAATAGTCGAAAATTGTAATAAGTAATAAATGTATTTGCTAGGGAGGTGACTATTGCTACATAGTTGGGATCATTCCAATGTCTAAACGAGTTGCAATAAAAGGAGTCAACAAAATGTTAAAAATCAAAAAGGTATTCCTGGTAGCAGTCTCTTTAATATTAATGGCTGCACTGGTAAGCGGTTGCGTCGGCAAGGAAGAGAAAAAGGCTGATACCGCCGCCTCTCAGGAACAACACCAAATGCAGGGAATGAATGCCAGTGATATAGTAGGTATGATGAACCTGAACCCTGACATGATGATAGAGGCCATGAGTTCCCCCGATGCAAGCCAATCAATGACCAAAATCATGAGCTCTGAAAAAATGATGCCCGTCATGATGGACATGATGCACAACTCCGATATGCAGAAAAACATGGTGAAGATCATGAGTGACCAAAAGACCAGAGAAGCTATGGTCAAAATCATGTCCGACCCGGCCATGATGCAGCCTATGATGGAAATAATGGCCGACCCCCAAATGAAAGATACTTTCATGGCCATGATGAAGGACCCCAAACTAATGCCGATGGCCAAAGAAGCAATGAGTATAAAATAATTACCTTTATAAAGGAAACAGGCTCCCACTGTGTGAGAACCTGTTTCTTATTTTTTCCCTGTTTTATCCTCATTGAGTAGGGAGTGTACAAAATTTTGTGTAATTGGATTATTCCGTTATGATGTTGGGTAGGCTTATAGTGGCTCTTACCTGTCGGGAGGATAGGGCAATGCTGGGGAGCAACCCGAGCGCCCCGCAGGGTTCTGCCGGAGATAGCTGAGGATATTATTCCCAGCTTTCTTCCTTTTATRACTATCTCCGGGAGAACTAAAGCGATAAACCCGTTACCTAACCCATTGTTTTTAGGCAATCCCTGGCTGAACTCTATCCCCAAAGTATATTGCAAGTTGGGAGATACAATTCCTCCATTCCCGGATTGGCATAGTCCACTTCTTTGAGATTGATTCTGTTGCCAGGTAAATAATCTTTTTCAAAGCATCATCCGTTGGGTAGGCAGTTTTGGTTTTTGTCACCTTTCTTAACTGCCGGTGGTATCCTTCAATGATGTTGGTGGTGTAGATCATTTTCCTGATCTCATAAGGGTATTCAAAATATGCCGTTAGTTCCAGCCAGTTGTTTTCCCAAGACTTGATGATGATGGGGTGTTTCTTACCCCATTTCTCCTTAAATTYCTCAAAGGCAAATTCAGCCTCTTCAAGGGTCAAAGCCTGGTAAACCTTCTTAAGGTCAGTCATTACTGCCTTCTGCTCTTTGTAGGATACATATTTCATAGAGTTACGAATTTGGTGAATGACGCATAATTGTATCCTTGTCCTGGGGAAAACAGTGTTAATGGCCTCGCTAAAGCCGGAAAGACCGTCTTTACAGGCTATTAAAATGTCTTCAACGCCCCTATTTTTAAGGTCATTGCAGACTCCAAGCCAGAAACTGGCACTTTCATGCTCGCCAATCCAGATGCCTAATATTTCTTTTTGACCGTTCATGTTGATGGCCAGTACACTGTAGGCTGCTTTATTTACTATACGGTTTGAAGTGAATAGCATCAAGGAAGACTACCGGGTAAACCCGATCCAACGGTCTGGATTGCCATTCTGCAATCATAGGTAGGATTTTATCAGTTACTTTGCTGACCATAGCTGCAGAGACTTCAATGCCGTAAATATCCCGCATATGGTCCTCTATATCCCTGGTGGACATGCCCTTAGCATACATGGCAATAATTTGTTCTTCCAGTTCATTGGCCGTAGTTTCGTATTTCTTGATGATTTGTGGTTCAAACTCGCCGTTACGATCACGGGATCTTAATTTCTGTTCTGCCCATTTGGGTCTGAACAGTCTTTTTACTGTATCCGTTCCTACTGTTGCCAGAAAGATCCCCGGCAGGGTCATGTTTTTCATAGCCCAGGTGGGCATCCATTTCCGCCTCGAGAATTTTTTGAATGGTGTCCTTAAAAAGATCCCTCAGCATGTTATGGACATCATCCATGCTTTTGCATTCCTTAGCTAATTCTGTAGCCAATCTGTTCTTTACAGAGTCATCTACCAGTCGGCGGAGGATGGTCTGGCGGATACCATTAAGCCGAGGCTGGAGGCATCCGGCGCTGACTCGTTCCCTACTGGTCATTGATGAAATCTGACAAGGAGCTGACATTA
>NZ_AWQQ01000162.1 GCF_002607855.1 Desulforamulus profundi
AGCTTGGTTACGCTGTTTTAATGGAAGGTTACATGGATGTTGTTTCTGCCTACCAGCACGGCGTTACCAATGCCGTGGCCTCTCTGGGGACCGCCTTTACCCGGGAACAGGGTAAGCTGTTGATGGCCTACACCCATGACGTGGTCATTGCCTACGATGCGGACGCTGCCGGTGTCAAGGCCGCCATGCGCGCTGCCGAAATCCTGCAGGATCTGGGCTGCCAGGTTCGCATCGCGACCATCGTAGGCGCCAAGGACCCCGATGAGTTTATCCAGCGAAACGGCATGGCCGGCTGGCTAAAGATTATTGATACGGCCATCCCCCTGGTACAGTATAAACTGATGCAGGCAGTGAAAAGGTTTGGTATACAAAACAGTGGCTCCAAAAAGAGAGTCCTTCAGGAGGTGCTACCCAACTTGGCTGCTGTGGCCAGTCCAATTGAATTAGAAGAAGCCATTAAGCAAACGGCCACGGTTTTACAGGTAAATTGGGAGACCGTGCTGGAGGAAATTAAATCATTCAAGAAAAATACCAGAAAAAAATCCCAAATCGGGGATAATTCTGCAAAAGATAGCCATAATATAGCGAGTACGTCCAATTCTTTCTCTTTCGCCCAGCCCAGGGATGCCCGGTCCCATGCCGAGGCAGGAATTCTCCGGTTTGCCCTGGAGAACAGGGTGTGGTTGGAGCGAATCGTCATGGAATTGGGGCGGCAGTTCTTTCAAAACCCGGATTTCCAGGGGATTTTTGATGCAGCCCTGGCCTGTGGCGCGGAACAGCCCGTCAATAAACTGTTTGATTTACTGGAAGAACCCCATCAAAGGGTTTTAAGCGGTATACTGGTACAGGAAATACCCGGAGAAAATACCGACCAAATGTTGACTGATTTTATTAACACCATCAAGAAGTCCACTGAAAAGCTAGGCTGGAGGACCTGCTGTTGAAGTTGGCAGTGGCCGAAAGAGCCGGAGATACCGAAAGAGTCTTGAATCTTAGTCGTCAAATTCAGTTAACCATGAATAAATCCGAGGGGCCGAAAGGGGAGTGGCAACATGAGGGACGAAACAAAAGTAGAACAAATCAAAGAGCTGATAGAGAAAGGCAAAAAACGAGGCGTTCTAGCTTACACAGAAATCATGGATACCCTGCAGGGTACCGAACTATCGCCGGATCAAATTGATGACATTTATGAAAAAATTGCCGCCATGGGCATTGAAGTCGTCCCCGAAGCCACTGATTTGGAGCCACTGGAAGTAGACGATGCCGTTGACGCCCCGTCCGAAGAGGTAGAAGTGGACCTCACCATTCCCGAGGGCATTGGTATCGATGACCCGGTAAGAATGTATCTGAAAGAGATTGGCCGGGTTCCCCTGCTATCTCCGGAAGAAGAGGTAGAGCTGGCCAAGCGTATGGAGCAGGGAGATGAGGAGGCAAAGCGCCGGCTGGCCGAGGCCAACCTGCGACTGGTTGTCAGCATTGCCAAACGTTATGTGGGCAGGGGCATGCTGTTCCTGGATTTGATTCAGGAAGGCAACCTTGGTTTGATAAAAGCGGTGGAGAAATTCGATTACCGGAAGGGATATAAATTCAGCACCTATGCCACCTGGTGGATTCGCCAGGCCATTACCCGGGCCATCGCCGACCAGGCCCGGACCATTCGTATTCCGGTCCACATGGTGGAAACCATCAACAAGCTGATCCGGGTTTCCCGTCAATTGCTGCAGGAGTTGGGCAGAGAGCCAAGTCCTGAGGAAATTGCCAAGGAGATGGATATTTCCGGCGAAAAGGTGCGGGAAATCATGAAGATTGCCCAGGAACCCGTATCCCTGGAGACCCCCATCGGCGAGGAAGAAGATTCCCACCTGGGCGATTTCATTGAAGATGCCGATGCCCGGGCCCCTGCGGAGGAAGCATCTTTTACCCTGCTGCGGGAACAGTTGGATGAGGTCTTGAAAACTCTGACCGACCGGGAGCAAAAGGTTTTGCGCCTGCGCTTCGGACTGGATGACGGGCGCGCCAGAACCCTGGAAGAAGTGGGCCAAAAATTTGGCGTGACCAGGGAACGCATTCGTCAGATTGAAGCCAAAACCCTGCGCAAACTCCGGCACCCCAGCCGCAGCAAAAAGCTTAAAGATTACCTGGATTAATAGCAGTGTTAAGCCAAAGTAAAAATTGGGTATAAAAACAAAAATATAAGGTTGACCTGATAGTGTTGTTTTAGTATAATAACTTTCGTGGTGATGCTCCTCGATAGCTCAACGGTAGAGCAACCGGCTGTTAACCGGTAGGTTGTAGGTTCGAATCCTACTCGGGGAGCCAAAAATATCGGGCCTATAGCTCAATGGTGGAGCATCCGGCTCATAACCGGCGGGTTCCAGGTTCGAGTCCTGGTGGCCCACCATTCACCTCCCACCTCTCAATTGGCCCCTTGGTCAAGTGGTCTAAGACACCGCCCTTTCACGGCGGTAACACGGGTTCGAATCCCGTAGGGGTCACCATAAATACGGGCGATTAGCTCAGCTGGGAGAGCGCCTGCCTTACAAGCAGGATGTCGGCGGTTCGATCCCGTCATCGCCCACCAATAGAAACCCCACTTAAGACAGTGAGGTTTCTTTTTTACTTGCAACCACAAGTAAAGTTGGGGACGGTTCTTGAAGGGGGCAATCGGAAGTTTTGCATGCAAAAAGGCTCAACCGTCAGATATTAGCTGATTGTTGAGCCTTTAATAATACTTACGCAAAAAACTAAGCGCAAAATTTTTGATTGCCCCAGAAGAACGAAGTCGCGACTTTCCCGGGCTATGGGGTTTTAATTTTGTGTCTTTGCCTTTTGATTTTTAATTTTGCTGTATTTTGCATACTTATTGTATATCGTGTATATTTCTTCATAAATTTGACTTGATTTGGGCATACCTAAGTATGCCTTGAAATACTTTCGCAACACCTCAAGGCTATATCCGATAAAATGGTATATCGGTTTGTATTATGCTTGGCGTTTTCTACCCGAACCCGCATGCTTTTACTGCAAATATCACAAATCTTTAACCTGGCTACTTCTCCAACCCGTAAGCCGCTTCCGTAAATTAACACCAGAATAGCTTTGTGTTTAAGATTAGCGGTTGCATTTAAGATCGCCAGCACATCCTGCTTTGGAGGGATTACCGGAAGTTTACGGTTTCTTTTCATCCGTGGGATTTTCTTTGGATTCCATTCCTTATCCACTATACAGGTATAAAAAAACTTAATGGCAGAAATGTAGTTATTAATGGTTCCCGGGGAAAGACCTTTTTCCTTCTTAAGATAAAGGATGTATTGCTGGATATCGCTTTCCGTAATGTCTTCCCTGCATTTATGCTTGTCCTGCATAAAATTTACAAATGCATTAATCCTTCGCAAATATGCTTCTCTTGATGATTCTGGAGTCCCTTTGAGTTCGAAATATAGGTTTATCTCTTGTTCATAGTGATTCATGGAAATACCTCCTGATTTTTGATGGTTTGTACACACTAATCCACCGTTTCAGAAGGTAGGAGGGGGCCTGGCTATTTTAATAAACTTTGTATTTGTCTATTTGGATGTGGTATAATCATAAAAGTGAAAAGTATGCTCCTTTCTCTGGGTTTGTTTTGTTTGGCGATTAAACAATATCACAGAGAGGGCATACTTTTCACTTTTATTATGTTATTTTATTCTGGGTAATTACTTCCAAGGCCATCGCGGAGCGATTTCGTTCTTCTTGACTTGAATTCATAAAAATGAATTCAAGTCAAGAACCGTCCCCGTTTGAATTTATTAACCGGTATCATCAGCATCCTGATTGCTGCAGCATTCTGTGTGCAGGGGAACTGCACAGCAACATTTTTCCCCTGATATTAGAAGTGTTCTTAGTGGGCACAGGTGTTTACCTGATTGTCGGAGGGATTACCTGCAAGGGTGTCAAATGTTCCAATACCACCGACCTGGCCTACGGCCGTGCTTTTCTCATGATTTTAGCCACCGTGATCTATATCGTGGCCATTAACGTGGTTGGGTTTTATATCTCCAGTTTTGTCTTTTTAACACTGATGTCCTGGTACTTAAGCGATTGGGGGTTGAACCTGGCGTCCCTTGGCATCTCAACGGGTTTTGCCGTGATCCTTACCGGCGCCGTGTATGCCACCTTTGCCCTGTTCCTGGGTGTGCCGACCCCGCCCGGTATCCTCTTTTAATGCACAGACCGGACAAGCCTCTGCCTATTACCAGGCAGGGGTTTTTTGCAGCGGAAAATAACCGGCATAGCAATTTTATTGTCATAAAATAGACAGTTTCACTGTAATTAACACGACATTTAGGATTGGAAATTTAATGTTAATTTAATAATGATATAATTCGTCAAATTTTTCCTAAAAATTTTCCTAACAAGCAGAATAAGGGGTGCGGTGGGTGCTGCAAAGTGTGAAAACAAAACTTCTGGTTCCACTGGTTATACTGGTAAGTATTTCTCTTGTTACATTGGTGACACTGAGCTACCGGCAAATGAGAGACGCTATTTTGGATCAAGAACAGGTTGGCTACCGCAACATCGAGTCCATTGTCAGGAATGACCTGGAGGCGGTGTTTACCTCCGCCAGAATGGGACTTACCGGTATCATTCACATGCCGGATATTCAGCAGGCCTTTGCCGAAAGGAACAGGGAGGAGCTCTTACGGCTCACCGCTCCCATCTTTGAACAGGCCAAAAGGGACGGCATTGAGCAAATTCAGTTTCACCTGCCGCCGGCCACATCTTTTCTGCGCCTGCACCAACCCAAAAAATTTGGGGATGATTTGTCCTCCTTCCGGGCCACCGTTATGCAAAGCAATAAGGAAAAGAAATTGGTGGCCGGGTTGGAGGAGGGACGTGGAGGTTATGGCTTCCGGGTGGTTGCTCCGGTTTTTTACCAGGGCGAACATATCGGCAGCGCTGAATACGGCATGGGGTTTAATCCCAAACTATTGGCCCGGTGGAAGGAACAATGCGGCGGGGAATTCTTCATGTATCCCTACGCCAGCAGCGGTGTGGCATGGCAGAAGGTTGACAAAAATAAACCCCTGGCCGGAACAAGCGAAAGGGATCCCCTGGCGGTGGATGCCGGCGAGGTGAAGAAAGCCATGTCCGGCAAGGGAGTTCACTCGGTGTATTTGAATAACGCGGCGGCGGCTGTCCTGATTATTCCCGTTTATGACTACAGCGGTGTTCCCATCAGTTATGTAAAGGCCAACCTGGACCGCACAGGGATATTGAAGCAACTGGACAATGTCCTGCGGGACAGTGCCATTCACCTGGTCCTTTCCCTGCTGGTATTGGGAGTCATCCTGTTCGCTTTAATTGGCAAAATCCTTGGCCCCCTCAACCGGATTTCGGAAAATATGGCCATCGTGGCCCAGGGGGACTTAACCCGAGATTTTCACGTCCAGGGGAATGATGAGGTGGCCAGGCTGGGTCACAGTTTTAACACCATGCTGCATAATTTCAGGCAGCTCATGGGTCAAACCTGTAAAGTCGCCAGGCAGCTCATTGATTCCAGCAAATCCCTCAACATGTTATGGTGGCTAAAGATGTCAAGACATTTTTTTGAACTTGTTTAAGGTGGTTTTTCTCCCTCCTTTGTGTATTTTATAAGAAAAATATTACCATTAAAACCATTTATTAAC